>NZ_DAMCGF010000007.1:0-241993 GCF_032104925.1 Kosakonia sp.
CGAGGTACAGTTCTGTTTATGTGTGGCATTTTCAGTAAAGAAGTCCTGAGTAAACACGTTTCGTTGAATACAGCTTCTCTGCCGAACCTTATATTAGTGCCTCAAGCAGTAATGTCTCAGTTTTCTCAGTCAATGCCTGCGGGCGAAGTATATACATTAAGGAATTTTGCAAATGGCAAAGATTAAAGGTCAAGTTAAGTGGTTCAACGAGTCTAAAGGTTTTGGTTTCATTACTCCGGCTGACGGCAGCAAAGATGTATTCGTACACTTCTCTGCGATCCAGGGTAACGGCTTCAAAACTCTGGCCGAAGGCCAGAACGTTGAGTTTGAAATTCAGGACGGCCAGAAAGGCCCGGCTGCAGTTAACGTAACTGCTATCTGATTTCGACACCCCTGAGCTTGAAGCGCGTGTAGCGCATCAATGTCAGACATAAAGCCTCGCCTTAGTGCGGGGCTTTTTAATTTCCACGGCATAACAAATGGCGGTACACTTTCGCCCTTTAAGAACGCCCCGGAGTTTTTATGGCTTTCAGTTGTCCGCTCTGCCACGAACCTTTGCACCGTCGAGATAAATCCTTCTTTTGCGCACAGCGACATCAGTTTGATATTGCGAAAGAGGGGTATGTCAATCTTTTGCCCGTTCAGCATAAACGCTCGAAAGATCCTGGTGACAGTGCGGAGATGATGCAGGCGCGCCGTGCCTTTCTGGATGCGGGGCATTACCAGCCACTGCGTGATGCGATTGGCGACATTTTGCATGCGCGGCTACCGTCGTTAGCCGATGCGGTGCTGGATATTGGCTGTGGAGAAGGGTATTACACCCAGGCGTTTGCCGCGATTGCTCAGCAACATGGTGCACAAATGTTAGGGCTGGATGTTTCAAAAGCGGCGATCCGTGCGGCGGCAAAACGCTATTCGGCGATCATGTTCTGTGTTGCATCCAGCCACCGCTTGCCTTTTGAGGATGGTTGCATTGACGGGCTGGTGCGTATTTATGCGCCCTGTAAGGCGCAAGAACTGGCACGCGTAATGAAACCAGACGGTATTGTTATCACTGCATCACCTGGGCCACGCCATCTGATGGAACTTAAGGGGCTCATATATGATGAGGTGCATTTACATGCGGAAAACAGCGGCGATATTGCGGGATTCAAACTGCTGGAACAGCAATCGCTCTCTTATGAGATGACATTGACGGGCCAGCAAGCCG
Source organism: Kosakonia sp. (assembly GCF_032104925.1). Taxonomy (NCBI): domain Bacteria; kingdom Pseudomonadati; phylum Pseudomonadota; class Gammaproteobacteria; order Enterobacterales; family Enterobacteriaceae; genus Kosakonia; species Kosakonia sp. The sequence continues at coordinate 1,211 of NZ_DAMCGF010000007.1, forward strand.
TGGCGTTATTGCAGATGACGCCTTTTGCCTGGCGGGCAAAACCGGAGGTGTGGGAAAAGTTAGCGGCAATGGAGCAGTTCCACTGCCAGACCGATTTTACAATCCACTGTTTACAGCGGGAAAGTTAGGCTGCGAAGTGGCTCCACAAGATCTGCGCGCCTATGCCAATGAGTACGATCCCACCGAGGATCTCGGCGCGCTTTCCAAGCAAGGGGCCAATAAAGCGACCAATCATTATTCCTAGCGTGGACATAATAAAAGTGGCGCAGCCAATAGCCAGCGCAGTTGCGAGAATATTGACTTGCAGGAACGCGAGGCCAACGCCAACAGCCATCGCGTCGAGACTGGTAGCAATTGCGGTGGTTACCAGCAACCAGAAACCATGACGATGGGGCGTTTCCGCTTCACAGTCGTCATCGCCACGTATTCCCTCAAGCACCATTCGACCACCGAGAAACACCAGCAGCACAAACGCTATCCAGTGATTCCATTCCAGGACGAATTTTGTGGCCAGCAGGCCCAGCCCCCAGCCAATCAGCGGCGTCAGGGTTTCAATCACGCCAAAGATAAGGCCAGTGCGCAATGCTTCGGAAAACTTCGGTTTATGTAAGGTGGCGCCCTTACCGATAGAAGCCGCGAAAGCATCCATCGACATGCCAAAAGCGAGGAGAAGAGTGGCAGATAAATTCATGTGAGCGTCCTGACCGGGAATTCCATATAACACATCTCTGCCCCCAGTAAACAGCAGTTGATGTGCCAATGGTCTCGCCTGACTGATGGTTTCAGTCCGTACGCGCCACGTTTTGCAACGAGTATGTTGACACGTACATTTCCGGGTGGTGGAAATCGGCTACTCCCCAACGACGGACGCACCTTAACATATTTTGAGAATATAAAACAACAACGGCAATATATAATGTTGCTTGCCGTGTGATAACGATTAGCATTTAGATTTATTGGTAAAAGTTACGTTAATAAATATAAGTAAATCTCCCATCAATATAGCAACGGCTATAACTCTGCTGATTATTTACGCGGAGCGATTTTCGCCCTCTCAAATGCTAACTTACTGAGTTTTAAGTAAAACTGTTGAGATCTTTTCCAGGTCGTCGATATTTCGTACGCGAATAAGCAAACGTCGCTGCTCTAATTGCATCACTAACACACCATCTTCCGATAAATTCATCTCTTTTATACGGCTATATTCAATCCAGGCATTTGCAAAGAAAAAACCACGCATTTTAAAGATGATTTTGGGGGTGCGGATCCAGAATAGATAAATACCCAGCAAAGCCAGGGCAAATAATAACCACATGGTTAATGATGAACCGCCATTGGCTGTGTTGTTATAGATAAGGATCACCAGTAGGCCGACAAAAATTGCGCCATCGGTACGGCTTCTGCGTAACAGGGGAACCGCCAGGAGTGTGGCACCATTGCGGCGTGGCATGATGAATTCATCATAGATGGCGAAAGCCAGCAGGGCGGCGATAAACAGTACCAATACGATATCCGTAATCGTCATTGTTTCTCCTTACATAAAAAAACCGGGGGCAAGCCCCCGGTTATCACATCACATATTAAAGACCCAGAAGACCGATAGCGTAACCCACAATCCCGATGACGAAGAAGCCAACGATGATCCACAGCGGGTTAACTTTCTTACGCAGCAGCCACATACAAGCGAAAGTCAGCAGCAACGGTACCAGGCCCGGCATCAATTGATCGAGAATGGTTTGTACTGTCGTAACGTTGGTTTTACCGGTCTGATCGGTAATTTCTGATACCACCAGTGGAATGTTCACATGCGTCCACTTGTTAACCAACGCCCCCATAACAAACAGGCCGAGAATTGACGCCCCCTCGGTCAGTTTTTGCAGGAAACCACCGCCCATATCTTTAACAATATCGATACCTTTACGGTAGCCGTACGCCACGCCGTAATAACGTGTTGCCAGACGGACGATATTGAACAAGACGAAGAACAGCAGTGGCCCGAGCAGGCTACCGCTCATGGCAATCCCTGCTCCGAGCGCTGCAAATACCGGGCGCACCGTACCCCAGAAAATCGGGTCACCGACACCGGCCAGCGGCCCCATCAGACCAACTTTAATACCGTTAATCGCGCCATCGTCGATCTCTGCACCATTCGCACGCTGCTCTTCCATAGCCAGCGTAACGCCCAGTACCGGCGCTGCCACGTATGGATGGGTGTTGAAGAACTCCAGATGACGTTTAATGGCCTGACGGCGCGCTTCGTTATTTTCCGGGTACAGGCGTTTAATCGCCGGCACCATCGAGAAGCAGAAGCCCAATGCCTGCATGCGTTCGAAGTTCCATGACCCCTGGAACAGGTTAGAACGCAGGAACACGCCACGAATGTCACTCTGGGTGAGTTTTTTCTCAGTCGGGGTTTTTGTCATATCAACCATGTCGTTCACCTGTTAATCCAGTTCGTTATCAAGATCGTTGGAACCCGCAGCCGGAGCAGCGCCGCCTGCTGAACGGTTATATTTCGGGCTGAGCTGAATGTAGAGGATCGCCATGACTGCACCGATAACACCCAGCGAGACGAGGTTGAAATTGGTGAATGCCGCCGTCACGAAGCCGAGATAGAAGAACGGCATCAGGTAGCCTGCGCGCATCATATTGATGACCATCGCATAACCTACCACCACGATCATACCACCGGCGATATTCAGACCGCTGGTCACGACTTCAGGAATGGCGTTCAGCATGCTCTGAACTTCACTGGTACCGACAGAGATAGCGACAATGACCGCCGGGATAGCGATACGCATAGCTTGCAGGAACAGGGAAGAGACGTGGATCCAGGAAAGTGCCGTCAGATTACCGGTTTCGGCTGCTTTATCCGCGGCATGCTGGAAGCCGACGGTAATGGTACGAACAATAATGGTCAGAACCTGGCCTGCTGCCGCCAGCGGAATGGCCAGCGCGATACCGGCACCGATGCTCTGATGACCGCCAATGACCAGAATGGTCGAGATAATCGACGCCAGCGCCGCATCGGGAGCGACCGCCGCACCGATGTTCATCCAGCCCAGAGCAATCATTTCCAGCGTACCGCCGATAATAATACCGGTTTTCATATCACCCAGAACGATGCCCACCAGCGTACATGCCACCAACGGACGGTGGAACTGGAATTCATCGAGTATCGACTCCATACCGGCAATACACGCGACGACGAACACCAGCACAATCTGAAGAGTGGTAATCTCCATTGTACTTCTCCTATAGCTAAATCAGACGTAAGTGTGAAAACTGAGTCAATCAGGCCGCCGCGGTTATTTCGCCACTTTGCTGATTAAATCCATCATTTTCAGTTTCGGATCGTTTGAAACTTTGCGGACTTCCAGCTCAATATTGCGTTCATTCAATTTCCTGAAGGCGGCAATATCTTTCTCGTCCACCGAAACTGCGTTATTCACCTGGGTTTTACCCTGACGATAAGCCATACCGCCAATGTTGACGGAGGTGATTTTTACCCCTTCTTCAACGACGCGCAGCACATCCGTCGGATTGGTGAACAACAGCATCACGCGCTCGCCTGCGTATTTAGGGTTGTTGTACACACGCACCATTTTGGCGACATCAACGACATGCGCCGTCACACCTGGAGGCGCAACCTGAGTCAGCAGAGTTTTACGGACATTATCTGCTGCCACTTCGTCGCTCACGACGATAATACGCGTAACGTTAGTCTCTTTTGTCCAGCGGGTAGCAACCTGGCCATGGATCAGACGGTCATCGATACGGGCAAGGCCGATAACCATATAATCATTAGGCCCCATGGGTTTGGCCGGTGCTGCCGCTTTCGGTGCCACAGGAGCCGGTGTGGGTTTTGCCACCGGTTGTGCTTTTAGCGCTTTCACGCCTTCGCGTCCGGTCTCCACCGCCAGCGCCACCAGTTCGTCAAAGGTCGGGTTGTCATCCCGGGCCATCAGTGTTTCCACCAGCATCGGAATATTGACGCCAGCAATAACTTCATAATGCTCTTTATCGACGACAATACGGCTGGCAGCGTTAAACGGACTGCCGCCCCATGTATCAACGAGAAACAGCACACCTTTGCCGGTATCCAGCTTCGCCAGCTGTGCGTTGTACTTTTCGATCAACGTTTCCGCATTTTCACCGGGAACAAAATCAATCCAACCGACGTTCTCCTGCTCGCCCAGCAGCATCTCGGCGGTTTTGAGCAACTGTTCCGCAGCCCAACCATGTGTGCCTATAACAATAGCAATGGTCACTTGCTACCTCCTTCTTCTTGTCGTTAACACACCATTAATTGATGTATTGTGAATCTGTCCCGGTAACGGTAAACCGAATCGATTCAGATAAGGGTTAAAGAGAACACCTATGACTTTCGGGAATTATTTTAGATAGCGAAAAAATAATTTATGTGATGAAGATCCGTAATTTAGGTTTCCTCTTCGTGAAATTTCGAAGCGCAAAATATCCACATAAATTGCAAATTCCGGTAAATCTTTGCAAATGCCAAAGTCTCTCTGATATGTTTATCCTCCGTTTAATGAGTCAGGAGTATAGGGCAGCAGCCCACCGTATGGATCGTCACCGACGTCAGTTCACTTTTTGGCCTTCTCGTGCCACGCAGCCCGGCGTTTTCCGCCATTTCCCAACGACGTTCAATGTCACATTTGTGCGTTTGTGCACACTGAATAACGCATCTCTTCTCAGGAGCCTGTCATGGAATTCTTAATGGATCCCTCGATTTGGGCGGGATTATTGACGCTGGTAGTTCTGGAAATTGTTCTCGGTATCGACAACCTGGTGTTTATTGCCATCCTTGCCGACAAACTGCCGCCGAAACAGCGTGATAAAGCGCGTCTCATTGGTCTGTCGCTCGCGTTGGTGATGCGACTGGGGCTGTTATCGCTGATCTCGTGGATGGTCACGCTGACACAACCGCTTTTTTCCGTCTGGGATTTCACCTTCTCCGGGCGCGATCTGATTATGTTATTCGGCGGTGTGTTCCTGCTATTCAAGGCGACGACGGAGCTGCACGAACGGCTGGAAAACCGCGAGCATGACAGCGGGCATGGCAAAGGCTACGCCAGTTTCTGGGTAGTGGTCGTGCAGATCGTTATTCTTGACGCCGTCTTCTCACTCGATGCGGTCATCACCGCAGTAGGCATGGTCAATCACCTGCCGGTAATGATGGCGGCTGTCGTTATTGCGATGGCAATGATGCTGCTTGCGTCAAAACCGCTGACGCGTTTTGTGAACCAACATCCCACGGTGGTCGTGCTCTGTCTGAGCTTCCTGCTGATGATTGGTTTGAGCCTGGTGGCTGAAGGTTTTGGCTTCCATATTCCGAAAGGTTACCTGTACGCGGCGATTGGTTTCTCTATCATCATTGAGTTCTTTAACCAGATTGCGCGCCGCAACTTTATTCGCCATCAGTCACATCTGCCGCTGCGCGCCCGTACGGCTGATGCCATCCTGCGTTTAATGGGCGGTCGCCGTCAGTCGAACCCGCAAATTGAAGCTGATAGCCAGGCCTCTGTACCGGTGCCGGAAGGGGCGTTTGCGGAAGAAGAGCGTTATATGATTAACGGCGTATTAACGCTGGCTTCACGCTCGCTTCGCAGCATTATGACGCCGCGCGGTGATATCAGTTGGGTGGATGCCAACCTCGGTGTTGAACAGATCCGCCAGCAACTGCTGTCCTCGCCGCACAGCTTGTTCCCGGTTTGCCGTGGTGAGCTGGATGAAGTCATTGGCATTGTGCGCGCAAAAGAGATACTGGTGGCGCTGGAAGAGGGCGTGGATGTTGCGGCGATCGCTTCGGCAACACCGGCGATTGTGGTGCCGGAGACGCTGGATCCGATTAAGCTGCTGGCTGTATTGCGCCGGGCGCGCGGCAGTTTTGTTATCGTCACCAATGAGTTTGGTGTTGTGCAAGGCCTGGTAACGCCGCTGGACGTGCTGGAGGCTATCGCCGGTGAATTCCCGGACGCGGATGAAACGCCAGAAATCGTTGCCGATGGTGACGGCTGGCTGGTGAAAGGCACCACAGACTTGCATGCGCTCCAACACACGCTGGGTCTGGACAACTTCATCGATGAAGACGAAGACATTGCCACTGTGGCGGGTCTGGTGATTGCCGCGCGAGGGCAAATCCCGCCTGTGGGCGAAACCTTCGAAATGGCACCGTTGCATATCACCGTGATGGAAGCCAACGATTACCGTGTTGATCTGGTCCGTATTGTTAAAGAGCAACCTGCTCACGACGAAGAAGAGTAATCTTTACCCCGGCATTAACGGTGCGACATGACCGTTATGCCGTTCCGGCGGCGGGGAGATATTCCCCGCCAGCCAGGCCGGAAAATCCTTCACCGGCATCGGTGCTGCAAAAAGAAATCCCTGCAACATATGCACACCCTGTTGACGTAAATACAGTGCTTGTTGCGTTGTCTCCACTCCTTCCGCGACCAGCTCAATATTCAGCCGTTGGCCGAGCGCGATAATCATATCGGTCACCGTCGAGTTAACCGCATCCGTACCAATAGCTGCGGTATAAGACTTATCAATTTTCAGGATGTCCGGGTGTAATTTCTCCAGCCACGAAAGTGAACTATTACCCGTACCGAAATCATCAATGGCAATCTTCGCGCCATGGCGATGAAGCTCGCGCAGCATGCGTGATTCGACATCCAGCAACGCATCGCGCTCCGTGAGTTCAATGGTTAACTGCTGGGCAGGATTTTTGTTAAACCAGAGCTGGACGAGATCTTTTAACAACTCACCGTGGCGCAAATGGCTTGGTGCGGCGTTGATGCCGATATGAAAGTGAGGATCATCAGGAAAGAGCGCCAGTTGACGCTGGGTTTCAGCCAGCACATAACGCGTCAGTGGGGCAATCAGATGCTGCTCTTCGGCAATCGGGATAAATATCTCCGGCGGGATCCAGCCCTGACGCGGATTGTGCCAGCGCAACAAAATTTCGACGCCCGCACACTGCATATTGTGTGCATTGAGCAATGGCTGGCAAAACAGCTCAAACTCATGCCCGGCAAGCCCGAGGTTTATCTCGCGGGAAAAACTCATCCGGCTGGCGGTGGCAAACCAGGCAATAAAACCGGTCAATAAACTCATCATCAGCGCCAGCGGTAACTGCGAAGGCAAATGCCACAGCGCCAGTCGCGTAGAACCCGGCCCGGTTACGCTAATGGTAAAAGGAAAATGGGCAGAAGTACGCTGGTAGCGCTTTTCGTTTTCCAGCGACGGTAAGTTATCCAGCACACCTTTGCCTTCGACCAGATGTTTGCCGCCGACGCTGAGGCTGACGCTGGTAATCAATGGCGCTTGCGGCTCCAGCATTAAATTACTCAGCAGCTCAATATTTACCGCCTCCATCACGCCACTTTGTCCGTCCTCACTGGTGGGATACCACATGATCAAGATAGGGCGATCTTTTAGCAGTGACTGATCGGTGGTGAGCACCAGCTTTTGCGAACGTGAAGGCAGCGAGGGCTGAAGCTGGTGAATGGCAACATCGCGCTGGCCAAAGATACTCGAACAGTAGAGCGTTCCGTTCTGAATCAGGCCGATAGAGCGCACGGTTTGCAGGCTTGCTGCCAGCTTGCGAAGCTGCAGGTGAATATCGCTACAGGGAATGCCAACCAGCGGCACCAGCACACTGCGACCCGCCTCCAGCGGCAGCATCAATCGCTCAAGGGTTTTAACCGCGTGGTTGGTAAAGGCGTAAATACGCTGATGATTTAAATTACGCTCCGAAATAAAGCGAAACGTGAGGGTTAAAAATAGTGCGACAGCGCCAACCAGCACGCAAACAATGGCGCGCCGTCGTCGGTAACTTTTAATGATCCGTTGAGCCGTCTGCATGCCGCTGCCGCCTGTAAAATCCCTGGCCTGATTTCCATGCCAGAACACTCAAAGTGTAGTGGGGAATTACCGGAGCGACGATAAATCGGTGAAAGCTCACTCAACTGCAGTAAACATGAAAAAACGCCGTTCGGCTGAACGGCGTTGATAAGCAAGAATTAATCACACTGTACTTTGATGGCCAGCCCGCCACGTGATGTTTCACGGTATTTGGCGTTCATATCTTTACCGGTCTCATACATCGTTTCGATCACTTTATCGAGCGAAACGCGCGGCGCGCTGGTTCGGCGCATTGCCATGCGTGAGGCGTTAATCGCTTTCACTGAAGCAATAGCGTTACGCTCAATGCACGGCACCTGGACTTGCCCGGCCACCGGATCGCAGGTCAGGCCAAGGTTGTGTTCCATGCCAATTTCCGCCGCCACGCAGACCTGCTCCGGGCTGGCGCCCAGCAGTTCTGCCAGACCCGCCGCAGCCATCGAACAGGCAACGCCCACCTCGCCCTGGCAGCCAACTTCGGCACCAGAAATGGAAGCGTTCATTTTATACAAAGCGCCGATAGCGCCAGCGGCGAGAAAATAGCGGATATAAATATCCGGGCTGACGGATTCGATAAAGTGGTCGTAATAGGCCAGCACCGCCGGAACGATACCGCAGGCACCGTTAGTTGGTGCGGTTACCACGCGGCCACCGGCGGCGTTTTCTTCGTTAACCGCCAGCGCAAACATGTTCACCCAGTCGATAACGTTCATTGGATCGCTGGAGAGCTTATCGCTGGCAACCAACATGCGGCGCAGTGCGGAAGCGCGGCGCGGAACGCGCAGCGGCCCCGGCAACACGCCTTCCGTATTCATGCCGCGATCGATACAGGCGCGCATGGTGGACCAGACATTACCGAAGTACTCTTCAATCTCTTTTTTCGAGTGCAATGCCAGTTCGTTTTGCATCACCATGCCAGAAAGCGACAGGCCGGTTTCTTTGCAATACTCCAGCATCTGGGTAGCGGAATTGAACGGATAAGGGACATCGACCGAGCTGGTGGTCTCTTTACCAAAATGCTCTTCATCGACGATAAAGCCCCCGCCGATGGAATAATAGGTTTTGCTGTAAATGACGTTTTCGCCATTCAGCGCGGTGATACGCATGCCGTTCTCATGCAGCGACAGGTTATCGCTGTGAAAACGCATCCCGTCATCTTTCGGGAAATCGACTTCATGACGCCCCTGCGCCAGCAACAGTCGCCCGCGATTTTCCACATCACGGATAAAACCCGGGATTGCATCGATATCGACTGTGGCCGGCTCGTTACCCGCCAGTCCCATAATGATCGCGATATCGGTATGGTGGCCTTTCCCGGTAAGGGAGAGCGAACCGTACACATCCACTACCACGCGGGTGACGTCATCCAGCAATCCTTTTTCGACCAGATCATCGACGAACTGCTTACCGGCCTTCATCGGGCCTACAGTGTGGGAAGATGAGGGACCAATCCCCACCTTAAACATGTCGAATAGACTAATCACATTAACGCTCCTGACAGGGTTACCGGGGTTTCCAGTAACGATGTAATAACTGCGCATAGTGTAAGAGGGAAGGCCATCATCAGCTTAACTATTCACATGAATTAAACTAATGGCTAACCCTGATTTTACTAATAGCGCGTACGCTGTCACAAAAGTGCTATATGTAAAGTATAGTCAAGGTCTGCGCCCTATCTGCAGCGCCAGCGAGCGAATAATTCCTGCCGTCATGCCCCAGACAAAATAATGCTGATACCAGGATAACCACACCCGATGCGCATTGCCGTGGCGGTGGATATCCAGCGGATGATAGCGGCCAAGACGCAGCGCTTCGGCGAGCGGCATTTCAAACACCGCCGCCACTTCATCTTCACTGGCGTGATAGGGCAAATCCGGCGGGATAATGCCGACCACCGGCGTAACCTGAAAACCGGTCACGCTATCAACCGGCGGCAAAACGCCAATCACCTCGACGGCCTCAGGCGGAATGGCGACCTCTTCCTGCGCTTCGCGCAGTGCCGCAGCGATTAGCGACGCATCCGTGCTGTCAACCGCGCCCCCGGGGAACGCTACCTGACCGGCATGCTTGCGAAGCAGAGGCGAGCGTTGCGTCAGTAATAAGCCGGGCTGCTCACGGCGCACTACCGGCACCAGTACCGCCGCCTGACGTGTATTTGCAACCGCCGGGTTGAGTTGCGGGCGTAAAAGCTGAAAGCGCGATAAAAAATCATCCAGAGTTAAAGCCGGTTGCTCCACGAATCATCTCTCCAGTTGCCGCAGGATACGGTTAACTTTATCAAAAGTTTCCTGATACTCCGCCTCTTCCTGGCTGTCGGCCACAATGCCGCCGCCTGCGGAACAGTAAATTTTCCCCGCACAGGCGCTGAGCGTGCGAATGGTGATGCTGGTATCCATATTCCCGCAGAAACTGAGATAACCAATCGAACCGCACCAGGCGTTACGCCGCTGCGGTTCAAGCTCATCGATAATTTCCATCGCCCGCACTTTCGGTGCGCCAGTGATCGAGCCGCCCGGAAACGCCGCGCGCAGCAGGTCGCTGGCATTGCGTCCGGCGGGCAATTTCGCCGTTACAGTGCTGACCAGATGGTGCACGGCAGGAAAAGGTTCGACCACGAACAGTTCCGGCACGCGCACCGACCCCGGTGTCGCCACGCGACCGATATCGTTGCGCATCAAATCAACAATCATCAGGTTTTCGGCCTGATCTTTCGGTGAGGCGGCGAGTTTCTGTGCCTGCTGCGCATCGGCCAGCGGGTCGGCAAGCCTTGGCAACGTGCCTTTAATCGGGCGTGTTTCTATATTGTCGCGTTCAAGGCGAATAAAACGCTCCGGCGACAGGCTCAGGATCGCGCCGTGTTCAAGGCGTAGAAAAGCGCTGAACGGCGCGCGGTTTTCGCGATTGAGTTGGCTAAACGCCAGCCACTCATCCCCGCAATAGTCGGCAGTAAAACGTTGCGCCAGATTGACCTGGTAGCAGTCGCCGCTGTGTAACCATGCCTGAACCTGGCGGAATTTTTCGCCATATTCGCTACGCGTCATATTGGCCTGCCAGGCGGAAGTCAGCCGAAACGGTTGGCGCTGCGGTTCACTTTGCGCCTGTAACCATGCCAGCCTGGCGTTAACATCGCTATGGCTGAGCAATGTCACACGCTGCAACTGATGATCGACAATCAGCGCCCAGTCATAAATCCCGACCGCCATATCCGCGATGCGAATGTCCTGTTCGGCAATCGCGGGCAGCTTTTCGAAACGACGGCCTAAATCATAGCCAAACAGCCCCAGCGCACCACCCTGAAACGGCAGATCGGCATGAGGTTCGCATCGAAACGGGTAAGCATCCAGACGTTGTTGCAGCAGGTGTAGCGGATCTTCCTGCGATATCTCGCTACCATTAAGGGTAGTGGCCTCGCCGTGTGTCGTCAGTGTCTCCAGCGGATCGGCAACCACAATATCAAAACGATTGTGCGGATGTTCAGCATGGCCAGAATGCAACAGCATGGCCCAGGGCTGGTGGCTGAGTGGCGCAAAGTAGTGTTCGGCGGCGTCCTGGCGCCACTGCAGCGAAATAACGGCGGGGGATAACGTTTTCATTGATCCTGACTCATGTGCGTCTGCGCTGGTGAAGCGCGCCGACGCATGAAATAATTAGCGCCAACAATTTAGCAGGAGTTGACAATGTTTGCAGGTTTACCTTCCCTCAGCCACGAGCAGCAGCAAAAAGCGGTAGAGCGTATCCAGGAATTAATGTCCGGTGGCATGAGCAGCGGGCAGGCGATTGCGCAGGTTGCTGAAGAGTTACGCGCCAGCCATACCGGCGAACGGATCGTGGCGCGCTTTGAAGATGATGATGACGAGTAATTACACCGCGGCGATGATTTTGATTTCCACTTTATAACGCGGGTTCATCAGTTTTGCCTGCACGGTGCAACGCACCGGTGCATGGCCCGCAACAACCCAGGCATCCCACGCTCTATTCATGGCGGCGAAGTCGTCGCCATCGGCCAGAAAAATGGTGGCATCAAGAATGCGCGTTTTATCGCTGCCTTGCTTGAGCAGAACCGCATCAATTTGCGCCAGCGTGTTGGCCGTCTGTTCAAACGCATCGGCATCGAGGTTTTCCGGCACGCCAGTGTAGTAAAGCGTCTGATTGTGGATAACCACATCAGACCAGCGGTCTGCCGCATCAATACGCACAATTGTCATTGTCTTTTCCTTCTTATTGGCCATGAATTCGCGGGCAAGAGTGCCATAAAAACCTGGCTGGCGTAAATCCGCTCACCCTGACATAATCACTGGCGATTTAACCAGGGGGTAGTGTGACGGACGATTTTGCAACAGACGGCCAGTTAGCCAAAGCCATTGCGGGATTCAAACCGCGTGAACCGCAGCGCCAGATGGCGCAAGCCGTCACACAGGCGATTGAGAATACGCAGCCGCTGGTGGTGGAAGCGGGCACCGGTACCGGTAAAACCTACGCCTACCTCGCGCCTGCGCTGCGCGCCGGGAAAAAAGTGATCATCTCCACCGGTTCGAAAGCCTTGCAGGATCAGCTTTACAGCCGCGATTTACCTACCGTCGCCAAGGCGCTTGAGTTCACCGGGCGTACCGCGCTGCTGAAAGGGCGCTCCAACTACCTCTGTATTGAACGTCTGGAGCAGCAAGCGCTGGCCGGTGGCGATCTGCCGGTACAAACGTTAAGCGATGTGATTTTGCTGCGCTCCTGGTCGAATCAAACCACCGATGGTGACATCAGTACCTGCGTCAGTGTGGCGGAGGATTCGCAGGCGTGGCCGCTGGTGACCAGTACCAACGATAACTGTCTGGGTAGCGATTGCCCGATGTATAAAGACTGTTTCGTGGTCAAAGCGCGCAAAAAAGCGATGGATGCAGACGTGGTGGTGGTCAACCATCACCTGTTTCTTGCCGATATGGTGGTGAAAGAGAGCGGCTTCGGGGAGCTGATCCCGGAAGCCGAAGTGATGATCTTTGACGAAGCGCACCAGCTTCCTGATATCGCCAGCCAGTATTTTGGTCAGTCACTCTCCAGCCGCCAGCTTCTTGATCTCGCTAAAGATTTCACCATTGCCTACCGCACCGAACTGAAAGATACCGCGCAGTTACAGAAGTGCGCCGATCGTCTGGCGCAGAGCACGCAGGATTTTCGCTTGCAGTTAGGTGAGCCGGGTTATCGCGGTAACCTGCGCGAGCTACTGGCAGATGCGCATATTCAACGTGCGCTGTTGCTGCTCGATGATGCGCTGGAACTCTGTTACGACGTGGCGAAGCTGTCGCTGGGCCGCTCCGCACTGCTGGATGCCGCGTTCGAACGCGCGACGACATATCGTGCCAGGCTGAAACGGCTCAAAGAGATCAACCAGCCAGGTTACAGCTACTGGTATGAATGTACTTCACGTAACTTCACGCTGGCGTTAACGCCGCTGACCGTAGCGGATAAGTTTACCGAGGTAATGGCGCAGAAAAAGGGCAGCTGGATTTTCACCTCTGCAACGCTTTCCGTGAATGACGATCTGCACCACTTTACCGCGCGACTTGGCATTGAAGGGGCGCAATCGCTGTTGCTGCCAAGCCCCTTTGATTATGAGCGCCAGGCATTGCTGTGCGTACCGCGCAATCTTCCGCAGACCAATCAGCCAGGCGCTGCGCGCCAGCTGGCGGCGATGCTCAGACCGATGATCGAAGCCAACAATGGCCGCTGCTTTATGCTGTGCACCTCGCACGCCATGATGCGTGACCTCGCCGAGCAATTTCGCGCCACCATGAGCCTGCCCGTCTTGCTGCAGGGAGAAACCAGCAAAGGGCAACTGTTGCAGCAATTTGTGAATGCCGGTAACGCGTTACTGGTGGCAACCAGCAGTTTCTGGGAAGGGGTGGACGTGCGTGGTGACACGTTATCGCTGGTCATTATTGATAAGCTGCCGTTTACGTCTCCGGAAGATCCGTTGTTAAAAGCGCGGATGGAAGATTGCCGTCTGCGTGGAGGCGATCCGTTTGATGAAGTTCAGCTGCCGGACGCGGTTATTACCCTGAAACAAGGCGTCGGGCGCCTGATACGTGATATTGACGATCGCGGCGTGCTGGTCATTTGCGATAACCGTCTGGTGATGCGCCCCTATGGCGCGGTGTTTCTCGCCAGCCTGCTGCCTGCACCGCGAACCCGTGATATTCGCCGAGCGGTTGAATTCCTCGCCTCTCCCCCGGCGCAGTAATTTTCTGTGGACTGTGGTAAGATGCGCGCCATTTTGTTTTTCATGGACCGCTATACCCATGCGCATTCTGGCTATTGATACTGCCACAGAGGCTTGTTCTGTCGCCTTATGGAACGATGGAACCACCTTCGCTCACTTCGAACTTTGCCCACGCGAACACACGCAACGCATCCTGCCACTGGTCAGGGATGTGCTTGGCGACGCTGAACTTAACCTGACGCAACTGGACGCACTGGCGTTTGGTCGTGGTCCGGGAAGTTTTACCGGCGTGCGCATCGGCATTGGCATTGCGCAGGGGCTGGCGCTCGGCGCTGACCTGCCGATGATTGGCGTTTCAACGCTGGCGACGATGGCGCAGGGCGCGTGGCGCAAAACGGGCGCGTCCCGCGTGCTGGCGGCGATTGACGCACGCATGGGCGAAGTCTATTGGGCAGAATATCAGCGCGATGAAAATGGCGTCTGGCACGGCGAAGAGACGGAAGCGGTATTAAAACCGCAAGCCGTCACTGAACGTTTGCAGCTGCTGGATGGCGAGTGGGCGATGGTCGGTACTGGCTGGCCCGCATGGCCTGAGATGGGCAACAACAGTACGGCAACCCTGCGTGATGGTGAGATCTTATTGCCCGCCGCGGAAGATATGCTGCCCATCGCTCGTCAACTGTTGGCTGCGCAGAAAACCGTCGCCGTCGAGCATGCCGAGCCGGTTTATTTGCGTAACGAAGTGGCATGGAAGAAACTTCCTGGCCGGGAATGAATCTCAGTAGTATCCACTGGGGTAAGGAGTCGCATCATGGCGGGTCAAAAAAAGGTTGTGCGCAGGTTGCTGGCAGGGCTGGCAATTGTGGTATTAAGCGGTTGTGTTTCTGTGCCTGACGCGATTAAAGGAACCAGTCCCACGCCGCAGGATGATTTAGTGCGCGTGATGAGTGCGCCGTCGCTGTATGTCGGCCAGGAAGCCCGCTTCGGCGGTAAAGTGGTGGATATTCAGAATCAGCAGGGGAAAACCCGGCTTGAGATCGCTGCCGTACCGCTCGACAGCGGCGCGCGTCCGGTTCTGGGCGAGCCATCCGTTGGGCGAATTTTTGCTGATGTGAACGGTTTTCTCGATCCGGTCGATTTCCGCAATCAGCTGGTCACCGTGGTTGGCCCGATAACCGGCACGGCAGACGGCAAAATTGGCAACGCGCCGTATAAATTTATGGTGATGCAGGCAAATGGTTACAAACGCTGGCGGTTAACCCAGCAGGTGATGTTACCGCCGCAGCCAATCGACCCGTGGTACTGGGGGCCGGGGCCGCATCCGCGTGCGTGGCACGGCGGGTACGGTGGATGGGGCTGGTTCCCCCCTGAACCTGCACGAGTTGAGACGGTCGTAACAGAGTAATTTCTTGTTTTATCAGGAAAACGAAACAGCGGCTAAGCCGCTGTTTTTTATATTGGGCTTTGTATAAGAAAAATAATTAGTGACGCGCTTCGCAACCTTCAATCCGCTTAATTAATAAACTGGTACGCTGAGTTAATATTATGTTAACGACTTGTTTATTAACTGGGGTTGTGATGACCAAGAATACTCATTTTAGAGGTGATGCATTGAAGAAGGTTTGGCTAAACCGGTATCCCGCCGATGTTCCGGCGGAGATCAATCCTGACCGTTATCAATCCCTGGTTGAATTATTTGAACACTCCACGGCGCGTTACGCCGACCAGCCTGCGTTTATCAACATGGGCGAGGTCATGACGTTCCGTAAACTTGAAGAGCGCAGCCGGGCGTTTGCGGCTTACTTACAGCAGGGGCTGGGGCTGCAAAAAGGCGATCGCGTCGCGTTGATGATGCCGAACCTGTTGCAATACCCGGTCGCGCTGTTTGGTATCTTGCGCGCCGGGATGATCGTGGTGAACGTCAACCCGCTTTATACGCCGCGTGAACTGGAACATCAGCTTAATGACAGCGGGGCTGCCGCGATTGTTATTGTGTCGAATTTCGCCCATACGCTGGAAAAGATCGTTGATAAAACGCAGGTGCGGCATGTCATTTTGACGCGCATGGGCGACCAGCTTTCCCCGGCAAAAGGGACGCTGGTGAACTTCGTGGTGAAATATGTGAAACGGCTGGTGCCCAAGTATCATCTGCCGGACGCCATCTCCTTCCGTCGGGCGCTGCAGACCGGTTACCGCATGCAGTACATCAAACCGGAAGTGGTCGCCGACGATCTCGCCTTCCTGCAATACACTGGCGGCACAACCGGCGTGGCAAAAGGGGCAATGCTGACGCACCGCAATATGCTGGCAAACCTTGAACAGGTGAACGCGACTTACGGGCCGTTGCTGCATCGCGGGAAAGAGCTGGTGGTCACTGCGCTGCCGCTGTACCACATTTTCGCCCTGACTATGAACTGCCTGCTGTTTATTGAGCTCGGCGGGCAAAACTTATTGATCACCAACCCGCGCGATATTCCGGGGCTGGTGAAGGAGCTTGGCAAATATCCGTTTACGGCCATGACCGGCGTGAACACGCTGTTCAATGCCTTGCTGAATAACGACGATTTCCGCAAGCTGGACTTCTCCTCGCTGCACCTGTCCGCCGGTGGCGGGATGCCTGTTCAGCAGGCGGTTGCCGATCGGTGGGTGAAATTAACCGGGCAGTATCTGCTGGAAGGTTACGGTCTGACCGAATGTGCGCCGCTGGTCAGTGTGAACCCGCATGATATTGACTACCACAGTGGCAGCATTGGCCTGCCGGTTCCCTCAACGGAAGCCAAACTGGTCGATGACGACAACAATGAAGTTTCACCGGGCGAACCGGGCGAGTTGTGCGTGAAAGGGCCGCAGGTCATGCTGGGATACTGGCAGCGCCCGGACGCCACGGATGAGATCCTGCGTGACGGCTGGCTGCACACTGGCGATATTGCGGTGATGGATGACGAAGGCTTCCTGCGCATCGTCGATCGCAAAAAAGATATGATTCTGGTTTCCGGTTTTAATGTCTATCCGAATGAAATCGAGGATGTGGTGATGCAACATGCCGGCGTGCAGGAAGTGGCGGCTGTCGGCGTACCGTCGGAAAGCAGCGGCGAAGCGGTGAAGATTTTCGTAGTGAAAAAGGACGCTTCGCTGAGCGAAGAGGCATTGATCGCTTTCTGTCGCCGTCAGCTGACCGGCTATAAAGTGCCGAAGCTGGTTGAATTTCGCAATGAACTGCCAAAATCGAATGTCGGTAAGATTTTAAGGCGAGAATTGCGTGACGAAGCGCGTGGCAAAGTGGACAATAAAGCCTGAGCTATGCGTGAGTCCCCTAACGCCGGTTAAGCCGGCGTTTTTTATGGGCGCAACTAAAGAGAAAATGACGTGAATTACCAGATGATAACGACGAACGATGCGCTGGCAGCAGTATGTGAAGCCGCCCGCGCATTTCCAGCGATTGCCCTGGATACCGAGTTTGTCCGCACCCGCACCTATTATCCGCAACTGGGGTTGATCCAGCTGTATGACGGTGAACATGTGGCGCTGATTGATCCGCTGACCATCACCGACTGGACGCCGTTTCGCGATTTGCTCATCAACACCGCCGTGACCAAATATTTGCATGCGGGAAGTGAAGATCTGGAAGTGTTCCTCAATGCGTTTGGTGTACAGCCACAGCCGATGATTGACACGCAGATCCTCGCCGCGTTCTGCGGCCGCCCGCTGTCGTGGGGCTTTGCAGCGATGGTGGAAGAGTTTACCGGGCTGGTGATTGATAAGAGCGAATCCCGTACTGACTGGCTGGCGCGTCCGCTGACCGAACGCCAGTGCGATTACGCCGCCGCCGATGTGTGGTACCTGCTGCCTATCGCCGGTAAATTGCTGGCGGAAACCGATCAGGCGGGAAGACTGGATGCCGCGCTGGATGAGTGCCGCCTGATGATGCAACGCCGCCAGGAAGTGTTAGCCCCGGAAGAGGCGTGGCGCGAGATTACCAACGCATGGCAATTACGTACGCGCCAGCTTGCCTGTCTGCGCTTACTTGCCGACTGGCGGCTGCGCAAAGCGCGTGAGCGCGATTTAGCCGTCAACTTTGTGGTGCGTGAAGAGAACCTGTGGGCCGTGGCGCGTTATATGCCTGGCAGTATGGGCGAACTGGACAGTATTGGTCTTTCCGGGAGCGAAATCCGCTTCCATGGCAAAACGCTGCTGGCGCTGGTTGCGCAGGCGCAGGCATTGCCGGAAGAGGCGCTGCCAGAGCCGCTGCTTAATCTGATGGATATGCCGGGTTATCGTAAAGCGTTCAAAGCTATCAAAGCGCTGGTGCAGACCATCAGCGAGAGTCAGGGTATTAGCGCTGAGCTGCTGGCATCACGCCGGCAGATTAATCAATTACTCAACTGGCACTGGAAATTGAAACCGCAAAATTCGTTGCCGGAATTAATTAGCGGCTGGCGTGGGGAATTGATGGCCGATCAGCTGAAAATATTACTTGCGGAATACCCGCGTTAAATACTGTAAATAAATACAGCCTATTTGCGGAAATAAAATAAAAAAGGCAGAAAATATTCTGCCTTTTTTTATCCCGGTACCTGGGAAATCTATTTTGTCTCTTCGGTTTCCGGTAGGGTGACGTTCAGTTCCAGAATGGAAATATCATCCCCTTTTTGCTCCAGTTGCACCGACACCATTTCCGGATCGATTTGCACGTATTTGCAGATCACTTCCAGAATGTCCCGCTTCAACTGCGGTAAATAATGCGGTTCAGCATCGCTGCGGCGGCGTTCAGCAACAATTATCTGCAGACGCTCTTTCGCAATGCTAGCGGTGTTCTTTTTTCTGGAGAGAAAAAAGTCGAGTAATGCCATAACTTATCCTCCGAACAGGCGTTTGAGGAAACCTTTCTTCTCTTCTTCAATGAAGCGGAAAGGACGATCTTCTCCCAGCAGACGTTCCACGGCATCGGCATAAGCTTTGCCGGCGTCAGCATTGGTATCCAAAATAACCGGCTCACCCTGGTTCGACGCACGTAACACCGACTGATCTTCCGGGATCACGCCAATCAGTTTGATACGCAGGATTTCCAGTACATCTTCCATACTGAGCATGTCACCACGGTTTACGCGACCCGGGTTATAACGGGTGAGCAGCAGGTGCTCTTTAATCGGCTCTTCGCCATTTTCCGCGCGGCGGGATTTCGACGCCAGAATACCGAGAATTCGGTCAGAGTCGCGCACGGAAGAGACTTCCGGGTTGGTGGTAATAATCGCTTCATCAGCGAAGTAGAGCGCCATCAATGCGCCTGTCTCAATGCCTGCCGGGGAGTCGCAGACGATAAAATCGAAGTCCATTTTCTTCAGGTCTTCCAGCACTTTATCGACGCCTTCGCGAGTCAGAGCGTCTTTATCACGCGTTTGCGATGCCGGGAGAATGTAGAGGTTTTCAGTGCGTTTATCTTTGATTAACGCTTGATTGAGTGTGGCATCGCCCTGAATAACGTTAACGAAATCATAAACCACGCGGCGCTCACAGCCCATAATCAGGTCGAGGTTACGCAGGCCGATATCGAAGTCGATAACAACGGTCTTTTTGCCCTTCTGGGCTAAACCAGTAGCGATGGCCGCGCTGGAGGTGGTCTTGCCAACGCCCCCTTTACCCGAAGTAACAACAATAATGCGTGCCATAGGAGTTCCTTGTTAAAAGGGCTTAATTTAAGGGTTGAATTGTCAAAGCGTCGTTGGCCAACTGCAAACGCGCCGCTTTGCCATAAAATTCGGCCGGGATCTGATCGCTCAGCCAGTATTCCCCCGCAATGGAGACCAGCTCCGGCGTGAGGTGAGAACAGAATATTTGGGCGTCTTTATCGCCACTGGCGCCTGCCAGCGCCCGGCCGCGCATCATGCCATAGACATGAATGTTGCCATCGGCGATAAGCTCTGCGCCCGCGCTGACGTGGCTGGTCACAATCAAATCACAATTTGGCGCATAAATGCGCTGGCCGGAACGCACCGGCGCGTCAATTAAGCGTGTTTTTGTGATCGGCGCCGCAACCGGCGTCGGTTCCGGTGCGCGCTCGTTACGCGCTGCTTTCTCTTTTCCTTCCGTCAGCAGCGGAAGACCGGCGCGTTCAACTTCAGCCTTCAGTTCTGGATCTTTGCAACCGCTAATGCCAACCACATGTAAATCTGTCGTGGTAATAGCCTGCAACAGCGCGGGCCAGTTAACAGCGCCTTCCAGCGCGGAAACATTGACAACAATAGGAGCGTGCAGCAAAAAAGCGGGAGCCTGAGCGATTTTGTCTTCTAACGCCTGACGAATAACCTCGGGTTTTGCATCATGCAAGTGAACCACTGATAAGGTAAAACTACTGCCTTTTAGCTCGATGGGCGTATTTGACATCCTGACCTTACTCATTTTGCTATTATCACCCGCATCTTGAGTGATATTCCGAAGACTATCAGGCATGTTATAGTCACTATTATTTTCAGGCAAGTAACCTCCCGATAATTCCGAGTAAAAGTATGTTTTGTGTGATCTACCGAAGTGCCCGACGCGATCAGACTTATCTGTACGTCGAAAAAAGAGACGATTTTTCCCGCGTGCCGGAAGCATTAATGCAAAGTTTCGGTCAGCCTCAGTTGGCAATGATTCTGCCGCTCGATGGCCGTAAAAAATTAGTCGGTGCAGATTTAGAAAAAGTAAAAGAGGCGTTAATTTCGCAGGGCTATTATTTGCAACTTCCTCCGCCGCAAGAAAATTTATTGAAGCAGCATCTCGCCGCTCAGGGTAAAGAATAATCCTACGGCAGTAACGGCGGATCGCTCCGCCGTTTCTTAATTATGGCTATTGTATCGCCGTAACATATTGGCATTTGACAAACCGCCGGGTGGCGCGGATAGTCATTTTTCGCTCATGTTCAATGTGTTACCGGAGGTCGTACACCATGTATCAACATCATAACTGGCAGGGCGCTCTGCTGGATTTCCCGGTGAGTAAAGTGGTTTGCGTTGGCAGCAACTATGCGAAACATATTCAAGAGATGGGGAGCGCTACCCCGGAAGAGCCGGTACTGTTTATTAAGCCCGAAACGGCGTTGTGCGATCTTCGCCAGCCGCTGGCGTTGCCGCAGGATTTTGGGTCGGTTCACCATGAAGTTGAGCTGGCGGTGCTGATTGGTGCAACGCTGCGTCAGGCGACGGAAGAGCATGTGAAAAAAGCGATTGCCGGTTATGGTGTCGCGCTCGATCTGACGCTGCGCGATCTGCAAGGCAAAATGAAAAAAGCCGGGCAACCATGGGAAAAAGCGAAAGGGTTTGATAATTCCTGCCCCATTTCAGGTTTTATCCCGGCGGCGGAATTCCAGAGCGATCCGCAAAACACCACGCTTGGGCTGAAAATCAACGGCGAAGTGCGCCAGCAAGGCACCACGGCGGATATGATCCATAAAATTATTCCGCTGATTGCCTATATGAGCCGCTTCTTTACCTTAAAAGCCGGCGATGTCATTCTGACCGGCACGCCAGAAGGGGTGGGGCCATTGCACAGTGGTGATGAGCTGGAAGTGAGTTTCGACGGGCTTTCATTGACGACTCGCGTCCTTTAAAGCAGTTTGCCGCCTTTCCTGGCGGCAAAACTTGCATCCGCATGCCAGACTGGTTATAAGGTGCACCCTGGATTTCAACGGCGGATTTCATCATGAGCGACACTCCTTTCTGGCAAAGCAAAACCCTTGAGCAAATGACGGACGCGGAGTGGGAGTCGCTGTGCGATGGCTGCGGGCAGTGCTGCCTGCATAAGTTAATGGATGAAGACACTGACGAAATCTATTTCACCAACGTTGCCTGTCGCCAGCTAAACATAAAAACCTGCCAGTGCCGCAACTACGAACGCCGCTTCGAGTATGAGCCGGACTGCATCAAGCTGACCCGTGAAAATCTCCCCACTTTCGAATGGTTGCCGCCAAGCTGCGCTTATCGCCTGCTGGCGGAAGGAAAGGCGTTGCCGCTGTGGCACCCGTTGCGTACAGGCTCGAAAGCCGCCATGCATGCCGAGCGTATTTCGGTGCGCCACATTGCGGTGAAAGAGTCAGAAGTCCGCGACTGGCAGGAGCATATTCTAAATAAACCGGAATGGGCTGACTAACGAAAACGTCATACATAACCGGGACAGTCAGCCGCCAGCAGGGCAAGGAAAAGTGAAGAACCGCGTTCTTGTCACGCGGGCGCTTCAGGGTCGGTAAGATGACGAACGCGACGAACAAAGAGGCCAGCAACAGCCCGCTAAGAAGCGTACTGGCAGCAGCGATATGCAGAGCAATATAGAGAATAAAAGAAGAGACAATGGCGAACAGCCTGATCTTCTGCGTAAAAAAGAGCGTACCTGAAGCGAAGTAAATAAGTGCGATAACTCCAGCCACCCGAATCGTCCTTTTCCCTGCCAGTATTCATCTTTGCGGATGTTGCCTTGATCCTGAATCAGTCAAAAAAAACGCTCCCGAAGGAGCGTTCTGTTAGCGACCAAACAGGTCGCGTTTTTTCGGTTTGAACGGCTGAGCAATCAGCACCAGCAGTGCCACAACCAGATAGGCGACAAAAATGCCCAGCAACCATTGTGGCATTTCCAGCGTCAGGAATGACCACTGGCGCTCGGCACAGTCACCAGAAGCAACAAACACCTGCGGCAGCCATTTATCCAGCGGCAGCCAGCCCGGAAAACGAGCGGCAAAATCGCAGGTCATAAACGGCGAAGGATGTAACTGGATCATGGTATGTTCCCAGGCCAGCTGGATGCCGCGCCACGCGCTGTAGATCCAGATAGCCAGAGCGACATAACGTAATGGTGTTTTCGGCGCAATGGCTCCGACAATACCCGCGCCCATTACGCCAAAGAGCGCACTGCGTTCATAAATGCACAGGACGCAAGGTTTAAGCAGCATGACATGCTGGAACCACAATGCGACCATTTCCAGCGCAAACGCTGTTAGCGCCATCAAAAGCCAGGCGCCGCGCCCGCGTGAGCACCCGTTTAAATATCGCAACATAATCATTTCCCTGGGAGATGCGTAGACAAAGCAGTGTAAACGAAATCATTGCGCAGGCCACTAGCGGGCAAGAAAATAATGCGTAATCGAATGTTTATCATGCGAAAAGTCAAACCTGGCAACAAAGTGCTGCCATTTACGCAACAAAATATCCTCCGTGCTGCGGGGTAAATATTGCGCATCAAAGCCCTGTTACTATTGCGGATAAGTGTTGTTAAATCGCCAAAATGGATCCCCGATCCCCTTTTTTCTTCATGAGGTACGCTACCTGCACCGGGTGCGGTCTGGTATGATGAGTGTCCTTTGCTTAGCTGTGTAATGGAAATCTCTCTATGGTCATTAAGGCGCAGAGCCCGGCGGGTTTCGCGGAAGAGTACATCATTGAAAGTATCTGGAATAGTCGCTTCCCTCCGGGGTCGATTCTTCCGGCTGAACGCGAACTCTCTGAACTGATTGGCGTCACTCGTACCACATTGCGTGAAGTTTTACAGCGCCTCGCCCGTGATGGCTGGCTGACAATTCAGCACGGCAAGCCGACGAAAGTGAACAACTTCTGGGAAACCTCCGGGCTGAATATTCTGGAAACGCTGGCGCGTCTGGATCACGAGAGTGTTCCGCAACTGATCGATAATCTGCTTTCAGTGCGTACCAACATTTCCACGATTTTTATTCGCACCGCGTTTCGTCAGCATCCGGAAGACGCGCTGAAAGTACTGGCCAGCGCGCGTGAAGTTGAAGATCATGCTGATGCCTTCGCTGAACTCGATTACAACATTTTCCGCGGTCTGGCCTTTGCGTCCGGTAACCCAATTTATGGTTTGATCCTTAACGGCATGAAAGGGTTGTATACGCGAATTGGTCGCCACTATTTCTCAAGCCCGGAAGCCCGCAGCCTGGCGCTCGGTTTCTACCACCAGCTGGCACAAGTGTGCGAACAGGCGCAGCATGACAAAGTCTACGAAGTTGTGCGCCGCTATGGTCATGATAGTGGTGAGATCTGGCATCGGATGCAGAAAACGATGCCGGGTGATTTAGCCTTACAAAGCCGATAAGCAAAGAAAACCCCTCAACAGAGGGGTTTTTCATTACAGGCTGTTGGCGCGGGGCGGACAACGCTCCAGTAACTCCACACTGCCATCTTCGTTTTGCTGTTCCAGCAACACATCAAAACCCCACAAACGATGCACATGTTTCAGCACTTCGCGGCGCCCCTTATCCAGCGGCGCACGGTTGTGCGGAATATAGCGCAGCGTCAGTGAACGGTCGCCGCGCAGATCCACATTCCACACCTGGATGTTTGGCTCAAGGTTGCTGAGATTGTATTGCGAGGAGAGTTTCGAGCGGATCTCCCGGTAACCCTCTTCATTATGGATAGCGGCAATCTCAAGATAATTGTTACGGTCATCATCCAGCACGGTAAAGAAGCGGAAATCGCGCATGATCTTCGGCGACATAAACTGGCTGATAAAGCTCTCATCTTTGAAATCGCGCATCGCGAAATGCAGCGTTTCCAGCCAGTCCGAACCGGCAATATCCGGGAACCAGTAACGGTCTTCATCCGTTGGCGACTGGCAAATACGCTTAATATCCTGGAACATCGCAAAGCCCAGCGCATACGGGTTAATGCCGCTGTACCACGGGCTGTTATAGGGCGGCTGGAACACCACGTTGGTGTGGCTGTGCAAAAATTCCAGCATAAAGCGGTCGGTCACTTTGCCTTCGTCATACAGGTGGTTAAGGATGGTGTAGTGCCAGAACGTCGCCCATCCTTCGTTCATCACCTGCGTCTGTTTTTGCGGATAGAAATACTGGCTCACTTTACGCACGATACGCAGGATCTCGCGTTGCCACGACTCCAGTAACGGCGCGTTTTTTTCCATAAAGTAGAGCAAGTTTTCCTGCGGCTCTGCCGGGTAGCGACGCGCCTGCGCGATGGTTATTTCTTCTTCGCGTTTGGGCAGCGTGCGCCACAGCATATTCACCTGGCTTTGCAGATACTCTTCACGGCTTTTCTGCCGCGCCTTCTCCTCCTGCAACGAGATTTTCTGCGGACGTTTGTAGCGATCGACGCCGTAGTTCATCAGTGCGTGGCACGAGTCGAGTAACTTTTCCACTTCGTCCACACCGTAGCGTTCTTCGCAATCGGTGATGTATTTACGCGCGAAAATCAGGTAGTCGACGATTGAGCTGGCATCGGTCCAGCTTTTGAATAAGTAATTGTTTTTAAAGAAAGAGTTGTGTCCATAGCAGGCGTGCGCCATCACCAGCGCCTGCATGGTAATGGTGTTCTCTTCCATCAGATAAGCGATGCAAGGGTTAGAGTTGATGACTATCTCGTAGGCCAGCCCTTGTTGCCCATGCTTATAAAGCCGCTCGGTTTCGATAAATTTCTTCCCGAACGACCAGTGAGGGTAATTGATCGGCATGCCGACGCTGGAGTAAGCGTCCATCATCTGCTCTGAGGTGATCACTTCGATTTGGTGCGGATAGGTATCCAGCCGATAAAGTTTCGCCACCCGGTCAATCTCCGCCAGGTAATCATCCAGCAGTTCGAAAGTCCAGTCGGGTCCATCGCTCAGACGAATAGAATCCTTATTCATTGAGTCAAT
This sequence comes from Kosakonia sp., assembly GCF_032104925.1. NCBI lineage: Bacteria > Pseudomonadati > Pseudomonadota > Gammaproteobacteria > Enterobacterales > Enterobacteriaceae > Kosakonia > Kosakonia sp. The sequence goes on from NZ_DAMCGF010000007.1 coordinate 26,979, forward strand.
CGTAGCCATTAGCGCGCCCTCGTTGTTAACGACACTCTCTGTATGGAGCGTCTCATTTCAAGCATAGAACACGCAATTAAATCTGTACCTAAGCCATAAATTTTTCTTCGCGATTTTTCATCATATCAACGGCGTAAATAGCTAGTGTTTCGAAATATTATGCTGCGGCGAAAAGTCGCGCAGCAGGAGATGCTAAATAACAGAAACCCTTGTCATACGGCGAAGCTGTGAGGAAGCTCACCATAAAAAAGCCATATGTTGAATAATATTTTCATCTGGGTTATCAATTTGTAATCAGATGATCGTGCTTTACTCACAGGAGAGGGATATGCGAGTTGTTGTGTTAGGAAGTGGCGTGGTGGGTGTCACCAGCGCCTGGTATTTACGCCAGGCCGGGCATGACGTCACGGTGATTGATCGCCAGCCGGGTCCCGCGCAGGAAACCAGCGCCGGTAACGCCGGGCAGATCTCACCAGGCTACGCCGCGCCCTGGGCGGCGCCAGGTGTGCCGTTAAAAGCCATTAAATGGATGTTCCAGCGCCATGCGCCGCTCGCAATCAGCCTCGACGGCACCTCATCGCAACTGAAATGGATGTGGCAGATGCTGCGCAACTGCGACACGCGCCACTATATGGAAAATAAAGGCCGCATGGTGCGTCTGGCGGAATACAGCCGTGATTGCCTGAAACTGCTGCGCGAAACTACCGGTATTCAGTATGAAGGGCGGCAAGGCGGTACATTGCAGCTGTTTCGCACCGCCGAGCAGTACGAAAACGCCACGCGTGATATTGCCGTATTACAGGATGCCGGCGTGCCTTATCAGCTGCTGGAGTCTGCCCGGCTGGCGGAAGTCGAACCCGCGCTGGCGGAAGTTGCACACAAACTGACCGGTGGTTTGCGTCTGCCAAATGATGAAACCGGCGACTGTCAGCTTTTCACCCAGCAACTGGCGCAGATGGCGGCGCAGGCGGGCGTGGAGTTTCGTTTTAACACCCCGGTGGATCGCCTGCTGTATGAAGGCGAGAACATCTACGGTGTGAAATGTGGAGAAGAGGTGGTCAAAGCCGACGCGTACGTGATGGCATTTGGCTCGTGGTCTACCGGCTTACTGAAAAACATCGTCGATATCCCGGTATACCCGCTGAAAGGTTATTCATTAACGATCCCGATTGCCGAAGAAGACGGCGCACCGGTTTCAACGATCCTGGATGAAACCTACAAAATTGCCATTACCCGCTTTGATCAGCGTATTCGCGTCGGCGGCATGGCGGAAATCGTTGGCTTTAATACGGAACTGCTGAAACCACGCCGAGAAACGCTGGAGATGGTGGTGCGCGATCTCTTCCCGCGTGGCGGATTTGTCGAGCAAGCAACTTTCTGGACCGGCCTGCGCCCCATGACGCCAGACGGTACGCCCGTGGTCGGACGCACGCCGTATAAAAACCTGTGGCTGAACACCGGGCACGGCACCCTTGGCTGGACAATGGCTTGCGGTTCCGGCCAGCTGTTAAGCGACCTGATGTCCGGCAGTACTCCTGCGATTGCTGCTGATGATTTAAGCGTGGCGCGTTATTCGCCTGGCTTTACCCCTGTGCGCGCGCACCATTTACACGGTGCTCATAACTGATTCGAAGAAGGAATAGGAATGTCTCGTCCGGTTCTCGCCACGCTTGATTTAACGGCGCTGAGCAATAATTTACAGGTTGTGCGCCGCGCGGCACCTGCCGCAAAAGTCTGGTCGGTTGTGAAGGCGAACGCTTATGGTCACGGTCTGGATCGCATCTGGCGCGCGCTCAACAGCACAGATGGCTTCGCGATGCTCAATCTTGAAGAGGCCATTTTGCTACGCGAACGCGGCTGGAAAGGGCCGATTCTGATGCTGGAAGGGTTTTTCCATGCCGACGAACTGCCGCTGTTTGATAAATATCGCCTGACGACCAGCCTGCACAGCAACTGGCAGATCAAAGCCTTGCAGGACGCGCGTCTGCAGGCGCCGCTCGACGTTTATCTGAAGATCAACAGCGGCATGAATCGTCTCGGCTTTATGCCTGAACGCGTGCACACCGTGTACCAGCAACTCAATGCCTTAACCAACGTGGCGACCGTTACGCTGATGTCCCATTTTGCTGAAGCGGAGCGGGCAGACGGTATCACCGCGCCGCTGGCGCGCATTGAGCAGGCGGCGGAAGGCATTAACGCGCCGCGCTCGCTGGCTAACTCCGCCGCCACGTTGTGGCATCCGGAAACGCACTATGACTGGGTGCGCCCCGGCGTGGTGCTGTATGGCGCTTCGCCATCAGGCGCGTGGCAGGATGTCGCCAACAGCGGGATCCGCCCGGTAATGACGCTGAGCAGTGAGATCATGGCCGTGCAGACGCTGAAAGCCGGTGAAACGGTGGGCTACGGTTGTCGTTACCGCGCGCAGAGCGAACAGCGTATTGGTGTTGTCGCCTGTGGGTATGCCGACGGCTATCCGCGCATCGCGCCTTCCGGCACGCCAGTGCTGGTGGATGGCATTCGTACCGGCATTGTTGGTGCGATCTCAATGGATATGCTGACGGTGGATTTAACCCCGTGCCCGCAGGCCGGGATTGGTACGCCGGTTGAGCTATGGGGTAACGAGATAAAAATCGATGAAGTGGCGGCGGCGGCCGGAACAGTAGGGTACGAATTGATGTGCGCCCTGGCGCCGCGCGTGCCTGTTGTGACAGTGTAACTTAACGCGAGGCGGTTATTCCGCCTCGTCTTCCGCCACGCGAACGCCGACCTTCAGTACCGCATTATCGGCTTTTTCCGCCACTGTCCAGATCATCCCGGCGAACTCGACCTGATCCCCCACGACCGGCGCGGCACCCAGCAGTTGCTGCACAATATCGCCCAGCGTTTGCTGGCTTTCACGATACTCCAGCCCCTCTTCCAGACCGTAAATCAGCGCCACATCGGCAAATTTAGCATCAGCTTCAAGAATAAAATCACCGAAGAAGCGCTGATCCAGCGCCACCGGCGGAGACTGGCTAAACAGCTTCCCGAGCGCGGGGAGATCGCTTTCGCGGCCAATCACGCATAACACATCGCCTTCACGCAGCCGGGTACTGCCGGTCGGGTGCAGAAGGCTGTTGTCACGAAACAGTGCCGCAATACGCGTATCCGCAGGCATGTGTAAATCACGCAGTGCAGCACCCACGCACCATTTATCCGCACTGAGTTGATAAACAAACTGCTCAAACGGATTGTCCGGGTGAATATCCAGACCGACGCGGGAGACCGGCCAGCCAACCGGTGGCACGACAACTTTGGCTTTTTTCGCCGCCCACGAGAGCGACGTTCCCTGAAAAAGCAGCGAGATTAACACCACGAAGAAGGCGACATTAAAGAACAGGCGCGCGTGATCAAGCCCGGCCATCATCGGGAAGGTGGCGAGAATAATCGGCACCGCGCCGCGCAACCCCACCCAACTGATAAAAATGCGTTCGCGCAGGTTAAAACCGCGAAACGGTAACAGGCTGGCAAACACGGACAGAGGACGAGCAACAAAAATCATCCACGCCGAGAGGATGAGTGCGGAAACCGCAATCGGCAACAGATCAGACGGTGTGACTAACAGACCCAGCACCAGGAACATGGCGATTTGTGCCAGCCAGGCCAGGCCATCAAAATTTTGCAGGATACCGTAACGGTTACGGATAGGGCGGTTGCCCAGCACAAAACCACATAGATAGACCGCCAGAATGCCGCTCCCGTGCAGGGCTGTGGTTAAGGCGAAAACCAGAATCCCGCCGCTCAGTGCCAGCAGCGGATAAAGGCCCGGCGGCAGAGAGATGCGGTTAATCATCTGCTGCAACAGATAGCCGCCCAGGCCGCCGAGCAGAATACCGAGGCCAAACTCCCGCACAATATGCACGAGGAACATGATGTCGATGTCTGCCGTGTGCTTCTGGATCATCTCAATCAGCGTGATGGTAAGAAACACCGCCATCGGATCGTTGCTGCCGGATTCGATTTCAAGGGTAGAACCGACACGCTCGTTCAGCCCTTTACCGCCGAGCAGCGAGAACACCGCGGCGGCATCGGTGGAGCCAACAATCGCGCCGATCAAAAAGCCTTCCATAATGTTGAGCTTGAACAGCCAGGCGGCCATCATCCCGGTTAAACCGGAAGTGACCAGCACACCAATAGTCGCCAGGGAAAGCGCGGGGCCAAGCGCGACGCGAAACGAGCTGGCGCGGGTGCGCATGCCGCCATCGAGTAAAATGATCGCCAGCGCGAGGTTACTGACCATGTAAGCAAAAGGGTAGTTATCGAACGGAATACCGCCGATACCGTCGACACCGGCCAACATACCGATTGCCAGAAAGATAACCAGAATGGGAATACCAAGGCGGGAGGAGAAAGAGCTTAATAAAATACTGCAGGTTACAAGAACTGAACCCAGAATAAACAGACTGATTATCGCCTCAGCGTCCAATGGTGTGCTTCTCCTTAATCCTCACCGTGGGGGATCCCGGGCGGCGGTAACCGGCCGGGTTGATTAGTGCGTCATATAATAACGGCAGAAACAAGGCTTTAATAAGAGCATAAAGCGCTTTTTTTACCTCAAGATCGTGGGATGACCCGTTAAGGTCAGTTGCGTCTTTTCAGCATGTTGCAACCGGGCATGCGCACCGAGCGGCAGTGTGACGGTCTGCGGTTCATGACCAAACGCCAGCCCGCTGACCACCGGGATCGTCAATTGCGCGCGCAGATAGTCGATCATCTTATTAAGATTGTAGCCCGCATCGTAATCGTTGGGTTGCGCCAGCGAGAAACTGCCGAGGATCAGCGCCCGCTGCTGCGCCAGAATACCTGAGTGCAACAACTGCAACAGCATGCGTTCCACGCGGTAGGGATGTTCATTAATGTCTTCCACCACCAGAATGCCGCCGGGTATGGACGGCAGCCAGGGCGTACCAATCAGCGAGGTTAACATCGCCAGGTTTCCACCCCACACCGTGCCTGCCACGTCACATTGCGGGCCTTCACCGTCCCACTCAATGGTAAAGGTTTCATTGCTGATGGCGCGCCAGAAGTGCTCTGCCGTAAAGGCATCCAGCGTTTCGGCACCGAAATTACCCGCCAGCATTGGCCCGCTAAACGTGATGACTTTGCCGTATGCCAGCAACCCAAGTTGAATGGCGGTGAAATCGCTATGGCCGCAGATCAGCAACGGTTGATGCTGCTGGCGCGCTACCAGCGCCTGCCAGTCAATATCCGCGAGCAGACGGCTGACGCCGTACCCCCCGCGCACCGGCATCACGATAATGTTGTCGCCCGGCAATTGCGCCAGTGCGTTGATATCCGCCAGGCGCTCTTCGTCATGTCCAGCGAAACGCTCATGACGGCGGGTGATGACGTGCTGATTGTTAACCTGATGGCCTTGCGAAGTGAGACGTTCGACGCCAAGCGCTGCGGCGTGCTGGTTAATGCAATAGCCGGAAGGGGCAATCAGATGGAAGGTGGACATGGCAATTCCTTGCTGACATCTATAGGGAAACAGTTATCATGCCGCTAACCTGTGTCGTTGTCATCCGTAGCCGATGACACTTATAGAAGGATTAGCTTGCGTGAAATTGAGATGGTTTGCTTTTTTAGTGGTACTGCTCGCCGGATGTAGTTCAAAACAGGATTATCGTAACCCGGACTGGAACCCGGAAGTTCCGGTAAAACGCGCAATGCAGTGGATGCCCATCACCGAAAAAGCCGGTGCAGCCTGGGGCGTCAGCCCGCAATTGATCACCGCGATGATCGCCGTGGAATCCGGCGGTAACCCGAATCTGGTCAGCAAATCCAACGCCGTTGGCCTGATGCAGCTTAAAGCCTCCACCGCCGGGCGCGAAGTTTACCGTCATATGGGCTGGAGCGGACAACCGTCCACCAGCGAACTCAAAAACCCGGAGCGCAACATCTCCATGGGGGCGGCTTATTTGAGTATTCTTGAGCACGGGTCGCTGGCAGGCATCCGCGATCCGAAAGTGATGCAGTACGCCCTGGTGGTCTCGTATGTGAATGGCGCAGGCGCGCTACTGCGGACTTTCTCGTCCGACAGAAGCGAAGCCATTGAAGAGATAAACGAGTTAAGCGCAGACGCGTTTATGAAGCATGTGGCGGAAAACCACCCCGCGCCGCAGGCGCCGCGCTATATCTGGAAAGTGCAAAAAGCGATGGATGCGATGTAATTAGCGTACCCGGCTGGCGCGTTCGCGCGCCTCGCGCTCCAGGGCAAAAATAATGCGCTGGAGCTCGCGTTCCACGCCCGGGCTGACATTCAAAAAGCGAAAACTCAGACGCGGCGTGACAATGGTTTCATTCTTGCCATCAACGACTTTACGCTCGCCAATCGCGATCAACTGCGCGTCAAAATAGAACTGCCCCCACGACGCCATATCCAGTTCCACTTTGGAAAAACGCATGCCCGGTTGCAACGCGGCAGGCGCTTCGCCATCCAGCAGCGCGCCCATGCCGCCTAATGACAAGTCGAACAGACGAAAGCGAATCTCGCTTTTATCCGGCATAAATGCCTTACAAAAATAGGCCGGGTGGAGCGGGGCGCTGATGCGAAAATATTCACGGCGCTGAATAAACCACAGCGTTTCCGGAAGCGGAGTAATAAAAGCAGGTAAAGCCTGAAAATCGCCTGCAGAAAGCTTTGTCAGTGTGAACTCGACTTTGGCGCCATGTGTTTCAGCGGTCACGGTAACCTTTCCCGCACGCTGTACTGCGTTGTTCTCGTACTCCTGGCTGCCAAAATCCATGACCAGCTCTTCTGGATTCACTTCCAGTATCTTGCTGATGAACTGACCGCTACCCCAGGTGATGCAAACGGGCACCTGGTTCTTTTGCAGGTCGCGTAAAACGCCCAGCACGGCCAGAGGATTTTGTTTCAGGAACTGCTCACTGTAATTGCTCACGCCGAATGGCTCCTTGATGGCTGACACACCTTCGTTGCTTTATCGGCATTCCCGGCAAGAACTTAATACAAATAACGTAATTATTTTCGTAATCCGTTTGAATTAAGTCTGTGAGATGAAAATGTTTTATGACCGACATCTATACTGTAGCTAACGCGTCGCCGAAGTGGTATGTGCGCGTCAACAAGACTAACAGAAGGAGAGAGAAACATGGGCATTCTCGCGTGGATCGTTTTTGGCCTGATTGCTGGCGTTATTGCTAAGTTGATTATGCCAGGACGGGATGGGGGCGGTTTCATTCTGACTTGTATACTTGGGATCGTCGGGGCCGTTGTCGGCGGCTGGCTCGCGACACAATTTGGTTATGGCGGAGATATTACCGGCTTCAACTGGCACAGTTTCCTGATCGCGGTGCTGGGTTCGATTGTCGTGCTGGCCGTCTTCCGGTTGTTCAGACGAAATTAACCGCCAGTTCATCCGTTTTTTGAGACAAAAAAGCCGCAACATGATTGTTGCGGCTTTTTGCTGTGCGCGTTACTGCGCGACGGCTTGCTGCTGTTTTTGTGGCTGAGTCGTTGGTTCAACCTTCGCGGCAGCCTGCTGTGCGGGCTGCGTTTGCGGTACGCTGTCGCACGGTTTCTCTTTCGGGCAGATCAGATCGAGCATTTTCAGCGTCACACCGTTGGTCCAGCCGAAACCGTCCTGCAGCGGATATTCGCCACCGCCGCCACCTGTGCCGGTGGTGCTGACATCATATTTCTCGACCAGTTTTTTCTCACGATCGTAAGTGTGCTGCACATTAGTCAGAAAACGCCAGCTCACTTCCATTGCCAGTTTCTGCTGATCGTAATTTTGCAGGCCCGCTGTTGCCACCCATTGCAGCGGCGCCCAGCCGTTCGGCGCATCCCACTGCTGACCGCTCTTCACCGTGGTGGTAGCGATACCCCCCGGCTTCAGCAACCGTTCTTTGGCCGCGCTGGCCACTTTATCGGCGCGATCTTTGGCGGCGGCATTAACAAACAACGGGTAAAGCGCTGCGGCTGTCAGCTGATTACGCACCTTCTTCGTCTTCAGATCGTAATCCGCGTACCAGCCCTCTTTTTCATTCCACAGATTGGCCTCGATACCTTTCTGACGCGCGTTCGCCAGCGCATCGTACTGGCTTGCTTTCGCGCTATCGCCGGCTGCCTGATAACCACGGGCGAGCATTTTTTCCATCTTGAACATCAGCGCATTCAGATCAACCGGCACAATGCTGGTGGTACGAATGGTGCCAAGCTGATTGGGATCGTCCATCCAGCGGGAGCTAAAATCCCAGCCCGACGCGGCGGCAGAACGCAAATCGCGGTAAATCTCGGTTGCCGGGCGATTGGGGTTATTTTTGGCCGTTGTCACATCATCCAGCCACGACTCCGGGCGCGGCGTATCGCGATCGTCCCAGTAGCGGTTCAGGATGCTGCCATCGCTGAGCTTAACCACGCGCTTATTGGCCTGGCCTGGCTGCAGCGTATCTGCACCTTCCATCCAGTACTGGTACTCTTTTTCCATTTGCGGCAGCCAGGTTTTCAGCGCTTCGTCACCGTCGTGCGTGGCCAGCAATTCCACCATCAACGAGAAGAAGGGCGGCTGCGAGCGGCTCAGGTAGTAGCTGCGGTTGCCGTTAGGAATATGGCCCCACGTATCGATTTCATGGCCAAAGTTGCTGATCATGTCTTCAATCTTGTCCCAGTGGCCGCTCTCGGCGAGGCCGAGCATCGTGAAATAGCTATCCCAGTAATAGACTTCGCGAAAACGTCCACCCGGCACGACATAAGGTTTTGGCAGCGGCAGCAGCGAATCCCATTTCCCTGCGCTGTCGGTGGTGCGTGTTAACACCGGCCACAGCCCGTCAATATGCTCACGCAGGTTTTGTCCTTCAGGCGGAACATACTTCTCCCCCTCTTTGGGCAGCGTAAAGTTCACATCGACAAAGTGGCGTAAATCGAAACTGGTTTGCGTGCGCTGCATGCGGTAATCCGCGAGGATCATCAGCGGGTCGCCTTTCGGCACGGCATCGGCAAAGGTTTTTTGATCGGGAAAGAGCTTAGCGGTTTGCACATCGCTGAACAGCGGACCGAGCAGAACATCCGGTGGCTGCGGCGTATTTTGCGCCTCGGCGGCGAAAGAGTGGGGAGCTGTGGCGAGTAACGCGCCGCCTAACGCGATTTGCATGACCAGCAGCAGAGCGCGCGGTCGGTGTAGAACAGGTCTTGTCATCGATTATTCTCCTTAGCGGGTGCACAGCGGTGCTGCCGCAATCAACCTTGCACAAAACCATAGTCGAATCTGAAACAAATCGTGTGTCGCGTTTGGCATTTTGCACGATTCCAGACAATTTCCCCGTCTGGCTGGCAGAGCAGGGGGCGGATTTTATGCTCTCGCTGCACAAATAATCAGCACCGGCTGCATACCTGTCCGTCAGGGGCTTTTTATTTATTTGCGACAGGGCCCGAAATGGGTAAATAGTGCGCTGTATCAATTTTGCTGAATGGGTTCGTTTATTGTCGATTCACAAAAATTAAGTCTGACTACACAATTTAAGGTGGGTTGAAATTTCATATGAAAGTAAAGAATGTTTCCTGCCAGGGACTGTTACACACTTGACTATCGTGCTGTGGAAATAATGTTTATTTGTTCAATATATTTTGCCTATCAAAGCCAAAATAACGCCGTTGCTTATCTTGTACGTTAATCCGCACTTTTATTCAGGTAATTTCACTACTAAATATTGTAGGGTTTATCACATTAAATTAGTTTTTAGGATTCATCCTATCTCGCATTTTAAAATATATGCTATTGCCTTGTTGTCACTAATATTGATTAATAATCAGCGATTTATGCAAAGATTGCGCACCGTTACAAAATGGGTGGGTTGGCATCTTTACGGATTATCATCTAAAGTGAAATTCTTTCTTGAGAATTGTCCTAATTTGCAAAAAAATTAAATAATAGTATTTCAACAGGTCGGAGATCATATTGAATTGAATAATCTGATCTGTAAAATTGTGTCACGATAGTCAATGAAAAGTAATATTATTGCGGCCTGTCCCTGCGACAGACTCGTGCGGTAGCTATGCCTTTTATTCATTATCTGAGCGTTTAACTGGACATGGATTTGCGTCATTTAGAGCGATTTAAATACCCTTTCCAAAACGCTCCAGGTCAACACAGTAATATATTTGCAATGGAAAAAAACGTTATGAACATGCGAATGGTATTGGCTCTTCTTTTTGTCTTTGGCGTTTCGGCTTGTAAAGCGCCACCTAAACCCGCCCCAACCGATGACACCATCGTCACCAGCGAAGTGAACGGTGTCACGCTGACACACCGCTACGCGGTTATTCCGCCGAAGGAATTCCAGCCTATCAAACAAGACTATCGCGCGCTTTACCCGGCGTCGGTGATGAGCACCCCGGATTTCGGCGGCAAAGTGATTCGCCAGCTGCAAGCCGGTAAAACCTATGTGGTTCTGGGTCAGGTTGAACACTTCTGGATGGCGCTGGCCGATGAAGGTCAGGAAGAGCTGATTGGTTATGTACCGATGCGTGCCGTCGTGAAAAGCGAGCTGTACGAAAAAACCCTGCGTGATGACGCACGCAAACTGAAACGTAAAAAACAGACCTGCGTGACTGTCGATGGCAGCGGTAAGGCTTGCAAAAACGCCAACTCCGGAACGTGGATCATCAATTAATCCAGCCGTGACGAGTACCTGGTATGAATAATAATTCGGTTGTACGCCAGATTAGCCTGGTGTTTTTCTTTGTGCTGGCCACCCTGGCCAGCGGTTGTGGCTCCTCTTCACACAGCGTACCTACCAGCTATAACCTTCAGTTCAGGGCTCATCCGCAAATCAATGAGTCCGCTCCCCTTAAAGTCAGGGTGTTGCTGTTGAAATCGGACGCGACATTTATGTCCGCCGATTTCTGGTCGCTGCAAAACAACGCAGATAGCGTACTTGGCGCCAACCTGCTGAACAGTGATGAATTTTTCCTGATGCCCGGCCAGTTGTCGAAAACGCTGAGCGGTAAAAGCGCGCCCGACGCGCGTTACATCGGCGTGATGGCGGAGTATCAGGCGCTGGATGGCAAAAAATGGCGGATGTCCTTACCGCTTCCGGTGCAGGGAGAGACGCACTTCTACGAATTCTGGAAATCGTCGTCAGACGAACTGGAAGCCAACATCTTCCTCGACGTCAATGGCATCCGTGTGATTTCCAAATAGCGCCAGTCTTAACAGGAAAACCGTATGAACAAAGCAGAAAAGGTCGTGTGGACCGAAGGTATGTTTCTGCGCCCTCATCACTTTCAGCGAGCGGAAAGCTATCTGCAACACCATATTCGCGAGTGGGGGACACTGCAGCGCCCGTATCTTTGGGGCTACCTTGATATCGAGCTCGACGATGCCATGCTGCGCCAGGGCTGTATTGCCCTGAGTTATGCCAGCGGTTTACTGCCGGATGGCACGTTCTTCTCATTCCACGATGCTCGCCAGGCGCCCACACCGCTGGCTATCCCTGACAATATTAACAATGAGCGTGTGGTGCTGGCGCTGCCTGCCCGTCGCGGCGGGCGTGATGAGGTGATCTTTAGCGAAGAGAAAGATTCGCTGGCGCGTTATGTCACCTGGGAAAGCGAAGTCGATGACGATAACGCCATGTCCGTCGGGCCGGCGGCGGTGCAGTTTGGCCGTCTGCGTCTGAAACTGATGCTGGAAAAAGATCTCTCGGCAGAGTGGACGGCGATCGGTGTCGCGCATGTCGTAGAAAAACGTAACGATAACCACGTTCGAATTGATAGCCGTTATATTCCGCCGATGCTGAATGCGGTTAACAACCCGGCGATTTACGCCATTATCAACGATCTGCAAAGTTTGCTGATGCAGCGTAGCCAGCAGATTGGCCAGCGTCTGCGCCAGCCGGGGCGTTTTAATACCTCCGAAATGGTGGAATTCACGCTGCTGGCGTTGATTAACCACCATGTCGGCCAGGTTTCCCATCTGAAAACGCTGCCGATGATCCACCCGGAAGAGTTGTGGCGCAGCTGGCTGGCGTTTGCCACCGAGCTGACCACCTGGACCGCGTCGCGCTCGCCGGAAGAGACGCTGCCGGTTTACGACCATGACGATCTGGCCGGGTGTTTTGGCAAGTTACAACTGATGCTGCGCAATGGGTTGTCTCTGGTGATGGAAGAGCACGCCATCCAGTTGCCGCTCACCGAACGCACGCACGGGTTGAATATCGCCACGTTGCCGACCACCACCATGGCGCGCGAGTTTGGTTTCGTGCTGGCAGTAAAAGCCAGCGTCCCGGGCGAAATCCTGCAAACCCATTTCCCGGCCCAGATGAAAGTCGCGCCGGTCACCAAAATCCGCGACCTGGTGCAGTTGCAACTGCCGGGTATGAAGCTGCGCACCATGCCGGTCGCGCCGCCGCAAATTCCGTGGCATGCCGGTTACAACTATTTCGAACTGGAAAAGGGCGGCGAGCTGTGGAACGAAATGGAGAAATCGGGGGCTTTCGCGCTGCATCTGGCAGGTGAATTCCCGGGTCTTGATATGGAGTTTTGGGCCATCCGTAGCCCGACTGAATAATACAGCGAGCGCACAATATGCAGGAACAACAAGCCTCCGGCAGCGATGCCGCTCTGGCAGGAGCAAGTGGCAACAATCCTTTGGTCGCGGCCGCCAACCCGCTGCTTAACGCGATACCGCAGATCCGCTATTCCGTTTCTCATGATGATCAAAGCGGTCTGCGCCAGCACCTGATTGATGAAATTCGCCGTTTTGAAGTGCGCTGCCAGCAATCCGGGCTGGCCTACGAAGTGATCGTCGGCGCCCGTTACTGTTTATGCACCGCGCTGGATGAAGCGGCGGCGCTCACGCCGTGGGGAAGCCGTGGCGTCTGGTCCGGTAGCGGTCTGCTGGTGACGTTCCACAACGAAACCTGGGGCGGGGAGAAATTCTTCCAGCTGCTGGCGCGCTTGTCGCAAAACCCGCGCGAACATATCGCGCTGCTGGAGCTGATCAACTTCTGCCTGTTACTCGGTTTTGAAGGACGTTACCGGGTGATGGACAACGGCCGCACGCAACTGGAAACCATCAAACAGCGCTTGTGGCAGATGATTCGCGGTGTGCGTGGCAACTATCCGCCGCCGCTGTCGCCGCACCCGGAAGATCAACCGGTCATGCGCAAATTGTGGCGGCCGGTTATTCCGCTGTGGGCGTGTGTCGGGCTGGCGGGTTTTCTCGCCTGCCTGTTCTATATCGTGCTCAACTGGCGTCTGGGTGACAGCACCAACCCGGTGCTGGCGAAAATTTACCAAACCCAGTTGCCGGAAGCGGCCATTGAGCAGCCGGTACAAAACGTGCAGCCGGTACTTAACCTGCGCGCGTTTCTGCGCCCGGAAATTCAGGCAGGCCTGGTGGCGGTGCGTGATGAAGCCGATCGCAGCGTGGTAACACTCAAAGGCGATGGGCTGTTTGCCTCGGGATCGACGGTGGCACGCGAAAGCTATGAACCGGTTATCGATCGTGTTGCGCAGGCGATGAATAACGTCAGCGGCAAAATTCTGGTGGTGGGTTTCAGTGACAACGTGCCGATCCGCAGTGCGCGTTTCGCCTCGAACTACGAGCTGTCGCTTGAGCGCGCGCGTTCTGTGCAGTCGCTGCTGCAAAAACACCTGTCGCAACCGGCGCGTGTGAAAGCGGAAGGGCGAGGGGAGATGAACCCGATAGCGCCGAACAACTCGGCTGAAAACCGCGCCCGTAACCGCCGCGTAGAGATTACTTTGCTGGTGTCGCCGGGAAATACGGCCGCCGAGCTGAACGGATTGCCGCAAGGAAACTAAAGGATGAATATGTTGCTTTCATTGCTGACCAACCGCATTTTGTGGGGTTTCCTTGGCGTAACGGGGCTGGCCGCGGTTATCTGGATGATTGGCCCGCTGCTCTCCGTCGTGGATTCCCGCCCGCTTGAGTCTGAGCAAAACCGCATGATCACCATTGCGGTGATGTACCTGATTTGGGTTCACAGCCACATTGTGCCGCGTCTTTACAACGCCTGGCTCAACCGCAAGCTGATGGACAACCTGAAAAGCGAAGAGGCAAAAGATCCGGTTGAGCGCAAACGCCTCAATAACGAAGATCAGGTGCTGAACGAGCGTTTCGAAGAAGCCGCGCAGGTACTGAAAAAAGCGCACTTCAACCAGCCAGGTCAGCGCGGACAGTGGGCGCAGCGCTTCAGCACCCAGTATCTGTATCAACTGCCATGGTATGTGATTATCGGTGCGCCGGGTTCCGGTAAAACCACTGCGCTGGTCAACTCCGGCCTGCAATTCCCGCTGGCGGATCGCTTCGGTAAAACCGCGCTGCGCGGTATTGGCGGTACGCGTAACTGTGACTGGTGGTTTACCAACGAGGCTGTGCTGCTCGATACCGCCGGGCGTTATACCACGCAGGAGAGCGAGCAGGTTCAGGATGCGAGCGAATGGCTGAAGTTTCTTGGCCTGCTGCAAAAGTATCGCCGCCGTCAGCCGATCAACGGCGTGATTGTGACGGTCAGCATTGCCGATCTGCTCACCCAGTCAGCCGAGGCATCGCGCGAACAGGCGCTTAACCTGCGCCAGCGTTTGACCGAGTTGCATGAACAACTGGGGATCCGTTTCCCGGTGTATGTGCTGGTGACCAAAGCGGACTTGCTGAAAGGTTTTCGCGCGTACTTTGCCGGGTTTGATAAAGCGCAGCGCGATCAAATCTGGGGTTTCACCTTCCCGTGGGAAAAAGCCAAACTGGCGGATTTCGACCTGCAGGGCAGTTTTATTCAGGAATTCGCGCTGCTGCAACAGCGTCTGGACGCGGCCCTGCCGGATACGCTACTGCGTGAAAGCGATGCGCAAGCCCGCGCGGAATGTTTCCTGTTCCCGCAGGAGTTCGCCGCGCTGCGTCCGCTGCTGGCAGATTACCTGAACACCATTTTTGCCCGCTCTAACTTTGAAACCGAGTTCTCCCCGCGCGGCATCTATTTTGCCAGCGGTACGCAGGAAGGCCTGCCGTTTGACCGCGTGATGGGCGAACTGAACCGCGCGCTGTCGCTGCCGCAGGGCAAATCAGGCGATAACTGGGATTCGGTCAGCAAAGAGGAACCGGTGCCGGGCGGGAAAGGGCAGAGCTTCTTTATCAAGCATCTGCTGCAAAACGTGATCTTCCAGGAAGCCGGTATCGCCGGGCAAAACCGCTGGTGGGAACTGCGCAGCCGGGCGGTGATCTGGTCCGGTTATGCGGCGCTGCTGGCGCTGCTGATTATTATCAGCGCCTTGTGGTTTACCAGCTACGGCAACAACCGTGATTATCTGGATGAAGTGCAGGCCAAAGTACCGGCCCTTGACCAGCAGATCAAAGCGCTGCGTAACCGCCAGCAGGGCGATCTCTTTGCCTTGCTGCCGCTGCTTAATGGCCTCTCTGCGCTGCCGGAAAGCGAGAAGTTTGACGTCAATAACCCGCCGATCACCCGCCGTATGGGGCTCTATCGCGGTAACGATGTGGCGGACGCCTCGCAAACCCTGTACCAGAAAGCGCTGCAACAGATGCTGCTGCCGGAAGTGGCGATGCGCATCACTACCTGGTTGCGTAACGACAACGGCAGCGATGTGGAATACAGCTATGAAGCGCTGAAAGCCTATCAGATGCTGTATCAGCCGAAGCATTACGACGGTAAGTTCCTGCACTCGTGGGTGATGCTCAATCTGCAACGTAACCTGCCGCAGAACGTTACCAAAGCGCAGTTAAGTCAGCTTGAGTGGCACCTGACGCAACTGCTGGAGCCGCAAATTCAGTCGTCGCCGTATGCCAAAGACGAGGCGCTGATTAGCCGCGAACAGGCATTGATCAACCAGCAACCGCTCTCCACCCGCGTTTACGGGCGGCTGAAACGCCTGCTGGAGCGCGATGAAAACCTGAAGCAGGTTTCGCTGGCGTCGCTTGGCGGCCCGCAGAGTGAACTGGTCTTTTCCCGCAAAAGCGGTAAGCCGGTCGGTGAAGGGCTGCCGGGGTTGTATACCCCGGATGGGTACTGGAACAGTTTCAATGCGCAAATCGCGCCGGTCACCGCCTCGCTGCATGAAGATGATGTCTGGGTCCTTGGTTCCACCACGCAAGCGGAAGACAAACAGCAAACCGATAACGCGGTGCGCCAGCTGTATGCGCGGGATTTTATCGCTATCTGGGATAACTTCTTAAGTGACATTCAACTTAATAACAGCGCGGATCTGAACCAGCGCATCAATACCGCGCGTCTGCTTTCCGGGAACAATTCACCGCTGCGCCGGCTGGTTATCAATCTCAGCCAGCAGTTGAAACTCAGCCGTGATGACGTGGCGGATGGTAAAGAGAAAGCGCCGGAGAGCAGCAACCGTGGTACGCAGATGCTCGAAACGCTGTTCAGCAACCATGACGGCGCGTCAGCCACGGCAAACGCCGCCGCCAGCCAGACGCCGGAACAGCGTGTCACCGAACATTTCGCGCCGATCATCGAACTGGCGCAGCCGCTGGAAAAGGGCGGCAAGACCATTGTGTTTGATGATTTTCTCAAACAGGTCGATGAGCTATATCGTTACCTGACCGCCGTGCAGGATGCCGCCAACAGCGGTATGCCACCGCCGGGCGGCGAAGCGATCAGCCGTTTGCAGGCCAGTGCCGGGCGTTTACCTGGCGGGCTGCAAACCATGTTCAGCAACATGGCGGTTGGCGCGAGCAGTGATACCCAGCGCCGGGATATGGAAAACGTGCGCAAGCGCATCAGCGTGGAAGTGGGCAGCTTTTGCCGCCAGGCGATTGCCGGACGCTACCCGTTAGTGCGTTCCGCCAGCAGCGAAGTTACCCCCGACGATCTGGCACGCATGTTTGCCCCTGGTACTGGCCTGATGGATGTCTTTTTTCGCGACAACCTGACCAACAAAGTCGATACCACCCAGGCGACATGGCGTTTTATGCCGGGCATCGATGGCAAAACCCTGCCGGGCAGCGAAGGGGTGCTGGTGCCGTTTCAGCAAGCGCAATCGATTCGTGACGCGTTCTTTGCCAACGGCAGCGCAACACCGTCGTTTCGCACCACGGTGCGTACGGTGCGCATGGATAATACCATCCTGAATATGACGCTGGATGTAGACGGACAAATCCTTCGCTACAGCCACGGCCCGCAGGCGGTGCAAATCGTTAGCTGGCCGGGTTCCGGCGGCACCAACCAGGTGCGGATGCAGTTAGGGCTGGCCAACGGTACAACCGCTACGCTTGTGACCAACGGCGCCTGGGCGCTGAACCGCTTTTTCGATAAAGCGCGCGTCAGCCCCGGCAGCAGCAGCCTGAGCCGCCAGGCGACATTCACGGTTGACGGACATCAGGTGACGCTGGAATTCGCGCCGAACAGCATCCGCAACCCGTTCCAGCTTCCACGTTTCGCATGTCCTTGAACTGCAAAGGAACGCCTAATGACTACGACTTCTGCAATTAGCTGGTATGGCAAACTGCCCAGTGCGGGCGATTTTTTACAACGCCGCTTTCCTGATGCGCTTCAGCGTCAGTGGTCCCACTGGTTTCAGGTGGGGCTGATGAACTGGCAGAAAGAAGAACAGCGTACAAACGACCGGCAGTTCAGCAATGCGCCGATCTGGAATTTTGTTGTGCCACCGATGCTCGGCGGGCAGCAGGTGCAAATGGGCTGTCTGCTGCCAGGGCGCGACAGCGTTGGTCGTCAGTATCCACTGTGTGCATTGATGGCGATTAACCCGCTGGAGTGGTCGCCACGCCATTTAGCGAAGGCGGGCGACTGGTATGAACAACTCGGGCGCACCATGCTGCATGCCGTGCGCAATGGGTTTTCACCCGAACAGCTCGACCAGGCGCTGCTCTCCATTCCACCCGTACAACTGGTGGAGCCGGAAACGCGCTCGGAAATTCTGGATGTGATTGGTTATGACGGCGACGGCGAATCCACCATCGGCTGGCGACAGGCCGCCGAATGTTTTGATCCGCTGCGCCAGATCAGTTTCTGGTGGACCAACCGCAGCGATGGCTACCCGCTCTACACCCATGTGCACAGCGGCAATTTTACCGGCCAGTTATTCACGCTGTTGTTTGAGCCGGCGGGTGGCGCAAGACCCGGTCGCCATGGCCTCTACCCACCGATGTTTGAAGAATAAGCAGGTTGCGGATGACTATAGAATCGTTACTCGCTCCGGTCAGCCCGGAGCAGCCTTGCGGTGAGAATCTGGAGTACGACGCCGATTTCCAGGCGATGGAGCAGGCGAGCCTCGGCAAAGCCGAGCAGCAGTTTGGCAGCACCATTATTCCCGCCGAACCGGCAGACTGGACGCGGGTGGAAAAACTGGCCACCGGGCTGCTGGCGCGCACCAAAGATATCCGCGTAATGATGGCGTTAACCCATGCGTGGACTCGACGTCGCGGGCTGGAAGGCTATGCTGATGGTTTAATGCTGTTAGGCCAGGCGCTGGCGCTGTACTGGGATCAACTCTGGCCTTCGCTGACTGACGGTGGTGAATTCGACCCGTTTTATCGCATTAATGCGCTGGCGGGGTTAAGCGATAAATCTTCGCTGACCACCACGCTGCGCCAGTCGACGCTGCTGCGCAGCAACGGTGATGAGCTAAACGTGCGCGACGCGCAGGCGTTGCTTGACGGCAGCAAAACGGAATGTGCAGGCTATCCTGGCGGCCGGGTGCGTCTGATTGATGAACTCACGCGCGGCGGTCAGCCTGGCATTGAGGCTATCTGCCAAATCGAAGGGCGTCTGCAAACGATCCGTACATGGTTGCTCGAACAACTGGGCGAAAGCGGGGTGCCGGAAATGGAACAGTTACTCAAAACGGTCGGGTTAATCGCCGGCGTCAGCCGCGCTAACCGCACGGAAGAGCAACAGGCGACAGAACAAACGGCACCTGCGGAGAGCGCACCGCAACCGGTTGTCGCGACACCGCTTGCGGCGCATACCGACTGGCGAACCGCACAGGTTACCACGCGTGCCGATGCGCAACTGATGCTGGAAAAAGTGAAGCAATATTTCACCCAGCACGAGCCGAGCCACCCCGCGCCGTTGATGATTGACCGCGTACAGCGGCTAATCGAACTGGACTTTATGGAGATTATTCGCGATCTGGCGCCCGATGGCGTGAATCAACTGCAAAACATCTTTGGGCGTCAGGACTGACGCGTACCGAGTTATGACGGCAGGCGCGTTGCCGGTCGTCAAACCTTCACCGCGCATATTCGATGGAGAACATCATGGCAATAAGTAACAGTGGTCAGAAATTTATCGCCCGCAACCGTGCCCCCCGCGTACAGATTGAGTACGACGTGGAAGTGTACGGCGCGGAGCGCAAAATCCAGCTTCCGTTTGTGATGGGCGTAATGGCGGATCTGGTAGGGAAACCGGTGGAGAACTTACCTTCTATTGAGGATCGTAAATTCCTCGAAATCGACGTCGACAACTTCGACGAACGCATGAAAGCGCTGAAGCCGCGCGTGGCGTTCAACGTCGACAACACGCTGACCGGCGAAGGCCGTCTGAACGTCGATTTAACTTTCGACAGCATGGATGACTTCCTGCCGGACGCGGTGGCGCGCAAAGTTGAGCCGCTGAACAAGCTGCTGGAAGCGCGTACTCAGCTCTCCAACCTGCTGACCTACATGGACGGCAAAAACGGCGCGGAAGAGTTGATTGCCAAAGTGTTGCAGGATCCAACCCTGCTGAAATCGCTCAGCCAGTTACCGAACAGTGAAGACAGTGCGCAAGGTAAAGAGGAGTAAACCATGAGCAACCCTTCTCAACAGCAAGAACTGCAGCAGGGCGCACAGGCCTTCAGCCAGGATGAATTCAGCGCGCTGCTCAGCAAAGAGTTCCGTCCGAAAACGGACCAGGCGCGTTCAGCGGTAGAAAGCGCGGTGAAAACGCTGGCGCAACAGGCGCTGGAAAACACCGTCACCTTCTCCAGCGATACCTACCGCACCATTCAGAACCTGATTGCCGGGATTGATGAAAAACTGTCGCAGCAGATTAACCAGATCATCCACCACGAAGATTTCCAGAAACTGGAAAGCGCGTGGCGCGGTCTGAGCCATCTGGTGAACAACACCGAAACCGACGAGATGCTGAAAATTCGCTTTATGAGCATCTCCAAGCAGGAGCTGGGCCGTAACCTGAAACGCTACAAAGGCGTGGGCTGGGACCAGAGCCCGCTGTTCAAAAAAATCTATGAAGAAGAGTATGGCCAGTTCGGCGGCGAACCGTTTGGCTGCCTGGTTGGCGACTACTACTTCGACCACAGCCCGCAGGATGTCGAACTGCTGGGCGAAATGGCGCGCATCGGCGCGGCGGCACACTGCCCGTTCATTACCGGTACTGCGCCAAGCGTGATGCAGATGGAGTCCTGGCAGGAGCTGGCGAACCCGCGCGATCTGACGAAAATCTTCCAGAACACCGAATATGCCGCCTGGCGTTCACTGCGTGAATCTGAAGATGCCCGTTACCTTGGCCTGGTCATGCCGCGCTTCCTGTCGCGTCTGCCGTACGGTATCCGCACCAACCCGGTTGACAGCTTCGATTTCGAAGAAGAGACCGATGGCGCGAACCACAACAACTATTCGTGGGCGAACGCGGCCTACGCGATGGCGACCAACATCAACCGTTCCTTCAAAGAGTACGGCTGGTGTACCTCGATTCGCGGTGTGGAATCCGGTGGTGCGGTAGAAAACCTGCCATGCCATACCTTCCCGAGCGATGACGGCGGCGTGGACATGAAGTGCCCGACCGAGATCGCCATCAGCGACCGTCGCGAAGCAGAACTGGCGAAAAACGGCTTTATGCCGCTTATCCATCGTAAAAACTCCGACTTCGCCGCCTTTATTGGCGCACAGTCGCTGCAAAAACCGATGGAGTACCACGACGCCGACGCGACCGCTAACGCACGTCTCGCCTCGCGTCTGCCGTATCTGTTCGCCTGTTGCCGTTTTGCGCACTACCTGAAGTGCATTGTGCGCGACAAAATCGGCTCATTCCGCGAGCGTGACGAAATGGAACGCTGGCTGAACGACTGGGTGATGAACTACGTCGACGGCGACCCGGCGAACTCCTCGCAGGAAACCAAAGCGCGTAAACCGCTGGCTGCGGCAGAAGTGCAGGTGCAGGAAATCGAAGATAACCCTGGTTACTACGCGGCGAAATTCTTCCTGCGTCCGCACTACCAGCTGGAAGGTCTGACCGTTTCTCTGCGTCTGGTATCCAAACTGCCGTCGCTGAAAACCAAAGAGGCGTAAGCCAGACAGGCCGCAAACTTTAGAGGTTTGCGGCCCTGGAAACATTTTCGCAAACAGAAGGATATGTGATGAAAATGCGTATTGGACTTGCGGGTTTTTTGGTCATGTTCTCCACAATGATAAGTGCGGAGATGAAGACCTATTCATACCCACAAGCGTCTCCGTTACCCGAAGATTCTGTTTTAAATCTTATGCGGGATCCTGCTTTGCTAAATGGCTTCGATGTAAATATGAGCGCCCAACGTTTTGCTGACGCCTGGTTCTCTAAAACGAATGAGCGTGAGCGGATTAAAGCAGATATGTATCTGTTAGGCGTACTGGATACGACAGAAGGAAAAACATGGTGTGGTTATAACCGTCTTCTGCCGTCATCTATTCATGAAAATTTATATTCCTACTTTGAAAATCTAACGGCGGAAAAAGGAAAACTGCGTGCATCCAAAGTAATAAGCGATGCGATGACAGAGTTGATGCCATGCAAAAAGGGGAACAATAAATGAGGCCATTATACGATCAGTTAAAACGTTACCATCGTTCCTCTCTGAAGTATCAGCCTGGCTTTTTATCACCGGAAGAACTATTTAAAGAGATTGGCTATGACTATCAGGCACTTAAAGCAAGTAATCCGAATTATGAGAATACTTGTGGTGTACGAATGAGTTTAGCCTTGCTTAAAAATAATATTGATTTTACTGGCCGATTTATTATTAAAGACGGTCCTTATAAAGGTAAAAAGATAGAACCAGGCGCGAAGCTTCTTGCCGATCAACTTTATAAAGACAGCGTGTTTGGAAAAGCTGAAGTCTACACTGATATTCGCGAAGCGGGCAGAAAATTGCGTAACCGTAAAGGTGTCGTTTATTTTCACAGAATCGCAGGTTATGGAGGTGGTCATATCGACCTGCTTGAACCACTGAGTAATAATATGTTTCAGTGCAACAGTGGATGCCATACCGACTCCAAAGAAGTGTGGTTCTGGGAATTAAAGTAGCCCATGCGTAATTAATTAAATGATTTAATTTCTACCCGCCTGGGTAGAAAAGGAACTTCTGGAAAGAAATATATCTTTCCAGGATGTAAAGAGGCAGAGGTAAAATATGGACGGTTTTATTCGGCCCCATGCTTACCCGTTTGCCATATAAGCGCTTTTTCGAAAGCAATATTTATCATTAACGAAGAGTAAATATTATGGCTATTGATATGTTTCTGAAGGTCGATGGAGTTACGGGTGAATCTAAAGACTCTAACCACACCGGCTGGACTGATATCACATCTTTTTCCTGGGGTGCTTCACAACCTGGGAACATGAGCGTTGGCGGTGGCGGCGGTGCCGGTAAAGTCAATTTTAATGACCTGCATGTTAACGCACTCATTGATAAATCCACGACGGCTATCCTGAAACATTGCGCCAGCGGCAAACACTTGACCAAAGTTGAGCTGTCTGTCTGCAAAGCAGGCGGCCAGCAGGTTGAGTATGCGCGCATCACGCTGGAAGACGTGCTGGTGACTTCCGTTCAGTACACCGGTGCTGACAACGGCGACACCGTAGGTGTGACCTATGCATTCCAGGCTGCGAAAGTGAAACAGCAGTACTGGGAGCAGTCCTCCTCCGGCGGTAAAGGTGCTGAAACCACCGCTGGCTGGAACATCAAAGAAAACAAAGAAGCGTAATCGCTGTGGTGAGCCCGCAAGGGCTCACCTTGTTTTTTTCTGGCAAATGACGATTTAATTATTAATTTTTTATCTCTTTTTATATCGGGTTAGTCGCGTTATCCCCAACAAAATAATTTGCTACTCAAACGCAGCCGCTTTTATGAAAGCTGTTTCTTTTGAGTGCGTATAAAAATTAAAGAATAATTTGAGGATGAACGAATGAGTGTTATGCGCAAGGGTGATCGTGGTACGAATGTTAAAGAGCTACAGCAGCTTCTGAATAAATCGGGAGCGAAAGTCGGTGAAGATGGTATTTTCGGCTTAAAAACCGAAATGGCTGTCAAACAATTCCAGGCGAAACAGAATTTACACGTCGATGGAATTGTCGGACGACGCACCCTTGCTGCACTGGGAAAACCGGTCACCACCCGCGCGCCACAGCCGCCGATTTCCGGCAGCGCCGGGCGACAGGCTGTCGGTGCGATGGATATCTCCGCCAGTGGCATGACCTTTATTTTTCATCGCGAAGCCTGGGCAAACAAAAGTTGTTACCTGCACTGGCCAGGCGGCGCAAGCGGCGTGACGCTCGGGCCGGGCTACGACATGAAAGAGCGCTCAGAGCAATCTATCAAAGCGAAAATGATTGAAATCGGCATCGATGCGATAACCGCGGAAAAAATCAGTAAAGCCGCCAGATTGCATGATGACCAGGCCAGCCAGTTTGTCGCCGATAACGCGAAACTGGTGCGTCTTACCGCCGATCAGGAGACAAATTTACTGCGTGCCACCGTTCCGCCGTACGTTAACGCGGTGAGAAATGGTATTTTTGTGCCGCTGAAGCAGTATGAATTCGACGCGCTGGTCTCCTTTGCGTATAACCCTGGTGGGCGGCTGAACAACGTGTTTGGTTTTATCAATCGCGGGCAGATCTCTGATGCGATGACGGAAATTAAACGCGCGAATACCAGTAAACACAAAGTTATGAAGGGTTTGATTAATCGTCGTAATTTTGAAGTGAATCTTTTCTTAAACGGCGACTACGGGACAAATTGATCCATGACGACTCACACTAAACAGATCGTAGCGGCAACCATGACTTGCCTGGCGTTGTTCTCTTCGGCGGTGCAGGCGGGCAATTCACCGGTACAGGGCGAGTGGCAGGTTGAGAAAGCGTTTATTAATACCGAAACAGAACGCACCCTGAACTATCAGTTCAATGATGATCGCCTTGTCGGGCGCTTTCTGAGCGTGACACCGCAAGGGATCAGCACTACGCTGCCGGGCGGCTCGAATTGCCAGTCACCCGCGATGAAAGAAAGCAGCAGCACGCTGGATGCCTGGGTTGCTGCCACGCAGTCCATCCCGGAGAAAGACGCGGCGAAAACCTATGAACTGGGATTAGACGGGAGCGCGAAAACGCAGGTCGAGAACATTACCTGCGCATCCGGTCACTTTGCCAACGGTGATGCGGGCAGCGATGCCAGCCTGGCGTTCGTCAACCAGCGCTTACTGCTGAACTGGACGGATGGCACCATCCTTTTGCTCAAGCCGGTCGATAAAAACAGCAAACCGCAGGCATCGTTTGATTGTGCAAAAGCCGCTTCCGCGCCGGAAAAAGCGATTTGCGGCGATCGCGAGCTGGCGGCCCTGGATAACAGTGTTGCCCGTTCGTACAAAGCGTTTCGTAAAGAAGCCGCCTCGCTTGGCAATAACGATCTGGAAAACAAACTGCAATCGCAACAGAAAGCCTGGCTAAGCCAGCGCAATAGCTGCAATGGCGATGTGCAATGTCTGAAAAAATCGATGAACGATCGTCTCGAAACGCTGGCGCACAGCCTGGATGGGGTCTGAGTCGTGTCATAAGGGGATGGCGGGCTGCCATCCCTGCTAAGCAGTAAGACGTTGTCGGTATTGCATGTACGCCACTGGATGAGATGGCAGGGAAAAACATGACAGGAAGCATCATTCGGTTCACCCCGGCGCGCGTAAAGTGTGTCGCCTTAGCCGCACTGGTTTCGTTGAGTCACTGCGCGGCCAGCGCAGCAGAAGCGCCAGCCTCTATTTCGGGACCCTGGCGTATTATTGCCAATTCAACGGATACGCAAGCCACCATCTCCTTCTATACGAAAGTCAACGATCCCAGCTATGTTGGCCGCGTGGTGCGTTTTGATAACCACGCGGTAAGTGGCGACGCGGCGCTGAACATTGATTGCCAGCAACCCGCATACCTTCAGCAATCGCCGATGACGCTAAATGAAGCGATAGTAAAAACCTCCGGCGAGCGCCGTTTTCCGCCCAAAATTCCTGTTGCAGAAGATTTCGGTTTGAACGGGCAAGGCATGCAGAAAATCACCCCAATTGTGTTGCAATGCCAGCAAGGACACCTGGGGCCGGATGGCGAATCCATCGGTAACTGGGTAGCGTTGTTATCTGCCGATAAGCTGCTGATGTACGGGAATGACAACAGCTATTTTGTGCTGAAACGCGTGACGGCTGATGAAAAAATTACGCCCCGTTTTTCCT
The DNA here is from genome assembly GCF_032104925.1 of Kosakonia sp. NCBI lineage: Bacteria > Pseudomonadati > Pseudomonadota > Gammaproteobacteria > Enterobacterales > Enterobacteriaceae > Kosakonia > Kosakonia sp. The sequence goes on from NZ_DAMCGF010000007.1 coordinate 52,457, forward strand.
GTAACGCTAAGCTAAGCGCCACCGAGCAAGCGATTTGTGGTGACAATGAACTGGCGGCCTGGGATCGCAGCGTGACCGATGCCTACACTATTCAGTTGCAGCAACAGCAAGAAATTGACCCGGCGGATAAAGCCACGTTGGCGGGCATGAAAGCGGCGCAGCGCGACTGGCTTAAAAAACGCAACCAGTGCCAGACAGACGCCGCCTGCTTAACAAAATCGATGCAAGAACGGACCTTTGAATTGGTCAGTAAAATCCAGTAAAACAAGAGACTTATCCGGTGGCTGCGCCGGGTTCGCGAACGTCGACCTTCTTTTCGCTTGTCTTCAAACGCAGCCGTTTTAGCTAAAGCGGCACCGTTTGAGTGCACATAACTCCAGCAGGAATACGCGATGCGATTCACTATTATTACCAGTAAACCCGGTCATCAGCCGCCACAAAGTAGCTGCGACTTTTATCCCCCGGGCGGCACCATTGGCCGCGGCACGGACAACAATCTGGTGCTGCCGGACAACGACCGTTCCATTTCACGTTTGCAGGCGATTGTCCATATCGCCGGCAATGGCGAGTGCCGCGTCACCAACCGTGGCAACGTGACCCGTGTCGTACTGAATGACATCCCCCTTGAACGTGGGCGTCAGGTTGAGCTGCAGGATGGCGATATTCTTGGCATCGATGAGTACCGTATTGAAGTCACCGATCTGATCCAGGATACCCGTCCTGTCACCCGTATGGCGGAAGAGATGTATCCAAAGCCAGCGCAGCCGCAGGTGGCGAAACCGGCACCTGCTCCGGCGCAGAAAAACGCGCCAGAAGGTGCACCGGCGTCCGTGCCGACGGAAATCTGGGACAGCCTGATGCAGGAGTTTTCCATCTCCGACAGCATCTCCAGCAGCCGTGCGAAACCGCAGGAAGCGCAAAATCTTAACCCGTTCGCCGCGCCGAAAGGGCCGGAGCGCAACCCGGAAGATCCGCTGTCGCTGCTCAATAACAATGAACCGCTGGTGACGCCGAAATCGCTGGCCTCGGATCAGCTGTTTAACGACGAGCAGTTGTTTAAAAACGACAGCATCTTCAACGATTCCACGCCTTCTGCGCTGGTGCCGCCGGTTGAACCGACACAAAAATCGCACACGCCGGATAGCGACGAGCTCGATCCGCTGGCGCTGTTTGGCGGTAGCGGTAGCACGAAGCAAACCCGCAGCGACGATCCGCTTGGCCTGCTGAGCGGCGCGGTGCCGCTGGCGCATGCCGATGAACTGGCGGCGCAGAAACCGGCTGAACCGCAGCCGATCATTGCCGATCTCAACACGCCGGAACCGCCGCCAACCGCTCAGCCGATTATTACCGAGCTGCACCCGGAAGATTTAAGTTCGACGCCGCTGTTTGCCGACGACGCGCCGCTCTCCGCGCCGGAAGAGGTGCAGGAGCAGCAGGATTACGCTGGTATCACGCTGCCAACACCGCAGGCGGTGCAGCGCAGCGCGGCGCAAACGCCGAAAGGGCGTCTGCGTATCGATCCGGTTCAGAGCAATGGCACGAAGAGCACGCCATCAGTCAGCACCGGCGACAGCGGTGATGTGCTGAAGGGTGAGCTGCTTGATGCGCTGCTTGAAGGCATGGGACTGAGCGACATGCAGCCGGTGCCGCAGTTCGATAAAGAAAACATGCGCCAGTTCGGTCAGATGCTGAGCATGTTCTCGCAGGGCACGGTTGCGCTGTTGTCGTCGCGTTCTATTCTGAAACGCGGTGTAAAAGCGGACATGACCATGGTGCTGGATGACGCCAACAACCCGTTCAAACTGCTGCCGTCGGGTAAAACCGTATTAATGCAGATGTTCGGCACGCGTATGCCTGGTTTTATGCCGCCGAAAAAATCGGTGCGTGACGCGCTGATCGATTTACAGGCGCACCAGCTGGGGATGATCTCCGGTATTCGCGCCATTATCGCCGCCATGTTGCAGCAGTTTAATCCGGAGCAACTGGAAGATGACGCCAAACGCGACGGCGCAACCGCGCGGCTTGGCGTGCTCTCCAACCGTAAAGCCGCGTTATGGGATTACTACGTTCGTACTTACGCCCAGACGGCCGGTGAGATTGACGATGACTTCCACACCCTGTTTGGCGAAGCGTTCCTCCACGCTTACGACATGGAAGTCAACCAGTACAAAGACTCACAAAGCGGATCGGAAGAATGAATATCAGCACGGCCTCTATTTCGCGACAGGGCGAACGTGCCAGTAATCAGGATCAGACCGGGGAAACCATCGGCGAGCGCGCCGCCTGCTTTGTGGTCTGCGACGGCATCGCCGGTTTACCCGGCGGTGACGTGGCGGCGAAACTGGCGCGAAACGCCATTATCACCCGGTTCGACGGTGACGAGCACCTCAATGCCCAGTACATTCGTCAGTACGTGAATGGCGCGAACCGCGCCATCCGCGAAGAGCAAAAAGCGGTGCAGGATTATCACCGCATGGGCACCACCATGGTGAGCCTGTTTATCGATCGCGATTACCAGCTCGCCTACTGGGCGCACGCGGGTGACAGCCGGTTATATCTGTTTCGTCGCGGCTGGCTTTACCACGTCACCACTGATCACAGCCTCGTCCAGCAGATGAAAGACGCCGGGCACCAGACCGAAGGTATCAACGGTAACTTGCTCTATTTTGCGCTGGGGTTGGGCGAGGATGAGCGTGAACCGAGCTACAGTGATGTGGTGCCGATTGAAGATGGCGATGCTTTTTTGCTGTGCACGGATGGTTTCTGGCACGGCGTCACCGAGGAGCAGATGCAACAGTCGCTGCACATGGTGAACACGCCGGATGAGTGGCTGACGTTGATGAATCAAATCCTGCTGAAAAACGGTGTCGGGGCGCAGACCCAGCAGGACAACTATAGCGCCGTAGCGGTGTGGATGGGCACGCCTCAGGAGACGACGCTTTTGCATACGCTCTCTGAAGCCGCACAGTTTTTCCCTCTTCGTGATTGATACAGCTTACAAGGACTTTTATGAAACTTTGGCTACCGGGTTTGGCCCTGCTGGCAGTGTGTGGCAGCGTGCAGGCAGAAAACTACCGCATCGTGCAATCGCCTTCGCAAAAACTGGATGTCTGGATCGATAACGTCGCCGATAACACGCCAAAAAGCTGGTGTGCGAAGACGCTGCCGCTGCGCATTGTCGCCAGCGGCGATAAAAAACCCTCGGTACTGAATAGCTTTTTACCGCGTCTTGGCGCGCTGCTGGAAAACCAGTGCGGCACGCTGACGCAGGTGCGCTGGAAACTGACCGACCCACAAGGCACGACGCTGGCTGAAGGCACCGCCGATAAAGCCAAAGAGTGGGATCCGGTGGTCACCTCAACCGGTGCGACTACCGCGCCCGCCGCAACCCCGAGCGCCGGACTGGTTGCCCCTACCGGTCGCGCCGAAGATCTCTCGCCGCCCGCCAGCCGTGCGCCGTGGCAGGAGTTCACCTTGCAGGATGGCTGCCACCTGCGCACCTTCTGGCAGGGCGGCGCCGGTACGCCCGCGCTGTTTATACCCGCCAAAGAAGATGGCAAGTGTGAGAAGGGCGGCTGGCTGAACGGTCGCAGCGTAGTGACGCAACTCAGCAACGGCGTGGAAAAGAAAATCACCATGACCTTCGTACACGGTTTCCCGGTCAGTGGTCTGAATGCCAGTGTGGATGCGGATCGCCTGTTGATTACCACCGTCAACAACGAACGTATGGTGGTCAGCGAAGGTACGCTGGCGCAGAGCTGGATGATCCTGCCGTATGTTGACAGCCTGAATGGCTGGCAGGCGAATGGCACCGTGGCGGTGGAAATCTCCCGCGACGTGGCAAATGACCCGGCGCGTTTACAGGCGCGTATTGAAGAAGTGCGCAAAGCGTGGATGCCGTGGTTTGAACCGGGTACGCACCTGAATATTTTGCTGATTGACTCGCTGCATCCGCAACTGCGCAACCCGGCGGTTGGCACCTATAAAACGGTTAATTAAGGAGCGGCGATGAACACGTTGTTTCAACAACTGGCGGGCGAATCGTTGCGGGAAAGCCTGGCGCAGCTCGAAAGCCGTATCCGCACGCAGCCGGGCGACGCCGATCTGCGCGCCGCGTTCGCCCAACTGTTGTGCCTTGATGGCAACTGGTCGCGCGCGCTGGCGCAGTTAAAAAGCTGGCAGGCGTTAAAACCGCAGGCACAGCCAACCGTTACGCTGCTGGAACAAGCCATTGAAGGCGAACGCCAGCGTGCGGACGTGATGGCCGGTCGCGCGCGTCCGGTTACGCCGGATCAACAATGGCCGTGGCTGGCATCAATGGTCAGCGCGCTGGAGCCGGAAGCGGCGAATGCCAGCGCAGATCGTGAAGCCGCGCTGGAAATGGCCGACGCTAACCCCGGGCAGTTGACGACGCAGGACGGTCAAACGCTGCACTTTGACTGGCTGATGGACGGTGATTGCCGCTTTGGCCCGGTCTGCGAAGCTATCGTCAATGGCCGTTATTTCTGGCTGCCGTTCAGCGCCATTTCCGCCATGCAGTTCCAGCCCCCGGCCAGCGTCACCGATTTAGTATGGCGTCACACGCTGGTGCGCTTGCAGGATGGCAGCGAACAGGTGTGCCAGATCCCGGCGCGCTACCCGCTGGATGCGAATGCCGATGACCGCTTTAAGCTGTGTCGCGTCACCGAATGGCAGCCGTTGCCAGGCGATGCGCCGCACTATATCGGGCAGGGGCAAAAAGTGTGGCTTAACGACAGCGCCGAATATTCGCTGCTCGATCTCGCCACCGTCAGCTTTAACGTGGAAGCCGCAGATGAGTAACTCTGCGCATGATGAAGAGAGCGACCTGCTGCGTAGCGGCTGGCGCTCGCGGCGCGGGAAAGAGACCGTTGGCGCGCGCGATAAAATGCAGCCTTCGCTGCTCGATCGCCTGACGGATGAAGCGCCGGATAAAGTGCAGGAGCCGGTGAACAACAATCTGGTTTCGCACTCCGCGCTGCGCCGCCATGTGCTGCGCGATTTGCAGTGGCTGTTCAACACCATTAATAACGAAGCGCAACAGGATCTCTCCGGTTTTGACCAGGTGCGGCGTTCGGTGGTGAACTTTGGCGTGTCGCCGCTGGCGGGCAAGCGCATGTCGGATATCGAATGGCAGGATATCCAGCGCAAACTGACCGACGCGATTTTGCATTTTGAACCGCGCATTCTTCCGCAAGGATTGCAGGTGCGCTGCATCTCCGATACTAAGTCGCTGGATCTGCATAACGTCCTGTCGATTGAGATCAAAGGCCGCCTGTGGTGCGTGCCTTATCCGCTGGAGTTCCTGTTTCGTACCGATGTGGATCTGGAAAACGGGCATTTCGAGCTGAAAGACGCGGGGTAACGATGGACAGCAAATTACTCGAATATTACAACCGCGAACTGGCCTGGCTGCGCGAAATGGGTCAGGAATTCGCCGCACGCTACCCGAAAGTTGCCGGGCGTCTGGGTATGCGCGGCATGGACGTCTCTGACCCGTATGTCGAACGCCTGATGGAAGGTTTTGCCTTTCTGACCTCGCGCGTGCAGTTAAAAATGGACGCCGAGTTCCCGCGTTTCTCCCAGCGTTTGCTGGAAATGGTCGCGCCGAATTACCTTGCGCCCACGCCGTCCATGGCGATTGCCGAACTGCAACCGGACAGCGCGAAAGGCGATTTGAGCAACGGTTTTGTGGTGCCGCGCGGCACCATGATGGACAGCCAGGTGATGAAAAAGAACGGCGTCACCTGTAGTTACACCACCGCGCATGATGTCACGCTGCTGCCGCTGAAAATCAGCCAGGTGGAACTGGGCGGTGTACCCGCCGATCTGCCGCTCGCGCAGGTCGGTTTAAGCCAGCGCGGCGCGCAAAGCGCACTGCGTATTCGCCTGAGTTGCGACGGCCCGGTAAACCTCAGCCATCTTGATTTCGACCGTCTGGAGTTTTTTTTAAGCGGCCCGGATATGCAGGCGCTGAAGCTTCTCGAGCTGGTGATGGAGCATCAGGTCGGCATCCTGTGCCAGGCGAACGGGCAGAAAACCCCGCCGCTGGTGCTGGCCGACGATGCACTGCGCCAGGAAGGGTTCAGCGCAGACCAGGCACTGCTGCCGGACGATCTGCGCAATTTTGACGGCTACCGCCTGTTGCAGGAGTACTTTGCTTTTCCGTCGCGCTTCCTGTTTATCAGCCTGCATGGCTTGCGCACGATGCTGGCGCAAAGTGGCGAAGCGAAGTCCTTCGATATCATTATTCTGCTCGACAAAGCCGATGCGCAGCTTGAACGGGTGGTGGATAAAAGCCACCTCGCACTGCACTGCACGCCAGTGATTAACCTGTTCCCGAAAGTGGCGGAACGCCAGAAACTGAGCGACAGCCTGCATGAGTACCATCTGGTGGTCGATAACATCCGTCCGCTGGATTACGAGATCTACGCCGTTACCAAAATTCACGCCAGCATCGACGGTCAGCGTGATGAACAAACATTTCGCCCGTTCTGGAGTAGCTGGAGCCAGGACGAAGGTAACTACGGGGCTTACTTTTCGCTGCGCCGCGAACAGCGTGCGTTATCGGAACATGCGCAGCGTTACGGCACGCGTACCGGCTACATCGGTTCGGAAGTGTTCGCCTCGCTGGTGGATGAACAACATGCGCCGTGGCGGGAAGAGTTACGCTACATCACCGCCGAAGTGCTGTGCACCAGCCGCGACTTGCCGCTGATGTTGCAGCAGGAGATTGGTCAGTTTGTGTTGCCGGATTCGCTGCCGGTTAAAACATTACAACTGCGCAAAGGCCCGACACCGCCGCGTCCGGTGCTGGCAGAAGGGTTGAGCACCTGGCGGCTGATCAGCCAGTTGCAGATGAACTATTTAAGCCTGATGGATGGCGAAGACGGCGAAGGCGCTGCGGCGCTGCGGCAGTTGCTGGGGCTTTATACCCGGCTGGCGGAAGCGCCGGTCGCGCGTCAGATCGAAGGCGTGCGCCACTGCGTGCTTGAACCGGTGCATCGCCGCGTGCCGGAACCGGGACCGATTGTTTTCGCGCGCGGTATTGGCATTACCCTGACGGTCGATGAGCAGGCGTTCTCCGGTTTCAGTCCGTACCTGTTTGGCAGCGTGCTGGAGCGCGTTTTTGCCCGTCTGGTGGGCATGAACAGCTTTACCGAGTTCACGCTTAAGAGCCAGCAGCGCGGGGAAGTGGGTTACTGGCCGCCGCGCATGGGCAAGAGGGCGCTGATATGACCGAAACGCTGAGCAGCGCGCCGGTCATTACGCGCGCCAGTGCGCTGCCGGAGGCATTCTGGCAAAACGTAATGGCGACGCCGTGGCGCTACGATCTGTTTACGCTACTGCGCCGCGTCGATGCGCGTGGCGGTGAGCGTTACCCGCTGGGTCGCGCGCCGCTGCCGCGTTTTGAGCCGTTGCGCATTGGTCAAACCCCCTCACTTGGCTTTGCGCCCTCGACGCTGTCAAGCGTGCGCCAACGCGAAAACTCGTCGCTGTATGACGTCTCGATTCTCAGTTTTGGCCTGTTTGGCCCCAACGGCCCGCTGCCGGTTCACCTGACTGAATACGCCAGCGAACGTATCGCGCACCACCAGGATGACAGTCTGAGCGCCTTCGCCGATCTTTTTCATCACCGCCTGGCGCTGCTGTTTTACCGCGCCTGGGCCGATGCGCAGCCGACTGTTTCGCTGGATCGCCAGGATAACAAACGTTTTGAGCAGTACATCGCCTCGCTGATCGGCATGGGGCAGCCAGGACAACTGGAAAAAGGCAGCTTAAGCCCGCACGCGCGTTTTGCCCTTGCCGGGCATCTGACCCGCAACGGGCGCGACCCGGAAGGGCTGGCGAAGATCCTGCGCAGCTATTTCAACGTGCCGGTCACCATTGTCGAAAACGTGCCGCAGTGGATGCCGCTCAGTGAACGTGAACGCGCGCGCTTACAGGGCGGGCGACACGCGCCGCGCCTCGGGCAATCGGCGTTTCTTGGCGAAGCTGTACGCGATGTGTGCCATAAGTTTCGCATCGAAATTGGCCCGCTTAACGTCGATACCTACCGGCGCTTTATGCCGGGTGAAAAGTGGGTTACCGCGCTACGCGACTGGGTGCGCCAGTATCTGGGCATTGAGTACCAGTGGGCGGTGAAAGTTATTTTGCGCAGTGAAGATGTCGCTGGTGCCACGCTTGGTGGAGCCGGGCGTCTGGGTTACAGCGCCTGGCTTGGTACACAGCCCAGGCCACAGGCGCGAGGAGATTTGGTTTTCAGCCCGGAGGGGTAACCTCCGTTGTTAGTTTCCTGGTCTGACGTACGCACACATCCTGCATGTCGTATCGCGCGACGAGCTGGCTTGTAAGGATGACTGCACACTAATTATGAATAATGGATGAACTCATGTCAGAAATCAGCCGCGCCGTTCTGTTCGGCAAACTCGATACGCTGTTATTTACCTCGCTGGAAAGCGCCACCGCCTTTTGCAAGCTGCGTGGCAACCCGTATGTGGAGCTGGTTCACTGGCTGCATCAACTGATGCAACAGACGGACGGCGATCTGCAACAGGTTATTCGCCACTTTTCGCTGGATGAAGAGGCGCTGACGCGCGATATCGTCGCGGCGCTGGACAAACTGCCGCGCGGCGCAAGTTCGGTTTCCGACTTGTCAGAACACATTGATACCGCCGTGGAACGCGCGTGGGTATATGGCTCGTTAAAATATGGCGTGACGCGCATTCGTGGCGGCCATCTGCTGGCCGGGATCCTGAAAACCTGGAGTCTGGCGAACGTGCTGAAAGGCATTTCGCCGCAGTTTGAGCGTATCAGCGCCGATGCGTTGCTGGATAACTTCGACGCCATTTTCGCTAACAGCAAAGAGAGCCAGCAGGTCACCGTGGCGCTGAACGATGACGCAGGCGCAGGCGTACCGCAGCAACAGGGCACGCTGGCGCAGTATGGTCAGGATCTGACCGCCCGGGCGCGCGACGGCAAAATCGACCCGGTAGTGGGGCGCGATGAAGAGATCCGCCAGATGGTCGATATCCTGATGCGTCGCCGCCAGAACAACCCGTTGCTGACCGGTGAAGCGGGCGTTGGTAAAACCGCGGTGGTTGAAGGACTGGCGCTGCGGATTGCCGCAGGTGATGTGCCGGAACCGCTGGTGGATGTGCAACTGTGGCTGCTGGATATCGGCATGTTGCAGGCGGGCGCGGGAATGAAGGGCGAATTTGAAGCGCGTTTACAGTCGCTGATTAACGAAGTGCAATCCAGCCCGACGCCGATCATTCTGTTTATCGACGAAATTCACACGCTGATTGGCGCCGGCGGCCAGCAGGGCACGGGCGATGCCGCCAACCTGCTGAAACCGGCGCTGGCGCGTGGTCAGCTTCGCACCATCGGCGCGACCACCTGGGCGGAATACAAAAAATACATTGAGAAAGATCCGGCGCTGACCCGCCGTTTCCAGACCGTACAAGTCGCGGAACCAGACGAAGAAAAAGCCGTTCTGATGCTGCGCAGCACCGTTTCCGCCCTGGAAAAACACCACCGCGTGCTGCTGCTGGATGAAGCGGTTGTCGCGGCGGTGAAACTCTCGCACCGCTACATTCCGGCGCGCCAGTTGCCGGATAAAGCCGTTGCGCTGCTCGATACCGCCTGTGCGCGCGTCGCGGTAAGCCAAAGTTCTCCGCCGCCGCAGCTGGAAGATTGCCTGCACCGCATCGCCGCGCTGGACGTGGAAGTTGAGATTGCCAACCGTGAAGCGAAAATGGCGACCGGTGAAAGCGATCGCGTGGAAAAATTGCAGGTCGAGCTGGAAAAACTGGCGCAACAACGCGACGAACTGACGGCGCGCTGGGAGCAGGAGCAGGCGCTGGTTGACGCGATTATTGCGCTGCGCGCGCAGCTGCATACTTCGCCGGAAGAGGCGCTGGCCGATTTACGCGCCACGCTGACGCAACAGCAGGCCGAACTGCGTGCGCTACAGGGCGACGCGCCACTGCTGTTTACCTCGGTGGATGCCAACGTGGTCGCCGCCGTGGTTTCCGACTGGACTGGCATCCCGCTGGGCCGGATGGTGAAAAACGAAATCGACGCGGTGTTAAAACTGGCCGATACCCTGAACGAACGCGTAATTGGACAGCGCCACGGCCTGGAACTGATTGCCAAACGGGTGCAGACTTCGCGTGCGCGCCTGGACGATCCGAACAAACCGGTAGGCGTCTTTATGCTGTGCGGCCCGTCCGGTGTCGGTAAAACCGAAACCGCGCTGGCGCTGGCGGAGTCGCTGTACGGCGGCGAGCAGAACGTTATCACCATCAACATGAGTGAATTCCAGGAAGCACATACGGTTTCCACGCTGAAAGGTGCACCTCCGGGCTATGTGGGTTACGGCGAAGGCGGTGTGTTAACCGAAGCGGTGCGCCGCCGTCCTTACAGCGTGGTGCTGCTCGATGAGATCGAAAAAGCCCACCCGGATGTGCATGAAATCTTCTTCCAGGTATTCGATAAAGGCTGGATGGAAGATGGCGAAGGCCGTCATATTGATTTCCGTAACACCATTATTATTCTCACCTCCAACGTCGGGACTGAGCTGATTACCGGCATGTGCGCCGATCCGGAACTGATGCCGGAACCGGACGCCCTGCGCGACGCGCTGCGCCCGCCGCTGTTGCAGGTTTTCCCGCCCGCGCTGCTGGGCCGTTTGCTGGTGGTGCCGTACTACCCGCTCAGCGACGAGATGCTGGCGATGATTGTGCGCCTGCAGCTTAAACGCATTCAGCGCCGTCTGGCGGACAACCACGGGATTGTGTCGGAAGTGGACGACAGCGTGGTGGAACAAATTGTTGCCCGCTGCACGGAAGTCGAATCAGGCGGCCGTATGGTGGACGCCATCCTTACTAATACACTGCTGCCGCTGATGAGCCAGCTATTACTCGACGCCAGCGCGCGCGACGAGCAATATAAGCGCTTACGGGTCACGTTTGAGCAGGGTGAGTTTCACTGTCAGTTTGCGGCGTAAAGCCATTATCAAGAGAGTTTTCCAATATGACGGATCACGATAACAACCGGAGTGTACCGAATGCACTGCCACCGGGATATCGCTTCAACGAGTTTGAAATTTTAGAAGTGATCGGCGGCGGTGGTTTTGGCATCGTCTATCGCGCCAAGGATCACCAGCTTGAGCGAACCATCGCGATTAAAGAGTTTATGCCGTCGTCGCTGGCGGTACGTAATGATGACATGACGCTGGTGCTGCGTAGCGAGCGCTTCAGTAAAGCATTTACCGCCGGGCTGAACAGTTTTATTCAGGAGGCGCGTCTGCTGGCGCGCTTCAACCACCCGAATCTGCTGCATGTGCTGCGCTTCTGGGTGCAGAACGACACCGCCTACATGGGAACGGTGTTTTACAGCGGCACCACGCTTTCCCGCCTGCGTGAAAAGAACCCGACGCTGATTAATGAAGCGTGGATCCGCCGCATGCTGCCGATGCTGCTGGGTGCTATCAAAACCATTCATGACGAAGGCTATCTGCACCGCGATATTTCGCTGGATAACATCCAGATTCAGGATAACGGCCTGCCGGTGTTGCTCGATTTCGGCTCTGCGCGTCGCAGTATTGGTTCGGTATCCGATGAAACCGAAACCATGCTGCGGCCGGGCTATGCGCCGATTGAGCAATACACCGACGACAATGAAAGCGAGCAGGGGCCGTGGACCGATATTTACGCCCTTGGCGCGGTACTGCACACGCTGATTATTGGCTCACCGCCGCCGGTAAGCGTGGTGCGCAGCATTCAGGATACCTATGTTCCCCTGACGCAGCGTGGTTTGCCGGGGTATTCGCATACGCTGTTGCAGGCGGTGGATCGCGCGCTGTCGCTGAAAATGGAAGACCGTCCGCAAACGGTGGATGAATTCGCCGCGCTGATTGAAATGCCGGTCGCCGGGATCGACGACGTCATGAGCGTAAAACAGCCGGGTACCATGCTGGTGCCGGTGGAAGAAACGACGGAAAAAACCGATGCGCTGAGTAGCGTGAAGCGTTACAAAGTGCCGGGGCTGGTGGCCGCTGGCGTGATCGTTGGGGTGATTGCGGGGGCGGTGCTGTTTGGCGGGAATTCCTCGTCGGACACGGCGGCGACGCAGAACGCCAGTAACAGCGATCAGCAGCAGACCACGCAGCAGGCCGCTGAACCGCCGCGCCAGACCTTACAGGAGACAAACACCGCACCTGCAGCGACGCCTTCGCAAACCACGCAGACGCAGGCACAAAGCCAGACCACTGCGCCTGCGGTACAGGAGCCGGTTGCGCAGATTTTTGTGCGTATGAACGAGGGTGAAAAACTGACGTTGAACGGCGAAGCGCAGTCTGTTTCTCCGGCCACCAACGGTTTTGCCTCGTTGAAGCTTCAACCGGGGCGTTACAACCTGGTACTGCAGGGCAACGGTCAGACCCGCAGCCAGACTATTACTATTGGGCAGCCAGGTACCTGGCTTATCAACCCGCAAGCACAATAGTGGTGGTTCCTCCGGGCTGACGCCCGGCAGCGCGCGGGAAGCCATTCCCGCGCGCGTCACTTTTCACATTGCATGCTGATGCAATGTCTTCTTGTTGCAATAACAACGCTCGTCTCGCTCGTTATATTAAAAAGACAGAACTATGAATTTATTAACACACAGCAATCAGGGTGGCGGTGAATTTACGTTTGTCGTATCGCGAAGTAATGCAAAAGCTGACGATAAAGTTCACGCCCTCGCTGCCCGAAAAACGCGTGAGCTGGAGATGACGCTCATCGATTTTCATCTTGAATCGTCGGAAATGCTGGAAGTTGATGGTTATCCCGCCGTGGAGCTCTTCTACCAGTTTAAAAATGACAACCACGTTATCTTCCAGCGACAGACGTTAATTTTGCTCGACGATCCCGCCGGGAAAAAAATGGTGAGCTACGTGGGCACCTGCCCTGGCGAATTCAGCGAAGAACATCAAAAGCAATATCAACAAATCATCCAGAGTATTAAATTTCATCGCGCAAAATAGCGTGCAGGTTTTACCGTGCGCTGATTGCCGTTGACAGACATTGAGTAGGGATCTCTCGTTATGCAGAACAGAATCACGGCGACGTTACCCGTCGGGGGCTTACTTTTCTGGAAACTTGCCGGGCGCGAAGCGCTGTCCGAGTCATTTACGCTGGCGCTGACGGTGCTGGGCACCGATGCGCGGGCAGACCGCAGCAAGCTGCTGGGGCAATCCGCAACCATCAATATTCCCACCCAGGGAACGGGTACGCGCTATATCAACGGCAAAATCACCCGCGTGGCGGTGAGCGCCGTTGAACTTTCGGGGACGCGTTACGCGGTGTATCAGCTCACCGTGGAGCCGGATTTGTGGCCGATGAAACGCGACCGCAACCTGCGTATCTTCCAGGGCCAGACTGCGCCGCAGATTGTGAAAACGCTGCTCGGCGAATATCAGGTGAACGTGGAAGATAAGCTGACCGGCAGTTACCGCACCTGGGATTACTGCGTGCAGTACCAGGAATCGAGCCTCGATTTCATCAGCCGTCTGATGGAGCTTGAGGGCATCGCCTACCATTTCCGCCACGAAGCCGACCGCCATGTGCTGGTGCTGACCGACGCGGCGACCGAACATCAGCCCTTCAGCGGCTACGAAACCATTCCGTATCACCAGACGCCGTCCGGCGGCAGCACGGATGAAGAGGGTATCAGCCAGTGGGCGCTGGAGGACAGCGTGACGCCGGGCATTTACAGCCTCGACGATTACGACTTCCGCAAGCCGAACGCGTGGCTGTTCCAGGCGCGGCAGAACCCGGCGTCACCGCAGCCGGGCAGCATTGACGTGTACGACTGGCCGGGGCGTTTTGTCGAGCACGGTCACGGGGAGTATTACGCACGTATCCGCCAGGAGCGCTGGCAGGTGGAGCACCAGCAGATTCAGGGCACCGCCACGGCGGTTGGTGTCGCACCGGGAAACACCTTTGCGCTGTATAACGCGCCGTTTTTTAGCGATAACGGCGAGTACCTGACCACCGAAGCGAACTACTTTTTCGAGGAAAACCGCTATGCCAGCGGCTCCGACGGCGAAACGGTGCACCGCATCGATTTCACCGTCATCCCGTCATCGGTGGTGTTCCGCCCGGCGGCGGTGACGGCGTGGCCGAAAACCTACGGGCCGCAGACGGCGAAAGTGGTCGGCCCGCAGGGCGAGAGCATCTGGACGGATAAATATGGCCGGGTGAAGGTGAAATTCCACTGGGACCGTCTGGCGAAAGGCGATGACACCAGCTCCTGCTGGGTGCGTGTGTCGAGTGCCTGGGCGGGGCAGGGCTTCGGCGGGGTGCAAATCCCGCGCGTGGGCGACGAAGTGGTGATCGACTTTATCAATGGCGACCCGGACCGGCCGATCGTTACCGGGCGCGTCTATAACGAAGCGAGTATGCCGCCGTGGGCATTACCTGCTGCTGCCACGCAGATGGGCTTCCTCAGCCGCTCGAAAGATGGTTCGGTCGATAACGCCAACGCCCTGCGCTTTGAAGACAAGGCGGGCGAAGAGCAGGTGTGGCTGCACGCAGAGCGAAATTTTGATGTAGATGTCGAGAATGATGAAACGCACACCATTGAAAAAAATCATACGCAATTTGTAGGAGAAAATGAAACGCTGCGAGTGGTGAAAGATCAAAAATGCGGCGTAAAAGTGAATACGCTGAATTTAACCGGTAGTGACAGGAAAGATAAAGTAGTTAATTCATTCACCTTGTCTGCAGGTAGTTCTTTGCGTCTGGAGTGCGGTGAAAGTGCCATTGAGTTAACCAGCGATGGGAATATTAATATTGTTGGCAATAATTTTAATTTTACCGTCAAAGAAACAGGGCAGATAAATACATTAGGTGGTGAGTTGCACTTAAATCCGGATGAGGGGCAGGCAGCGATAGTTGCGCCTGGATCAGGTCATCAAAGTGCCATACAACAAGAAGTCGAAAGCTTTTTTATTATTAACAATAATGAGTAAAGGGATACAGGAATGGCTGATTATATTCTCCAGGAAGCTACGCTTGCGCTACCGGATGTGTTTAAAGATCGCACCATGAATTTATTTACCCTGAATGATAATGGTGCAAGTGAGTTTACTTTCGTTGTATCCCGAGCCAGCGCAAAAAAAGATGAAAATATTCAGTCTGTGGCGGCGCGTATTTTACGCGAACTGGAAATTACTGTTCCACAGTTTCACCTTGAATTGTCGCAGCCCGTGACGATTGATGATAAACCCGCGATTGAACTTTATTATCAGTTTAAAAACGATGGTACGGTTATTTTTCAGCGCCAGACGGTGGTCTTGCTGGATGAGCAGCCAGCTGCCAAAAAAATTGTTTGTTATATTGGCACATGTCCTGATGAGTTTAGTGAATATTACCAGCGGCAGTATCAGGATATTATCCATAGCATCAAATTCCATCGTGAGCGGGAAACAGAGCCAGGGCAAATGCTACTTGCTGATGATCAGCGAATATTCTTTGCACTTGATACAGAAACGAAACATTTGACTGCTTTTGACGGTATACAATCCCTCTACCGGCACCTACCTCTGCAGCGTGCTCGTGAAGGCGTGTTTTTGTTCTATGCACAGGATGGGCAGGCATTGAGGATAGCTTCTGTACCCGGAAGTCAGCCCGTGCGCTATGCGCTGTGGACCCTTCCGGAGGCGAGTGGACACCATCTTGCGCAACAGCTGTCCGCCTGTCGAACATTTGAGGGAGTTGCGGGGCTGGATTCCTTAGATGGGGTCCGGCGCTTCCTTGCGCGCGACGGAGATGATGTGAATCATGGGTGAGTATCAAGCCGCGCGTGTTGATGATCCCATTGCACATACGGCGTCGCAAGGCTGGATGATTGCTGGCCTTATTGGCGGCGCTTTGCTGGGGGTAGCTGCAGTAGCGGTAACCGGTGGCGCCGCGCTGGTAGCCGTTTCTGCTGTTGCGGCCAGTGCTTGCGCGGGCGGAGGTTTAGGTGAAGTCCTTGGCAGTATGTCATGGGCGCCAAGGCATGTTACCGGGATGCTGAAGGAGGGTTCTCCTGATGTTTTCGTCAATAGCCGTAAGGCGATTCGTGCGCATCTTTCGCTCGGCGAATGCGATGAACACAGTGGTAGTCCCCAGCGCGTTGCAGAAGGCTCGATAAAGGTTTACATCAATAATTATCCTGCTGCGCGCATTAGCGATCGTTTAACCTGTAGCGCAGAGATCTACCAAGGTTCAGCCAATGTGTTTATTGGCGGCGCAAAGGTGCAAACAGATGAAATCAGTCCGGAGATCCCTGAATGGGTTAACTGGGTGATGCTGGGTGTTGGTGTTGGTGCACTCGCTGTGATTGCCGGGCCGGTCATTGCACTACTTAGTACCGCCGGGGGGATGGCCGGAGGAACGCTCGGCAATTACGTTGGCGGTAAGATTTTTGGTGAGGGCAGCGACGGCCAAAAATGGAGCATGCTGGCTGGCGGACTTATTGGCGGCGGACTGGGTGCCAAAGGCGGGGCGAAGTTTAACGCCTGGCGTGCTGGTAAGATTGTTGCCGAACCTGTAGCGGTAAAACCCGTAGCTACGGCTAAGCCGCTGATGAGCCTGAAAGAGGCCGTTGGTGAAGCAAAAGCAAGTAAATGGATTGCCCGGGGACGGGAGTTAATTGACAATAAAGCTCCACACTTGTCTAAATTATTAACCGATGATCAGGTTGGTGCACTCCATGGCTACACTACAGACCCGGGTTACAAAATGATTAATCCTGCTCTGCGTGGAACAAAACCACTTACACCAGAACTTGAAGCGTTCGCCCAACATATTAATGAAGGCTTGGATAACCTTCCGGCTCATACGGGGACGACGTTCCGTGGTATGAATAGCTTGCCTGATGAAGTACTGAGTCAATACACGCCGGGTAATACTGTTTCTGATCGGGCCTTTGTGAGTAGCGATATTAACAAAGCTTTTGATGGGCCAATTCAAATGAAAATGGAAGGGTATTCAGGCAGGAAAATCGATTTCTTATCAGAATTTAATGCGACGGAAACAGAAGTGCTCTTTAAAAGTAATACGCAGTTTGAAGTAATTAGCCGTACTGATGAAGCAGGTATCACCCAAATTCACATGAAGGAACTCTAATGATCGATTTGCATGCAGATGACTTAATAATCAGTAATTATGCTGACCGGTATTATGATTACCTTCCCCCAAACATCCGCAAAAGATTGTCTGAAGTCGACGATCCTGCCGCTGTCAAATATGATGCCTGGGATAAAGCGCGACCGCTCATCACTTCCACAGAAAATGCTCGCGATAAGGCTATTGGCGCATTAGTTGGGCTGGCAGTAGGTGATGCCGTGGGGACGACGCTAGAATTTCAGCCACGCGATCGCTATACGGTAAGCGATATGACAGGTGGCGGTGCCTTCAGGCTTAAGGCTGGCGAGTGGACGGATGATACCTCAATGGCGCTGTGCCTTGCTGAAACCTATCTGCAAAACAATAAACTGGATGTCAGCGACTTTCGCAATCGTCTGGTTCGTTGGTACAAGCAGGGTGAGAATAGCAGTAATGGCATCTGCTTTGATATCGGCAACACGACCCGCTTTGCGCTGGAGCAGTACCTCCTGCAAGGTGAAACGTGGATGGGCAATACGGAGAAAAATACTGCGGGTAACGCAGCGTTAATACGTGAAGCGCCGGTGGCTATATTTCGCCGTAAGACGTTGCGTGGAATATGGTTTGACTCTCAGGCGCAAAGCCAGGCGACGCACGGTGCGTCTGAATCCCTTTCTGCCTGTTTTTTTCTTGGTTTGATCCTGCATCATTTAATTAACGGATACGACAAAGAAAAAACGTTTGCACCGCATATCGTACCGCTGTCTGCACGAGTGCTTATCATTAATGCCGGTGAATACAAGCAGAAAACGCGCGATCAGATCCGTTCCAGTGCTTATGTTATCGATACGCTCGAAGCGGCGATGTGGGCGGTATGGCATACGGATAACTTCCGTGATGCGATTTTATTGGCGGCGAATCTGGCCGACGATGCCGACAGCGTTGCGGCTACAGCCGGGCAAATTGCCGGAGCGTTATACGGCTACGCAGGCATTCCGCAGGAGTGGAAAGACAAACTGGTGCAACACGGACGTATTGCGCGCATTGCAGGTGAGTTGTTTGACCGCGCCCCTGATGAGGATTTTCTGTAAGCAGAAAAAGCGAGTGAAATTTTAACCATCAAAAGTTGAATGAGCGTCTTCTGTGTCGCCTCTCTCTTATTTTTACAGAGTAAATGAACATTGAGAACGCTATTTCACAGGGGAGAATATGGGGCTGGAAAGTGAGTATGCGGGGGAAGATGTCTGGAACGATTTTGTTTAGTCGTTTAGCGTTATTTACCCCGCAAATGATGTGGCTATATTAAGTCATTTCCTGAAAGGCGCATACGATCTCGCCATAGTGGTTAACGGTAAAATCGGCAAAAAGGGCGGGCTGGAATGGATGACACGGAAAATAAAAACGCTGGTGAATTTATCACCGCTTGAATATCTTGACGATCCTGTATTAATACTGCGTTTACGCCAGTACTTAATAGAGTTGCTCTGTTAACATTCCCATCGTCTGCTTTTTTGATACGTTTTCCGTAGCATTTTCTCTTCCCTTATTTAACGTGTTCCCTGCACGAAAAATGCAATGATATTTTTCGCATTTGCATAGGTTATGGCCAACGCCAGAACCGATTTGATACTTACTGTATTTTGTTTGTGGTTTTACTGATAATAAAAATTATCGATTTTGTAGCAACAGGATGCGAACTGACGTTATGCGACAGATTTTTCATGGCAACATATTTCTGCCGGTTTTTTTGATTTTACTCGTCTCTTTTTTCTCATTTGACGCTGCTGCGGTTATTGATATTAACCATTATGACACGCTCGAAACGGTCGAAAATATCACCGTGGATAAGCAGGTGCAGGCGTCGTTAAAAAATGTCTTGGGGGCAGATTACGCTGCGTTTGCAGGCAATTTCGATGTCTATGGCGAACCGCGACACACTGCGGATGGCGGGTTATTCGTTGAAGGCTGGCTGAAAGATCTCTATCTGGAAAATGCCTCCGCATTTGTTATTTATCCGGATGGTCGACTTTCTGCCGCATGGGTAGTGCCAGCGGCTTCGGTTGCACACTATAAAAGCAATACGGGAGAAAAAAGCATTCCTGATGCGCTGCAACAATGGGGTAGCCGATTTCAGGATGTGTCGTTTAACACGCCCGCGATTACTCAAACGGCTGAGACCTTCGTCGATTTTTTTGAAACCCCTAAATTTAAGATAAAAGTGGTCACGGTGTGTGGTAACGGCGCGAATTGTGACGAAGCAACGTACTACGGTGTGCGTAAAAATGATCGGGCCGAAGTCAATTTGCATGGCTTTGCGGTGCGGAAATCTTGTGAACAGTCAATCTGCCCTGTTATTACTTACACCTTTAAAAACGGCACCACCACTTATCTACTGAGTAAAATTGATAACAGCTTAACCGTGATACAAAACAATAAAATCCTTCTCGATGAAAAAGGTATCTGGAAAGCGCATGAGTAGATTCGCATGCCTGTCACCGTGCGTTTCAAAGGCACAGGTAATAGTGCTGCAAAACAGAGAAGCATTGAGGGCGTTATCGAGGGTAATTATTTCAGCCACCAGTTTTTCG
The DNA here is from genome assembly GCF_032104925.1 of Kosakonia sp. Taxonomy (NCBI): domain Bacteria; kingdom Pseudomonadati; phylum Pseudomonadota; class Gammaproteobacteria; order Enterobacterales; family Enterobacteriaceae; genus Kosakonia; species Kosakonia sp. The sequence continues at coordinate 72,204 of NZ_DAMCGF010000007.1, forward strand.
CTGCTGAATTAACCGTATGAGAAAATGCGCATGGATCTGTTAACCCGTGAAGAGGGCGAAGCGTTACTGCTCAAATTCCTCAGCCGAGCGCTCAAAAATCCGTCGGATATTGAAACATTAATGACCATGGCCAGAGAGCATCCATCGACCATTCCCATGAAAGGGATTATCTACCAGTACGATCGCATGGAAAAAAATACGTTATCGAAAGCAGAGCTTAACGACCTGTCGACCTTGATGTTTTTTTACGGACCTTAAGAATTAACTCATTTTTTGTGATGCTGAAAAGGAACAGACGCACGTTATGCACGCTATTCATTCAACTCAGCAGCGGCTTTATTTTGTCGTTGCGAGCTTCTTGCTCTCCTGCTGCGCCAGCGCCGCGTCGGCAACTGATTTTTCCGGTCAGTGGCACGGCAGTGAAAGTAACGAATCCACATTAACGCTGAAATTATCCCAGCAGAATAACAAGCTTACTGGATCGTATTGCTTTATCACTCAGCGCGGCAACCGCATTGATTGCCCGGATAAACAGCAGGATAACCTGCGCGGCGAGGTGAAAAATGACACCGCCATCGTTACGTTTGATTCGAGCTTTGGCGGTAAAAATGGCAAAGCCACGCTGGTTATTAATGGTGACAAGCTGGCGTGGCATCTGACGCAACCGCCTGAACACGGAGATTATTACGCCCCGGAAAATTACGCGCTGGTTAAAGAGACCGTTCACGCTGGCGCGACGACGAAAATTATCCGCACTGATAACTTTATGCTGGCGATCCGCAATAATTGCGGCGCGTTCACTACGCCTTGCGATGATCTGCTTTATACCGGCGCGCGAAACCGCGACAGCCAGCAGATTAGCCTGCACGGTAAAACGCGGCTGGATAATGAAAACCGCGTGATTGGCGCAGAATTCCGTAATGGCGATGTGCTTTATCTTGTCGATTACAACCCGCCGAAACTGGTGGTGACGCAGGCGGGTAAAACGCTTGTCAACCAGGCGGGCAGTTGGCTTAAATAGCGCTTCTTTTGACTGACTATGGAAAGGTTAATGCGTCGAATATTCCCTGTTTTTTGCGCTGCTGTTTGCTTTTTCTGCTCAGGCGGCGCAAACGCCGCTGACGGAAAACGACTTCACCGTGGAAATCAATAAACAGGCTATCACCCTGGGGCAGGACTGGGATCGCAATCTGCTGACGGCGCTCGGGAAACAAACCCGCGAGGATTTTGTCGGCGAAGTGCCATTTGGCGAGGAAAACTATAAGTATTACCGCCACATTTTTCCGGGGTTTGATATCTACAGCGCCAATATCGACTGGCAGCAACGCGGCAAAAGCGTCGACAGTTACGTCATCGGGCAGATAACGCTGCATGCCCCCACATTGCATACCGCGCGTGGTGTGGTGCCTGGCGATGCGAAACAGCGTGTGATTGAGCATTATGGTGCGGGTGAAACCGATAACAGCGATGGCGAAGAGTGGATTATGTATTCACTGGCGCACAGAAATATCGCTTTCGATGTCACCGGCGGCAAAGTGCGGGCCATTAATATCAGCACTGGAAATGACTGAAGGGCGACCTGAATTTTCAATTTTTCGCGCAGGGTGACGACGATGAAAATCGACAAACTTATTAAGAAACGCGTGATGCTGCACGATGGCGAGGAAACGCGCTTTTTTAATCAACCTGTCGAATTGATTTGTCCGCGTTGCCAGAAGCCAATTGAGCCGGATCTCTACCAGAGCGGGGATTTTGCCCGGCTACCCGAGGATATTCAGGCCGCGGTGGCGGCAAGAATCAAAGTCATTACCTTCAATCCTGAGGCTTATACGCGTTACTCCGCGCCAGAAGGCTCGCTTCTTTGTTCTGCGCATAGCTGCGAAGGCGGGCAGGGGAAAACGCTGGTTATCTTCAGTTATAAAGAGCAGCAGCCTGCCCGTTACATCGCCACACTTTATGCGCTGCTGGTGGTTAGCGATGATCAATAAAGCGTGGCGCGAAGAGTTGCAGGAACTGAAGCGCGATGGTTCTGCCTGTCAGTTTCATGACGCCGAATGGGGCGTTATTCGCCTTAAATTGCTTTACCGGGGCGAGTTTCTTTTCTTTCAGCTTAATGAACGGGCACTGATTTGTGAGGTTTCTGCGCGCTACAGCACGCTGGATAAAACGAGCCTTAAACGATGGGATGACGGCAGTGTCATTGGGGCTGGCGAACGTGAAGCGCTGGCGAAGATTATTGCGCGCTATTATCGACTCTGCTGGAAAGATGATCTTCGCATCAACTAAACATGCGCTGATTTATGAACAATAAAAACCCCCGGTCGGACACTCCGCCGGGGGTTTTTCACATCTTACTTAACGCTGGTTACAGCCGGCACACTGTTTGTTCTGGATCTGCTGGAAGAAGTCGTTACCTTTGTCATCCACCAGAATGAACGCCGGGAAGTTCTCCACTTCAATTTTCCAGATTGCTTCCATACCCAGTTCCGGGTAAGCCACGCATTCGAGGCTCTTAATGCTCTGCTGCGCCAGGACGGCAGCCGGACCGCCAATACTCCCCAGATAGAAACCGCCGTGTTTGGCACAGGCATCGGTCACTTGCTGGCTACGGTTGCCTTTTGCCAGCATGATCATACTCGCGCCGTGCGATTGCAGCAGATCCACGTAGGAGTCCATACGCCCTGCGGTGGTTGGGCCAAGCGAACCGGACGCATACCCTTCTGGCGTTTTCGCCGGGCCGGCGTAGTAGATCGGGTGATCTTTCACGTACTGCGGCAGCTCTTCGCCATTATCAATCAGCTCTTTCAGCTTCGCGTGAGCAATATCACGCGCCACGATAATTGTACCGTTCAGCGAAACGCGGGTTGATACCGGGAACGCGGAAAGCTGTGCGAGGATCGCTTTCATCGGCTGGTTGAGATCGATTTTCGCCACATCGCCTTCGCCCTGCTGGCGCAGCTCTTCCGGAATATATTGCCCCGGATTGTGCTCCATCTTCTCGATCCAGATACCTTCGCGGTTGATTTTCGCTTTGATGTTACGGTCGGCGGAGCAGGAGACGCCCATGCCGATAGGGCAGGAGGCACCGTGGCGCGGCAGACGGATGACACGGATATCGTGAGCGAAATATTTACCGCCGAACTGCGCGCCAAGGCCAAGGTTCTGCGCTTCCTGCATCAGCTCTTGTTCAAGCTGGACATCGCGGAATGCCTGGCCATGTTCGTTACCTTCGGTCGGCAAGCCGTCATAGTAGCGGGTTGAGGCCAGTTTCACCGTTTTCAGCGTGGACTCCGCAGACGTACCACCAATCACAAAGGCGATATGGTATGGCGGGCAGGCTGCCGTGCCGAGGGTACGCATCTTCTCAACCAGATAGTTTTTCAGCTTCGCCGGTGTAATCAGCGCTTTAGTTTCCTGATAGAGATAGGTTTTGTTAGCTGAACCGCCGCCTTTGGCGATGCAGAGGAATTTATACTCGTCGCCGTCGACGCTATAGAGATCGATCTGCGCAGGCAGGTTAGTGCCGGTGTTGACCTCTTTATACATATCCAGCGGCGCATTCTGCGAATAACGCAGGTTGTCTTCGGTGTAGGTGTTGTAAACGCCACGCGCCAGCGCGGCTTCATCGCCGCCGCCGGTCCACACGCGCTGACCTTTTTTACCCATAATGATTGCCGTGCCGGTGTCCTGGCAGGTCGGCAGCACGCCTTTAGCGGCGATTTCAGAGTTACGCAGGAATTGCAGAGCAACGTATTTGTCGTTTTCGCTCGCTTGCGGGTCATGCAGAATGGCCGCCACCTGTTTCTGGTGGGAAGGGCGCAGCATAAAAGAGGCGTCATGGAATGCGCGTTGTGCCAGCAGCGTCAGCGCTTCCGGCTCGACTTTCAGTACTTGCTGGCCGTCAAAGTCGGCGACGGAGACATATTCACGGCTCAGCAGATAATATTCCGTATCGTCTTTCGCCAGCGGGAACGGGTCCTGATAAACAAAGGGTTTGTTCGACATAGCTCTTTACTCCATAAAATAAAACCGCCGGGAATGCCCGGCGGTTACGAATCAGAACATCATGGTGATCCACGGATAACCAATCAACAGCAGGGCGGCCAGGAAGATAGCACCGAAGATGGTGCCCAGACGCCAGTAATCTTTGGTCGGCAGGTAGCCGCTACCGTAGTAAATCGGGCTTGGGCCAGTACCGTACGGGGTGATGATGCCCATCACGCCGAGTGAGGTACACAGAACCAGAACCACGACTTCCATATTGATGCCAGGAATTGTCGCTGCGATGGTCAGCATTGCAGGCAGCAGCGCCGTGGTGTGCGCGGTGGTGCTGGCGAACAGATAGTGCAGCAGGTAGAACGCCAGCAGCAGGGCGATGGTCGCCATCCCCGGAGAGATACCGCTCATCAGCAGGCCGCCTTCTTTACCCAACCAGGCGATAAAGCCGGTGGTGGAGAGGCCATCGGCCAGCGCAACCAGAGTGGCGAACCAGACAAAGGTGTTCCATGCCGGTTTGTTGCTGGTGATGTCGTTCCAGGTTAATACGCCGGTCCACAGCATCAGCACGACCACCAGCAGCGCGGCAAGCGCAGGCTCGATAAAGTCAGCGGCAAAGATCCACATCAGCAGCGCACAGCAGACAAACACCAGCAGCAGGATTTCATTGCGTGACATTCTGCCCAGTTTTTCCAGCTCGCGGCTGGCCCACAGCGGCACTTCGTCATTGACTTTCACTTCTGGCGGGTAGAACCAGTAAGCCAGCAGCGGCATGGTCAGAATCAACAGCACGCCCAGCGGCAGGAAGGCGATAAACCAGCTACCCCAGGAGATGTTAATGCCAACGGTGCTTTTCACCAGCGCCAGCGCCAGCAGGTTCGGTGCCAGTGCGGAAAGGAACATAGAACTGGTGATACAGGCTGCGGTAATCGCCACCCACATCAGGTAAGAACCGATGCGGCGCGCGCTTGGATCGTTCGGTTTGGAACCGTACAGCGGCGGCAGGTTGGCGATAATCGGGTAGATTGTCCCGCCGCTGCGCGCGGTGTTTGACGGGGTGAACGGTGCCAGCAGCAGGTCGGCGAAAGTAATGGCGTAACCGAGCGTCAGACTGCGGCGGCCAAGATATTTCACCAGAATCAGCGCCAGGCGGCGACCAAACTGGGTTTTATCGTAACCGGCGGCAAACATAAACGCGCCGAAGATAAGCCACACGGTGGAGTTACCGAAACCGCTTACCGCCCATTTAAAGGACTGGCCAGCCAGCTTGAATTTCGGGTCGGCCAGTTGTTCCGGACTGAACAGTAGCCACTGGCTACACAGCGCGATAACCACCACGCCGGTCATGCCGATAACCGCACCCGGCAGGGGTTCGAAAATCAGGCCGACAATAACGCCAACGAAGATAGCAAAGTAGTGCCAGGCAAATGGCGGTAAACCTTCCGGCACCGGGACAAACAGCAGAAGCACTGCCACGATAATCGGCAACGCCATCATTATCAGGCGGTTTTTATTTCCGGCTTTTGCACTGGCTGCGGGAGCAGACGGTGGGGTTGTTGTTTTCTCTGTCATAGTGAGCATCTACAAGTAGTTAAAAATTCGGTCATGCGCGGAAAGTGAATCTCTGATTATTTTAGTTTCAAAAGTTACTTTAATTTTTTATTGAGACTTTTCACATTCTGGCATGTGTTGTTTAACGCAAATTCAATCGCATTAAATAAAAATCTGAGCGTATTTATATATTGCTCTTCCATTGGCGAATACTATTGATTGAGATCAAGAAAACGAAACGAACGACACTTTTTTTAATAAAATGAATACCCACAGAGTATTATGTGGTTAATTTCACAAAATTACCGTAAATGTTAAAAAATGGTGCTGATAATAACTCTCATTAACGAGGTGTTTTCTTTTAACTATATGATATTTCACTATTTTATTATTTGAATAAAGCTGGAAAGGAAAAGTGTGAAGTAATCGCAATGTTACCGGTAATTAAAGTCATGTGAATACGATATTTAAAAATGATAATACGCTGGAGGTAGCTCTGTTATTAAGGTGGTTAAATAGTTTTATAACTAACGTAATTAATTTGGTAATTAAAATTCACGGTATATTAAATACACGACATCAGGATTAAAAAACAGAACGAAAAATAAATCCGTCACCGAATTCAAAGTTTTTAATTTTTAGATTTGGAGTTTAATTATGACCAGCAACGAACGCATCCTCAGCCCGTTTACCTTGCCGAATGGCGCAGAACTGAAAAACCGTTTGTTAATGGCGCCAATGACCACCTGCACAGGTTATTTTGACGGGACAGTCAGCAGTGAACTGGTGGAATATTATCGCGCCCGCGCCGGAAGTATCGGCACCATTATTGTTGAATGCTGTTTTGTCGATGATCTCGGCCTGGCATTTCCAGGCGCTATCGGTATTGATAACGACGAGAAAATTGCCGGTCTGGCAAAAATTGCCTCGGCGATTAAAGCCGAAGGTTCAAAAGCAATTTTGCAGATTTACCACGGCGGCCGCATGGTCGAACCGAAGCTGATTGGCGGTCGTGCTCCGGTTGGTCCGAGCGCTATTGCCGCTCCGCGTGATGGCGCGGCAACCCCGGTTGCGCTGACCACCGCTGAAGTGGAAGGGATGATTGGCAAATTTGGTGACGCCGTACGCCGCGCCATTCAGGCCGGGTTCGATGGTGTCGAAATTCACGGTGCCAATACCTACCTTATCCAGCAATTCTTCTCGCCAAACTCCAACCAGCGCGATGATGAGTGGGGCGGCAGCCGCGACAACCGCGCGAAGTTCCCGCTGGCCGTACTGGACATCACCCATAAAATGGCGCGTCAGTACGCCGACGACGCCTTTATTATCGGTTACCGTTTCTCGCCGGAAGAGCTGGAAGTGCCCGGCATCCGTTTTGATGACACCATGTTCCTGCTGGAAAAGCTGGCGGCGCGCGGTGTTGATTATTTGCACTTTTCGCTGGGTGCGGCGCTGCGTCCTTCCATTAACGACACCAGCGATCCGACGCCACTGATTAAAAAATATTGTGCCATGCGTTCTGCAACGCTGGCGCAGGTGCCGGTGATGGGTGTTGGCGGTATCGTTAATGCCGCCGACGCTGAGCAGGGGCTGGATCACGGCTATGACCTGATTGCGGTAGGCCGTGCGTGCATCGCGTATCCGGACTGGACGGCGCGTATCGCCAACGGTGAAACCCTGGAGCTGTTCATTGATAGTACTCAGCGTGAAGCGCTGAATATCCCGGAACCGCTGTGGCGTTTCTCGCTGGTTGAAGCGATGATCCGCGACATGAGCATGGGCGCTTCGAAATTTAAGCCAGGTCTTTTTGCTGAAACGGTTCAGGACGACGCTAACGAGCTGGTTATCAATGTCAGCCTCGACACAGACCGCATCGTCGATATCGAACTCGCCTCAAGTACCGTTGATAGCGTTGAATTCACCAGCAGCTTTGAAGAGATCCGCGGCCGCATCCTGACGGCCAACAGCCCGCACGTTGACGCGATTTCAGGCGCAACCAGCCAGAGCGAAGCGGTGAAAAAAGCGGTATCAAAAGCGATGGTGAAATCCAGCAAAGCGCTGGCGGCGGAAGAGGGCAGTGACTCTCAGGAACCCAAACGCTATGACGTTGTGGTTGTCGGTAGCGGCGGCGCGGGTCTGGCGGCGGCGATTCAGGCGCACGACGAAGGTGCGAGCGTACTGATTGTCGAAAAAATGCCAACCATCGGCGGTAACACTATTAAAGCCTCTGCGGGCATGAACGCCGCGGAAACCCGCTTCCAGCGCGTAAAAGGCATTCAGGACAGCAAAGAGCTGTTCTACGCGGAAACCCTGAAAGGCGGGGGTAACAAAAACAATCCGGCGCTGCTGCGTCGCTTTGTGGAAAATGCGCCAGAAGCCATCGAATGGCTGGCTCGTCGCGGCATTATGCTTAACGACATCACCACCACTGGCGGGATGAGCATTGACCGTACGCACCGCCCGCGCGACGGATCGGCAGTCGGTGGCTACCTGATTAGCGGTCTGGTGCGTAATGTCACCAAACGCGGCATCGATGTAATGCTGGATACCTCAGTGGACGACATTCTGTTTGAGCAAGGTGAAGTGCGCGGCGTACGCCTGCTGACTGAAGAGCAGGAGAGTGTGGTGATCGAGGCGAAAAGTGTGATTGTGGCGACCGGTGGTTTCAGCGCCAACAGCGCAATGGTGGTGAAATACCGTCCGGATCTGGAAGGTTTTGTCACCACCAACCATAAAGGCGCGACCGGCGGCGGTATCGCACTGCTGGAACGTATTGGCGCGGGCACTGTGGATATGGGCGAAATTCAGATCCACCCGACCGTTGAACAGAATACCTCGTACCTGATTTCCGAATCGATTCGCGGCGGCGGTGCGATTCTCGTCAGCCAGCAGGGCAAACGCTTCTTTAACGAAATGTCGACCCGCGATAAAGTCTCGGCGGCAATCATCGCCCTGCCGGAACATTACGCTTACATCGTGTTTGATGAGCATGTCAGAGCGAAAAACAAAGCGGCAGACGAGTATATCGCGCGTGGCCTGGTTACCAGCGCCAGCTCGCCGCGTGAACTGGCGGATAAACTGGGTATCGATTACCACGCTTTCCTGGCCACGCTCGAACGCTACAACGGCTTTGTGGAAAAACAGCACGATGAGGACTTTGGTCGCACTACCGCACTGCGTGCACCGATCAATGAAGGCCCGTTCCACGCGATCCAGATTGCACCGGGTGTGCACCACACCATGGGCGGAGTGACCATCAACACTGATACCGAAGTGTTGAACACAGAAAACCAGGTGATCGCGGGCGCTTATGCCGCCGGGGAAGTGGTTGGCGGCCTGCATGGCGGCAACCGTATCGGTGGGAACGCCGTGGCCGATATTATTATCTTCGGCTCACTGGCGGGACACCAGGCTGCAATGCGCGCCAAACGCGGCTAACCGCGTGCTACACTTCAGGCCTGCCAGTGCGCAGGCCTGCTCAATTTAGCCCATCAGGAGAGTGCGATGTCCGATAACCGTGTCTGGAGCTACTCTGCAACCCTTATGGGTTCTCCCATTCTGCTGAAACTCTTTGCCGATAACGAAGCGCTCGCCTCCCGCGTTTTTGGCCTTATCAAACGTTACGAAGATCTGCTGACGGTCAACCGCGCCCGTTCACAGGTGATGGATATTAATCACGCCGCGGGACAACATCCGGTGGCGGTCAGCCGTCCGGTGTATGAACTGATTAAATGCGCCAAAGCCGCCAGCATGGTGCAGGACAGCGCTTTTAACCTGGCGATTGGCCCGCTGGTGAAACTGTGGCGTATCGGTTTTAAAGGCGACCGCGTACCGCCAGACGACGAGATAACCGCGCGGCTGCGCATTACCCGTCCGCAGGATGTGGTGCTGAATGATGCCGACAGCAGCGTGTTTCTCACCCAGCCGGGGATGGAGATCGATCTTGGCGCAATCGCCAAAGGCTTTATCGCCGATCGGGTGCGCGATTACCTGCATCAGCAGGATGTGCGCGACGGATTGATTAACCTGGGGGGCAATGTGCAAACCCTGGGCACGCCGCAAGGTAGCTGGTCTATCGGGCTGAAAAAACCTTTCTCATCCGGCGATGCGCTGGTGGGGTCGATAGACGTGGTGAACCAATCGGTGGTGACATCCGGCACCTACGAGCGCTATTTCGAACAGGATGGTAAACGCTGGCACCATATTCTTGACCCGCGCAGTGGTTACCCGCTGGATAACGAACTCGACAGCGTGACGATCATTTCCCGCGATTCGCTCGACGGTGATATCTGGACCACGCTTATCTTCGGTCTCGGTGTGGAAAAAGGCTGCGCATTACTGAAACAGCGCGAGGATATTGAAGCGATTTTCGTCACCAAAAACCGCGACATTATCCTCTCTTCACAGCGCCAGTTCCGCTTTACGCCGTGCGACGACAGTTACCGGATCACTGACTGTACTGCTTAAGTAAGCTGTATTGGTCGGCGATCAACTGGTAGCGATACACCGGGCGACCGGTTGCACCGTAGTGAATGGTGGTGTAGAGAATATTGATTTGGGCAAGCCAAATCAGGTATTTACGGCACGACACGCGCGAAATATTCACGGCATTCGCCAGTTCATCGGTAGAAAACTCAATGCCCGGATGGGCGTCAATCCACTGGCAAATAGTGCGCAATGTCTGCGCGGTTAACCCTTTTGGCAGGCGGCGCGTATCGGCGGCTTCCGGCGCGCCACCGTGTAACAGGCGGTCGACATCAGACTGCTCATAATAGGGGTGCGCACTCATCAGCTTGCGCTTTTCGCGCCATGAGGTCAGCGCTTCTTCGAAGCGCGGGAACTGGAAGGGTTTGATCAGATAATCCACCACCCCATAGTGCAGTGACGTCTGAATGGTTGCCGCATCGGCGGAGGAGGTGATCATAATGACATCAATCGCCCGGCCACTGGCGCGAATGATGGGGAGCAGATCCAGCCCGCTGTCCTGCTGCATATAGACATCCAGCAGCACCAGATCAATATCCCGCTGCGGATCGTTAATCATCTCCTCGGCCTGGCGCAGCGTCGATGCCGTGCCGCAGCACTGAAAGCCGGCGATCTGCGCCACATACATGCGGTTCAGCTCGGCGACCATGGCATCATCGTCAACAATTAATACATTTATCACGCGTTCTTCCTTTCACTATCCCAGGGGAGATGGACAAAAAATTGGGTAAAGACACCGGGTTCAGACTCGACGGTGATCGTGCCGCCAAGTTCGGTGAGCTGCTGGCTGGCAAGAAACAGCCCAACGCCCCGGTTATCACCTTTCGTCGAGAATCCTTTGCGGAAAATGGCGTTGATATTACCCGGCGCAATGCCCGGACCATCGTCGCTCACTTCGCCGGTCAGCCAGCCATCCTGATAATGCAGCAGGATACCCACTTCGCCTTCCGGCTGACTACTCATGGCATCGAGCGCATTTTCGATGAGATTCCCCAGCACCGTCACCAGCACGGTAACTTGCTTCTCATTGGGGTTATCCGGCACCAGGCTCTCATCCGCCAGCGTCAGCGTAAAACCGCGCTCTTTCGCCCGGTTGATTTTGCCTAACAGGAAACCCGCCACCACCGGCGATTTAACCCGGTGCTGAATAGCGCCAATATCGGTTTGATAATTCTGCGCGGTTTGCAGCACGTACTCTTCAAGCTTGTCATAACTTTTCATGTTTAGCAGGCCGAGAATAACATGCAGCTTGTTCATAAATTCGTGGGACGTGGTGCGCAACGCATCAACATAATTCACCATCCCGTCCAGCCGCTGGAGTAGCTGGCTGACTTCGGTTTTATCGCGGAAAGTGCTGATCGCGCCAATCACCACGCCCTGGCTGCGCACCGGCACGGTATTGCTGAGCAGCAGCAGACCGTTGCAACCGAGCTCGCGATCGTGGGTTGGCTCGCCGGTTTCCAGCACTTCGAGCAGGTCGGCGAGCAGAGGCCCGTGTCCGGCGGCACCGTCTGGTGCATTGGTCAGCAGCATCTGCCGTGCGGCATGGTTAAGCAGCGTTACGCGCCCGTCAGCATCGACGGCAATCACCCCTTCTTTCAGTGACTGTAACATCGCCTGGCGCTGCTTGAATTGCGCCGAGATCTCGTGCGGCTCAAGGCCAAGCAGAATGCGTTTCAGCACCCGCACCAGTTGCCAGGTACCGAGCGAGCCCACCAGCGCGCTAAACAGCAGCGTCCACATCACCGCCCAGCGGCTGCGGCTGACTTGCTGATCGACCTTGCTCAGCGAGATCCCGACCACCACCACGCCAATTTGCTGGTTGGCGTCGTCATATACCGGTGTAAAAACGCGTAATGCCGGTGCCAGCACGCCGCGGTTCACGGCGACATTTTCTTTGCCTTTCAGCGCCGGGTTTAGATCCTCGCCAATAAAGTGTTGCCCGATGATCCCGGCGTTCGGGTGCGAATAACGGATGCCGTGCATATTGGTGACGATGGCATACAGCAGATCGTTGCGGGCAGCGACCGCTTCCGTCAGCGGCTGGATCACGTTGCTGTCAGGCGGCAACAATAATCCACGCTTGATTTCAGGCGAATCAGCCAGCGTGCGCGCAACGGCCAGCGCCGTCTCTTTTACACCATCGCGCGTGGCATTACTGATTTGCCAGAACCACAGGGCAAAGGCCAGCAGCAACACCGAACCGATAACGCTGCATACCATTAGCGTCACGGTGGTACTGAGCTTCATAGGGCGTTTGCGTGGTTTTATCCGCTGCGCTAACTCTTTCATGCCAAACCCAATTATTCACATCAAGATAGTTATTATCACCGAAGGCGTAAAAATCTTAAAGCGGCGCGAGAAGTACAAAATGCGCGGCGTAGCCGTGAAGCGTGACCCCATTCGCAGGTAAGGCAGATAAATAACCTTATAGTGAGTGTGGAACCATTCAGAAGGAGCAGGGTATGAGCAGTAAGCCAAACGGTTCACTAGTGGAACGTCGCAACCGCCGCACGACCGACATCGACCGGCTCGCCACGCTGGATATGCTGACGCTCATCAATGAGGAAGATAAACAGGTTACCGACGCGGTAAGCGCCTGTTTGCCGGAGATCGCCCGGCTGGTGGATAACGCCAGCGCGACGCTGAATCGCGCCGGCAGGGTGGTGATTATCGGCGCCGGTGCGTCCGGGCAGGCGGCGATACAAACCGCACAAGGTTTTGCTCCCGATACACGTCATGGCGTTATTGGCTTGTTGGCCGGTGGCATCAATGCTAACGCGCAAGAGCGTGACGCGGCGGCGGCAAATTATGAACGCGGGGTTGCCGATTTACAGGCCATCAACTTTAGCCATGACGATATGCTGGTGGCGCTGTCGGTCAGTGGTAAAACGCCGTGGACATGGGGCGCGCTGCGCCACGCCTGGGTGCTCGGCGCACGCATCGCGCTGGTTTGCCGGGGTCACGATAGCGAAGCCGCCCGGTTGGCGGATATCGTGCTGGCACCGGACAGCGGCGCGGAGGTGGTGAGTGGTTTTAGCGAACCGAAAGCGCGGCTTGCCCAGCAGCAAATCCTCAATATGCTGGCAACCGGTCTTGCTATCCGTACCGGGCGTGTTTACAGCAACCTGCGGGTGGATGTGCAGGCGACCAGTGTGCACTGGGCAGAGCGGCAAATCACGCTGGTGATGGCGGCGACGCAGTGCTCTCGCGAGCAAGCGAAAAGCGCGCTGGAGAGCTGCGACCATAACTGCCGTACGGCGATATTAATGGTGCTGACCGGTCTGGATGCCTGGCGCGCGCGCGATCTGCTAACCGAGAATAACGATCATTTGCGAATTGCCTTACAGGAGGCGAAAACGCATTTTGCTGATGTCTGAATAATGAAAAAAGCCCGCCAATAATTACGGCGGGCTTTTTTATTATGTATTGTGCGAACGTTTGATATTTCGAGTTTTTAAGATAAATCCCGCCACTATTAATTCCACATTATTTATGTCACTGCTTTTTTTAATTTAAAAAATCGGCGAAATACTATTTATCGATATGAGCTGAATTGTGAATGATATTTTAAATTAACGTAAAAGTGCGTTAATATCTGTTTTCACGAATCACACCTGCTATGTAACCTTATAATTATGCCTGCAATGAAAAAGACAATTATCTCGCTCAGCGCCGTCGCGTTACTCGTCAGTTCAGTGACCAGCGCGTATGCGGAAGAGACACAAAAAACGGACTTCCTGCTGATTGGCGGCGGCATCATGAGCGCCTCTCTGGGCACCTGGCTGCAGGAGCTGCAGCCGGAGTGGAAACAAGTGATGGTGGAAAAACTCGATGGCGTGGCGCTCGAGTCTTCTAACGGCTGGAATAATGCCGGCACCGGTCACTCGGCAAATATGGAACTTAATTACACGCCGCAGCGTCCGGATGGCTCTATTGATGTCAGCAAAGCGCTGGAAATTAATGAGCAGTTTATGATTTCCCGCCAGTTCTGGTCGGCACAGGTGAAGCGCGGTATTTTGAATAACCCGCACGCTTTTATTAATTCCACGCCGCACATGAGTTTCGTCTGGGGCGATAATGTGGATTATCTGGCAAAACGTTATGCCGCTTTGCAGCAAACGACCTTATTCCAGGGCATGAAATTCTCCACCGACCATCAGCAAATTAAACAGTGGGCACCGCTGGTGATGGAAGGGCGCGACCCGAACCAGAAAGTCGCCGCCACCTGGACGCCGGTCGGCACCGACGTTAACTACGGTGAAATTACCCGTCAGCTGGTTGGCAGCCTGAAAAAAAGCAGCAACTTCTCCCTGCAAACCTCTTCCGAAGTGACCGATTTCAAACGCAATGCCGATAACTCCTGGCATGTCACCATCAAAGACGTGAACAGCGGTAACGAGCACGCCATCGATGCGAAATATGTCTTTATCGGTGCCGGTGGCGGGGCGCTGAAGCTGCTGCAAAAAACCGGCATCCCGGAAGCGGATAACTACGCGGGCTTCCCGGTCGGCGGTTCCTTCCTGATGACGGAAAACCCGGCGATCACCAGCCAGCACCTGCAAAAAGTCTACGGTCAGGCGTCCGTGGGCGCGCCACCGATGTCGGTACCGCATATCGATGCCCGCTTTATTGATGGCAAACGCGTGGTGCTGTTTGGGCCGTTCGCGACCTTCTCCACCAAATTCCTGAAAAACGGCTCCTTCTTAGACCTGCTGAGCACTACCACCACCAGCAACTTTATGCCGATGACCCACGTAGGGCTCGACAACTTCGACCTAGTGAAATACCTGATTGGTCAGGTCATGCTGAGCGATGAAGACCGCTTTGAAGCGCTGAAAGAGTACTATCCGCAGGCGCGTAAAGAGGACTGGAAACTGATCCAGGCCGGCCAGCGTGTGCAGATCATCAAGAAAGATGAAGACAAAGGTGGCGTGCTGAAGCTTGGCACCGAAGTGGTGGTCGATCAGCAGAAAACCATCTCTGCGCTGCTTGGCGCATCGCCGGGCGCGTCGACGGCAGCACCAATCACTCTGAATGTGCTGAAGAAGATGTTCCCGGAGCAGTTCAACTCGCCGCAGTGGCAGAGCAAAATCCGCGACATCGTGCCGAGCTACGGTCAGGAGATGAACGGTAACGTGGCGTTGACTCAGAAAGTATGGGATGACACCGCTGCCACGCTGCAACTGGCGAAACCGCCGGTGATTGAGATGAACGATCAGAAAAACGCCCCGGCTGACAAACCGGCAGAGGCGAAAAACGATGCTCCGGCTGACAAACCGGCTGAAGCGAAAAGCGACGCCTCCCCACAGCACGATATGGCGCTGTAAATAAAACAGGGCGCACTCCGGTGCGCCCTTTCTCTTTTAGTCGGTCTGCGACCGTTCCCGCCTGAATTAAACTTTGTTGTTATTCCCGTCGCGCATTTAACCGTTCGCTTGCCGTTTTTCGAGGCGGCGGTAGAGCGTGCTGCGCGATATCCCCAGTTTTTTGGCCGCCAGGCTCATGTTGCCCCGCGCTTCTGCAATCGCGCTCTGCTCATCTTGCGGGGCTGCCACCGCCAGCGTTGGCGGGGGCGAAGAGGCAATGTCAGGGGGAAGATCCGCAAGCGTAATGCAATCACCGTCTTCCGCCAGCGCCATCAATACCCGCAACTGGCTGAGTAACTGGCGCACATTTCCCGGCCACGGGCGACCCGCCAGCGTGGCAACCACCTCGGCGCTAAGAGTAAGGCCACGGCTGGCTGCGCCCAGCTCCTGCCACAGTTTTTGGATAAACCCATCAACATTCTGCCACTCGCGCAACGGAGGAATGCGCAGATGAAACTCCTGAATGCGGTACAGCAGATCTTCGCGGAATGTCCCGGCTTGCACCCGAGCGGCGAGATCCTGATGGGTGGCACAAATTAGCGTGAAGTTGACGTCATACACACTGTTGGCACCCAGCGGCGTCACTTTCTTCTCCTGCAACAGGCGCAGCAGGCGGGTTTGCAGCGCCAGCGGCATATCGCCAATCTCGTCAAGAAACAGAACGCCACCATCGGCTTCCCGGCACTTACCGATATAGCCTTTCGGGCTTGCGCCGGTAAACGCGCCGGGAACATAGCCAAACAGTTCGGACTCAATCAAATGCTCCGGGAGCGCCGCACAGTTAATGGCGACAAAGTTTCCTGTGCGCCACTGGCTGCGGGCATATAGCTCGCGGGCCAGATACTCTTTCCCGCTGCCGGTTTCACCGGTCACGCATAAGGCAATCCCGGCATTAACAATGCGCAGTGCTTTCTCTTTTTCCCGCGCCAGTTGATCCTGCGCGAGGGCTGCGCCGCGCCCGATATAGCGCCGTGCAGGCAGCGTCTGACGCGCGTAGTAGCGCCGTGTATTACTGGCATCAAGGGTGGTTTCGCCGACATGTAAACCGGCCTCCGGGAAAAGCGTTTGCAAAGAGAGTTCGCCAAAATGCTGCGGCGTCAGCGAAAACTCATCCATCGCCAGCTTGTTCGCACCGAGCAATGTCTGATCGGCGAAAATCAGCAACAGCTCCTGCGCACTGCCGAGCACCGACGGGTCGTGATGCAGACTCAGCAGCCAGCGGTCGGCACCAAGCGCGCTGGTGGCCCACTCATGTTCTATTTGGCATACCGCGCGACGGATCAGCGCGGCGGCATCGCGGCGCGGTGCCTGGGCGGGTGTTGAGAGATCTAATACCCCGGCAATTTGTCCGTCCGGTCGGAAGACGGGGGACGCCGAGCAAAACAAGCCTGCGTTGCGGCTGAGGTAATGTTCGCCGCCGGAGACTTCACAATGGCGCTGCAATGCCAGCGCAGTCCCTATCGCGTTAGTGCCGCGCGCGTGTTCGCCCCACAGGTTGCCAGGTGCCAGCGCATAACGCTGCGCTTTTTGCAGAAAGTCGCGGTTGCCGTGGGTCTCCAGCACCAGACCGGTAGCGTCGGACAGCACCATTATCGACGGATGACTGGTAAGCTCCGGGCGCAGTCGCGCCAGCAGCGGGGCGGCCAGATGGTTGACCCAACCGTTTTCCGCGCGGGCATCTTTCAGCATGGATGTCGCTACCCAGGGCTGGGCGTCATCATCGCGGGTCAACCCGTAGCTGCGACTACGCTGCCAGGAGTTTTCAAGCAGGCAGGGTAACCCGGCAGGAGCGAGGGACAAGGCGCGTGGCGGCATGTGACTCTCCATTAAATGAGATGTTACATTTGTGTAGCATAACAGTGTCCCGTATGTAGCGACGTGCGACACACTTCCCGCACCCTGTACCAGCCTTTTTTGTGTCATTTCATTCCGGCAAAAGTCTGACTTTCAGTTATTTCCTTGTTTTATCAGCATAAACGCACCTGCGACGGATCGTTTGCTACGACCTGGCATAAGAACTGCTTATGTCACTGTGTCCGCCACGATGCGCGACGCCTCACCTGTACCGATAATAAAAGAGGAACATCTTATGAAATATGTCCACCCTGGCCTTGATGGCGCGAAAGTCTCTTTTAAACAGCGTTATGGCAACTATATTGGCGGTGAATTTGTTGACCCGGTGGAAGGGCGTTGGTTTACCAACACCTCGCCGGTCACCGGACAGGTGATTGCCGAATTCCCGCGCTCAGACGCGGCGGATATTGAGAAGGCTCTGGACGCAGCGCATGCTGCCGCCGACGCCTGGGGAAAAACCAGCGTGCAGGATCGCGCCAATGTGCTGCTGGCCATTGCCGATCGCATCGAAGCCAACCTGGAAATGCTGGCATTAACAGAAACCTGGGATAACGGAAAACCGATCCGCGAAACCATGGGCGCGGATTTGCCGCTGGCTGTTGATCACTTCCGTTATTTCGCCGGTTGTATCCGCGCGCAGGAAGGGACAGCGGCAGAGATCGACAGCAATACGGTTGCTTACCACATCTATGAACCGCTGGGCGTGGTCGGGCAGATCATTCCGTGGAACTTCCCGCTGCTGATGGCGGCGTGGAAACTGGCGCCGGCGCTGGCGGCGGGCAACTGCGTGGTACTGAAACCGGCTGAACAGACGCCGCTTGGCATCTGCGTGTTGATGGAACTGATTGGCGATCTGCTACCCAAAGGCGTGCTGAATGTGGTGCACGGCTTCGGCACTGAAGCCGGTGAACCGCTGGCGCGCAGCAAACGCATCGAAAAAATCGCCTTTACCGGCTCCACGCCGATTGGCCGCCACATCCTTTCGTGCGCGGCGGAAAACATCATCCCCAGCACCGTCGAACTCGGCGGCAAATCACCCAATATCTACTTTGAAGATGTGATGAATGGTGATGAAGGCTTTATTGATAAAGCGGTGGAAGGCGTGGTGCTCGGCTTCTTCAACCAGGGCGAAGTCTGCACCTGCCCGTCGCGCGTGCTGGTGCAGGAATCGATCTACCCGCAGTTTGTCGAAAAAGTCATCGCCCGCATGGAGAACATCCGCAAAGGCGACCCGTTTGACACCGACACCATGATTGGTGCGCAGGCGTCACAAGAGCAGTACGACAAGATCCTCTCTTACATCTCGATTGCCCGCGACGAAGGCGGCGAAATCATTACCGGCGGCGCTCACGTGGAACACGGCGACGGGCTGCAAAACGGTTTCTATATCCAGCCGACATTGATTAAAGGCCATAACGGGATGCGCTGCTTCCAGGAAGAGATTTTTGGGCCGGTGCTGGGCATTACCACCTTTAAAGATGAAGCCGAAGCGCTGCGTATCGCCAACGACACCGAGTTTGGCCTCGGCGCAGGGGTGTGGACGCTGGATATCAATCGCGCATGGCGCATGGGGCGCGGCATTAAAGCGGGTCGCGTATGGACAAACTGTTACCACCTCTACCCGGCACATGCGGCGTTTGGCGGTTACAAAAACTCGGGCGTCGGGCGTGAAACCCACAAACTGGCGCTGAGCCACTATCAGCAGATCAAAAACCTGCTGGTGAGTTACAGCGGTTCGCCGCTGGGGCTGTATTAATTATCTACATCAGGATGAGGCGATAATATGCAACTGAAAACCATGAAAGCCGCAGTGGTGAAAGCCTTTGGTCAGCCGCTGGTGATTGAAGAGGTGATGGTGCCGGCTGTTGAACCGGGCAAGATCCTCGTCAAAATTGAAGCGACCGGCGTGTGTCACACGGATTTACACGCCGCCGATGGCGACTGGCCGATTAAACCGAACCCGCCGTTTATCCCCGGCCACGAAGGTGTCGGCCATGTGGTGGCTGTCGGGCCGGGCGTGAAGCATGTGAAAGAGGGCGATCGTGTCGGTGTGCCGTGGCTCTACTCAACATGTGGTCACTGTGAACACTGCCTTGGCGGCTGGGAAACCCTGTGCCATTCGCAGCAAAACTCCGGCTATTCGGTAAACGGTACGTTTGCCGAATATTGCCTGGCCGATGCCAGCTATGTCGGGATTTTGCCGGATAATGTCGATTTTCAGAGTATCGCGCCGATCCTCTGCGCCGGGGTGACAGTCTATAAAGGGCTGAAAATGACCGAAGCGCGCGCCGGAGAGTGGGTGGTGGTGTCGGGTATCGGCGGTCTGGGACACCTGGCGATCCAGTACGCGGTGGCGATGGGCATGAACGTGGCGGCGGTCGATATTGATGATGACAAGCTGGCGTTTGCCCGCCGTCTCGGTGCCTCGGTGGTGGTCAATGCGCGCCAGGAAGATCCGGGAACGCGTTTCCATAGCGAGTTTGGCGGTGCGCACGGCGTGCTGGTGACCGCGGTATCGCCAAAAGCGTTTGAGCAGGCAACAACCATGATGCGCCGTGGCGGCACCATGGTGCTCAACGGCTTACCTCCGGGGAAATTCGACCTGTCGATTTTTGACATGGTGCTCGATGGCACCACGGTGCGCGGTTCGATTGTCGGTACGCGTAAAGATCTGCAGGAAGCGCTGGATTTCGCCGGGCGCAACAAAGTCCATGCGGAAATCGCCGTGGAGCCGCTGGAGAATATCAACAGCATTTTTGAGCGGATGCGCGCCGGGAAAATCACCGGCAGGATCGTCGTTGATATGTCGAAGTAACAGAGTAAAACGGGGCAGCGATGCCCCGTTTGGCGTTTCAGTACAGAGCATCCGCAAACTCTGCCAGCTGCTGGTTAAAACGGGCTGGCTCTTCCAGGAACGGGGCGTGCCCCGAATGGTCAAACCACACCGCGCTAATACGGGGATTCACACTTCTGGCACGCGCCAGCGATGCGTGTGGCTCCACCAGCTGGTCATGCCTGCCGTAGATAAAGCGTACCGGGATTGTCGCTTTTCCCAGCCCCTGCTCAAGCACAACTTTCATTGACGGTACGGCGCGTTGCATCTCCCAGGAGGCCATCGCCGCATTGGCTTGCAGGCGCGCGAAGGTAACCGGGTCAGGTTGCTGGTAGAAGCAGAGCCGCAGAAATTCGCGCTCGCCATCCAGGTGGGTGGCTAGATCCGCCGAGGTCATCGCCTGATAGACTTGCGGATGCGCCGGGATCTGATCGGGCGTTAACTCCACCACGGCGTCGACATACAGCGCGCCAGACAGCGCTTTGTCACCAAACTGCGCCAGGTAGTGACTGATCACCGCGCCACCCAGCGACCAGCCGACCAGCAGCGGTTTTTTTGCATGGCTTGCGGCAATCACGGCGGCGACATCTTCCGCCCAGCGGCTTCCCTCGCGGTAGGCCTCTGCCTGCGTCGGTTTGGCCGACAGACCATGGCCGCGCATATCAAAACTGATGAAGCGAAAACGTTGCAAAGCCGGATCCTGACGCTGTTTTTCCCAGTTCAGGTGGCTGCCTAATAAGCCGTGAATAAAAATAATCGGCTTGCCTTGCGGCGCGCCGGACTCTTGTACCGCCAGTTCCACACCGTCCGCCGAGGTCACGGTGTACTGCTTGTCGCTGGCAAACAGCGAGGCGGAAAAGCTGAATAACAAAATAGCGAGATAACGGCCAGGGGATAACAGCATAAAATGTTCCTCCAGATGAATGTTCGCGGCTATCCTCAACCCTGACACTGGTGTCAGAGTCAAGCCATTTACCGGGAGGAAGAGAATGTTTTCAATTGGCGAACTCGCCCGACAAACGGGCATTAGCGTGCGCTCTATCCGCCATTATGATCGCCACGGTCTGCTGTGCAGCACGCGTGCCTGCAACGGTTATCGCTACTTTCCACCGCAGGCGCTCGGCCAGGTGAGGCAAATCCAGCAGTTGATCGCCACGGGGTTTAGCATTGCTGAAATTGCCGCTTTTCCTGCCTGTATGCGCAATGAAGAAGGGGCGACGATGTGTCCGCAAACGCGCGCGTTGCAGCGTAAACGGCTGGCGACGATTGAGGCGCAAATCGCCACCCTTGAACGCCGCCGCGCGCAACTGGTTGCCGCGCTGGGCGCGACAAAACAAAAAACGACGCCCTGAGGCGTCGTCATAATGTGCAGGGCGGAAGCCTCGCCGTTATAAACCGCGTTTGCCGATCAGGCTTGCCAGTTCAACCAGGCGATTTGAGAAGCCCCACTCGTTATCATACCAGGCGAGGATTTTCACCAGATTGCCGCCAATCACCAGCGTTGATAATCCGTCAATGATCGACGAGCGCGGGTCGCCCTGGTAATCGCTGGAAACCAGCGGTTCGTCACTGTAACCGAGAATACCTTTCAGCGGACCGGTCTCTGCGGCTTCGCGGAACGCGGCATTTACCTCTTCAACCGTAACGTCACGTTTTAGCGTGACCGTCAGGTCAACAATCGACACCACCGGAACCGGTACGCGCAGAGAGTAGCCTGTCAACCGGCCGTCGAGTTCCGGGATCACTTTGCCGAGCGCTTTCGCCGCCCCGCTGGAGTAAGGCACAATCGACAGCGCCGCAGCACGCGCGCCGCGCAGATCTTTTTCCGGCTGGTCGTGCAGCGCCTGGCTGTTGGTATAGGCGTGGGTGGTGTTCATCAGGCCATGTTCGATCCCGAAGCGCTGATGCAGGACTTGCGCGGCAGGGGCCAGTCCGTTGGTGGTACAACTGCCGTTGCTGACCACAAAATGGCGTTTGGGATCGTACTGGCTATCGTTCACGCCCAGCACGATGGTTAAATCATCATTTTTACCCGGTGCGGAGATAATCACCCGTTTTGCGCCGCCGCGGCTGATATGCACTTCGGCTTTGTCACGTTCGGTGAAGAAACCGGTGGCTTCAATCACCACTTCCACGCCAACATCGCGCCATGGAATGTTGCCCGGATCGCGTTCGCTGAACACACGCACCGCATTGCCATCGACGAACAACTGGCCTTCACCCGCTTCTACCGGAACGGGCAGGGTGCCGAGCAGAGAATCATGTTTCAGCAGATGAGCGAGAGTTTTGCTGTCTGTCAGATCGTTAATCGCCACGATCTGAATCTCCGGGTTGCCCAGCGCCGCGCGTAACACGTTGCGTCCAATTCTGCCAAAACCATTAATGCCGACCTTAACCATAATTGACTCCTTCCTGTGCGGTAACTAACTGCAGTTACTGTAGGCCGGTCATGGTTTGGCGTAAACGACAAAAAAGGATCACTTTACGCCAATTTGCGGCAGTGGAAGCGCTGGCGGTAATCGCCTGGTGTCAGGTGTAAC
Source organism: Kosakonia sp. (assembly GCF_032104925.1). Classification (NCBI taxonomy): domain Bacteria; kingdom Pseudomonadati; phylum Pseudomonadota; class Gammaproteobacteria; order Enterobacterales; family Enterobacteriaceae; genus Kosakonia; species Kosakonia sp. The sequence continues at coordinate 94,832 of NZ_DAMCGF010000007.1, forward strand.
TGGCGTTCGAAAATGCGCCGCAGATTGATGCTGCTGCCGAAACCGGTGGCGGCGGCGATCTGATCCAGGGTTTCACTGGTTTGCTCCAGCCGGCTACGTGCGGCGGCGAGCCGCGCTTCGGCCACATAGCGTGCGGGAGAAACGCCGCTTTCACGGGTAAAGACGCGGGTGAAATTGCGCGGGCTCATCGCAACCTGTTCCGCCAGCCGCTCAACGGATAAATCCTCAGCCAGGTTGGCAAGGATCCAGTTTTGCAGTTCGCTGATTGGCCCGACGCCGCTGGCCTGCTGCAATTGATAGCGGCTGAACTGCAACTGACCGCCGGGGCGGCGCAAGTACATCACCATGTTCTGCGCGATATCCAGCGCCAGTGAGAAGCCATAATCATCTTCGACCAGCGCCAGCGTGAGATCGAAGCCGGAACTGACGCCGCCAGAGGTCCAGACTGGCCCGTCCTGAATATAGAGCGGGCCGCCTTCAACGGTTACCGCGGGGTATTCTTTCTGCATGGTTTCCAGCAGCCGCCAGTGGGTGGTTGCGCGCCGTCCGTTAAGCAACCCACTTTGTGCCAGCAGCATCGCGCCACCGCAAATAGAAACGACCCGACGCGCGTGCGGCGCGGCAAGGCGCAGCCAGTCCACCACGGCCGTACCTTCTTCGGCATCAGTACCGCGACCGGTTATCATGATGGTGTCCCACGGCTGGCGCGGATCGATCTCCGGCAGGCGGTGATCGGCCAGCAGGTTCAGCCCGGACTGGCCATGGATCACCTGGTGAGGCTGGGTGGTGGCAACGGTAACGCGATAGCGCGGCTGCGCGGTCTCATCCGGATGTAGCTGGTTGGCCTGCATCAGAATGTCGGCAATACCGGCGGCTTCGAACAGCATGCCGCCATCAGGAACAATAATCAGGAATGTTTTCATGTCCTGAAACGTACGCCAAATACATTTTAAGTCAAGCCTGCGCTGAAGGGCGCGGATGACGGGCAATAAAAAACCCGGAGTCTCCGCTCCGGGCAAATCTAACAAGACACAAAATGTTATCGAATAACGCAGTCTGTGGCGTTATTCGCTGGCCTGTTTACGGTTAGCCATCGTCGTGACCAGATATTCCTGCACGGGGTCGAGAGAAAGATCGGGTTGCGGCAGTTCAGCCTCATCATGGTTGCTGGCAGGTTGCCCGGCGACAAAGGGTTTTAGCTCCCGGGCGCGTTCAAACTCACTCAACACCTGCCAGCCGAGATCGTCACTGGCACGGTTGTTCATTAACACATTCCTTACGCGTTTCAGCTTTGGCAGCATCGTCGTCTCTCCATTAACAATAAACGCAGGTTATTTTTTCGCTTCAACGCCGGGCGCGCTGGAGCGGTCAAGGAATTGAGTTGTCACTTCCGGCACGTGCTGGAGCATCCACTCCGCCATTTCAATCTCTTGCGCCACAATTTTTTGCAGCACCTGCACGCCGTTAACATCGCCCAATTCTTCAGCCGTTCTAATCAATGAGGTGTAGCACGCAATTTCAAATTGCTCAAAGACATAGCCACCTATTGCGCCTTTAACCACCTCGTCGGAATTAAAGACACCGCCAACGGCTTGACCCATTGCCGCCATTTTACCCATGGTGTCTTTGAGGACCGATCGCGATATTCCGCATTGATCAATAAGCCCTTCAAGTAACACTATTTGTTCGCGGGTTTCGGCTAAATGACTTTCAATTTTGCTTTTCAACACAGGATAATTATCGATGCGTTTAGCCATTGCCTCCAGCATCGACTCTGCCTGTTTTTCCATCCCATGTGCGTCACGTAGCCAGTCGTGATAATTCTCTTCGCGTGTCATACGTTTACCTCAGGTGGAATTAACTCAATGACGTTTATTCTACTTCCGCTTTGGAATTAATTTTGCTGGTCGCAATTTTGGTAAGTAAATTGTCGGTGGTTTTTTCCTCTTCCAGCGTTTGCGCCAGAAGATTTTTCGCTTTTTTATAGCCTAATTGATCGGCAAGGGTGCAAAGCGTACCGTAAGAGGCAATTTCATAATGTTCAACTTTTTGCGCAGCGGCAATTAACGCGGCGTCACGAATAGTGCCTTTTTCAGTGCTTTCAATCACCTCGTCGGCTTCTTCTACTAAACCTTCCATCGCATGACACTTCATGCGTTTTAACTTCAGGCCGCTTTCGGCTTCAAGCAGCTGATCGATGCGCTCTATCTGGCCTTGCGTCTCTTCCATGTGTTGTTTGAAGGCTTGCACCAGCTCGGGTGTAGAGGCTTCGCGTGCCAGTTTGGCTAACGCGCGGGCAAGCTGTTTTTCTGCGCTGTAAATGTCCGACAAGCCGTGGATAAATAAATCGTTTAGCGTATTAATCTGCATAATTAAAGACCTTTAATTTCAGGTTAAAAATAGCGAGCCGTTGCCGGCTCGCCAGGAATAAAATAAATATATTGATGCGGTAAAAAATTAAATCAGAAATTAATCCCCTGATTTACGGCCGCCGCTGTGGCTATTCTGGCCGCCTTTTTTACCTGCTTCGGAAGCGCGCTGTGGATCATTTTTGAAATTACCACCGCTGTGTTGACCGCCTTTGCGGCCCGCTTCGGACGCTTTTTCACGATCTTCGGCGAAATTACCTGAGCCGCCACGATGTTCAGCCATAATATTTCTCCTGTTTCGTTGTTAAATATATGAACATGAATATTCGAAACCATGTTCACTGCGTTCAGGGATTAAAGTTAGTCGCTGTAGTGAAATAGTCAAACGTGAAAATTCCTATGCAAAAAAATACTCCTTTAGGTGTAGCTGCTGGTTATTTAAACAAAGCGGCATTGAGGATGTATCTTTAAAATAAGTCACTTAGCAAAAAGTAGATAGAAAACGAATATTACCTCTCGTTATTACCTACCTTTTTTCATGTGGTTTCTGGCATGAAAATGGCATTTATTGACATAAATTTACATTTTGTTTTGGTAAATCATCATGATTTCTTATGGTTTTAAGAGAAGTCTCAAACAGGGATGCAGAATGTATCTTGCCGTTTGGCTCGCCGCTCACGCGGCAACTACTTTTAAATTTCATAACCGATACGTCACCCTGAACAGGAACGACTTTTTGCCAGTTCACTGAGCTGTCGAACCGGGGAGTGCGCGTACAGCGTTTTTTGGTGAGGAAGCAAGATGAGCCTGCAAAAATGTACCGTCCTGTACGACGGTAGGGCGCTGGTTGGCCCCGAAAATGTCCCGCTGATCGATTTTCTTGAAACCTGCAATATCACGCTACCCCATGTTTGCTACCACCCGGCGCTCGATCCGTTACAGACCTGCGATGTGTGCTGGGTCGAACAGGCGGGGAAGCTGGTGCGCGGCTGTACGCTGCGAAGCCATGACGGGCTGGTGATTAACTCGCTGGACAGCCAGGCGCGGGCGGCGCGCGAAGAGGGCATGGATCGTCTGCTGGCGAAACATGAACTTTATTGTACCGTGTGCGAACACAATACTGGCGACTGTACATTGCATAACACCATGGTGGATATGCACATTCCTATTCAGCGCTACCCGTATACGCGTAAGCCTTACGTTAAAGATCACTCCAACCCGTTTTACACCTACGATCCGGATCAATGCATATTATGCGGGCGCTGCGTGGATGCCTGTCAGAATGTGGAAGTCAACGAAACGCTGAGCATTGATTACACCATGGAGCATCCGCGCGTGCTATGGGACGGGGGAAATCAAATTGCCGGTTCGAGCTGCGTTAGTTGCGGGCATTGTGTGACGGTCTGCCCGTGTAATGCGCTGCTGGAAAAAAGCATGCAGCCGGATGCCGGGCCCTTTACCTCGATGCGCCAGTCGCTCAAACGTCCGCTGATCGATGTGATTAAAGTGCTGGAAAACTCCACCGGCGCCGAAATTATCTCCGGTATTTCGGTGATGGATACCGCGTTACGCCAGCAGGAGATAAAACGCACCAAAACCGTCTGCACCTATTGCGGCGTAGGATGCAGCTTTGAAATGTGGACCCGCGATCGCCAGCTTCTGAAAGTGCAGCCGGTGGTTGATGCGCCGGTAAATGGCATCTCCACCTGTGTTAAGGGCAAATTCGCGTGGGATTTCATTAACAGCCCGCAGCGCCTGACCACGCCGCTGATCCGCGAAAATGACCGTTTTCGCCCGGCAAGCTGGGAGGAAGCGTTAACCCTTGTCGCCAGCCGCTTATTACAGACCCGTGATCAGTACGGCCCGGACAGTATTGGTTTTATCGGCTCCAGCAAAGGCAGCAATGAGGAAGCGTATCTGACGCAAAAAATTGCCCGCGCCATTATTGGCACCAACAGCGTGGATAACTCATCGCGCTACTGCCAGAACCCGGCCACAGAAGGGCTGTTTCGCACGGTGGGCTATGGCGGCGATGCCGGGACGATTGACGATCTGCAACAGGCCGAACTGGTGATTATCGTCGGCAGCAACACGGCGGAGAACCATCCGGTGATCGCCTCACGCCTGAAAGCGGCAAAAAAACACCGCGGGCAAAAATGGCTGGTGGTCGACCCAAGACGCCACGAAATGGCAGAACGCGCCGACCTGCATTTACGCATTCATCCCGGCAGCGATCTGGTATGGGCATCGGCAATGGCACGCTATATGTTTGACCACGGTTATGAAGATGCGGCTTTCCTCGCGGAACGTGTCAACCAGGTTGACGCCTATCGCCAGTCGCTAACCCCGTTTACGCTGGATTACGCCGCGCAAATCACCGGCATACAGGAAGAGACACTGCGCGAAGCGGCAGAGTTGATCGGCAAGGCGGGTAGCGTCTGCATTATGTGGGCGATGGGCATCACGCAGCACAGCCACGGCGCAGACACCAGCACCGCGTTATCCAACCTGTTACTGGTGACCGGCAACTATGGCCGACCCGGCACCGGCGGCTATCCGATGCGCGGGCATAACAATGTGCAGGGCGCCAGCGACTTTGGCTGCTTGAAAAATTTCTACCCTGGCTATGAATCGGTCAGCGATCCACAGATCCGCGAAAAATGGGCCAAGGCCTGGGGCGTACCGGCTGAGCGCCTGTCGCTCAAGGTCGGGCAGGACAACTTTATGATGGTTGAACTGGCGCGTAAGGAGGTGATCCGCGCCATGTACGTCATTGGCGAGGAAACCGCCTTTTCCGACGCGGACGCGGAAAATGTGCATCAGGGTTTTACCAATCTCGATTTTCTGGTGGTGCAGGATCTGTTTCTTAGCCGCACGGCGCAGTTTGCTGATGTGGTGTTGCCTGGCTGTCCGAGCGTGGAAAAAGAGGGGTCGTTTGTAAACACTGAGCGGCGAATTCAGCGCTTCTACCCGGTAATGGAGCCGCTCGGCGACAGCCGTCCGGACTGGTGGATCCTCACGCAACTGGCGGCCCGTATGGGCCATGACTGGGGCTATCAACATCCGCAGGAGATCATGGCGGAAGTGGCGGGCATTGCCGAAAGCTTTGCCGGTGTCAGCTATTCATGTCTTGAGGGCTGGAAATCGCAAATCTGGCCGGTCAACGCCGATGGCAGCAGCACACCGCTGCTCTACACCGAACGCTTTAAATCCCCCGACGGGCGCGCCACGCTTTATCCGCTGAGCTGGCAACCGCCCGCTGAAGAGGCGGATGCCGAATATGATTTGTTGCTCAACAATGGCCGGATGCTGGAGCATTTCCAGTCCACCAACCAGAGCGGGCAGGGCGGGCGCACCACCAGTCTTTCACCGGACTGGTTTGTGGAAATCAGCCCGCAGCTGGCGAACGCGCGCAGCTTGCAGGAAGGCGACTGGGTAAAACTTATCTCCCGGCGCGGAGAAGTTGAGGTGCCGGTGGTGGTGACCGATCGCGTTCAGGGGAAGGTGCTGTTCATCTCCATTCATCAGGGTAAAGATGGCATTAACCAACTCACTGGCGAACACCACGATCCGTCGGTCAATACACCCGCCTATAAAGAGCTGGCCGTGCGCCTGGAAACACTGGATCGCCCGCCGCTGCCCGACCCGCTACCGAAGCACAATTTCCGCCACGGTAAACGTACCCCGATTGACAAGGTGCCAGTGGAAGAGAAATGGCGGCGCGAAGATTACCGCGAACCGCCAGCAACCGAACCCCACCCGGAGAAATTCTGATGGCAAAAGCGATTGATTATCAGCCGGAACCGGCAAAGATTGGCCCCGATGCCCATGAAGAACTGGCGCGACTGCTGGAGTCGTTGCATCAGCATGGCGTGCTGCGCCTGGCAAATGATTTGGTAGGTGCCAATCAGGAGATCGCGCAGGTGCTGGTTAACGGCTTACAGCGCGAAGGCACGCTCAATGCGATACAGAATATCGCGGTGCTGCTGCTCGCGCTCTCCAGCATTCCACCGGAGAAAATGTACAAACTGGCCTTTGGCCTGCGCGATATGGCCGATGCGCTAAGCCAGCCTGCCGGGGCGGGTGAGCATACTGCTCCGGGTCTGCAAGGGGCGTGGAAGATGCTGCAGGACGAGGATCTGTGGCATGCCCTGCAACCCCTGCTTACCGGGATGAAAGCCTTCGCGCGGCGCATGGAGCAACCGGTTGATAAGCCGATCTCCGCGTGGACCGGTAAACCCAGCGACGCATAATGAACGAGGAAACCGCACTGGTGCTGGCGCGCGGCCAGTTTGCTTTTACCATCGGCTTTCACATTGTGCTGGCGGCTTTTTCCATTGGTCTGGCGCATTTTTTGATGTTCCTTGAGGCGATGTGGCTCTGGCGCAAGCAGCGGCTCTGGCTGTCGCTGTGGCGCTACTGGAGCAAAATTTTTGCCCTTAACGTGGCGGTGGGCGTGGTCACCGGCGTGGTGATGGAGTTCGCTTTCGGGACGAACTGGAGCGGGCTTGCCAGCCGCGCGGGGGCTGTGCTCGGCCCAATGATGTATATGGAAGTGCTGGTCGCGTTCTTTCTTGAAGCGGGGTTTATGGGCGTGGTGCTTTTCGGCATGGGCAAAGTCCGGCCGTGGGTGCATTTTATGGCGACCTGTATTGTGGCGCTTGGTTCGCTGTTCAGCGCGTTTTGGATCCTTGCGGCCAACTCATGGATGCAAACGCCGGATGGCTTCGCCGTGGCGGCCGATGGTCGCTTTGTGCCGGTCGACTGGTGGGCGGCAATTATCAACCCGTCATTTCCCTGGCGCATGGCACATATGGTGGTGGCGGCAATGTTGGGCACGGCGTGCCTGGTGGCGGCCTGCGGGGCGTGGCATCTGCTGCGCGAGGCGCGACATCCGGCGGCGCGCCAGATGTTCTCACTGGGCCTGTGGATGCTGGTGGTGATGGCACCGGTACAGATCGTGCTTGGCGATCTGCATGGCGAAAACACGCGCGACCATCAGCCGATAAAACTGGCGGCGATGGAAGGCGCGTGGGATCCACCGCCGCCGGGCGAAGGCGAGCCGCTGCGATTATTTGCGCTGCCGGACATGCAACAGCGCCGCAATTTATACGAAGTCGCCATTCCCGATATCGGTTCGCTCTACTTGCGGCACAATCTTGAAGGGCGCATTCACACGCTCAACCAGTACCCGGCGGAAGCGTTGCCGTGGGTGCCGGTGGTGTTTTGGTCGTTTCGCGTGATGGTCGGGCTTGGCATCGCCATGGCGGCTGCGGGCATGGCCGGGCTGGTGGTGCGCCTGCGGGGGCGTTTGTGGCGGGCACGCTGGTTACAACGCGTGATGGTGCTGCTGGCACCCGCCGGATTTATCGCCATGCTCGCAGGCTGGCTGGTGACGGAAGCGGGGCGTCAGCCCTGGACCGTTTACGGCTTGCTGCGCACCTCGCACAGTGTGGCGCCGGTTTCACCAGAACTGGTGCTGGGCTCGTTGCTGGCGACCGTGGTGGTTTATATCGCGCTCTTTGCGCTGGGGCTGTGGTTTTTGCTGAAGCTGATGTCGCGCTTACCGGCGAGGCATGAAAAGAGTGCCATGCCTGAGGTCGCCGAACGCACCGGGAAGGGGACGTGATATGCCGGATATTTTAGGTTTGCCCTGGCTTGATGCACTTTCTGCCGCTGCACTGGCGCTCAGTTTGCTGGTCTATGTTCTGCTTGATGGCACGGATTTGGGCACCGGCATCCTGTGCGCCTTTCAGCGCAGCCCGGAGTCGCGTCATATTATCAACCTCTCTTTACTGCCGGTCTGGGATGGCAACGAAACCTGGCTGGTGCTCACGGCGGGCGGCTTGCTGGGGCTTTTCCCGCTGGCGTACGGCATCATCCTCAGCGCGCTCTATATCCCGGTGTTTGTGATGTTGCTGGCGCTGGTGATGCGCGGCATGGCAATTGAGTACCGCCACTATGCGCCACGGCTGTTTGACCTGATGCTGGTGGCTGGTTCGCTACTGGCGGCGCTGGCGCAAGGGATTATTGTGGGCGCGCTGTTACAGGGAATTGCTACCGATGGGCGCCAGTTTACCGGCAGCGGTTTTGAGTGGCTGCGTCCTTTTCCACTCTATTGCGGCTTTGCGCTGGTCTGCGGATATAGCCTGATGGGGGCAGGGTGGATAATCTGGCGCTGTACCGGCGAGCTGGAAACGTGGGGGCGGCGGGTGATGCCGTGGCTCGCCACCGTCACCGGGTTGCTGCTGGCGGGGTTGCTGGTATGGAGCGCGCAGTTGCACGAAACCTGGCGGCAGCATCTGTTTAACCCGTGGCTGTGGTTACCACTCTCGTTGGTGGCTGCACTGGCAGTTGCGTTGTTATGGCTGGGGCTGATATTGCGGCGGATATTTCTACCGCTGGCGGCGGTGCAGGTGATAGTCAGTTGTGCTTTTTGTGCGCTGGTGTTTACGCTTTTTCCCTGGATAGTGCCGCCTGTTCTCAGCATTACGCAAACCGCCGCGCCACCGGCCACGCAGCGATTTCTGCTGGTGATGTTTGCGCTACTGGTGCCCGTAACGTTGCTTTATAACAGCTGGGTTTTTCGCATCTTCAGTGGAAAAATTGCAGGTTAGTTCGGCAAAACAGGCTATAAAGTAAAGGCGAGATTTACAGTAAGCAACAGCATGCGCGGAGACTTATCCATGGCTATAGCAAAAGCTTATAATTTAAAGCAGGCATATCAAATGATTAGCTCAGGTAAGCACCAGGAAGTTGAGCTGGCTTTTGATGTCGATGCGGATACGTTTTTTATGCTCTCGGCAAACTACGGCAACAGCGGGGCGAAGATTGCCCGTCACGATAACCATTTTGTGCTCAGGCTGGAGAAAGAAGCCGCTTCAGGTTGAACACACTCGGGTAGCATGTTTCACCAGTGGCACAGGAGTGCAGGCGACGGGCGTATTATTCGCCACCGACGCCGTGTCATCTCTGCGTTATATTTATCCCTTTTAATAGCCGCGAGCCCTGCCACTGACTCTGTTTTTTCCGGCTTGCGGCTTCATTTGTTGTTACCCTGATTTCGCGGCGGCGCACTTTGCCGCCACACTAAAACTCGTTATCTACCCATTATTCCCGGCATTACGCCGGGTTTTTTTTCTCTGCGCGCAGCCCGTTGGCCAGCAAGCAAAACGCGTTAATAACTTTGGGTAACGTCTGTTGCGGGTTATCACTGGCGGCGACCCATAACGCGGCATTCAACGCCGCGCCGTTGAGCAAACGCGCGGCGGATTCCACATCCACCTCTTTCATCTCGCCGTTTGCCACCATGTCAGCAACGGCGATACGGGTGGCCTGCAGGCAGGCATTCTGGCTTGGCCAGCGCGAAGGATCGCCAAGAAACGCCGGGCCATCAAGCAACACAATGCGCTGGATTTCCGCATCGAGCGCCATTTCGATATAGGCGACACCTTCAGCCAGTAGCGCATCCCAGGCATTATCGGTGGCGTGCGCGCGCATCTTCGCGCGCTGCGCCATTTCGCCATCAACCTGCGCCACCACGGCGGCAAGTAAGCCCTGTTTATCGCCAAAGTTGTGATACAGCGCCCCGCGCGTTAAGCCTACGCTGGCGGTCAGTTCATCCATTGATGCCGCCGCAAAGCCTTTTTCGGCAAACGCCTTGCGTGCTGCGGCGATAAGTTTGGCGCGATTCTCTTCCATGGTTTGCGCGCGACGTTTTACGGCCATGTTGACTCCCTTTGAAATACATCGCGTATGTGAATTGACATACGCAGTGTATGTGGATTAACTTCATATACGAAGTGTATCTCAAATCAACCAGCAAAAGGTAACCCTATGATCCCACGCGAACCCGTTTTTCCCGCTCATCGCCATGCGTTGTATGAACAACATGGTTACTCTGCCGCGATACGCTCCGGCGATCTGCTGTTTGTTTCCGGTCAGGTTGGCAGCCGCGCCGATGGCAGCCCGGAGCCCGATTTCGCGGCACAGGTGCGTCTTGCGTTCGACAATCTTCAGGCCACGCTGGCGGCGGCGGGGTGTACTTTTGATGATCTGATTGATGTCACCACCTTTCATACGGACCCGGAAAACCAGTTCGCCACCATTATGCAAGTCAAACAGGCGCTTTTCCCGCAGCCGCCGTATCCCAACTGGACAGCCGTGGGCGTGAACTGGCTGGCGGGTTTTGATTTCGAAATTAAGGTGATTGCGCGCATTCCTGAACGCGCGGCATAAAAAAGCCTGCGACAGGTCGCAGGCTTGAGGATAAAGAGCGGGATTAGAGCAGATCGAAGCGATCGAGATTCATCACTTTTGTCCAGGCGGCAACAAAGTCGGTGACGAATTTCTGTTTACCGTCGGCGCTGGCGTAAACTTCCGCCAGCGCGCGCAGTACCGAGTTGGAGCCAAACACCAGGTCGGCGCGCGTGGCGGTGTATTTCACCTCACCGCTCTTGCGATCGCGGCCTTCAAACAACTCTGATTTCTCGTCGGCGGCTTTCCATGCGGTGCGCATATCGAGCAGGTTAACGAAGAAATCGGTGCTCAGTACGCCCGGCTGGTCGGTAAAGACGCCGTGCTTACTGCCGTCATAGTTCGCACCCAGTACGCGCAGGCCGCCAACCAGCACGGTCATTTCCGGCGCGGTGAGCGTCAGTTGCTGCGCTTTATCAATCAGCAACGTTTCGGTGCTGATACCATCCCACACGCGGCGATAGTTGCGGAAGCCATCGGCCAGCGGCTCCATCAGTGCGAAAGAGTCCACATCGGTTTGATCCTGACGCGCATCGACACGCCCCGGCGTAAACGGCACATTAACCTGCACACCGGCCGCTGCCGCTGCTTTTTCAACGCCAACCACGCCCGCCAGCACAATCACATCCGCCAGCGAGGCTTTCGCCAGCGTTTTCTGAATACTTTGCAACGCGGGCAGGGCTTTCGCGGCGATAGCGTTCACTTCCCAGCCATTTTGCGGTGCCAGCGCCAGACGCGCACCGTTCGCGCCGCCGCGTTTATCGCCGCCACGGAAGGTGGAGGCAGACGCCCAGGCGACTGAAATCAGTTCGCTCACCGACAAGCCGGATTCGGCAATCGCAGCTTTCAGATTAGCGATATCAGCACCGTTCGGCTGATGAACCGCCGCAGGCAGCGGATCCTGCCAAATCAGGTCTTCTTTTGGCACTTCCGGGCCGATGTAGCGTGATTTTGGCCCCATATCGCGGTGGGTCAGTTTGAACCAGGCGCGGGCAAAGGCTTCATTAAACGCCTGTGGATCGTTGAGGAAACGGCGCGAAATCTTTTCAAATTCCGGGTCGAAACGCAGCGTCAAATCGGTCACCAGCATGGTGGGCTTGCGTTTTTTCGCCGGGTCGAACGGATCAGGGATAATTTCAGGGGCATCTTTCGCTTCAAACTGGATAGCACCCGCCGGGCTGCGGGTTTGCACCCACTCATATTTGAACAGGTTTTCGAAAAAGTAGTTGCTCCACTGGGTGGGTGTTTGCGTCCATGCCACTTCCAGACCGGAAGTGATGGCATCTGCGCCTGCACCGCTACCGTAGCTGCTCATCCAGCCCAGACCCTGCGCTTCCAGCGGCGCGGCTTCCGGCTCTGGTCCGACATGGTTATCCGGCGTGGCGGCACCGTGGGTTTTGCCCAGCGTATGACCACCGGCGATCAGCGCGACGGTCTCTTCATCGTTCATGCCCATATTGCCGAAGGTGGCGCGAATGGCAGAGGCTGCAGAAACGGGCTCGCCGCTGGCGTTCGGGCCTTCCGGGTTAACGTAAATCAGCCCCATCTCGGTTGCGCCAATCGCGGCCTGCGCCAGGCTTTCCGGGTGGCGGTGGCTTAACCACTCTTTTTCATTACCCCAGTCGACATCCATATCCGGTTCCCAGACATCTTCACGCCCGGCACCAAAACCGAAAGTGCGGAAGCCGGCATTTTCCAGCGCCACGTTGCCCGCCAGAATAATCAGATCGCCCCAGGAAATTTTTTGACCATATTTTTGTTTCACCGGCCACAGCAGACGACGCGCTTTATCAAGGCTGACGTTATCCGGCCACGAGTTGAGCGGTGCAAAGCGCTGCTGACCACGACCTGAACCCCCGCGACCATCAACGGTGCGATAGGTGCCGGCGCTGTGCCAGGCCATGCGAATAAACAGGCCGATATAGCTGCCCCAGTCTGCTGGCCACCACTCCTGGGAATCGGTCAGCACATTGCGGATATCAGCTTTGAGCGCGGAATAATCGAGCTTTTTGAACTCTTCGCGGTAGTTAAAATTTTCACCCAGCGGGTTAGAACGGTTGGAGTGTTGGTTTAGCAAATCTACGCGTAACTGGTTCGGCCACCAGTCGCGGTTACTGGTTACCGGGCCTGCACTTTTTTCGCTGCTTTTGTTATGAAAGGGGCATTTCTCGACGGATGACGAGAGGGATTGATCGTCTGACGTGCTCATATCGGGCTCCATTTGCTTGTGTTCTGTCGTTACGATATACACTGCTTCCTGATAAAGGTATTTGAATGAATCTACAGATTTGATAGTTAATACCTTTCTATAAAATGGTAAAAACTTGACGCAAATCGCTTAACTGCGCTACCCACTCCTAAACATTAGCAATTCCACCACTACCGTTACGGTTTTTTTCCGGGCGTAGCGCATTTTTTGTGACGACGTCACCACGGTACAGCAGGCGCTACCTGCAAGCGTATGGAACGCAGGTGTGTATTCTCTCTTTGAAATTAAACGCCAACGTTTTGGCGAAATATATCCATCTCCGCGCCTGGAATAATTTTCCGATGCTTTATCTGCGCAATGTTAATTTAATCGGCCAAAACGGAATGGCTAATAAACACGCTATGTAGCAACTGCATTTCGCTGCGTTTGCTCAATAAGAAAGAGATTACGGCAATGCATTTTTTGCCAGCGTGGGGGAAGGGTTGTGGATAATCTTATGTACAGAGCGACATTTTTTCTTTTTTACCGTTTCGCTAATAATGACGTAACGGCACATTATCACAATATAACTGGCCGAATACGCAGCATACGCTACCCTGATTATTCCACCTGACTTTAAGGAAAAAGATCAATGCGTCTGGCTTTACATCTTATTATTCCCCTGATGCTTGTTGGCTGTGGCGCCAATAATAGCGAACCGCAAACGGCTATACCTGGCGAGAAAACTTCCGGGAAAATGAAAACCCTCGAAACAGGCGCAGCGCTAATACAATCTCGCCCGCCAATTGAGGCAATAAGTGCTTACCTTGATGGCTTTCATTTTTATAACGGCGATCGACAAGGGCAAATGGAAGCCCATCATTATGTCACCGTGTTAAATAATGATGTCATGCAGGCGGTGATTTATGACGGTAATACCGCAAATGCACGGCTGATGGGCGTGGAATACATCATCAGTGAGCGACTTTTCAAAACGCTGCCGCCCGAGGAGAAAAAACTCTGGCATAGCCACCGTTATGAAGTGAAATCCGGCTCGCTTATTGCGCCGGGTTTACCGGCCGTCGCCGAAAAAGCCTTGATGAGCAATATCGTGAATACCTACGGCAAGACCTGGCACACCTGGCACACTGAACGTGACCAGACGCTGCCGCTGGGCGTGCCCGCGCTAATGATGGGATTTACACAAGATGGGCAACTCGATCCGGCGCTGCTTGCTGACCGCGATCGCCGTTTTGGCGTGAGCACCCCGGCTATCAGGCAGCAGCGCAAAGATCTGCCAGCGCACCCGGTGGCACAGGGCGCGGATGCGTGGGAACAGGGGCAGGTGATTCAAATCAAGCCCGTTACGCTCTCTGAAGGTACACATGCGCATAAATAACGCTCGCGGAGGGCAAACGTGATTATTCATCATTTTAATTGCGGCTGTATGTGCCCACTCGGCGGCGCGCTGTATGACGGTTTCAGCAAAGGTGTGCATGCGCATCTGGCGTGTCACTGCCTGCTGCTTGAAACACAACGCCACGGACTGGTGCTGGTGGATACCGGCTTCGGCACCACCGATATGCGCCAGCCCCGGCGCAATATCCCGGCTTTTTTTCGCCTGTTGAACAACATCCAGCAGCGGGAAAACTTAACGGCGCTGGCCCAGGTTGAGGCGTTAGGGTTTAAGGCTGCAGATGTGCGGCATATTGTATTGACCCATCTGGATTTTGACCACGCCGGCGGCCTGACCGATTTCCCGCAGGCGCAGATCCATCTCTTACAGCACGAAATCGACACTGCGCAGCAGCGGCACAGCTGGCTTACACGCGAACGCTATCGTCCCGGCCAGTGGCAGGGCGTTTCGGGCTGGCAGGGGTATGCCGCCGAAGGCGAGAAGTGGTACGGCTTTGATGCCGTGACGGCCCTGCGTGGATTGCCGCCGGAGATTTTGCTTATCCCGCTCGCTGGTCACACGCTGGGTCATGCCGGTATTGCCATTCAGCATCCCGCTGGCTGGCTACTGCACGGCGGTGACGCCTGGTTTTACCGGGGGGAAATCGGGGGGACGGAGCGCCACTGCACGCCGGGGCTGCGTTTTTATCAATGGATGATGGCGATGGATAACGCAGCCAGAAGGGTTAACCAGCAACGTCTGCGCGAGCTGGCGTTAACGCATGGCGAGGAGATCCGGCTGTTTTGTAGCCACGATGCGCAGGAGTTGCGTGCGTTACAACGCCGATAAAAAAAAGCATCTGCCTTGCAGATGCTTTCGGGATGCTTATTTCGGCTGGGGTTCACCGCTACCGAGGTCGGCGCCGGTGAGGGGATCCACAGTCGGATCGGATTTGGTGCGTTCGGCCATCGCTTTTACCAGCGCCAGTTGTTCCGGGCTGAGCGTCGTGGTGGCGGAGCCGTCACCGCCGTCCACCGCCGGTTGTGGATCGGCGACATAGTCAAAGTTCTCATCGCTGTTCCAGCTACCGCGCGGATCGTCACCTTCCGACATGTTGTAGTAGACGTTGGTGTACTGTTCGATTGGCGGTAATTTTCCTGGCGGGAAATTATTGCGAATCGAGTAGAGCGCCTTCTCAAAAGAGAGCATATGCGCGGCTTCACGGGTCATCAGGAAACCTAACGCGTCTTTTACACCCGGATCGTCGGTGACATTGATTAGGCGCTCGTAAATAATTTTCGCGCGCGCTTCGGCGGCGATATTCGAACGCAAGTCGGCGGTCACTTCGCCAATCGTATCAATATAAGCGGCGGTCCACGGGACACCGGCGGAGTTAGTCAGCGCGGGGCCGCCGCCGTACAGCAGCGACGTAATATGGCTGTCGTTACCGTTTTCGGTTAACGAGCGATACAGCTCCGCCTCACTTTCGGTGCCTTCTGCCAGCTCGCCTTTTGCCCCTTTATTGAGCATGCCGACCAGCGAACCGATAATTTCCAGATGGCTGAGCTCTTCTGTCGCGATGTCCATCAACATCTCTTTGCGACCGGCGTCTTCATCACCCAGCCCCTGGGTGAAATAGCGGCATGCCGCAGCCAGTTCCCCTTGCGGGCCGCCAAACTGTTCAAGCAGCAGGTTGGCCAGCCCTGGATTCGGTTCACTGACGCGCACGGTGTATTGCAGTTGCTTTACATGACGAAACATTGCTTGCCTCCTGAAAAATAAAATTTATTATTTTTTAGCTTCCACGCCTTCCGCTGCGCTGCGCAGCAAAAATTGTTCTGTCACATCCGGAATATGATTGAGTGCCCATTCGGCCATGGCTTTTTCTTCCGCCAGGATCTGTTTGAAAATATCGATGCTGGCGCTGTCACCGGCTTTTTCAGCCGCGGCAATAAGCGAGGTATAACAGGCAATTTCAAATTGTTCGAAGACGTAGCTACTGATTGCGCCTTTAACGATTTCATCCGGTGCAAACATGCCGCCAAATGATTGACCCATCGCCGCCATTTTGCTGGTGGCATCTTTCATTAACGAACGGTTAATATCGTTACGATCCATCACCGTTTCCAGCAATTTTATTTGCCCTTGCGTTTCCGTTAAATGTTGCTCAATTCGTGCGCGTAAATCGGGGTAATTATCGATGCGGCTGCTCATGGCATTAAGCATTGACTCAGCTTGTTTTTCCATGGCATGTGCATCGCGTAACCAGTCGTGATAATTTTCTTGAGGTGTCATATCTGATCCTTTCATGGTTGAGTGGATAAGCAAAATAGGGCACTGCCGCTGTTATCAGCAGTTATACTATTAATAAAAAATATCAGGGGAAGTTATGCGGCGTTTATTAACGCGAGATGAATTAAATAGACAAATATTAATCCTGATATCCTTCCTGCTTTATATTTACATGCCAGCGTGTGTCGCTTGATATTAAATTTAGACACTGACCTCATTTAGTCAAACCGAGGCGTAAACAGGTTGGGTTGAATATATTTTTTGCTCGCCGTTTCGCTTGTTATTATTTTTTAAAAAATAAATTTTCATTAATATTAATAACTTAACGGCATGCACTTTCGTTTTCATTAATCACCTGTGTCACTATCACTCATTTTTGGCAGGTATAGCTGGCTTTTTCGTGGCCTTTTTTGACATTTCTTTACGTTTGGCAAGCGGCTACACGCGTGATATTCAGCAAGTTTAAGAACTATCTCAGTCCTCGCGCCCGCCGAAAGGGTTGCCGCCGAATGCACAGTTGAACCGCTCCATTCGCGGCGTTAAAAAAGAGAGTGATGCCTTACCTGACAGGTGCATGCGGCATATGCCCGTTTTTACTTTTCCATATGAGGATTATTGCTAACCAGAATGATGTTCAGGGCGCTGATGGCTCGTTACCCTGTTAGCCCACGAGGAGAACATCATGAAACAACTGGAAAATGCCCATGCCGCGACTTTCCGCGCAGTACGTTTTGTCCTGACGGACATGGACGAAACCCTGACATACCAGGGAAAACTGGCTGCAGCCACCTACCAGGCGCTGGAACAGTTACACCACGCGGGGATCAGCGTTATCCCTGTGACCGCCGCACCGGCTGGCTGGTGCGATCAAATGGCGCGAATGTGGCCGGTGGCGGGGGTGATTGGCGAAAACGGCGGGCTTTTTTATCGCCGTGCACAGGAGGGGATTGCGCGTCACTACTGGCACGACGCGCAGGCGAAACTGACACCACAATTAGCGCATATTATTGACGACGTAAAACGCCAGGTTCCCACGGCCACGCTGGCTGATGACCAGCCCTTTCGACTGACCAGTATTGCTTTTTCCCGCACGGCGGATGACGAACAAAACGCCGCCATCATCAACTGCATGCGCAGTCATGGAGCCAGTGTCACGGTCAATAATCTCTGGCTGCTCGGCTGGCTGGGCGGTTACGACAAGCTGGTGATGGCGCGAAAAGTGCTGCGCGAACACTACAACCTCGACATCGATAGCGACCCTGACTCGGTGCTTTATACCGGTGATTCACTCAATGATGCACCGATGTTTGCCTTTTTCCGCCATTCGGTAGGCGTCAGTACCGTGCTGGAGTGCCTTGATGCGCTGCCCCAGGCGCCTGCCTGGATCACGCGTGGGCCGGGTGGGGCCGGGTTTGTCGAAGCCGCGAATGCACTGCTCGCTTCACGAGCTATAAAATCAACACGTTAAGTTGATCTTCACCACCCGGAACACCATCACGCACTGACAAAACGTGCGCTTATCTTGACAATTCATTGACAGTTCACTGCCTGGTCAGTAATTTCATTTGTAATTACTGACCAGGCAAATATCATGACTAACGCTGCGGATATTCCCAACCCAAAACTGCACCTCGGTTTGTTGATTCATCTGGCAAACCAGTTCAAAGACCAGCTTATTAGCCAGTACTTTTCTGCTGCGGATATCACCGCTGCACAGTTCAAGGTATTGATAAGTATCTATAAAGGCTTCAATAGCCCAGTTGAAGTGAGCAAAAATCTGCTGATGGATGCCGGGGCGATGAGCCGCATGCTTGAGCGCATGGTCAAGCGCGATCTGATTGTGCGCACCACCAACCCGGAAGATAAACGCCAGGTCATTCTCGAACTGACCGACAAAGGGCGCGTGATTTGTGACCGATTTCAGAATGAGGCGCTGGCCTCGATTCTCAGTACGATGACCAGGCGTCTGACCGCCGACGAGTCGCGGCTGCTGGTTGAACTGCTGATAAAAATGTTGCCGGACGAGGCAACCCGCCCACATCGCTAAGCTGTCCTGAAAAGGTATCAAGATGCAAACTTCATCTGCACAACCCGAACGCGCGCCGAGCAAACGTAAGCGCAACTTCGCTATCCTGTTCGTTGTTTTGCTGCTTATCGCCGCAGGCTGTCTGGCCTGGTATCTGTTATATGCCCGTTACTACGAAAGTACTGATGATGCGTACGTCAACGCCAACCTGGTGACCTTAACGCCGCAAATCGGCGGGACGGTGACGCAGGTTTCCGTTGATGAAGGCGATTATGTCGAAAAAGGGCAGCCGCTGGTGTTGCTGGATCCGAGTGACACCGAAATCGCCCTGCAACAGGCAGAAGCGAACCTGGCCAGCACTGTGCGCCAGGTGCGCGGCTTGTACAGCACGGTCGATAACTACCGTGCGCAGGTCGCGGCGAAACAAACCGCGTTGCAAACCGCGCAGAACGACTATGCGCGTCGGCAAAAAATCGCCACCAGCGGCGCGATTTCCGTTGAGGATTTAGCGCACTACCGTGATGCGGTCGCCACGGCGAAAAGCGATCTGGCGGCGGCGCAACAGGCGTTAAGCACTAACCTGGCGATGACCGATGACACGGTTATCGACAGCCATCCGGAAATCAAAAGCGCGATTGCCACGTTGCGCCAGCGTTACCTCGATAACGCGCGCAGCACCATTGTTGCGCCGGTAAGCGGCTTTGTCGCAAAACGCGCGGTACAACTGGGGATGCGCGTCGATTCCGGCACCACGCTGATGTCGATTGTGCCGCTGGATCAGGTGTGGGTGGACGCCAACTTTAAAGAGAGCCAGATGAATACCATGCGTCTGGGGCAGAAAGTGACGCTGACCGCCGATCTCTATGGTGACGATGTGGAGTACCACGGCACCATTGAGAGTCTGGGCATTGGCACCGGCAGTGCGTTTTCGCTGCTGCCGGCGCAAAACGCCAGCGGGAACTGGATCAAGATTATCCAGCGTTTGCCAGTGCGCATCACTCTTGATCCGCATGACATGCAGAAACATCCGCTGCGTGTGGGGCTGTCGATGTTTGCCCGCGTGGATATTCGTAACGCCGATGGCGATCTGCTGCCGCCCAAAACGGTTGCTGCCCCGCGCTTCACCACCGACGTTTACCAGAACGCACTGGAGAACGCCGATCAACTGGTGACGAAAATTCTTCATGACAACAGCCAGGCGGTAGCGTCCAGCGCCCGCTAAGAGAGACGTTATGCAAGATAAGTCGGCGTTTACGCCACCCAGCCTGTTGCTGGCGACGATTGCGCTGTCGCTGGCAACCTTTATGCAGGTGCTGGATACCACCATCGCGAACGTTGCGCTGCCGACCATCGCCGGTAACCTTGGCGTCAGTTCGGATCAGGGCACCTGGGTGATTACCTCGTTCGCGGTGTGCAATGCTATTGCGCTGCCGCTGACCGGCTGGTTTACCCGTCGCTTTGGTCAGCTCAAGCTGTTTGTCGGTTCGGTGGCGCTGTTCACTCTGACCTCGTTTCTGTGCGGGTTCGCCCACAGCATGACCGAGCTGATTATCTTCCGCGCGCTGCAGGGCTTTTTTGCCGGGCCGATGTTCCCGATGTGCCAGACGCTATTGCTGGTGATTTTCCCGACCAGCAAACGCAGTATGGCGCTGGCGTTGCTGTCGATGGTGACCGTGGTCGCACCGATTGTCGGGCCGATTACCGGCGGCTGGATCACCGACAATTACTCGTGGCCGTGGATCTTCTATATCAACGTACCGATAGGGATTTTCGCCGCCATCGTGGTCTGGACACAGCTGCGAGAGCGCGAAGAAACCACCTCTCATTCGCCGATCGATTACATCGGCATTGCGTTGCTGGTGCTCGGCGTGGGCCTGTTGCAGGTGGTGCTGGATAAAGGCAACGACATGGACTGGTTCAACGCCACGGAAATCATCGTTATGTCGGTACTTTCCGCCATTGCGCTGGCATCGTTTGTCATCTGGGAACTGGGGGAGCAGCACCCGATTGTGAACCTGCGGCTGTTTAAAGATCGCAACTTCGCCATTGGCACCGCAACGCTGACGCTCGGTTACGCGGCTTTTTTCGCCATTAACATTATCCTGCCGCAGTGGCTGCAAACCCAGATGGGTTATACCGCCATCTGGGCCGGGCTTGCCGCCGCGCCGATGGGCTTTTTACCGCTGCTGTTAACACCGTTTATCGGTCGCTACGCCCATAAAGTGGATCTGCGCCTGCTGGCGTCATTGTCGTTTCTGACCATCGGCGCATCCTGCCTTATCCGCGCGCAGTTTAATACCAGTGTCGATTTTCGCACCGTGGCGGAAGTGCAGATGTTTATGGGTATCGGCGTGGCGTTTTTCTTTATGCCGATCACCACCATTGTGCTGTCAAATCTGCACGGTGCCGAAGTGGCGGAAGGCTCCGGGCTGGCAACCTTTTTCCGCGTGCTGGGCGGCTCGTTTGCCTCGTCGCTCACCACCTGGATCTGGTCGCGCCGCGAGGTTTACCATCACGCTAACCTGACGGAAAGCGTCTCCGTGTATAACCCGGCGGCCACCGACTATCTGCATAAAATGGGCGGCGTGACGCAGCAACACCTGGCGGCGGTGGATAAAACCATTGAACAGCAGGCCTATATGCTGTCGACCATCGACTATTTCTGGCTGTTGGGCTGGGGATTTCTGGCGCTGGTGGTGGTGATTTGGTTTGCCCGCCCGCCGTTTGTGCGTTCCGGTGCGCCGGGCGCGCCGTCGGCAGGACACTAATAACAGAGATGGAATAACCTATGGCTCCGGTGTTACCAGGCAGTGATGGTCGTTTATTGCAGCATCGTTCTTTTGTTGCCTTCTGGCTGGCGCGAACCAGCTCCAGCTTCGGTTTTCAGATGTTATCTATCATCGTCGGCTGGCAAATTTACTCCCAGACACAGAGCGCGTTCTGGCTGGGGATGATTGGTCTGGTGCAGTTTATTCCCTCGTTAACGCTGGCGCTGCCTGCCGGACATATCGCCGACCAGTTTGACCGCCGTCGCGTGGTGCTGCTGGCGCAGATTCTCGAGTGGCTGGCCATCGCCGCGCTGGCGTGGTTAACGTGGCAGGGCGATGCCAGCGTGTGGGTGATTCTGGCGCTTATCTTTGTTATCTCTTGCGCCAAAACCATTGAGTCGCCATCGATGATTTCGATGTTGCCGGCGCTGGTGCCGCTCTCCATTTTACCGCGAGCAACAGCCGCGAATGCGGTTTCCGGCCAGGCGGCGCAGATTGTCGGCCCGGCGCTGGGCGGTTTTCTCTACGCGGCGGGGGCCGATGTGGTGTACAGCGTTACCGCCGGGCTCTATCTGGTGTCGCTGTTGCTGGTGATGACCCTGCGGTATGAACAGGCGCAGCCGCCGCGCACGCCAGCGACGCTATCTTCGCTGTTTGCCGGTGTTGGGTTTATCCGCAACCGCCCGGATGTGCTGGGGGTGATTTCGCTCGATCTGTTTGCCGTACTGCTCGGCGGCGCGACCGCACTGCTGCCCATTTTCGCCCATGATGTGCTGCATACCGGGCCGCTTGGTCTGGGCTTGCTGCGTAGTGCGCCAGCCGTTGGTGCGCTGCTGGTGGGCTTCTGGTTAAGCCACCGCGCATTGACGCGCAATGTCGGCATGATCATGTTTATGTGCGTGGCGGGGTTTGGCGTGGCGACGCTGGTGTTCGCCTTCTCAAGCTGGATGTGGCTGTCGCTGCTGGCGCTGTTCGCGCTCGGCGGTTTCGACATGGTGAGCATGGTGATCCGCGGTTCGCTGGTGCAACTCGATACGCCAGATGAGATGCGCGGGCGGGTGAACGCGGTTAACTCCATTTTTATCAACACCTCTAACCAGCTCGGCGAATTTGAATCCGGTATGCTGGCGGCGTGGCTTGGCGCGGTGCCTGCGGCGGCGATTGGCGGTGTCGGCACGTTGATTGTGGTAGCCCTCTGGATGAAGTGGTTCCCCGGTTTGCGCTACCGCCAGCGGCTGGAAAGTGATATGGGGTAGGTTAATCAGCCCGGTTTACGCCGGGCTCTGTTCAGGGAAAGTATTGCCTGGCAGAATGGTTAACCCTGAGCAGCCGCGGGTTCGTTCTCTTCGGCCGTGGCGGAGGGAAGATTCAGAAACGCCATTATCTTTTCTATATCCTCTTTAGAGAATGATTGCGTTTGCCGTATTATTGCTTCAATAAAATCTTCGCATGCATTAGTCATATATATTTTATTCGCCAACGCACGTCCCGGATTACGTTCATCAAAATCAAACAGTTTGTGAAGGGTGCTCTGAACTTTCTCCGGATCGTTTAAAGCTTCCAGGTTAGTGCTTATATTCCCGGAAATAACAGCCAGCCGCGCGGCAAGCGAAATAATTTCCTGGCGAACAGAGGAGGAGAGTTGTCGGGTATTGCTGAGAGATTTTTGGGCGTTATCAAGTTGAAATTGGGCTTTTGCAAGATCAGCTTCAAGCGCCAGCGTTTTTTTGAGCGTCTTTGTTCTGCCTGCATTGATACGATCCATAAACCATTGCCATGCGGCATTTGCGACGCGATCTGACCAGTTAACACCAATGCGTACAAAAGAGGAGAGTAAATTAACAACAAAATCCAGTACCGGCATGGCTATAGACATGCCAAAACCCACCACCAGCGGCCAGTAAAAATAGTTATGCGAGAAATGGTAAGCGCTGGTGATATTTTTAAGGAGGGTTTCTATTTTCTCATCCGACATGGCGATAAGTAATATGTGCTTCCAGTTAAATGCGACCAGTGAGCACAATAAATAGATATACACAGGCCCTTTTAATCGGCTGGAAATAATATTACTGGCAAAACCCGTTATCTGTTCCTTCAAATCTGAATCTGATGCTTTTTCCGTCACAATGCTCCCCTTATTAATATTATTTTCTGTGCGAACTGGCGAAGCGATTATAACCAGAGCTGATGATCTCCGCGATCATCAGGAGTAGTGGGGAGGCAAAACGGTTTTCAGCAAACCGATAGCGATAGAGAAGCAAGGCTGAATTGAATGCCAGTCTCAGATGCTTTCTGCCTTGCCGCTATGGTGAGCGATAGCAAACCCCTGTTCCCGCCAGTGGGCAAGCTGCTGCGCCTGGCTGCGCGTGAGCGGTTTGCCGGTCCAGACAAACAGATGCTGGCCGGGAAAAAATTCCGGGTGAGGGGAGTCGAGCGGTTCGGCGAGGACATCAATGCGCCAGCCCTGCTGTGACAGGCGCCATGCTTCGAGCCATAGATGGGTGCGATCGTCATTTCCCCAGGCGATCAGCAGCGCCGTTTTCGCTGCCTGTTCACGCGCGGTGGCAATGCCTGACGCGGCGAACTCCACTAATACCCCGTCCAGCAGGCTTAACACCACACGTGCGGTATTTTTATCGCGGCTGAGCCGCTGGCGTACCGGCACCAGTATGTCGTCGATAAGCACATCCGCTGCGTGTGTCTGACTCAAGGTGTGAAGGGTGGCGCGCAGCCGGGAGGGATTCACTTGTCGCAGCATCGACATCAACTCTTCCTGCAGTGACGCCCAGCTTGTTTGCCCGGCGAATTTGTTGTCGTCGAGCAAGGCTTTAACTTTGCTTACGGAAATGCCGTTATCGATCCAGCGCTTGATCTCCACAATGCGCTGAATGTCAGACTCATCGAATTGACGATGACCACCTTCACTGCGCTGCGGTTTTAACAGCCCATAGCGACGCTGCCAGGCGCGTAGTGTGACCGGGTTTATCCCGCAGCGTTCGGCAACCTCGCCGATACTATAAAAAGCCATAGCTCCCTCGTACTCTTTAACGCCAGTGTGCTCTTTTCACAGACTAAGTTAACTTTGCAAAGTTGTACAAATCCTTTTTTGTACAACTTCGCTGCACAGCTTATATCATCTCATCTCTTTTTTCTGGCCAGGCCACGGCCGGAATGCCGTTTCCATCCGGGCGCGCGAAAAGGTGTCCCTGGAACTGAGAAATGCCCGCCGATTCAAGCCACATCCACTCTTCCGCCTTTTCGACGCCGACGGCGGAAATAGCAATTTCCAGCGAGGTACAGCATTTGATAATCGCCTGAACAATGGCCTGACGGGAGCCACTTTTGTGCACGTCCGCAATCAGTGCACGGTTGATTTTGATTCGGTCCGGCTGGAATTGCGTCAGCAATACCAGCCCGCCAAACCCGGCACCGAAGTGATCGATTGCCACACGAATACCGGCACCTTTCAGCATTTTTACCGCCTGCGTAAACGCATCAATGCATGAAAACACCGCGCTTTCGTTAAATTCCACGATGACCTGTTCAGGAACCAGCCCGTGCTCTTTAATCGCCTGCACAATAAATTCAGTGGCATCCGGCACCTTTACCAGCGTCATGGGCAGCAGATTTACCGAGAGCGTCTGCGCACCCAGCTTTAACGCCGCGGCCATCGCAAAGGCGACGCGCTTACTTCGTAAATCGGCGGTGTAAATATCATCCCCGGCCATATCGTCGAACCAGTCTTGCGGCGAGCCGCCTACGCGGGTACGCAGCAGCGCTTCGACAGAGACAATCTGGCGGGCAAAGGGGTCAACAATAGGCTGGAAAGCAAAATGGCAGTCGGCACGGCTATCCGGGACGCCTGGCGGCAGGGGTATCGCGTTGCCATCGGCAATAAACTCCCAGGCATCGCCCGGTGGAATTTCGTAGTAGAACTCTTTCTCGCTGTCTTCGACGAAGGTCTGAAAGAACTGCAATGCGCGATCGCCGTAGGTCAGTTGGTATCGCGTTGTGCCTTTATCAAATACGGTCTGCAATACCGCTTCACGATCGTGATCGCGCAAGTCGAACAGCTCCATTCCGGTCTTACCGAAGCGCCTTGACGGCGCGTAGTCTCTGAGCACTTCGACCAGATTGTAATGGCGGTCATCGCCACAGATGTCCTGATAAATAGCCGTAACACTTTCTTCAGGCCCTTCAAGCAATTGAAAAAAATGGGTGCCATTGAATAGCAGGATCCCCGTCACGCTGGCCCGACCATTTTTGATATTGGCGGCTGCGACCATCTCTTCAAGCATCTTAAACGAGACATGGTCATGCAGGTGGCTGCGGTAAATGATGGTGGTAAGCATAGGAGTTCCGGCGGGATATTTAGGAATATTTACCTTAGCAGAAGATAGCCAGGACGTTGTGCCGTTATTCCATTTATTTTCAAATAGTTCGCGTATGTCCGCAGGTGATTATGCAGAAATGTTAACAACTCAGCAGGCATCGATACAGGTAATTTGTACAAGCCTGTTGCGTCCGAGAGCTTTTGTTCTCGTGTTAACTCGATGATTTGTATAAATTTATGGAGTGTTTCTATAGGGGGCTAATTATTTTGTACAATTTCTATGTACATATTAGCAATCTTTGTATAACTTTAATTGTACTTTCCTGACTCATGGACTTTAGAGGATTAACAGATGCAACAGAATGGTTTTCTTCCAAACACAGCGAATGCTGTTACTCGCTACTTTGATAAAGCCACGCTGCCAACGCAGCAAGAAACATTAGGACGCATTGCAGTCGAGATCCTGACCGAAGGCCGCAATCTGAACCGTAAGGCTATTTGTACGAAATTGTTGTCGCGGCTTGAAAAAGCATCTGGCCCGGAAGAGGAGAGCCACTATCACACGCTGATTGGTTTGCTGTTTGATCGTTAAGATGAAAAGACTAATCGCGATAAATGACCTGGTTATTTGAGTCAATTCTCACGGGGCGCCATAAGCTCTGGCAGAACGCTACCACGTGAGAATTGGCTTCATGCCGCAATTGCACTTCGGCAACGGGCGGCAACCCGAGATGCAGTTATGAACAGTAGTGAAATAGAGCAACTGACAGATGAACTTATTGGAGTGGCCGTGTTGTCACTCCTGAAAGACAACTCTCCTATCAGCACCCAGGCCCTGATAGCCCGGCTGCGTTCGATGGAGAGCAGTGAGCCTGACAGCCAACGGCGCAAGATGCTGGGGCGCATTATTGCCGAAATCAGCAATAACACGCTGGGCGAAATGCGCCATGGCGCAGACGCGGTAGGCATGGAATGGAATGAGGATCGCAGGGATAACATTTATCCACTGTTTGGCAACAAGCAGCCGGGCAGTAGTAAAAAACACTGACTGAAGTGCTGATAAGAATGAACTCAACATGGGGTAATGAAATGAGCCAGGCTATGCTTGAAAGTTCTGATGGGTACGAAAATCTTACCGATCTTTCTCTCATGGAATATTTTCGCAGCGGTGGTGAAAAACTTGCAGAGGAATCCGCCATTCTTGGTGTCGCCATCAGACGCATAGTCGCAGCCGATGAACGTATAACCCATAAGGCGTTGATTCTTGAACTTATCCGGATGATCGAAAGCACGGATGATGTGGTACGAAGCGACATTATCCGCAATACACTGGAAATTGTTGTACACCATACGACGGATGATATCTGACCTCAGGAACGAGGGATTATTGCCACCGTCCGCAAAAGCAGACGGTGGCAATAATCTGCCAATAGCGGTTTTTTGCCTTCCTTTATTGGCTTCTACTGGCTCCACTTGTTGAAAACACCATTTGCCAACACCTGCCACACCAGGGTTTTTTTACGCTTGCCTGCCGACGTAGTGATTTGCCGCAATCTGAAAAGTGGCACTATTCTCTGTGCACTGTTTCGTAACGGCATCGCCGCGCCTGGTGGCGACAAAGGGCAATAATGTCAGGTTTTAAGCTCATCCCACTTGCCAGAAAGCTTGCCGTTGGGCTGCTTGTGCTCGGCATCGTTTTTTTTATTGGCCGCGTTTATCAGTCGGAAAAAGGCCCTTCATTGCAGTCATGGCACCGCTGGTCTGCTGATGAAATGTCTGCCGAAGCGATCGACCACGCCCGTTTCGCCGACTATCTTGCGCACGAAGACACGCTTTTCCGCGACATGAAAACGCAGCTCACGGATGCGCTTAGCGACGATGAGAAAACACCGCTTAACCGGTTTTACGCGCAAAGCCGGGTTTACCCCGCCGGTTTTCAACCCAACTGGAACCGCTCTCAGGTATTGATGCCGCAAGGCACTATTCGCGGCGCGGCGGTGTTGCTGCACGGGCTGACGGATTCGCCCTACAGCATGCGTTACCTGGCGCAGGCCTGGCAGCAGCAGGGATTTGTGGTGGTGGTGCCGCGCATGCCGGGGCACGGCACAGCACCGGGCGCGCTGGTGAAAGTGGATCGCGACCAATGGCTGGCGACCACGCGACTGGCTGTGCGGGAAGCCACAAGGCTTGCGGGAGCGTCCGTACCGCTGCATCTTGTCGGCTACTCGAACGGGGGCGCACTGGCCATGCAGTATGCGCTGGATAGCCTTGGCAACAGCGCGCTGCGCCGACCACAACACATCATTCTGTTATCGCCGATGATCGGCGTCCCGTCCTATGCGCGTTTTGCCGGGCTCGCTGGCTGGCCCGCGGCGTTTCCGGCGTTTGCCAAAGCGGCGTGGCTGAATGTGGTGCCAGAATTCAACCCGTATAAATACAATTCGTTTCCGGTTAACGCCGCCCGACAATCATGGTTGCTAACGCAGGCGTTGCAGCAGCAGATCCAGCAGGCCGCGCGCAGCGGACAGATAAAAGACTTACCGCCGGTGCTGACGTTCCAGTCGGTGATGGATTCCACGGTCAGTACCCGCGCGGTGGTCGACGCGCTGTACCGCTATGTGCCGCAAAACGGCAGCGAGTTAGTGCTGTTTGATATCAACCAGGCGGCCAATGCCGGTGCGCTGTTTCGCCCGTCAGCCTCGCTGGCGGTGAATACGCTGCTGCCTGCGCCGCCACGTCGCTACACAACCACCGTCATTACCAATGCCGCCGCCGACAGCGTTGACACGGTTGCCCGCATGACGCCCGCGCAGGCGGTGCAGGAGACGCAGGAGGCGTTACACATTGCCTGGCCGCCGGGGATGTTTTCGCTGTCGCACATTGCGCTGCCGTTTCCACTGAATGACTCCCTGTACGGCCTGTATCCGGCGCAGAATAATCAATACGGCATAAGCCTCGGCGCTATTTCGCTACGCGGCGAAACCAATACGCTGGCGGTGAGTCTTGATACGCTGATGCGCGCCAGTTCCAACCCGTTTTTCCCGTGGATGATGGCGCAAATAAACCAGCGCATTGCGTGCAGCGATAAGCGCGATTTCCCGGCGTGCCTCAATGCTTCTCGCCAGTCGCCAGCCGTCAGGGACGCAGAATAATGCGCCCCAGCACGCGGTTTTCCTCTGCGTAGCGGTGGGCTTGCACCACCTCTTGCAGGGAAAACTCTCTGTCGATGATCACGCTGAATTTGTTATCCCTGACATCCATCAGCAGCGTGTCGATTGAATCTCGTGCTTGCTGGTGGGCAAGTTCACGCCCCCAGAAAAGCCCGCTAATCGTTTGATTAGCTTGCTGTAATGCCACCAGATCGGCGCGGGCATTTCCCCCGGCGTTACCGGCCAGTACCACG
This sequence comes from Kosakonia sp., assembly GCF_032104925.1. Classification (NCBI taxonomy): domain Bacteria; kingdom Pseudomonadati; phylum Pseudomonadota; class Gammaproteobacteria; order Enterobacterales; family Enterobacteriaceae; genus Kosakonia; species Kosakonia sp. The sequence continues at coordinate 123,863 of NZ_DAMCGF010000007.1, forward strand.
GTTCCCCATTCGCGCAGGCAGGCGATGGATTGTTCCAGCGTCGAGCCGACCAGATCGAGAACGCCGTCCACGCCGGCTGCGTTTGTCAGCCGTTTCACCTCGGCGACAATATCCTGCTGGCGGTAATCCAGTGCGACATCAAGTCCGAGCGTTGTCAGTTGGCTTACGCGGGCATCACCGGAAAGCGTGGCGAGCACGCGCGCGCGCTGCGCCTTCGCAAGCTGAATGGCGGCAACCCCAACGCCACCCGCGCCGCCCTGGATAAGCACGCTATCGCCTGCTTTGATCTTTAAGCGTGAAGAGAGCGCCCAGGCAGCCGTGCCAAAACTCACCGGGATAACCGACGCGGAAACAACATCCAGCCCGTCGGGAATGACCCATGACCATTGCGCGGGTGCAACGCGGTACTGGGCATGAGAACCCGCGAGCGCGAGCGTCGCCACACGTTGTCCCGGGTGGCGATCTGTTACCTGCGCACCGACTTCAATAATCGTGCCCGCAGCGGAATAACCAGGAATACCACCTTGCTCGCCGGGGAAGGCCGTGGCGCGATTAATCACATCGCCGCCCTCAAGCGAGATGGCTTCTACGCGGATCAGCACATCGTTCGGACCACAAACAGGTTCGGGGACGTCGGTATAACGTAAAACCTCCGGTTTTCCCGGCTGAAAATAGCGTGCGGCTTTCATCGTTGTCTCCTGTTTTTATCTGCGGGTGAGCATGACAACGCCGCAAGCTCAGCGACGCTACGTCTGCGTATGATGGTTCGCGGCGACGTTCAGCGCTGTTCCTGTTTTCGCCGCAGGGTGAGTAATGGCGTGACTGAAATACCGTGCACCAGCACGCTTAGCGTCACGATGGTGATGGCGATATCGGTTATCGCTCCCGCGTTCTGAAGGCCATGCGTCCAGGCGTAGGCGATATAGTTAAGACTGCCGATCCCGCGAATGCCCAGCCAGCCAAGACTTAACCGATGCAGCACGGATTCACCCGAACGCCAGGTCAGCAGCCAGACGGCGAGGGGGCGAATGATGATAAACACGGTGAAGGCCAGAAGCAGCGCGCTGGCATCCCAGTGGCGTGACAGTGTCACACCAAGCACGATCACCAGCCCGGCGGCCAGCAACCGCTCAACGGTATCGCCAAAGGAGAGCGCATCGCCCACCACCAGACCGACGGATTTGATCGGGTTATGCTCTTCGAGCCCGTGCCGGGTATGCGGATTCACCTGCATCTCGGCGGGCAGGTCGTGATCGTCCTCGCTGGTGTGGCGTTTTTGTACGCTCATCTCGGCGCTACGCAGGCCGATACCGGCAGCGAACGCCGCGAGAAAACCGGACGCGCTGAGCATCATCGCCAGCGAAAAACTCAGGCAAATCAGCGCTAACGCAATAAAATCGCTGGGTGCCACTTCCCCCTGCGCGTGGCGTGAGCGTGTGGCGACCAGGCCAATTAAGCGTCCGAGAACAAAACCGATACCCAGCCCGCCGATCAGCGCCCAGAGCAGATCGACGCTCAACCAGTGAAACCATTCCCCGGCGCTGATTGCGCCACCGGCTTTTTGCCAGACCAGCGCCAGCATCAAAAAGGGCAGCGCGGTGCCATCATTGAGACCCGCTTCACTGGAGAGCGCGATCCTGAGGCGGTCATCATCCTGTGCATCGTTGATAGCCACCAGGCTTGCCAGTACCGGATCGGTAGGGGCGAGAATAGCCGCCAGCGCCAGCGATAACGGCCATGAAAGATCGGCCATAAAATGGGCGGCGAGCATAATCCCGGCAATGGTCAGCAACATAGCGGGCAGCGCCAGCATGATGCCCATTCGCCAGTAAGGCGAGGTAAGCGGCAGGCGGATTTTCAGCCCGGTGATAAAAAGCGACGCCGCCATCGCCATTTCCGTTATCCGGCTGGTAAGCGGGGCGTGGCGAACAATATCAATGCCAATCAGCCCCAGCATCCACGGCCCGCAGGCAATACCCACCAGCAGATAGAGGCCAAAAATGGGCACCGGGACACGGCTTATCCAGCCGTAAGAGAGAGACATAAACAACAACAAACAACCCGCCGCAGCGGTCCAGGCCAGATATTCCATACTACTCCCAAGCAAAATCATCTTCTTAACAGGTATAGCTGCTACCAAAAGATGTGCCAGCAGCGTGCTCCCTAATGCCAGCACGCCGCGCGTGGCGAACGGCGTGCTGGTAACGCATGGGACATTACGCGTGCGGGTTGCACGCCCGTTTACTCCGGTACGTTGCCTTCTCCTTGCTGCGATGGCCATTTCCAGTTCTGCACTTCAGGCAAGTCTTCGCCATATTCGCGAACATACTGATGGTGCGCGGCAATTTTTTGCGCCAGATCCTCCAGGATGTCATCCGCTTTGCCCTGTAACGACGGCACGCGCAAAATCGCCTCCTGCGCCAGGTGAAAACGATCCAGTTCATTGAGTACGGTCATATCAAATGGCGTAGTGGTGGTGCCTTCTTCCATAAAGCCATGCACGTGAAAATGGCGGTGGTTGTTGCGCTGATAAGTGAGGCGGTGAATCAGACTCGGGTAGCCGTGGAAGGCAAAAATCACCGGCTTATCGGCAGTAAACACCGCCTCGAAGGCTTCTTCGCTCAGGCCATGCGGATGCTGATCCTGGGTTTGCAGCGCCATGAGATCCACGACGTTCACCACCTGAACACGCAGCTCCGGCAGGTAATGACGCAGCAGGTCGACCGCAGCGAGGGTTTCCATGGTCGGCACGTCGCCCGCGCAGGCCATCACCACATCCGGAGTTTCGTTCTGCTGCACGTTTCCGGCCCATGACCAGATCCCCATTCCTGCAGCGCAGTGTTTTGCCGCGTCGTCGAGGTTTAACCACTGAGGCGCAGGCTGTTTCCCGGCGACGATGACATTAATGCGATCCCAGGTTTTCAGGCAGTGGTCGGCGACACACAGCAGGGTATTGGCATCCGGCGGCAGGTAGATGCGCACAATATCCGCTTTTTTATTGGCGACATGATCGATAAAACCGGGGTCCTGATGGCTGTAGCCATTGTGATCCTGGCGCCAGACATGCGAGGAGAGCAGGTAGTTGAGCGACGATATCGGCGCGCGCCAGGGCAGGTTGCGCGTCACTTTCAGCCACTTCGCATGCTGGTTAAACATCGAGTCGACAATATGAATAAACGCCTCATAACAGTTGAACAGCCCGTGACGCCCGGTCAGCAAATAGCCCTCAAGCCAGCCCTGGCATTGATGTTCGCTCAGGATCTCCATCACCCGGCCATCGCGCGCCAGTTGCTCATCATAGGGTTTAAGCGGCTCCTGCCAGGTGCGATTCGTTACGTCGAATACTTTACTCAACCGGTTGGAGGCCGTTTCGTCGGGGCCAAACAGCCGGAAATTATCGCGGTTGTGTTCGAAAATACCGGCCAGATAGGCGCCCAGCGCGGCGGTGGATTCGGCCTGCGTTTCGCCCGGGGAGGTCACTTCGACGGCGTAGTGATGCAGGTCCGGCGTCACCAGTTCCCGGCGTAAACGACCACCGTTGGCCCACGGCGACGCGCCCATGCGCTTGTCGCCGACCGGGGCCAGTACCTGTAGTTCTGTTTTGAGTTGTCCCGATGCATCGAAAAGATCGTCTGGCTGATAGCTGCGCATCCACTGTTCCAGCAGTTGCCGGTGCTCATCGTTTTCACGGCATGATGAAACCGGAACCTGGTGCGCGCGCCAGAAATCCTCCACTTTTTTGCCATCGACGGTTTGCGGGCCTGTCCAGCCTTTGGGGCTGCGCAGAATGATCAGTGGCCAGCGCGGCACGGTGGTCTGCGCCTCGCCACTGCGCGCCTGCTGCTGATAGTCACGGATGCTGTTCAGCGCCTGTTCCAGCGTTTGTGCCATCTGGCGGTGCATCCTGGCGGGTTCATGGCCGCTGACAAACAGCGGTTCGTAGCCGTAGCCGCGAAAGAGCTGTTGTAAATCATCATCGCTGGTGCGCCCGAGAAGCGTCGGGTTGGCAATTTTGTACCCGTTCAGGTGCAGGATCGGTAGTACCGCGCCGTCGCGGGCGGCGTTGAGAAATTTTATGCCGTGCCAGCTCGAGGCCAGCGGGCCGGTTTCCGCTTCGCCATCGCCAATCACGCAGGCGGCAATCAGGGACGGGTTATCGAACACCGCGCCAAACGCATGAGCAAGTGAGTAACCCAGCTCGCCGCCTTCATTAATCGAACCGGGCGTTTCGGGCGCGGCGTGGCTGGGGATGCCGCCGGGGAAAGAAAACTGGCGGAACAGCTTCTTCATGCCGTCGGCGTTCTGGCTTATCTGCGGGTAGATTTCGCTGTAGCTCCCCTCAAGCCAGGTGTTGGCCACCATGCCTGGCCCGCCATGGCCGGGGCCGCAGATATAAATCATATCGAGATCGCGCTGGCGTATGGCGCGGTTGAGATGAACATAGATAAAATTCAGCCCCGGCGTGGTACCCCAGTGGCCCAGTAGGCGCGGTTTGATATGTTCCGGCCTGAGCGGCTCGCGCAGTAGCGGGTTATCCATCAGGTAGATTTGCCCGACAGAGAGATAATTGGCCGCGCGCCAGTAGCGATCAAGCAGCTGAATTTCGTGGTCAGAGAGAGACGATATCTGTGTCATGCTTTCCTCGCGTCGTCAGAAGGTAAACCAGGCGTTGCCCTTGCAGGCGAACAAATTTCCCTTTAAGCCTGGCACACCGTGTTTTCTGATGACGAAATGAACAGCATCACGTTCCCTTTTTCGTGCAAAACCGGACGATCAACCGGGTCCTTCACTGCCTGCGGCCAGCAGCGGAACCACCACATCGCTGATGGGGGTGGCGATGCCATGCGTGCGGCCATAGCGCTGCACCACGCCGTTACGGATATCCCACTCCAGCGGGCGATTCGCCTGGCGGTCGGCGAGAATTGACGTGCCTAAGTCCGCTGGCGCACGGTGAAAACCGTCCACAATCTCCCGGGCAACGTTATCGCTGAGCACCGCGCCTTCCGCCCGCGCAACCGTCAGGCATTCACGCAAGTACGCCAGCGCCAGCGCGGTGATATCCTCGCGTGTGAACATGCCGGCGCGGCGATTGGCGAGCACCATCAGGCCAGCGACCGCATTCTGCAACAGCTTGCGCCAGGCGATCGACGTAAAATCCGCCGACAATTCAACCGCGCAACGTGTGTCGCTGAGCGCTTTCACCACCCGTTCTGCCTGCGGCACGTCCGGCAGCGTCAGGCGCGGTCTGGCGCGCAGCCAGACAGAGGCATCCGGCTCACGCTGCGCCGGGAACCAGACGACGGACGGCAGCACGCTTGCGCCGTTGACCAGTGGAGCGAGCTGGTTTTTTTGCTCGACGCCATTTTGCAGTGCGCACACAACGGTGTTTTCATCGCATAACGTCGCCAGCCAGGCGGCGCTCTGCGCAACCTGCGTAGTTTTCACCGCCACAAACACCAGATCGAACGGCTTATGCAGCGCTGCCGGATCGCTCAATACCGGGCCGGGCACCACAATTTCCCCCTCATCGTGGCGCAGAATCAACTGCGGGTGCGCGGTACGTCCGCATAAAACGGGCGCGTGGCCCACTTCGTGCAGCGCCGCCGCGATAGTCGTGCCGATAGCCCCCGGGCCAAGCAGCGCAATTGTCGGAAAATCAGACATGGTGAGTTCTCCTGATGTGGTTAACCAATCATTACCGTGCCGGTCGCGATCACCGTACACGCCAGCACTTTTCTTAGCGTTAACGTCTCGCCGAGAAACAGATAACCCAGTAGCGCCGCAAACAGAACGCTGGTTTCACGCAGCGCTGAAACTGCCCCCATTGGCGCGGTCGCCATCGCATAAATAATGATGCCGTAAGCCAGCAGCGAAACCAGCCCGCCGGCGGCGGCAGGCAATACATCGGGACGCCAGCGCAGTAAACTTTTTGCACCGCGAAGCCCGATATAGAGCGCGGGCATCAGCGCGCCCCATAACGCACTCATCCACACGGTATAGGCGATGGCATTACCCGCGATGCGCACGCCAATGCCATCCACCACGCTATAAGCGGCGATAAACGCGCCAGTGACCAGCGAATATGTCAGACCCGGTAGCGCCAGGCGACGGCGTTGCAGGGCAAGCAGCAGAATACCGCCGGAAATCAACCCAATGCCAGCCAGCGCGTTCACGGCCATTTTTTCCCCGGCAAACAGAGCCGCCGCCAGGGTCACCATCAGCGGTGAAGCACCGCGCGCAATCGGGTAGGATTGCCCGAGATCGCCGCTCTGATAACTGCGTACCAGAAACAGGTTATAACCGACATGCAGCACCGCTGACAGCAGCGCATATTTCCAGCTGGCATAAGCCGGCAAGGGTAAAAACGGCGCCACGACAATGCAGGTGAGGGCTATCGTCGCGCACATGATGGTCATGGACCATAAGCGATCCGTGCCGCCGCGTAACAGCGTATTCCAGCTGGCGTGCAGCAGGGCGGCGAATAACGTCAGTAAAACAAGGTAAGTGGGCATGTATCGATGCTAATCAGCACATGCCCGGATGAAAAGTGAAGTGTCATCACACCGGCATGAATAAATACTCATACTTAGCGATAGTTAAGCTGTGCCTGTTGTGACTCTGCTAACAGCCAGCTGCGGAATGTCACAATGTGCGGCTGTGTTTCGATCCCCTGCGGGCAGACAAAATAATAGGCGGCCGGCGACGGGAAAGGCACGTCAAAAAGCCGCACCAGCGAGCCATCGGCGATCTCCTTTTCAACGTGCCCACTGCGCGCCAGCGCAATTCCCTGGCCCAGTAACGCCGCTTCGATGGTCATATTGGTATCGGCGAAACGCACGTTCTCATGCAGCACATCGGTATTAACGCCGACCTGCTTAAACCAGGCGTCCCATTTGGGAACCAGATCGGCGCCATCGCGCGTCAGCAGCGGGTAGCGCAGCAGTTCGGCAGGTTCATCCGGCGTGCCAAAACGCTGCAAAAGTGCCGGGCTGGCAACCGGGAAAAGCTGCTCGCGGAACATAAATTCTGTATGCAGCGCCGGATAATTCCCGTGACCAAAGCGGATCGCCACATCAGCATCGGTGCTGGCGAAGTTAATGGCCTGATCGGTGCTTTCCAGCGTCACCAGAATTTCCGGGTGTAAGCGCGCCAGATCCGGCAAGCGTGGGAGCAACCATTTCAGCGCAAAAGAGTAAGTGGTGTTGACGCGCAGCCGCACCCGGCCTTTTTGCTCGCGCAAATCCGCCAGCGTGGTTTCCAGTTTGCTGAAAAATTCACGTACCAGCGGGGCGAGCGCGGCACCGGCTGGCGTCAGGCTGAGGGTTTTGCCGCGCTGAAACAGCGGTAATCCCCAGATGTCCTCGAGATTTTTTAGCTGATGGCTGACGGCACTTTGCGTTATACACAGCTCTGCCGCCGCCGCGGTAAAGGTGGTGTGGCGGGTTGCCACTTCAAAGGCGCGCAGTGTCGCAGTGGGGGGAAGATCACGCATCTTACGGTTCCTGTTAATGAGCTAATGCTCATAACACCCTATGCCGAAACCGTGGGGAAAGCTACGCTAACAGAACAGTAAGCTGCCGCCATTCAGAGCAGGGTAACGGTGCTGTCTAACCAGTCCGGAAGATGTTGCCGATACCAGGCGAGATAGCGCTGAAGATCGGTTTTCTGCCGCTCAGCAAGCAGCGTGACCACTTCGGTGACAATCCACGCTTTGGCGATGGCAATCTCCCGGCCGAGTTCGCGCGGTGTTGCATGATCCGCAATACGACAATAGCGCCCGGCAAGCGCCTGAAAAGCGTGTGTGGTGCCCATCCCTTTTATCAGCGGCGCGAGGTCAATCGCCGGGCTTCCCGTGGAAAATCGTTCCCAGTCGAAGAGCACCAGCTCGCCGTTATCCCGTCGCCCCCAGTTACCCGCATTGCTGTCGCCGGAAATTAACCCCGGATGGCGAAAGAGCACCTCGCTGGATTGCTGAAAACGGCGCAGTTGTTGCGAAGCCGGTTCCGGCAATGCCAGCAGCGCCAGCGATTTTTCCAGCGCGGAAACTGACCAGCTGTGCGGGTGATAGCGCCATGACGCCTCTGGCGCAACGCGATGCAAGCGAGCCAGCATCGCTAACACCTCATCACCTGCCACGGCATCCTGCGAAACCGGGTGAGGAATATACTCAAGCCTTACTAACTGTCGCGCCGGATCGGCGAATAACAGCCCTGGCGAGGCAATCTTTGCCGCGTTGAGCCGGTGCGCCGCATGTTGATAGAAAGCATATTCAACCTCACTGACGGGATATTTCTCAATGACGCGCTGGCCATGCTCATCAACAAAAAGCGTCACGTTTGCAGCCCCCATTTTTGATAAATCCTGAGCTGTCATCCCTTATTCCTTGCGCGCTGGTCGAGCGTTTCAGTGTAGCCTGGAGGGGGGCGACGCGAAGAGCGGTTTATTCCTGCGTCGACTGCTCCTGCGCAAGCAGGCGATATTGTCTTGGCGTTAACTGATACTGTTCGCGAAACGCGCGGCAGAATGTCGATTGCTGCTGGTAACCCAGGTGCAGCGCAATATCCGTAATAGAGCGATGCGTTTCGCTCAGCAACGCTTTCGCAATCACCATGCGCCGGTAGCGGATATACACGCCAGGCGACATGCCGGCGATTTGTTTAAAACCGCGCTGGAAATGCCAGGCGGAGTAACCGGATTTTTTCGCTAACACGCCAAGCGGTAACGGTTCGGCAATATTGCGCTCTATCCACTGGAGAATATCCTGGATGGTTAAGCTCATCAGATATAACGAGGACTTTTTTCTCATTTCAATTCCCGCTGTTAATGCGCGGCGTTTAGGGAAGTTATCTCTGTTTCCTCCCCGAACGCAAAAGCGTCATTCTGTTTACGGGCAGATAACCTGTTTCCGCCCATCAGGTGATCCGCATCAGCAATCTTCAATAATTAAGTAGACGGCATTAAGCGGCCCGTGGACGCCGACAACTTTAATCAGCTCAATATCGGCCGTCGAACTTGGTCCGGCGATAAGATTGATACACGAGGGAAGCGTTTCGCCTTCCTGCACCCGCTGGCGCAAAACGTGCGCCAGTTGTGTGACGCCATACAGCAACCTGCTCTTATAGATAACGAACAGGGTGGTGGTGGGCAGCAGGCTGATAGCACGCCCCTGTGACGGGGAGGAAAAGAGCACCACACCGCCGGTTTCGCACAGACCATATTCGGCGTAGACCACGCCAATGCTGGCTTGTGCGGCGCGACGCAGATTCTCTTCTCCGTCCGATGACGCCCAGCAATGTGCTGGAAACCTGTTCTGCAAATGCGCGGTGATCCCGACGTTTGCCAGCCGGGCGTCGCCGCTAATCAGCAGCGGACCGCCGCCGTACTGGTTACAGATCCGTTCGGCAAGCTGGGGAATTTGCGCCAGCGGAGCCACTTCGCAGTGGGCCTGCATAACCGTGGTCGCATATTCGATAAAACTGTCGCAGGGGTGCTGCTGGATCTGTCCGGCATAGCGGCTTGTCAGCGGAGCGTGTCCGGCAAACTCCAGCGGCTGCGGTATCTGACGCGGTTCGCGACCGAGCCGTCCGGCAATTTTTTGCATAAACGCATCACGGTTTTCCATCAGGCTTGCTCCCCGTTTTTATGCTGTTTTTGGTGTTTTTTAAACCAACTGCGGAAACTCTCGCCATCGGCAGCGGGCAGATCGCGGGCCTCCGTCCACTTGCCGATGGCTGAGATCGTAAAGGGCATCTTGCCGTTGCGGATCATCAGTTGGGCGGCGCGTGCCCCAGCGACCATGCCTACTTTCCACAGCCGGGGGTGACGGTTGGCGTAATTGAACAGGTGAACGGTGTGTCTTTCCATGGCGGGCGTTCTTCCGCTTTCCGCCAGCGTGCGGCGGTGTTCAAGGATCAGTGACGACAGCGGAATGCGCACCGGGCAGACATCATCGCAGGCGGTACATAACGAGCAGGCATAGGGCAGGTTTTTGAAATCATCATAACCGCCGAGCAACGGCGTAAGCACCGCGCCAACCGGGCCGGGATAGATTGAGCCGTAACCGTGTCCTCCGATATGACGGTAGGCCGGGCAGGTATTCATGCAGGCACCGCAGCGGATGCAGCGCAGGATGTCCTGGAAAGGCGAGCCCAGCACCTGCGAGCGACCATTGTCGACAATAACCAGATGGAACGATTCCGGCCCGTCGCTCTCCATGCTGCCTTTCGCGCCGGTAAGCCAGGTGTTATATCCCGTAAGACGGGCGCCAACCGCGCTGCGCGCCAGCATGGTGAGGATGACGTCCAGCTCGGCGAATGTCGGCACCACGCGCTCCATGCCCATCACGGCGATATGCGTTTTTGGCACGGTGGTACAAAGCCGGGCATTGCCTTCATTGCTCACCAGGCTGAGCGTGCCGGTTTCCGCGACTGCAAAGTTGCAGCCAGTAATGCCGATGTCGGCGCTGAGGAAATCCTCGCGGATCTTCTGGCGAATAAAACGCGTCATGGCTTCCGGCGTTTCGGGGCCGTTATAACCCAGTTTTTCGCGCAACACCTGCTGAATTTGATGGCGATCCCGATGAATGGCCGGGACAACCACGTGTGAGGGGGCATCTTTGGCGAGTTGCAGAATATACTCGCCCAGATCCGTTTCCACGACCTCAATGCCAGCCGCTTCAAGCGCGGCGTTCATGCCGATCTCTTCGGTGACCATCGACTTCGATTTAACGATTTTGCGTGCCTGTTTTTCCCCGGCAACCTGCAAAATATAGCGGGTGGCATCTTCATGCGTATCGGCGAAAAAGACGTGACCGCCGTTAGCGCGGATCTTTTCGCTTAACTGGTAAAGATAGGCATCGAGATTGTCGAGAACATGGGCACGAATTTCAGCGGCGCGCGAGCGCCAGTCGGGCCAGTTTTCCAGTTCATCGACCATCTTCTGCCGGTTGATACCGATCCTATCCTGCGCGTTCGCCACGGCGTGGCGCATTACCGGATCGTCAATTTGCTGCTGTACCCGGTCATAAAAAGGAACATTGCTGGTTTTTAGCGACATAGTGTTTCCTTAGCGGCTCATCAGCACATCAGCGATATGCAGCACACGCACATTCTGGCCTTCACGCTGTAAACGCCCGCCGATATTCAGCAGGCAACTGGCATCCGCGCCGATCAGGTAATCCGGCCTGGCTTGCATGATATGCGCGACCTTTTCTTTCACCATCTCGCCGGAAATTTCGGCCATTTTGACCGAAAAGGTGCCGCCAAATCCGCAGCAGGTTTCCTGGGCGCCAAACGGTACAATTTCCAGATCACGCACTTCGCGCAGCAGTATTAGCGGTTCATCACGTACCCCGAGCTTACGAAACAGGCTGCATGAGGGGTGATAGACCGCCCGTCCTGGCAGGCGCGCGCCGACGTCGGTTACGCCAAGCTGGTTAACGATAAAGGAGGTCAGATCAACCATGCGGCTGGCAACCTTCGCGGCGCGCATCGCCCACTCAGGTTCATCGACCAGCCAGTCCCCATAGTGGCGGATCGCGTTCATGCAGGAACCGGCAGGCGAGATAATCGGGTAGTCGTTGATTTCCAGCGCCGCAATTTGCGCTTTCATACCCGGCAAGGCGTCACGAATGTAGCCGCTATTAATTGCCGGTTGACCGCAGCAGCCCTGTTTTTCAGGAAACTGCACATGGCAGCCTAACTGTTCGAGTAGCAGGACACTGTTTCGCGCCATGCGCGATTTAAGTGCGTCCCCAATGCAGGTAACAAAAAAATTTACGTTCATATTATTTAGCTTCCAGCGAAGATAACGGCATAACGTTATTTTTCATTTCAGGCAGGCGGCGAGGGCGTTTGCGCTTACCTGTTTACGCGTCTCTTTAGCGCGCCACGCGCAGCCCGCCAGTGACGCCGCGGCTTAATACGATCTGCCAGAGCTGGATATTTCTGGCGCGAAATGCGCCCGCGCAGGCGGTGAGGTAATAATTAAACATGCGATGAAATTGCGTGGAGTAATTGCCCGCTATTTGCGGCCAGGCCTGATTAAAACGGCGATGCCAGGCCATTAATGTTTTGTCGTAATCGGCACCGAAATTATGCACATCTTCGATAACAAAATAGGGCTCGCTGGCTTCGGTAATCTGTTTTAAGGAGGGCAGGCAGCCATTCGGGAAAATGTATTTATTGATCCAGGGATCGACATTATGCAGGGTTTTATTCGACCCGATGGAGTGCAGTAAAAACAGACCATCCGGCTTCAGGCAGCGATCGACGGCGTTAAAGTAGGTCGCATAGTTTTTCGGCCCGACATGTTCGAACATGCCGACGGAGACGATGCGGTCATAGCGTTTATCCAGATCGCGGTAATCCTGCAACAGGATGCGAATATCCAGCCCCTCGCTGTGGCTTTCGGCGTAGGCTTTTTGCTCTGCCGAAATGGTGATGCCTTCAACGCTGACACCATAATGGCGCGCCGCGTATTGCGCTAAACCGCCCCAGCCGCAGCCTATATCCAGCAGCGTCATGCCTGGTTTAAGCTGCAGTTTTTCACAGATCAGCGCGAGCTTATCCTCCTGCGCCGCGCAGAGTTCATCGGCGTTTTTCCAGTAACCGCAAGAGTACTGCATATGGGGATCGAGCATGCGGCTAAACAGATCGTTACCCAGATCGTAATGCACTTCGCCCACTTGCCAGGCGCGGCGACGGGACTGAGGGTTGATGATGCGCGCCGCGGCAATGCGCATCAGGTCGGCCAAACGCGCCGGGCGCTGCTCATCAAGTCTGGCGCGCAATAGCTTGTCAAAAAACGCATCGAGCTGTTTGCAATCCCACCAGCCCTCCATATAACTTTCACCGAGCCCGAGTGAACCCTGCTGCAACACCCGCCTGAAAAAACGCGTGTCATGCACGCGGATATCCCAGGGTTCGGGACCATTAATCATGATGCCTGCCTGGGACAGCAGTTCCTGGACAATCCGCAGCCAGTGGCCGGGTTTACTGATCACATCGACGGTACATTCGTTAGCCATCATCTTTCCTTCAACGTAGCGTGCGCTCAGCCGGTAATTCCCCCGTTATTCACTGCCCGTCAGTGCGAAAAAGGCTTATCGCTCAGGCAGCTGGCTGGTAAATTGTTCACAACGGGTGAAATATATTTATGACCCGTTCATTATTCAGGAAACCCGTTTTGCCTGCGCTGTGCTATCAAGACAAACTTCATCGAATAGAGGTCAGGTTGTTATGTGCTCAAAGCTTGTGTTGCCGCCTCGTCAGCCCATTAGCGGCCAGCCCGCGCCGGTGCTGATGACCTTGCCTCGCCCGGTGTACTTTCGCAGTTACCCTTTACGCGGCGATACGGGCGTGGACATGCATGAGCATCCGTTCGCGGAATTTCTCTATGCGCGCGAGGGAAGTATGCGGGTGGAAATTGAAGGGAAGACGCTGGTGGTGCCCGTGCTTTACGGTGTCTGGATCCCGGCGCGCGTGCCGCACCGTCTTCTTGCCGGCAGCGACGTATTGCTGGAAAGCCTGTATGTCGAGGCCGATTTTGCCACCATCCCTTTTAGCGGCAGTAAGGTGGTGGTGGTGAGTGATTTTGTGCGTGAGTATATTCACTACGCCACGCAAAACGTGCCGGAAAAGTATGACGACGCAGGCGATGACGCGCAGTTAGTGCAGGTGCTGATTTCGCTGCTCAGACGTTTACCCGATGCCGGGTTATCGGTCTCCTGGCCGGTATCGCCGTTGCTGACGAGAGTTTGCAGCCAGATCCAGAAAACCCCCGGCGACGCGCACAGTATTGAACAGTGGGCCTCCTGTAGCGGTATGTCGGTGCGCACGTTCTCGCGCCGTTTCAAAAAGGAGACCGGCGTGGCGTTCAGCGAATGGAAAAAACGGGTGCGTTTGCTGGAATCCGTGGTGATGCTAAAAAACAAACGCAGCGTGACGCAGGTGGCGCTGGAGCTTGGCTATTCAAGCCCGGCCTCGTTTACCTTTGCGTTTCGCGCCATGTTCGGCGTGCCGCCAACGCGCTATTAAACAGAGACTACCCGCCGCGCTTTTTCAGCCGCGCCGGGGCGCGCGTCATTGATACTGCCGCTCTTTACTAACTCCTGAAAAAAGCCGGCGTAGCCACCAGATAACCAGCGCCAGCAGGGCGATTGCCCCCAGCACGGCAAACGCCACGCTGTAGGAGTATTTCGCCGCAATTGTTCCCGCCATCGCCGGGCTGAATGCGGCTCCGGCACCCTGCAACAGCATGATAAAGCTCTGCCCGGCGTTGGTGTGTCCGCTGCCTTCCAGCAATTTAACGATATAACCGGGTACCGCCACGCCCAGCAGCCCTGCGGCCACGCCATCCAGTATCTGAACCGGGATCATAAAAAGCGGTCCTGCCGAGACGCAGGCGAGCGCCGCGCGCAGCGGCAGAACCAGCAACGCTGCGGTAATCAGCAGCGGGTAACCATGTTTTCCCGCCCTGGCGGCGGCAAATAAGGCGACGGGGATCATCACCAGTTGTGAAATAATGACGGTCGCCGCCGCATATACACCGGCGCTCATTTCCCCGCCGGGCGCGGAGGCCACCCGCATGCTGAGCATCGGCAGCAGCGCCGCGTTAGCCAGGTGAAACAGCATCAGCGTCACGCCGGTCGCAATAAGGGCCGGGTGGGTGATAATCGCACTGAGGCGGGGGACGGCCGCCGGATCTTCGCCGTGACTGAGCCCCCGTGCGGCGCGGTTATCAATGTCGTTATTGCGAACAGCAAATACCGCGAACGTTGCGCATATCGCCATGCCGGTCATCAGAATAAAAACGGCATCGGTACCGAAATACCACACCAGAATGCCTGCCAGGATCGCGGCACTCATATTTCCGCCGTGGTTAAACGCCTCGTTCCTGCCCATCTGCTGGTTAAAGCCAGACGGGCCGGTTAAGCCAAGCGTAATACCCATTAACAGCGGCGCAATAAACGCGGCGGATATGCCGGTGACAAGTTGTGAAAAACCAACGACAAAAAGCGTCGGATACGCCCAGAGTAACAGCGTGGCGGCGGTGATCAGCAAGCAGCAGGCAACGAGAATACCGCGCTTATGCCGCGTGGCGTCAGCGACCAGCCCGGAAGGCATGGTCGCCACCAGACCCGCCAGACCGCCGGCTGTCATCATCCAGCCAATGTTGTCGGCTTGCCAGTGATGCTCAGTGAGAAAGATCCCCAAAAAGGGGCCAAGGCCATCCCTGACATCCGCCATGAAAAAATTCACTAAACAGAGTGCCTGTAGCGAGCGTAACGGCATAGAACCCCTTTTTATGTGCATGCGCTGCGTTCCTGAAGTCCCGGTTTTCCGCATCCTGAAAGCGGGTTGTTATCCGCTTCCGGCGGCTGGCAGACAAAACAGATGCCGTATCGAACACCTGCGAGAAGGGATAATAATCGGGTTTCACGTCAATCGTGTGATACATAAATGTAACATTCTGTCGTGCTGGCGAAGGGGAGTGTGCAAGACGGTCGACTGCAAACGTGTGGTGAATCTGCATCTTCAAGGCGGCTGACGATGCCAACGGTGTTTGACGGCTATGCCAGCAAAATCACACCCCCGGACAACAGCGACCATCAGCCGCGCCGTGCTTTGGGCGGCACTGCCGATATCTTTGGCGTTTTTAGCTAGCGGGTGGCGTGCCGGTCAAATGCGATCAACCACCGCTTCGATGGCGGAGTTAAGACGCTCCACTAACAGGCTAATAAAGCAGACGGCCCGCAGCGGTGTGTTGCCAGCCATTCACCGCTGCGGGTTACGCCAGTGCGTCGCTTTTGGGATATAGTAGAAAATTATCTTCTTATAACAGGTGGCACTGGCAATGGCTTTGATCCCAAAAAACTACGCGCGGCTGGAAAGCGGTTATCGTGAGAAAGCACTTAAAATCTATCCGTGGGTGTGTGGACGCTGTTCGCGCGAGTTTGTCTATTCAAATCTGCGTGAATTAACGGTTCACCATATCGATCACGACCATACTAATAACCCGGAAGATGGCAGCAACTGGGAGCTGTTGTGTCTGTTTTGCCATGACCACGAACACTCGAAATATACGGAAGCCGATCAGTACGGCACTACCGTAGTGGCGGGGGAAGACGCGCAGAAAGATGTCGGGGCCGCAAC
The DNA here is from genome assembly GCF_032104925.1 of Kosakonia sp. Classification (NCBI taxonomy): domain Bacteria; kingdom Pseudomonadati; phylum Pseudomonadota; class Gammaproteobacteria; order Enterobacterales; family Enterobacteriaceae; genus Kosakonia; species Kosakonia sp. The sequence continues at coordinate 140,017 of NZ_DAMCGF010000007.1, forward strand.
GTATAACCCCTTTGCCGATTTAAAATCGATGCTGAATAAGAAAAAATAGCGCCAGCACCGTTCGCTCCTGCCCGCAAAAATCAGTGCCGGGCAGGTTGGCAACAAGCCGTCAGTCGTGGCGTTAAGTAAGCGTGCTAAACAGGTTTTGCCCGCAAGCTGGCAGGTAAGTACAGACAAGGATCCCAATGATTAACTTCAGCAAGCCTCTTCTGGCGCCGCCTCTTCAGGCCGGTGACACCATTGGTTTTTTCTCTTCATCAGCGCCGGTAACCACCACGGCACCCAATCGGTTTAGCCGTGGGAAACGCTTCCTGGAGGAGAAAGGGTTTCGTCTTCAAGCCGGTCGTCTGACCGGCAAGTCTGATTTCTATCGCTCCGGCACGATTGCGGAGCGAGCGCAGGAGTTCAACGAACTTATTCGCGATCCGCAAATTCGCTGTGTGATGTCGACAATAGGGGGAAATAATAGTAACGCCTTACTGCCTTTTATTGATTATGACGCTCTGAAAGCAGACCCCAAAATAATCATCGGTTATTCAGATACCACCGCGTTACTGGCGGGAATTTATGCGCGAACGGGATTAGTTACCTTTTATGGCCCGGCATTGGTTGCTTCATTTGGTGAATTTCCGCCGCTGGTGGATGCCACTTATCACGCGTTTATTGAAATACTTTGCGGACAGAATAATGGTCACTACGACTATGTTTTACCGGAAAAATGGACGGATGAACGGCTTAACTGGGATGATGCCGAGCCGGTACGGGCTAAAACACTGTATGCGAATAATTGCCGGTTTATCGGGCAGGGGGTACACACAGGGCGCGTTATTGGCGGTAACCTGAATACGTTATCGGGTATCTGGGGGAGTGAATGGATGCCTGAAATACGATCCGGTGACATTCTGTTCATTGAAGATAGCTTAAAAGATATTGCCACCGTTGAACGTTCATTCGTGATGCTGAAACTCAATGGCGTGTTTAAAAAAGTGCGGGCGATCCTTCTTGGTAAACATGAATTATTCGATAACGCCGGAAGCGGCCGGACGCCTTACGATGTATTACGCGAAGTTTTAGGTGACGAAAACGTTCCGATCGTGGATGGTTTTGATTGCTGCCACACGCATCCGATGCTGACTTTACCCCTTGGTTCAACGCTTACCCTTGATTTTGACAATCAGAAAGTATCTATCGTCGAACCCTGGCTGTCAGACAGGTAATAAGCCGCCACCGTTTATCATTTGGCCGCGAACAGTGCCCTCCTCATCAGGAGGGCACTTACTGGCAAGTCATAACCGTCAGAACGATTCCCAGTCAGCACTATGACCTGTCGACGTTGCGGGCTTCAGATCAACCTTGCGGTGAGGCGCCGCTACGCTTTTTTTCGGCTTAACGGTATCGGAACGCAGTTTGAACACCGAAACCAGTTGTGCAAGTTGCTCAGCCTGTTGTTCCAGTGATGATGATGCCGCAGACGACTCCTGAACCAGCGCGGCATTCTGCTGTGTCGTTGAATCCAGCTCGGTGACCGCCTTACCAATCTGATCGATACCTCTGCTCTGTTCTTCCGACGCACTGGAGATTTCGTTCATGATGCCACTCACATTGGTGACAGAAGAGACAATCTGCTCCATCGTCGTCCCGGCTTTATTGGCCATTTCTGAACCGGTCACCACACGTTGGACGGACTCTTTAATCAGGCTTTCGATCTCTTTGGCGGCCTGAGCGCTGCGCGATGCAAGGCTTCTTACTTCTCCCGCCACCACGGCAAAACCGCGCCCCTGTTCACCTGCGCGCGCCGCCTCAACGGCTGCGTTTAGCGCAAGGATATTGGTCTGGAAAGAGATGCCATTGATGACGCTGATAATATCGGTGATCTTGTTTGAGCTTTCGGTGATCGTCTCCATCGTGCTGACGACATCCCAGACAATTTTCCCACCGGAACGCGCATGTTCCGCCGCCAGCACCGCGAGCTGACTGGCTTCGCGCGCGTTGTCGGCATTACGCTTAACCGTTGAGGTCAACTCCTCCATGCTGGCCGCCGTTTCAACCACGGCGGCAGACTGCTGTTCTGTGCGGGAGGCCAGATCCGTATTGCCTGCTGAAATGTCCGAAGAGGCATTGGCAACATGAACCACCGACTCTTTTATCTGGGTGATCATTTCGCGAAGCTTGTCGTTCATCACGCCCATGGCCAGCGTCAGGCGACCCAGTTCATCTTTTGACTGAGGTTCAATGGTTGCGGTCAGGTCACCTTCGGCAATACGTTCTGCCAGCGTCAGATTGTGTTTTATCTGTCGCGTCATCTGGCGCGTAAGCAGCCAGGCGACCAGTAACCCCGTCAGTACGGCGCAAAGGGCAACCACGCCCATGATGATCATCACCCGCTGAATGATATCGATATTTTTCTGCGTCTGGCCTGTAACCAAATTCGAGGTAACGGTATTGATTTTTTCTGCCACGGTGGTCAATTCCGTCGCCGCCTTCTGCGACTCTTTTAATGCAGCCGCATATGCTGTGACGTGCCCCTGCAGGCCGCTGAGAAACGCCTGCGCCATCTCTTTGTCTTCAGCGCTAAACGCCGCATTTTCAGCGTTAAGCATTTTCGTTGCTTCATCGTACTGACGGGCAAAAATGTCCATTCCTTGCTTACCCGCCGATGACTGGATCTCATACGCCGTCGTCCAGATATTATTGAGGCGGTTCAGTAGCGCTATCTCGTTTTTGGTGGTGGTTTCCTGCTGCTCAAGGCGGGTAGTGAATTGATTGAGCAGGATTTTCATATCAGCTGATGTCAGGTTCTGTGACTGCCCGACGGTCACTTTTTCCAGCTTAACAAACGTGTCCCGGTGAGTGGCGTAATCCGGGATAGTGCTGCGCAGTTCATCAAACAACACGCGGGCGTCATCGTCCCAGGTGTAGTCCAGGCCAGTAACTGCTTTCTGGTCCATTTTTTCAATGGCAACTTTGTTCGCCTCAAGGGATTTTTCATCGTGGTTTAATTGATACGTCAAACGGTTACGCCGCGCGGTATTTAGCTCCGTACTGATTTCATTGATTAATTTTCCTTTCAGGGCGTGGTCGCGGATATTGCTGGATTGCTGAATGCTGATAAGTGAAGACAGAACAATGATAATTATCAAAACCGCAAATCCGCCAAACAGCTTGGCAGCGACAGGCAGGTTTTTTATTGACGGTAACAGCTTTGGCATAGACGTATCCTCAATAATAATTCTTAATATTCAAAAGACGGTTTCATTTTCACTTCTTATCAGATTGCAGGTGTCTTCACTTCTTAAGAGGACGCTGGAGACAGGACTTATCAAAATACTTATCGACAATTGCCGCACATTTTTTAATGAAAAAAAGAAAAAAATTGCAGGCGAAAAATATATTTTAAGTAAATGAAGCACATTGCATTATAGATAGCGAAAAAAGCCGTGTGCTTTTATTCGATCAGCGTTGTAATCATGAGTCAGCAAAGGTTTTTATTGGCAGAGATAAAACTAAGAGGGAATATATTATATGTGCCGTCATTCATACTGACGGGCTTGCGAAATTACCGGTTAGTCTGGTTTTAATTAGTGCTCTATGTTCTTTGGGGATAGCGGCGAATTAAATGTGGGCGGGCTCTCAATATTTATTCATCTGGCAGGATATTTCTTAATGTCGCTTTTCTGGTTGTGCCAAACAGCGCTACGCCTGTCTGGCGGCGCCGCTCTCCGTTGTGCCGAAATGCGGGCAATAAAAAACCCGCACCAGGCGGGTTTTTTATTCTCAGTCGCGCTTAACTGCTCAGGCTGTTTGCCTTCATCGCTGTGGTAAGCACCGCTGATAAAGGGCAGGGCTTACAGCGCGGTAACGTTACCAGCTGCAGGGCCTTTCGCGCCGCTTTCGATGGTGAAGGAGACTTTCTGACCTTCATCCAGGGTTTTGTAGCTGTCGCTCTGGATTGCAGAGAAGTGAACAAACACATCTTTGCTGCCGTCGTCCGGAGTGATAAAGCCAAAACCTTTATCAGAGTTGAACCATTTTACTAAACCAGTCATTTTATTAGACATTGATATTTCCTTAATTAATGAGCCACGAAGCGCGGCGATAATGGCCTGTGATTATAGAGTGACTTATTTGGCACTTAGGAGGAGGCTCACGAAGAAGGGTATCTTTGGATAACTCTTGAACTGAGGACTGCTTTACTAAAACTGCTTTCATAAGGTCTGTATTCCAAACCGATGGCGCTATTAAGACATAGCGAGTTCGATTTGGCAATGTTTATGTTTTTTTATTTTAACCACTTACACGCCCGGATGGCTGCATGGCTGTCTGTTTTGCCTGGCTTTAAGTCCTTTCTCAAGCCTGTTATTTCGCAGAGTTTTTGCAGGGTTGCGTTGCCAATTCGCTTAGCGGGTAAAACAAAAAGGCCACCGCAAGGTGGCCCCGGTCATCATTTTCTCGATTTACCTGCATCCGAGCGTTTCTCACGAACCCTTCCGTTATTGTTGCGATCGCGAGGTTGTGTGCCACCACCAGGTTTAGGTACGACGACGTCTGGATTAAGTGGTCTTCTGTCAGCCATGTTTTCGTCCCCCAAGAATGGCAAAAGTGCCATCGACGGTGATACGCCGCGCTTGTTGACCTTGCAACACGGATCGGACTACATATTGAGCAGCATCAAATTTATCCTCGTATCAGTACAGGCATGCAGACCGGAAATCAGGCTATTAAACGAAGCAGAATCGACGCGGCTGCCATGGCAGACTTTTTCTCAGAACACAATGAGGAGATTTATGGATCTGACAACGCATTTTACAGCAGTTGACGGGGTCTTTTATCGCGCAGTTGATCCGGCTTACCGGCACTTTGCATTAGCCGGCTCCAGAGCGCCAGGGCGCTATTCTGACAGCCATCAGCCAACGCTGTACCTGAGTTCATCGCCGGCAGGTGTAGAAGCAGCCATGCAATCCCACCGTAGCAACCGAAGCGCCAGCCTGGAAATAGTCAAAGTCAGGGTTATGGCAAAGAAAATTTTTGATCTCCGGAGTGCAGATGCCGTGCTGGCTGCGGGCATTAATCTTCAAGATGCGATTGCGCCATGGCAGGAAATGGTGAAAGAGGGCGGCGTTCCCGGCTCGTGGGGTGTGCGTAATCGGCTGGAATCACTCGGCTTTAATGGTTTAATTGACCTTTCGCGTAAAGCGCCCGGGCTCTGGCATCTGGTGCTTTTTGCCTGGAATGACAACAGCCCATGTCAGGTCAATATTATTGAATAGTACGAAGCTGACATAACGCACCGGATAGACACCACTACGGTCTGGCTACGAGGCTGAGTACCATGCTGGAAGCCAAAAGCGTACATGGCGGGCGAAAGAAATGCCTGCCGCGACGCCGTTTCTGGCCATGACGTCGCGATGTTGTCCGGCAATTTTCCTCTCTTGCGAAACGCGTTCACATTCCCTTCTTGTTGGCGAGCTATTTTCCGTCGGGTGATGTTTTTTTAACCACAAACGCGGAGAACAGCATGAGAGGATTAACGAAGACACGCCTGGCCACTGCCGTTATGGTGTGCACTTTTTCTGTTTTTGCTGCCCCGGAGGGCGACATAAAACCGCCGCCGTTACAAAGGGATAGCCCGCCCGTGCCGGGATCCCTCGTGTATGGTGTCGTCCAGCAAACGACCACCCCGGTCGATACGTTGAACAATGTGGTTAAAAATCTGCCGGCGCTGGAAAACGGCAAGCGTTATGAAGTCCGGCTGGAAGTGAGGGAACTGGCACCGGCGCCACCCGTTCCCCCTGCACCCTAGTTAACCACGGTTCAGCCCCTTTCCGGGGCTTTAAACAAACACGTACCGGCTTGTGTCGGCCTGGTTGTACGTCACGCTTTGGGGTCATTTATGGATCGCAAACTCCTGTCAAAAAATGCTGTCACCACAATAAAAAATACCGGCACAAAGAAAATCGCGAATACGGTGGCGCTGATCATGCCCCCGAAAACCCCAATACCGATGGCATTCTGCGTGCTGGCGCTGGCACCACTGGCGAGTATCAGGGGAACAACGCCCAGCGTGAAGGCTAACGAGGTCATCAAAATCGGGCGCAGCCGTTGTCGGGACGCCATGAATGCTGCCTCCAGGGTGCTCATGCCCTGGTGGCGTAGCTGCCGGGCAAATTCGACAATCAAAATGGCGTTTTTGGCTGAAAGACCAATCAGGGTAATTAAGCCCACTTTGAAAAAGACATCGTTGGTCATACTGGCAGCGCTGACAGCAATAAGCGCGCCGATAAGCCCCAACGGCACGGCCAGCATCACGGAAACGGGAATTGACCAGCTTTCATACAGTGCCGCCAGCACCAGAAATACCACCAGCACAGACAGGAGGATTAACCCTGGCAACTGGGACGCCGAGGCTTTCTCCTGCAACGAACTGCCCGCCCACTCGCCGGTAAACCCTGGCGGTAATGCCTTTGCCAGCTGCTCCATGGTTTTCATCGCTTCACCACTGGCGTGGCCCGAAGCGGCGCTGCCGGTAATGCGAATGGCCGGGTATCCTTGATAACGATTGAGTTGCTGCGGGGCCTGGTGCCAGGACGAGGTGACAAAAGCTGAAAGTGGCACCATTTCCCCGAGCCTGTTTTTTACGGATATTTTTAACAGCGTTTCAGGCTGCATTCGGTAGGCCGCATCGGCCTGCACAATGACCTGCTGGACACGGCCAGCATTGGTGTAGTCATTGACATAGTTTGAACCCGAAGTGACAGAAATAGCCTGATTGATCTCCTCAAACGATACGCCTAACGCTTGCGCTTTTTCCCGGTCGATGTTCAGGGAAATAGACGCGCCCTCGGGTAATCCATCGATATAGACATCCGCAAGATTTGCACGCTTGTTTGCCTGTAAAACCAGCCTGTCTGCGGCCTGTTTCAGCGCCTCGTAGCCTTTGCCCGCTCTGTCTTCAACATAAAAGGTGAACCCGGAAGAGGTGCCCATATCAGCGATAGCGGGCGGCAGCAGGCTCATGGTTACCGCATCGGGCACGGACTGCATTTTTGCCTGAATGAGATCAGCTTCATCCTGGGCTGCGATGCCCTTGCGCGAGGACCACGCTTTTAAGGTCGTAAAAGCCAGCGCGGAGTTTTGCCCCGAGCCTGAAAAACCGAAACCGAGGATCATAATATTGCTATCAACGGTTTGCCGTGCCGCTACCTCATCTTCATAGCGTTTCACCACCGCGAGCGTGCGCTGCATCGTGGCCTCGGAGGGAAGCTGAATGGAGGACATAAAATAGCCCTGATCCTCTTCGGGCAAAAAAGAGGATGGCAGCGTGATTAACCCCATCACCAGGGCAGCGCACAGCGCGGCATAAAGCAGCATCATTCGCCCGGCGCGCTTTACTACATACCCCAGTCCCGCGGTATAACGGGAAGAGAGCATCTGAAAATAACGGTTAAACCCGGCGGCAAATCTTCCCGCTGAAGTCGCATTTTTCTGATGCGGCTTCAGCAGGGTGGCACAGAGCGCAGGCGTCAGCGTTAAAGCTAAAAAAGCGGAGAACAGGATCGATACCGCCATCGAAACCGTGAACTGGCGGTAAATCACCCCGACCGAACCGCTGGCAAAGGCCATCGGGATAAACACGGCGGTGAGCACCAGCGTAATGCCAATAATCGCCGGTGTGATTTCCCGCATCGCTTCGCCGGTCGCCTCGCGCGCCGGGAGGCCTTTTTCTGCCATCAGTCGCTCAACGTTCTCGACGACAACAATCGCGTCATCGACGATGATACCAATGGCTAACACCATGCCAAACATGGTCAGAATATTGATGGAATAGCCGCTTAGCAGCATCACGGTGAATGTCCCGAGCAGCGCCACCGGAACAACAATGGCCGGGATGAGCGTGCAACGGATATTGTGCAAAAAGATCAGCATCACCAGAAAAACCAGCACCATCGCTTCGGCTAACGTTTGTACCACTTTGATGATCGACGCTTTGACAAAAGGGGCGGTGTCGAACGGAACGGTAAACGCCATGCCCTGCGGCAGCGCGGTGCTCAGTTCGGCCAGTCGCTGATGAATCCCTGCGGCAGTGCTGATGGCATTCGCGCCTGGCGAAAGCTGAATCGCTGCTGCCGTTGCCGGAACGCCATTTTCCCGGATGCCATAGGTATAACTCTGTAACCCAGACTCCACGCGTGCGATATCGCCAAGCGTCAGACGCGCGCCCTCCGTGGTCGCTTTGAGGGTGATATTTTTAAATTCCGCAACAGAGGTGAGTTGCCCCTTCACGGTTAACGGATAAGTGACGTCCTGGCCCGGCAGCGCCGGTTCGTCTCCCGATCTGCCGGGTGAAACCAGCACATTCTGTTGGCTCACCGCGCTGATGACGTCACTGGCTGAAAGCTGGTAATGGTGCATTTTTACCGGGTCAAGCCAGATGCGCATGGCTTTTTCACCGCCGAACAACTGAACCTTGCCCACGCCCGGCACGCGACGAAGTGCATCGCTGATGTTTCTGGCGAAATAATCACTCAGATCCGCCTCCTGATAGCCACCCGTTTCGGATTTCAGTCCGACCATCAGCAGAAAACCAGACTCGGCCGCTTCAACGCTGACACCGTTTTGTCTCACTGCCTGCGGTAGGCGTGGCTCCACGGTTTTTACCTTATTTTGCACATCCATCTGCGCGAGTTTGCTGTCCGTTCCGGGTTTAAACGTCACGGTGATAGACGCCATTCCGCTGGTATCGCTGGTGGACTCGAAATAGAGCAAATTGTCGACACCTGTGATCTCTCGCTCGATAAGTGAAACCACCGAGCTATTCATCATGTCAGGCGATGCGCCAGGAAAACTGACCGAAATAATAATACTCGGCGGCGCGACCGACGGATATTGTGCGACCGGAAGATGCGGGATGGATAAACACCCGCTCAATATAATGAACAGTGCAACAACCCAGGCAAAAACAGGCCGGTCAATAAAAAACTGTGGCATGAAATCAATTCCGAACAATTAAGGCGAGGTGAGTAAACTCAAGGTTTCTGCTGCGGTGATAATGTCCCGGTATCGACATCATCCGTCTTGACGCGTTGACCAATGTCTTTAAGTTGTGAAAACTTCTCCAGCAGTTGCGGAGCATCATCAAGGCTGGTGGCAAACATCCACATATACGTCATTACCGAATAAATATGCCCGGCGTTCACCCCCTGGGTTGAGGTCATTAATATAATGGTCAGGGTAAAGAGCAGGGCGATCAGCACGCCGATCGCCAGGTATCCCAGCGCTTCACGATCGGAAAGTCTGATTCGCAAGCGGGCAAGGGAGGAATAATGGCGGTTAAGCGAGAGCGTGGTGGCTTTATGCACATAGTCCACCTCCTTCTCCAGTCGGTTATTCAGCCGGTTAAACAGCAACTCATTTTTACGGGTATAGCCTTTAAGAAAGCACGACAGAATAATGACAATAACCACGCACATCACCCCGGCGTGAAACTCAATGATGAGCAGCATAATGGCCGCGCCAAAAAGGGAAATAATCGAGGTCATCAGCATCGGCAGATGCATCTCAAAGAAATCAACAAATTCACGGGCTAACACCACCCGTGCGGCGATGGTTGAGTGATTAAGCTGATATTTACGCTGCGCAATAATAACCGATACGGCAAGACCGGCATAAATGCGTGCAAATGTGCGCGTATCGATGCTGCGACGGGTTGCACCGAGGATCCAGATAAAGAGGATCATCAGCCCATACAGCGCGGCTGTAAGGGCATTCCCCGCCAGAATCGCGTTGATAGCGATGCCCGCCAGCACGGGATATAACAAATAGGTCACGTTTTCCGCAATCACCAGCAAAAAAGTCACCGAGAGCTTTTTCCCGTTTTTTACGGCCAGATGTTTTAATGTCCTTTTCACATTTTCAGTGGTGGACGGTGGGTGTTTATTTATCGACGTCATTATAAAAAAGTATCTACCCGGTATGGATGAACAATCCTGGCTTACCTTTATGCTTAATCACCCCTGCGCTTTCATTGCGAGCCGATTAACATATGCGCCAGAATTACAGTGCATTGATGCAGTGTATCGTTTTGATGTTTACGCAACGTGGCTGCTTTGTGGAGTCTATATGGAGGTGGCTAGTTTATCTGCGATATAAAGATGCCAGAATTTTCTCGCTACCTGTCACCACGCTTATCGCCAAAAATCGTTGCTTCGCATTCAATAAGATTCAGAGGATCCGCAATAAAAGGTACATCGGCGTAACGCCGAGGAAAATAATCAAAAAACACTCATAATAAAAACTAAAATCATAAATATCAGGAAACCTCAGTAACAGAATATTAAAGATGAGAATAAGGTGAAGAAATATGATGACCAAAACGAAGGTGACAAGTGCCAGCTCTTTCAGTACGCCCGCTTTTTCCTGTAGCAAAAACAATAAAAGTGAAACGCTTAACGCCGAATAGATAAACGGTGATGAAAGCAGCGTTGCACCTACTTTTTCCTCAACGTTGTGCATCAAAATAAGCCATATATAGAACATTCCCCATAACCATAGCGAAAATATCATCAATGAACTGATTTTTTCAGCGGTGAGCTTCCGTAAGTACTTCATTGATATTTCTACTCCGAAAGATAGCGTTACCGGTAATGAAATAAGATGTTTTTACCGTGTTTATTTATGTCATCGTTTTCCAGTAACAGGTTATTTTCTATGCCTTAGTTTCTATTGTTATCCAGGACTGTGGAAAATTGATTACCCGAATGTGGAGCGAGTGTGTACGTCTGTCTGGTAAATATTCACTTGCGGATGTTGCCGTCAGACATTGAGAAAAAAATGAGACGTCAGCGGGTTTACCTGGATGCAACTTTCGTCGCACAAGCGGGTCTCATGTTCGCTGATGACCTGCGCGTTATTGCCTGGCTTCAGAAACAGCTTAGAAAAACGGCATTTGCATCGGTGCATTAACCGCAGCGAAAACATCGGTGTATGCTTTCGCGCAAGCCAGGTCACAGAATGCCTGCAATATCAGTGGTGGGTGGAGAAATCATGAACGACAACTATCTTATTCTTGTTGCTGAAGATGATGATGAAATAGCGGATATTCTGACCAGTTATATTCAGCGTTCGGGGATGCGCACCCTGCGCGCGGCGGACGGTGAGCAAGCAATAGATACCTGTCGGCTGAAAAAGCCCGATTTGGTACTACTGGATATCCAGTTGCCGGTGTTTGATGGCTGGACTGTCCTTTCCACACTGCGAAAAGAGAGCAATATTCCGGTCATCATGGTTACGGCACTGGATCAGGATATCGACAAACTGATGGGGCTGCGGCTTGGCGCGGATGATTACGTCGTTAAACCTTTCAATCCCACTGAAGTGGTCGCACGTATCGAAGCTGTGCTGCGCAGGGCAAAGGCCAGCCACGAACAACTCCACAATAAGCCTATCCGCACCCCCTTTTTAACGGTGTATCCGCAAGATTTTTATGTGGAGATCAATGGTTGCGGCGAGGTTATCTCTCCCTTACTGACAACGACCGAATTCAAACTGCTGGCCTATCTGGCGCGTAACCCGCGCAAAGTCTGCTCGCGCGAAGAGTTGCTCAATGCCTGCCTGCCGGAAGGTGATACCCTGGATCGCACGGTGGACAGCCATATGAGCAAGTTGCGCAAAAAGCTGGAAAACTGCGGATTAAAAGGGGTTCCGGAAAGTATTCGCGGCATGGGTTACCGATTAGGTGAAAACAAATGAACAAAGGCCATCCTTTAAGCCGCCAGGTTCTGGCGTTTATGATTTCGCTGACGCTGACGGTTATTGCTGTCTCGGTTATCGGCTCCTACCTGTTTTATACCTTTATCATTTATTACATTCCCGGCGGGGCAATGGCCGGGAATGAGGATCAGATGACCTATCTGGACTGGTTATGGATCCTGATTGCTTCCGCGATAAGTTTATCCATCTCGCTTTTTTTTACGGTAAAACTGTCGGCAAGAATATTGACCCCGTTAAGCTCCGTTGCGACCAGCCTGCGCAGGATAGCCCAGGGCGATCTGGGCGCGCGGGCGTTTTGCGCCAGTTCCCATCTGGGTGAGCTTAATCATCTGGTTAATGACTTCAATGAGATGGCGGAAAAACTACAAACAATGGATGCGCAGCGCAGATCCTGGAATGCCGCCATCGCCCATGAACTGCGCACGCCGGTTACCATTCTGCGGGGCCGTTTACAGGGGCTGGTGGATGGCGTATTCGAGCCAAATCCAACCTTGTTTAACAATCTGCTTAAGCAAACCGAGGGTCTATCCAGCCTGATAGAAGATCTGCGGGTGGTGAGTTCATCCGGCGGGGCCGAATTTACGTTAACGCTCGCGGAAGTGGATTTGCAGGAGATCATTCAGAGCGCGGTGGATTCCTTTGCGCTGGAGTTTAAACGTAGCCATTTTACCGTCGCGACCGAATTGCACCCCCAGCAATGCCAGTGCGATCCGCTGCGAATCATTCAGTGTCTGACTGTCCTTTTCGATAACGCGATAAAATATGCCACCTCTAAAAGCATGGTGATCCGCCACGGCGCGAATGAACACGAGAACTTTATTCTTATTGAGGATGGGGGGCCGGGGATCCCGGAGGCGTTTCATAAATTTATGTTTCACCCCTTTCAGCGCGGCGCCAGCGCAAGGGATACCAATCCGGGAGGCTGTGGGCTGGGATTATCAGTGCTGAAAGCCATCATGCTTGCCCATCAGGGCGACGTTACCTACACGTTAACCGATCAGGGCCATTCCATTTTTCGCCTCTCATGGCCCCTACGGAAACAACCGTGATTACGCTTTCTGTGTCTGCAATTGCGGGTTGGTTTGTTTCGCGGCCATATTCCACATCTCACCCAGCCGGGTATCCCACTCGGGCGGTGAGATTTGTAACTTGCCGCGCCGGGGGCTGAGGGTGATTTCACTGAAATAAATAACATCACGCTGCAGCATAAGATCAATTCGGCAATAATCGATCCCGGTTGACAGCTCCTGGGCAGCGGTTATTGCCTTATGCAATAATTCCGGTTCAGGTATCGCCCCGGGGGTATTGGGATATTCCATCTGAAAGGGCTGCAACTGCCAGCAGCGATTGTAGACATTAATAAAACCGTGACCGGCATCATCGGTAAAATCCGCTTCGATAAAACCCGCGATGCCGTGAAAACAGTGTATTCTCAGCATTTCTGGCGTGCGGCTTTTGTCTCTTTCGGAAAATAAATCAATGTATTTTTCGCACAATATAACCGGTTTGATGTTTTTATACTGCCATTCCCGGGTGGTGTAATACATATTTCTGCGCAGGGCAAAATCCAGCTTCTGCAGCGCGCGCGCAATATTGAGTTTATCCTTATCTGTGCATATTACTGCGCTACCACTGTCGTGATTACACTTCAGCACAAACTTGTCCGGTAACTGGCTGAAATCGATGCTTTGCACGTTGTCATAGATGCAAAGCAAGGTGGGTAATTGTACTTTCTGCGTACGCGTCGCAACATAATCGCGCACCGCCAGTTTATCTGCCAGCCGCGTATAGAGCGGGTTATGGTCATGCATCATGCGGTAGCATATTTTTTCGCTCAGCGTCACCGGATTAACCAGATCGGGGGTTCTGCCCGTGAGTCTTTTTAATCTTTTGCTATGAAACTGGTGATCCTGAACCATACCGGTTAAAAGTTTTCGACCCAGATACTCGGTGTATTTCATGAAATAGTTAAATCTGTTCATTTTTCCTCCTGCGGACAGTAAACATTCTGCAGAGGATTTATTGATTTATATTGCCGCTAATATGGAGTGACGATGGAGTGGCTACAGGTAAAACATCCTTAAACGAGTTGGCTAAGTTCTGCTTGGCAGAAGGGAACGGGCAATATATTCCTTTAAGTTAAATCTCAACACAGATACCGGCGTGTGACCGCGAAATATGGGGCGGGAGTAAGGAAAGAGAAACGCGAATTATCTTTGCAGAAAGGTACAGGGCTTGAAGATAAAAGGGTCTTTCTTACCGGCTTAACAAATTGCGCAGAAAACAGGTTCAGAATTCACTTAAGCCAGATATATTACCTGTCGGGCCACCTTTTCAATGAGGGAGTGAGAAATGACGGATTACAGTTTTTATCAAAAAGGTAAGCACATCGTTGTGCTGAAAAGTTCGCAAGGGGATGCCGCTTCTCAACTTTTGGCGCAGGGCTTCGAAAAACAGTTTGAAGAGATCAGCGCGAGCAGTGAAAAAAATGCGCTTGCCCGCTTTGCGGATATTCGCCGTGATAACCAAATCGATCGCGAAAACTTCCTCGCCGGCGCAGGACCGATGCCGCTTATCGGTGGATTGACGGCCATTGTCACCTCTCTTGTGCGCAAAAAAGAGCAGTGATCAAAACGTAGACGGTTACGTTAATGGATGGGAAATACGGCGGCACAATGCCCGCCCTGAACGCGGGTTGCCGCGAAGTTACGCCGATAAAAGGTCCAGCATGACGAAAATTGATGAACTAAAAAACGCCTATCCCGGCGCACAGGCATGGTCATTCGGCGATAACGCGGAGATGGCAAACGCGCTTGCACGCTTAGTGGTGAGTGGGAAAAAAACGGCCTCCTGCTGCTCGCTTGCTTCCTACCTCGCTGAAGCGTCGGCAGCCAAAATCGGCAGTTATCATATTATTCTCGACGGGCAACATTCCCCGGTTTGCGTCATCAGAATGCTAGCGCTGCGCCTGGTACGCTTTTGCGATGTGACGGAAGAGTTTGCCAGAAAAGAGGGCGAGGGCGATTTAAGCCTTGAATACTGGCGCGAAGAGCACAAAGCCTTTTTTACCCGCGCGGGATTTTTCTCTGAACAGATGGAACTTGTCGCGGAAGAGTTCGCGGTGGTTGAGGTTCTCTAAACCGTGCATTGACGGTCGATCCGCATTTCCTAATACTCCCGAGGTGAAACGCGACGGGCGCGTTTCACCTGTTTCACCTTCAAAACCCGCACCGCTGCAACAGGTCGAAAAGCTGCTGTGCAGAAACTCAGCGTGATGTTCACAGAACGTCCTCTCTTTCTTAACCCTGTTCAAATTGGTTAAAAATCGCTGATTTACGCAACATATATCGCAAAACGCACAGAAACAGGTTTTTAAAAATCCGCTCACTACGCAAACTTTTGCAGCCAGCCTTCGCGGGTAACATTGATCGGGCGGGCTGGCGTTCAGGTTGAAGCGTGGTGGGAATGCGCTAACACGTTCTGCCTTAACGAAAAAAACAATGAGGGAGTGGAGTATGAAAACACACATTACCTGGCTGGCGCTTACCGTCAGCGCGCTTGTTGCGGGCGCGACGCTTCCTGCCGTGGCCGCGCCATTACCGGCGACGCCGGATTTATCTGTGCCGGTAAGCCAGTATGTAACCCAGGTTAACGCCGATAAAAGTATTACCTTCCGCCTTTTCGCACCGGGCGCAAAGCGGGTATCGGTGGTGACCGGTTCAACCCCGGAGAGCGTTGTTTCACACGACATGCAAAAAGATGAGCACGGCATATGGTCGTGGAAAAGCGCCGCACTGGCACCGAACCTTTACGAATATTACTTTGATGTCGATGGTTTTCGTTCGGTGGATACAGGAAGCCGGTTTCAGAAACCGCAGCGCCAGGTCAATACCAGCCTGATTCTGGTGCCGGGCAGTATTCTTGACGATCGCGCTGTGCCCCATGGTGATTTGTTGACGGTGACCTACCACGCGAAAGAGCTGCGTTCAGAGCGTCGCATGTATATCTGGACGCCGCCGGGTTACAACGGTAAAGGCGAACCTCTGCCGGTGCTCTATTTCTACCATGGCTTTGGCGATACCGGCCTTTCCGCCATTGATCAGGGGCGGTTGCCGCAGATAATGGACAACCTGCTGGCCGAAGGGAAAATCAAACCCATGCTGGTGGTGGTGCCGGATACTGAAACGGATATCGTGCAGGCGATCCCGGAAAATTTCCCGCCGAAAGAGCGGCGCAAAACCTTCTATCCGCTTAATGCCAAAGCGGCAGATCGCGAACTGATGCATGACATTATTCCGCTGGTCGATGCCCGCTTTAATGTGCGCAAGGATGCTGGCGGACGTGCGCTGGCCGGGCTCTCACAAGGGGGCTTTCAGGCACTGGTTTCCGGGATGAACCATCTGGACAGCTTTGGCTGGCTGGCGACATTCAGTGGTGTCACCACCGCCACTGTCCCGGATGCGGGTGTGACAGCGCAGCTCAATAAGCCGCAGGAAGTGAATAAGCAGTTGCATAACTTCACGGTGGTGGTGGGCGAAAAAGATACCGTCACCGGGAAGGATATTGCCGGGCTTAAAAAAGAACTGGAGCAAAAGGGCATCACGTTTAGCTATAAAGCGTATCCCGGCCTGGGGCATGAAATGGATGTCTGGCGTCCCGCCTATGCTGAGTTTGTGCAGAAACTGTTTAAATAAGACGTTGCAGTCTCGTCCGCTGGCGCTGAACAGGCTGCCAGCGGACAAAATCAAGACAACATTTAACGCTTTGGTTATTCACCGGTTATGCGGGCGAGTAACGACGGGGAAGTTTTCCGCCCGGTAGTCTCCACTGACACCGTGGCGGATAACCCCGCCACTAACTCCACGCCTGCGGGCAACTTATCGATATGAATGCGGACCGGTACGCGCTGCGCAAGTCGCACCCAGCTAAAGGTGGGGTTGACGTCCGGCAGGCCAAGACCACCCGTTTCGTCATTGCTGTCGCCGATGCCGTGCCCGATGCTCTCAACGTGACCGGTGATGACGGGTTCAAACCCCATCAGCGCGATGTGCGCGCGATTTCCGACATGAATATGCCGCAGTTTTGTCTCCTCAAAATAGCCCACAACCCAGAAGCTGTTCGCATCAATGATGGCCACTTTGGTTTCCCCGGCGGTGGCGTAGTCGCCCGGACGCAGCCTGAGATGCGTGACATAGCCCGCTACCGGCGCGCGCACCGTGGCATGCGATAAATTTAGTTGTGCCAGTTCCAGCGCCGCCAGCGCGCCGTGATAATTTGCCACCGCGATGCTGGCCGCACTGCCTGTTTGTTGTAAGTCTTCGCCGGAGATCACGCCTTTAATTTGCGAACGCCTTGTCGCCGCATCCTGGCGCATTAACATCTCATGGCGTTTCGCCTCGACATCCGCCTGCGCGCTGGCTACCGCCAGCTTCAGCCAGTGCGGATCGATCGAATAGAGCACATCGCCACGATTAACCCACTGGTTATCGCGAACGGCGACATTAGCCACCGGCCCGGAAACATCCGGCGCTATCTGCACCACATCAGCACGCACCCGACCATCACGGGTCCAGGGACGCTGCGCGTAATGTTTCCACATCAGGTAAGCAAGGAGGGTTGCCACCAGCACGGCGCTTAACGTCAGTGCATAACGGCTTAACAGAGAAAAAAAGGATTTCATGCGACTAACCCCAGCGCGTTCAGTCCCTGCATAAGCAGGAAAAAAGTAACAATGTAAGTGGCAAAACTCATCAGCGGACGCCAGGGCAGGCGCCGAAGGGGTCTGCTGAAGGTGAAAAGCGGCACCCATAACAGCGTGAGCAGTAACGCCGCCAGCGCGATCACCAGCAGCCCGGGAATGTATACGCCAGCGAGATTGAGATCATTAACCATCGTTCGGCTCCTTATTGTGTTCACGCAAGGCACAGTGCAGATCCAGCAGGCTGTCGGTGAGTTTTTGTGAAAGCGCATGCGGCGACTGCGCGTGGTGGGCAATCAGGGTGTGAAGGTGCGGGCCTGGCGCAGGCGAGTCGGTATGGTGGATAAGCCGTTCAAGAAGCAGGCTTATCTCAACGGCGGTTTTACGGCTAACCTGCGTTTGCAAGCGACGTAAATGCACTACCGCAAGGCCGATACGCAAAGCCTGCAACATCACCTGCAGCACATCTCCGGCTGCCTGTTCGCTGCGTTGCAGGCGCGGCAGTAACAACGCCGCTCTGTCCATCATCAGATTGGTCCAGTGCACTTCATCAAGCATCATGACGCCTTTCACACTGCGCCTGATATCGCGTTGGCAGATGCGCAATAAACGCTGGATGGCGGCATCGGCCTGCACGGTTTGCAGCAACCCCATACCCAGCACCGCAAAGCCGGTGGCGGCAAAGAGCGCGATGGCGGTATTGACGGCGGTGGCGAAATCACCGCTGTAGTGCGCCCCCAGCTCACATAAGATGGGCAGCGTCAGCGTGATCCCCATCGCCATAAAGGTGGTAGCCGGTCGCGCCTGTAACGATCCGGCCCACAGATAGACCGGCGCCAGCACCGCCACCAGCACCGCGAAATCTGTCACCTGGGGAAGCAGGGCAAAGCTGTAGAGCAGGCTCACCATCACCCCCCAGGCGGAACCTATCATGTATTTCACAATATGCGGGGCGGGGGTATCGAAACTACCAAACAGCGTGCAGCAGACCCCGAGGATAGAGACCGCCGTCGCGCCATCGGGCCAGGCGGAATAAATCCAGATCAGGCAACCACAGAGGATGATGACAAATGCCCCCAGCGCCGTGCGCGCCGCAGAGAGGCTGTCGCGGTGAAAGACATAGCCTTTCGCCGGTTTATCTTCTGCCGGCAGTTGCGCCGGTTTTGCCTGCGCGAGTGCGTTCGCGAGCCGCTCGCAGTGCAGCAACAGGATAATGGCTTCATGGAGGTGACGGACAAGGTTCATCTGCAGCGCCGTTTCAAAGGTCAGCGCCTCTGCGGCGGCAAGCCGTTTGGTTAATATCGCGCAGCGTTCTGCCAGCGCTTGTCCGGTAATTTTCCGTTTTGCGCTTTCTTCCCCGACGAGCCAGCTTTGCACCTCTTCCAGCAGCGTCTGAATATCGGCGGGCAGGACAGTGACCATCAACAGGCGATCGTGTATTTCACCGCTGACGATCAACAAGCGCGCCAGCTTGTCATGCAGCGCTTTTCGCGCATGGCGCACCGGCGCCGAGAAGGCGAAGTCGTAAGGGATATGGTGGCTCAGGCCTTGCAGAAATTGTAACGCCAGCGCCAGTCGCAGATTAGCAGCCGCCTCATTGGCACTTCCCGCCAGCGCGTCTGCCAGCATCTGGCGTGCGGAATGCAGCGTTTGCGCGATTTTGCTGTTGAACAGGCCAGAGATCCGTTTTGGCAACACATAGCGGTGAATCAGCGCCGCGCAGAAGATGCCAATCCCAATCTCCTGCACACGAACAATGGCGGTATCAAAAATCTCGCCGGGGTGAAAAACCGCCGGAAAACCGATCAGACTCGCCGTGTAACCGGCCAGCACAAAAGCGTACGCACGGGGTGTGCGCTCAAGCAGCGATAAATAGAGACAAAAGGTGATCCAGCCGGTGAGTACCACGCTACAAAAAATCGGCGTGTTTACGAAAGTGGGCACAATCAACACCGTCGCCCCGGCACCCACTATTGTACCGGCTAAGCGGTAGACGCTTCTGCTCAGCGATGCGCCAACCGAGGTTTGCGACACAATATAAACGGTAATGATCGCCCAGGAGGGTTTTTCAAGGCCGATCGATAAGGCGATGTAATAAGCGAGCATCGCCGCAGCAAAGCTCTTGGCGGAATAGAGTAATGCGCTGGCATCGCCCGCCACTGTGACGGAACCCAACATCGTGCCCGTACGACGACACAGGGCAGATAAATCGCGCAACAAACGGCGGGGTGAGAAATCAATTTTGTTCATGGCGGGAAGTATTACCGGCTTGCGCACGCCATTAAATACTCTATTCTGTCAAAAAATACCTGAATGTTGCCAATCGTATGCCAACCCGTTATGCCACGACCCTGTTTGATCCCGACACCACCGACTGCCCGGCGGTGGCGCGTCGTCTCGATTTTGTTGATTACGAAGCCGAAGTGCCGGTGCATACCCACCGTAAAGGGCAGTTAATTATTGCGCTGTATGGCGCGGTGACTTGCCGGGCGGAAAATGAGATCTGGATTGTGCCGCCGCACTGCGCGGTCTGGATCCCCGGCGGCGTCGCACATAGCGTCAGCGCCACCTGGAACGCGCATCTCAATTATCTGTTTATCGAGCCTGGTGCGGCAGCGCTACCGAACCGGTGTTGCACGCTGGCGATCTCCCAGTTGGTCAAAGAACTGGTGGACAGACTGACAGGCGAGAGCGTCGAATACCCCGCAGACAGCCATGTTGCCAGGCTGACCAGAGTCACGCTCGACGAATTAGCCACCATGCCGCAGCAAAACGTCAGTTTGCCCGTATCAGCGAACGCCAAAATCCGCGCGATGGCACAGGCGCTGGTAAACCATCCCGACGATCGCAGCACCTTTAAAGCATGGGCAAAGCGGCTGGCGCTCAGCGAACGCTCGCTGGCGCGTTTGATGCTGCGCGAAACCGGGCTGAGCTTCGGGCGCTGGCGGCAACAGCTCCATCTGGTGATTGCCTTGCGGGAGCTGGCGAGTGGTGTCTCGGTGCAAAATGTGGCGGCAAAACTGGGTTATGAATCGGTGAACGCCTTTATCACCATGTTCAGAAAAGCGATGGGCAGCACGCCCGCGCACTACTTTGCGGAACAACAAAAAGCGCCGCGCTAAGCGACGCGCCTGCACATCGCGGCTTCCCGTTGCGGCCATTTAGCCCGGCAGGAAAAACAGCACTCACTGTCACGACATCTGCTGCGCCAGCAACGCAATCAGCGCCAGCAGAGCCGGCAGCGCCTGCACATAAAGGATTTTACGGCTGGCGGTGACCGCGCCGAAAACCCCGGCAATCAGCACGCAGATAAGAAAGAAAAAGAGTACCGCCACGCCGCGCTCAGCGAGCCACAACCCCCACAATAACCCTGCGGCAAGAAAGCCATTGTACAGCCCCTGGTTTGCGGCCAGAACGCGGGTTTCGCGAGCAAACTCCGCGCTCAGGTTAAAGGCTTTGCGGCCTGTTTTTGTGTCCCAGAGGAACATTTCCAGCACCAGAATGTAGAGATGAATAACGGCAACAATGGCGACAAGAATTTTGGCTAACACAGGAAACCTTACGGAATGATGGCAGGTGAAAGGGAGTATAGATAATTGCGCGGGGGGCAGCAGCAAGTGCGTTTAACAAAACGCGCAATAGCATTCACCCTTTGATGCGCGCACTATAGCGGCACAACGTTTAACCACCATCAAAATGCGTGACGACAGATTTGCCCGGACGTGAGGTGCTCAATGGATATTTACGAAAAACAGTATCAGGAACTGCAAGCCAGCGGTGCCGAAGCCTGGGCTGGCGACGGTTACCAACGCGCGAAAGCGCAACAACAGCAGGTTTTTGCCTGGCTCAGCCAGCAACATTATCTTCCGCAACCCGGTGCGACCATCCTGGAACTTGGCTGTGGCAATGGTGCCATGGCGGCGCACTATTTTGCCCTGCGAGGCGATACCGTCTGGGGCGTGGATTTCGCGCCAACCGCCATCGAATGGGCGAAAGCGCGCTTTACGCAGGCGGGCCTGCCCGCGCACTTTTTCACGGGCGATGTCTGCCATCTCCCACAATGTGACGATGCCATGTTTGATCTGATTGTGGATGGCAGTTGCCTGCACTGTCTTATTGGCGATGCCCGGCAGCGCTGCCTGGCCGAAGTCAGGCGGTTGCTCAAACCGACAGGTTACTTTGTTATCAGCTCGATGTGCGGGCTGCCGCGCTACGCCGGGGATATCGCGGCTTACGATAGCGACCAGCAGTGTCTGCTCAGGCAGGGGCAAGCCTGGCGCACGCTTA
Source organism: Kosakonia sp. (assembly GCF_032104925.1). NCBI lineage: Bacteria > Pseudomonadati > Pseudomonadota > Gammaproteobacteria > Enterobacterales > Enterobacteriaceae > Kosakonia > Kosakonia sp. Next base: position 161,768 of record NZ_DAMCGF010000007.1, read on the forward strand.
AACCCTTGGCTGATTTGCTCGAGGAAGTACAAAACGCGCAGTTTGTCGTGCATGCAAGCCAGGTGAACGAGAATCCGTGGTGGGATCATGCCACCATCGTCTGTTCCGCGCGGTGAGTTGCCCCCTCTCTTCAGGATCGCATAAGCCGCTGGCAATGCCGAAAAAAAAAAGACGACACTACGATGTCGTCTAAAGGGGGTGGTTCAGGAGCCCGTAAGGGTCATTCGGGCTTTCTTGTCATTAATTCAGTGAACGGTCAGACGCAGCGCCAGATCGTCGGGGTAGGGGGTAAAGTAGCGCTGTTTCGCCAGGTAGCCATCCGGGTATTCGGCGAGATAGTGCTTTAACAGCGTGATCGGGGCGAGGATCGGCAGCCGCCCGTTGCGATAATTGAGGATCACATCGCGCAGTTCGCCCCGCTGACGGCTGTTCAAATGTTCGCGGAAATAGCCCTGAATATGCATCAGCACATTGGTATGGTTCTCCCGGGAAGCATTTTTTTTCAGGATAGCCATCAGCTTTTCGCGATACACCCTGAAGAAGGCATCCAGATCTTCCCACTCATGCAGGGAGGCGACGAACGGGCCAATCTGCCGATAGCCCGCCTGATGGTGCGCCAGCAGTTGCAGTTTGTAGCGGCTGTGAAATTCCAGCAGACCGTGGCGCGTCAGGCCGTTGGCCCGCAAAGTATTGAGTTCATGCAGGGCGAAAACGCGCTCGACAAAGTTTTCCCGCAGCAGCGGATCGTGCAGGCGGCCATCTTCCTCCACCGGCAACCATGGGTATTTCGCCAGCAGCGCAGCGGTAAAAAGCCCAACCCCTTCTTTACGCCCGCGCTGACCATTTTCGTCATACAGCCGCACGCGCTCCATGCCGCAGCTTGGCGATTTCGCGCAGACGATAAAACCGGCTAATCCCTCCTGGCGGGCGAGATACGCCTCGGCGAATTCGGCCATTTTCTCTGTCACATCGTCGTGCGGGGCGTGGCTAAAGCGCATACGGATATCCCCGGCGGTGGTCTGCACCAGACGCAGCGCCGGGCGCGGCACGGGCAGGCCGATGCCCATCTCCGGGCAGACGGGTTTGAACGTGACCCACCGCGCCAGCTCGTCCATCACGAAGCCCATGCGTTTATGTCCGCCGTCAAAACGGACGGTGGAGCCGGTTAAACAACCGCTGATACCAATCATGGGTGGGGTTTTCATGGCGCTATCCTCTTACTGCGTTTGGCGGGTGAAGAAAAGCGTCACCGTCCCGACGGTAATGCCGAACTTCTTCATCGCTGTTTTGTTGAATAAATGGGTGTCGTCCTGCAGATACATCCAGTCATCAAAGGTCAGCAGCCAGGTGCTGCCGTTGGCTTTCACGTTCATGCGGTAGTGCCAGTTAAAGGCGTTACCGGCCGACTGCCCGGTTGCCACGCCCTCAATATCGCCTGCCGTACCTTCGTAGCGATCGCTACCGACGCGGCGGATATGCCACACCCGTTGCTGCTTTTCACCATCGTCATAAATGAAGTGTTCATTGAGCGTGAGCGTCTCGCCCACCACCTCGCCCTTGATCTCAACATGGAAGCGGCGCAGTTGTTTGCCGCTGCGATCCTGCACCATCCCCCAGGCTTCGGTTGTGCCGTTGAAATAGCGGAAAATATCAAGCGGCGGCTGTTGGTGTTGATAATCACCAATCTCGCTGCTACAACCGGCCAGCAGCATCATCAGCGCAAGGCCGAGCGCCAGAATGCGTTTCATTTTTGACCTCCGATCAACTGTTGACGCAGGGCGGGATATTGCGTGGCGGGCGCAAGCCAGATCGCCAGAAAGTGGCTGCTGAATGCTTCCGACTGGTATGTGCCGAGCGGGCTAAAGCCTTGCTGCGACGAAGCGGCGCGATACCAGAATTGCCCCTGTTTGCCGCGCATCACAAACGCCAGTTGCGTGCCGGACGTCACGTCAGGCCACAGCCTGCGCAACATGTGCAACCAGGCTTCGCTCTGCGGCTCGCGCGCCAGGATCCCCTGCGCCTGCCACTGTTCGCGGGTGGCGTCTACCAGTTCGTCGCGGTCGATATCGCGCAGGTAGGTGATGATCAGCGCCTGATCCTGTTCAGGCCCGCTGTAGCGGCCGTCTGGCGTGCGCAACTGCGAGGTATAAACCGTAAATGGCCCCCAGGTCAGCGTCGCGTCGCCAACTTTGCGCCAGCTTAACCAGTCGGCAGCGTGGACCGTGGGCACCAGCGCGCCAAGCCACAGCAACATCAGTAACGCGGTTCGCATCAGCGCCTCCCCGTCACAATATGGAAAAAGAGCATCATCACCAGCCAGCCGGTAGCCATCGAGCTAACGACAATAAACGTGGGGGCCAGAAAGGTGATGGCACCTAATCGTTCGCCAAGGAGGTAAGCCGCCGGGCCGCCGCCTGTCGCCATCAACATCAGGGCCCAGCCGGGAAGCGTCGAGGTACTGCCCAGCGCCGTCCAGACGCAGGCAAACATCAGCCACAGCGCCACCATCCACAGCGGCAGCAGCGAATCGCCGCTAAATTCGATAAGACCCGTCAGCGCCCAGAATGCATCCAGCCCGCCCCCCATTCCTGCCAGAAACAGGGCGTACAGACGCTGTGTGGGGGATAACAGCATGCAGGCCGCGATCGCCAGCGTAAGCCAGATAACCAGGCCGCGCTCGCGAAACAGCACCACCAGCGTCCAGTAGAGATCGAACGCGATAGCCAATAAAAAGACCTGCAGATAACGTTTCATACGCGATCCGCGGTCAGTTGCACCACGCTGATGGTGCGCGCGTTAAACCCGGCTTCGCAGTAGCCAAAGTAGTAGAGCCACATGCGGCGAAAGCGGTTATCAAAGCCGAGCTTTTCAATCTCCTGCCAGGCGTGGTTAAAACGCTGCCGCCAGTGCGCGAGCGTGCGGGCGTAGTCAGGGCCCATATCGAACAGATTGCGTACGACAAAATCGGTGTGGCGCGTCATCAAATCGTTCATGGCGGTGATGCTTGGCAAAAAGCCGCCGGGGAAGATGTAGCGCTGAATAAAATCGACGCTTTTGCTGTAGTCGCGGTAGCGCTGATCCTGAATGGTGATGGCCTGCAACGCCATTTTGCCACCGGGACGCAGACGCGCCTGGCAGGTTTTGAAAAAGGTAGGCAGATAGCGTTGACCGACGGCTTCTATCATCTCGATCGACACCAGTTTGTCGAATTCACCCGTCAGATCGCGATAGTCGCAAAGCAGCACCTGCACGCGATCCTGCAACCCCGCGCGGGCAATGCGCTCGCTTGCCCAGCGGTACTGCTCCTGCGAAAGCGTGGTGGTGGTTACCCGGCAACCATAGTGACGGGCGGCGTACTCCGCCATCGCGCCCCATCCGGTGCCGATCTCCAGCAGATGATCGGCAGGTGTCAACGCCAGTTGTTCGCAAAGCCTGGCCATTTTGGCCTGTTGCGCGTCGGCAAGATCCTGATTTTCATCGGCAAAGAGCGCGCTGGAATAGAGCAGATTTTCATCGAGAAACTGCGCGTAAAAGGCGTTACCCAGGTCGTAGTGGGCGGCGATATTTTCCCGCGCCTGCTGGCGATGGTTGCGCCGCGTCCAGTGACGCAGCCGCTCAACAGGTCGGCTAAGCCAGCGAAAACCGCTCTCCAGCCGCCCGAGCACGCGGCTGTTCAGCGCCAGGATCTGTAACAGTGCGGTAAGCTGACTGGTCTCCCAGTCGCCCGCGATCCAGGCTTCAGCAGCGGCGAGGCTGCCGCCGGTCAGCAGCCGCCAGTAAACACCGGGTGCCACAATCTGCACCTCGGCGCGCAGCGTAGCTGAGGCATCGCCAAAATGAAACGCCTGGGCGCCTTCACGCAGGGTGATGGAGCCTTGCTGAATGCCGCTCAGCAGGCGGAAAAGTATCCATCGCGCGATACGGACGTTGCGCGAAATCTCGGGTTCAAGCGCAAAGACGGGATCGGTCATGAACGTTCACTCCTGCTCACGGGATGAGGATAAATCGGCACACGTTTGAGCCACAGCCGCAGCGCCTGCCAGTAAATAGCCAACACGGTTTTTAGCGTCATCAACGGAATACGCAGCAGTAAAGACGCCAGCGTGGTGCGGGTTAACGGTTCCCGGCTCAGCATGAGCGTGGCGTCGAACACTTTTGATTGCTGATGATTTTCGATATGCATGTGCAGCGTTTTGCCGGGGCTGTTGAAGCGCCAGTGATAGACCATCTCCATCGGATTAAAGGGGGAGACGTGAAACGCTTTTTCCAGCGGGCGCGGCGTCTGGCCTTCAACGGCGTAGTAATGGCGCTCGTTCCACGGCGTGTTGCGCACCTCTGCCAGCACCCAGCGCAGGCTACCCGCACTGTCGTAGCAGTAGTAAAAATTGACCGGGTTAAAGTGAAAGCCGAAATAGCGCAACTGGGTCAGCAGCATCACGCGGCCGTCCGGGCGCTCGGCGGTCAGCTTTTCCACTTGATCGAGCGCACGCGCTTTAAGCGGCGTGCCCAGCGGATAGTCCGCATCATGGAATGAGGCCGCAGCAAAGCGATTACGGCGAATGCCGACCGAAGGCAGCGCATCAAGCTCGTCCAGATCAATCCAGGCCATAAATACGCTATAGCGAAAATGGTGCGCTTTCGGCTGCAGCCGACGATGGCGCAACACGCCCTGATACAGGCAGCTATTCATCGGCGCGCCCCTCGCTGGTGGCGATGCCGTGGACGACATCGAGCGCGCTGCGCACGCCATCTTCATGAAATCCGTTGTACCAGTAAGCGCCGCAGTACCAGCTCCGGTGCTGGCCGTTAATCTCATGACGCCGCGCCTGGGCGCGCCAGCTTGCCGGGTTAAACAGCGGATGTTCATAGACAAAGCGCTGCCAGACGTAGCGATCATCGATAGGCTTATCCGGGTTCAGCGTGACGCAGAATAGCGGGCTTCCCGCCGGCAGCCCCTGGAGAATGTTCATGTTGTAAGTCACACAGGCGCTGGCATGATCCTGCTCGCTCAGGCGATAGTTCCAGCTTGCCCATGCGCGCTGGCGTACCGGCAGCAAGCGGGGATCGCTATGCAAAACGACCGCGTTGCGCTGCCAGCCGATATTGCCTAACACTTCACGTTCGGCAGGGGTTGGGGCATCAAGCATTGCCAGCGCCTGCGCGGAGTGGCAGGCGAAAATCACCTGGTCGAAAGTGTGCGTGGTTGTGGCAAGCTCGATATCGACGCGGTTGTCATGGCGAATCACTTTTTGCACCGGTGCGTTAAGCTGCAGGCCCAGGCGATCGCCCAGTTGTGAGAGCATCGCACGGATGTACTCCCACGAGCCGCCGGGCACCACATACCACTGCGGGCGATGGGTGATATCCAAAAGGCCGTGATGTTCAAAAAAGCGCAAAAAGAGCGGCAACGGGAAGCGCCGCATCTCCTGCAAGGAGGATGACCAGATGGCGGCACCCATCGGCAAAATGTAGTGACGGGCGAAGAAATCGCTAAAGTGGTGGCGCTCAAGGAAGGTTTGCAGCGTGGCATTCTCATCCATGTTGCCTTGTAACGCCGCTTTCGCCAGCCGGTTAAAGCGCACAATTGCTTTCAGTAACGCCCAGAATGCAGGGTTGAAAAGATTACGCCGCTGAGCGAATAGCGAGGTGAGCGTATGCCCGTTGTACTCAAGACCGCTGTGCGGGTTATGCACCGAGAAGCTCATCTGCGTTTTTTGCCCGCGGATGCCAAGCTCGCTGAGCAGGCCCATAAAGCGCGGGTAGGTGCGATCGTTGTAGACGATAAAACCGGTATCAATGGCGTAAGTGCCCTGTGGCGTGGTGATATCGACCGTGGCGGTATGCCCGCCAGCGGTGGGCTGTGCTTCAAACAGCGTCACCTGATGGTGTCCCGCCAGCCGCCACGCGCAGGTCAACCCGGCAATGCCGCTGCCGATAATGGCAATCTTCATGAACGCACCATCCTGCACAACAGCGCATGCTGAAGAAAAGAGGGCAGCCCGGCCAGCAGACGCAGGATCAGGCTAAAACCGGTCGGGAAGGCGATGTGGTTTTTGCCTTTCGCCAGACCACGACGGATAGCGTTTACCGCCTCATCAACGCTTACCTGGCCTGGCATGGCAAAATCGTTTTTACGCGTCAGCGGCGTATCCACAAAACCGGGTGAAACGACCGTGACGGCAATACCTTTAGGTTCCCAGTCCAGCCGCAGGCTGTTGGCAAACCAGCTCAGCGCGGCTTTCGACGCGCCATACGCCTCGGCGCGTGGAAACGGCAGCCAGTGCGCCATCGAACTGACCAGCACCACGCGGTTTCCCGCCACAAGCTGCGGTTGCAGCGCGGCAATGCAATTGACCGGCCCGAGAAAATTGGTCGCGACCACCCGTTCAACCAGCTCTGCATCCACCACGCCGCGATCGAGATACTCGCAGGTACCTGCGCAGAGGATGGTGAGATCGGCGCAGCAATCGGCCAGCGCATCGCGGCAGGCTTCGCGATCGGTCATATCAAAAAGGCGTACTGTGATGTTCGGGCTGGATTGCCGGAGTGCTTCCAGCCGCGCCGGGTCACGCCCGCAGGCGATAACGTGGTAGCCATCGCGGGCCCAGGATCTCGCCAGCCCCTCGCCGATACCGGAACTGGCGCCGGTGATGAGGACAGTCATCATGCGCGTACACTCCGTTTCACACCGCGAACCGCCCAACCCAGCAGCGGCAGATGTTGGTAGATCATCTCGCCGGCATCGTAGTAATCGCGCTGCCGCACTATCTTTTCGCCCCGCACATCCACCACTGAACAGCCCGGCAGCGTGAGGTGTTTCCCGCCGGCAATGCGCGGATGCGACCAGTGCATGGTCCAGCTTGTGGCAAAACGCGCATCGTCGTGAAGTGGTGAGTCGATGGAAAAATGGCAGTGGTTAACACTGGCGAGAAGGTGGCTGAAATAGCGCTCAATAGCCGGTAACCCCAGGTGTTCGCCAAACGGATCGATAAGCAGCGCATCCGGGTGATACAGCGCGGATAGCGCAGAGACGGGCTGGCTATCCAGCCGGGCGTAGTACTCAACAAACCGATCGATGACGCGGGACAGTGTGCTCATGACTCTCACCAGGGCGTTGAACAACGTAACGGAACTGCATAATTCAAACTTACACAATTAAAATTATTTGTCCAAGTTTTGATGAAAATATTTTTTATTTAGTAAAGAATTCAATTGGTTGTTTGAGGTGATTTTTTGCGAAAAATGAAACCTATACGCAACGGTAACCGTTGCGCTTGATGCAAAGGCCTGCGCAGGGAAGGGATTAGAGCGAGATGACGTCGAGGGAGCGAACGCGTGGTTGCCAGAGTTCGATCTGTTTTTTACGGGCGGCGGTGAGTTTGCCGGAAGTGACCAGCAACCACTTTCGTTCCGGCAGGATCTCCGGTGCTAAGGTTGCAGGCGGCACGGGAAGCACGTCAATACGGTGGCCCTGGCCGGTGCGTTTGAGCGCTTCAAGCCAGATTTCACACGGATCGGCAAGGTGCCATCCGGTGATGAGATAGTTATCGCCCGGCGCTTTTCTGTCTCCTTCAAGGCAAAAGGAGGTGTAAGAAATGATGATGCCATCGAGGATTTCGCGCAGGGTCATCATCGCCGGGATATTGGCCGACACTTTACTGCGCAGCGGTCGCAGCACTTCGGTTACCAGTTCCGGGCGCGGATATTCACGTCCTGAATCATAAATAAGCTGGCGCAGGGATTCGATTTTTCCCTCTTTCAGGCGCTGGAGCATGTTTTCCTGCAGCGTCAGCCAGTTGTTAGTGCGACGCGCGCCGGGGCGCTCCAGCAACGGTTTCACCTGGCTGACAGGGACGCCTTTTTTCACCCAATCGAGAATTTTTAGCGCCTGCTGCACATCGTCATCGCTGTAGAGCCGATGACCGCCATCGGTGCGCATCGGTTTGAGCAGGCCGTAACGACGCTGCCAGGCACGCAGCGTAGTCGCGGTGATCCCGCAAAGTTGCGCAAATTCGCCGATGGAGTAAGACATAAGGTAAACCCGCTAATAAAGAATGCTCTCAATATACTACGAATATTTATGGGTTGAATGAAGTGTGGGCCGTTTGCACTACACTTTACTGCCAACCGCGAAGATGAAAGGAGTTCTCATGAAGTTATGGCCGGTGGTGACGGGTGTGGCTATCGCCTTGACACTTGTCGCCTGTAAATCTCCGACGCCGCCAAAAGGGGTGCAGCCGATCACCGGGTTTGACGCCAGCCGTTATCTGGGTAAATGGTATGAAATCGCGCGTCTGGAAAATCGTTTTGAGCGCGGGCTTCAACAGGTAACCGCCACTTATGGCAAGCGCAGCGACGGTGGGATCAGCGTCCTTAACCGTGGTTTTGATCCGCAAAAGCAGAAGTGGAGCGAGAGCGAAGGGAAGGCTTATTTCACCGGCGAGCCGACCACCGCGGCGCTGAAAGTATCGTTCTTTGGCCCGTTTTACGGCGGTTATAACGTGATCAAACTCGATGACAATTACCAGTACGCGCTTGTGAGCGGCCCGAACCGCGACTATTTGTGGATCCTCTCCCGCACGCCGACGCTTCCTGAAACGGTAAAACAGGATTATCTGAATACCGCGCGAAGCCTCGGGTTCCGGGTTGACCAGCTGGTATGGGTTAAACAGTAACGCAGCGCCGGAATCGCCTCATGTCCGCGATAACGCTGCGCCACCCTGGGGAAGGGGCAGCAACTAAGGCCAGTTCCCCTTTGCGCCGGGCGCGAACAACGCGCAATGTCGCGCCGGCAGGGGGGAAATACCGCGCATCCGTAGGGGTTTTAGTGCTCAGTCTGTTGGCTTAGCCGTTCTTCCGTCAGGCACAAAACAGGCAGCTTGTGTTCCGCAGGACGAACGAATTCCGCGCACAATCTGTTTCAGCGACAAGAGGTGATACCGTTAACGCTGAGATGCCAGCCACAATTTTGCCTTCAAAATGAATATTTTTCCGATAAGAATCTCATGATTGCCGCGACATTTTTTAAGTTATAGCTAACCAGACTGTTCTTCTCATAAGCCAGCTTCAATATGTCGTAGTCATCAACCAGCTGGCCGATGTCTAATTTATCTGGCTCACGATGAGGATCGTAGAGGGATGCGGAGGGAACATTCCAGTAATAATCGGCATCCAGCGCAATGCTATCTATTCCCCGCTGCTTCATTTCAATAAAAATTTTGCTGATGATTTCTTCAAGTAAATGGAGATCGATTTGCATACTACGTCCTTACTCTTCAGTGGCTGCAGCAGCCGAGATCCAGTCGCGAAAGCGGCGGCTTATCTTCTGCAACAACGCGGATTCCTCATACACCAGATAGTAGGCTATCGGCGAATGAAGCGAGATTTTCAGCGGGTTAATTAGCAGGCCACTTCTTAGCTCTTCGCGTACAAGAGCACGGCGAACAAGCGCGATGCCTCTACCTGCAATTGCCGCTTCAATCACGCCATTGGAATCGATGAAAATGGGGCCGGTGTCACTCTTCACATCGTCAATACCCAGCGTATGAAACCATAAGGCCCAGTCCAGCCGGTGCTCATCGTGCAGCAGCGGATACTTTGCCACATCCCGCGGCCCTGAGAGTTCGCTTTCTGCCGCGAGTAATCGGGGGCTACAGACCGGGAGGAGATTGTCGTTTACCAGAACCTCAGACGTCAGTCCCGGATAGTTACCCGCACCGTGTCGGATAGCGAAATCAATCCCTTCGGAAAGTAAATCAACCTGCCTGTTGGTGGTGCTGATTTGCACTTCCACACCCGGATTGGCTTTTTCAAAGGCTGGCAGGCGCGGCAGCAACCATTGAATGGCAAAACCACTGGTGCAACTGACCGTCACTTTGTTTGCCTTTCCCTCATTCATTAAGCGTTGCGTTGCTTCTGCTATCTGGCTGAACGCGGGTCTTATCGCCCGCATATAGATACGCCCCTCGATTGTCAGTTCCAGACGGCGAGGGCTGCGGATGAACAGCCTGGTGCTGGTGAAGTTTTCCAGTTTTGCGATTTGCTGGCTGACAGCGCTGGATGTCACACATAACTCTTCCGCAGCCGCTTTGATACTCATCAGCCGAGCGGCCGACTCAAAACACATAAGTGCATGTAAAGGGGGCATTTTCATTAACGACACTGTCTCATGAGTTAGAAAATCTTAAGTATAAACAAAAATCTTGTTTGTCAGTCTGTCTGGCATGTTTCACAGTTTCGCCGTGAATTCCCCGTAAATGAAAAGGAACGGTTATGCGTGTTGCTGATTATCTTCGGTTAGTGTTGCTTGCCGCTATCTGGGGCGCGAGTTTTCTCTTTATGCGCATAGCGGTACCGCAGTTCGGTGCGATTAATACGGCATTTTTGCGGGTATTTTTTGGTTTTATCGGACTTGCGGTCATTTTATTACTGTTTAAATCTTCGTTTGATTTTAAAGATAAATTCAAATCCTCATTTATCCTCGGCGTTATTAATTCCGGGTTGCCTTTTCTGATGTATTGTCTGGCGGCTCAATGGCTGCCTGCCGGGTATTCGGCCATTTTGAATGCAACCACCCCGTTGATGGGGGCGCTGGTGGGTTTTTCCTTTTTTGCCGAGAAACTTACCCTCAAAAAATGGGGGGGCGTGCTGCTGGGGCTTATTGGCATCATCGTGATTACCACCATCGGTGAAGCGCAATCAGCGGATAAACAAATCATCGGCGTTATTGCCTGTCTTATCGCGACCAGTTGTTATGGGATCGCCGGCTTTCTGACGCGCAGCTGGATTTCAAACAAAGGGGGACTCGATCCGAAAATAGTCGCTTTCGGTAGCCAGACAGGCGCAACGGTTTTTTTGCTGCCTTTTTTCATCTGCAGCACCCGGTTCGGGCCAACGGTTAACTGGCTGCAGCAAGAGGCCTGGGTGAGCGTCATTGCAGTCGGGGTTTTCTGCACGGCATGGGCTTACATCCTCTATTTTCGACTGATTGCCGATATCGGGCCGTTACGTTCATTAACCGTGACATTTTTAATTCCGCCGTTTGGCGTGCTATGGGGATATCTGGTACTGAGCGAAACCATTAACAGCGGTTTCATTATGGGGGTGCTTATTATTGGTGTGGCGGTCTGGATGGTGGTGAGTCCTGAAAAAACGTTCAGGTGAGGTAACGGCTTTTAGAGAGGCAATCAGATCTTATGTGATTGCATCGCCATGGGTTTAACAGGCACAGCAGAGCCATTTCGATGACTCTGCTGTGCCGATCACACGGCCTGGAGGGCAGCATGAGTCGTCGTGCTGACGGCCACGACAACGCCGTTACAGAAAGTTTTTCCGTTACTGAAGCGTGAAGAATTAAAGAAAAAAATCTACCGAACGAGAGATGAATCCCGCAGCGATATTTCGATGACAACGAACTGTTTTATATCAGTAAGCGTCAGCATGGTTAGCGCAATCCCATGCCACCGGCGGAGTATGAAAACCACTATTATCAGCGGCCCGGAAGTGTCGGGATTATCCGTGGCGATTGATTAGTGGAAAAGTGTCCAGAAAATCATTCCGTTTATCGAGTTTATCGCCGTTGATATGCACTATTAACCGGGCGTCACGCAATATAATTATTTTGTGCAGACGAAGGGTAGGGCTGATGTTGCGGACGCGGAAAATATCACATCTGGTATAACCTTCCATCATATCCGTCGGGAATCATACGCAAAAGTTAATAATATATTTAATGAGGTAATGCTTGCCTGATTATAATCTATCCGATGGGTGAGGGTTTGCATTAAATAACATCTGAATAATGTTTTTTCAGGTAACAACCAGGTGAAAGTGATTTTATTACTGGCAATAAAATAACAATGCGGAAGACTCCGTAATTTGCCCTGGTTTATTTGCCCTGGTTTATTTGCCGTATTGAGTAAAAGAGGTGAGTAGGCCTATATTTTTGTTGTTCTTTCTTATTTCAAGGGGAACAGCATATTTGCTCGTAGATAATTTTATTGCAAGGAGGCCAATATGTCCTCATACAGCCTAAATAAAGCCAAGGAGAATAATATGTCCGCATATTACCCACACAGTCTTATTCCTCCCCATATTTTACGTCGCATTATCGACAATGGCTCTGAGGCGCAGCAACACTTTGCGCGTCGAACTTTAGTCCATGTGCAAAACTTGATGGATATCGGCCTTAAAGGAATCTCTAAGCCTCTGGCCACCTACCCTGGCGAATTGATGCGTAATATTTACGATGCGCATCATCAGTCGACGGTAAATGGCACGCTGGTACGTTATGAAGGCCAACCTTCCAATGGCGATATCGCTGCGGACGAGGCCTATGAGTACCTCGGCGTGACGCATGATTTCTTCTGGCGAGTCTGGCGACGTAATTCTCTTGATAACCAGGGGATGGCCCTGAATGGCATCGTGCATTTCGGTGAATCATATATGAATGCATTCTGGGATGGGCAGGAGATGGTTTTTGGTGATGGCGACGGTGTTATTTTCAATCGTTTCACGATTGCCATCGATGTAATCGCGCATGAACTCGGTCACGGCGTCACCGGCAGTGAGGCCGGGTTGATCTATTATGCGCAGTCAGGCGCACTGAATGAATCTTTATCAGATGTTTTCGGCTCGCTGGTGAAGCAATACTACTACCAGCAAACCGCCGACCAGGCTGATTGGTTGATTGGCGAAGGATTACTGGGTGAAAGAATTAATGGCCGTGCTCTGCGCTCCATGTCTGCGCCGGGCACCGCCTACAACGATCCGATGTTAGGTGCCGACCCGCAGCCCGCCCATATGAACGATTATGTCCGAACCCGCGATGACAATGGCGGTGTGCATTTAAATTCCGGTATCCCAAATCGCGCCTTTTACCTGGCATCTGTCGCTGTCGGCGGTTATGCATGGGAAAAAACCGGTTACGCCTGGTACGACACGGTTTGTGACAAGTCACTGCCTCCGGACGCAGATTTCGCCACCTTCGCCAGATTGACTATCTATCACGGTGGAAAACGTTCCGGCAAAGCGGTTGCCAACGCCATTGAGCAGGCCTGGAGAGAAGTTGGAGTGTTATGGTGAGCACACCTGAACTCACCGATGATGTGGTGATTGAACTGGCCCGTGAAGGCGGGCTGGTTTATATGCCGAAACTCATCAGAAAGCAGTGCATTGAAATAGCGCAGTTGAATACAGAGCAGCGCCAGCGGCTTGACACTATTCTTCGCCAGGCATTACCGCTCGGGCAGCGGCCTGGCCTGGCAAATTCTCCAGGCGAGGGTGACCAGCGTTTCTACCGTCTCCAGATTACCTGGACGGCCCGGCAAAAAGAGATGCAGTTGTTGATCCCGGAAAACCAGGCGCCGGAATCCCTGCAAAGGTTGTGCAGAGAAGGTAAGACCTCTATCTGCAAACCTTAAAATGCGATGAACCCGGCGCGTTTTTATATTTTTTCTGTAAAGGAGGAATATCAACAAAAATCTTAAATCAGCCTGATTATTAATACCACAGGTAATATCACATCTGAAAAGGAATATTCAATCATGAAAAAAAATCTACTGATTTTAATGTTATCTTTATTTCTGACTGGTTATGTTTACGCGCATGGATATATTGATAACCCACCAAGTCGTTCATTTCTTTGCTCTCACGCGGGCGGTGCATTAAATAAAGCTTGTGGCGCGGTGATGTATGAACCTCAATCGATTGAAGGCGTGAAAGGTTTTCCTGTCGGCGGTCCTTCCGATGGTTTAATCGCAAGCGCAGGGAATCCGAGTTTTTCTGAATTAAATGAACAGACGCCAGGTCGTTGGTACAAAGTCAATCTCAAAAGTGGCGCGCATACATTTGACTGGACGCTCACCGCCCGCCATAGCACAACTTCCTGGAAATATTACATCACTAAGCAAGGATGGGATCCGAATAAACCATTAGCTCGGGCTGATTTTGATTTAAAACCTTTCTGCGAAAGATTTGATAACGGGAAAATCCCGCAAAGTAAAGTCCAGATGAACTGTACTATTCCACAACGCTCGGGGTATCAAGTTATTTTGGGCGTATGGACAATTGCCGACACAGGGAATGCGTTCTATCAGGTCATTGATGCTAATATGACTAAATAATTAATGAAATATCTAAAACTGTATTAGTCCGAGTCTGTACTAATACAGTTTATTAAATAAGATTATTTATCGAGTGTGGTTTTTTGCAGGTATAAATGTGTAATTAATCTTACCTTTGGCCCTTTTGCCCAGGGCCATTTCCCCTGCTTGTTGCCATCCCTCATTGAAACATCAGCATTGAAGAAAGGGCAATTGGCTTCGAACTGGATGCTACCCAACGCGAATCAGGTAACAGCGAAACCAGTCCACAAGCCAGTCTGGAAGGTTCGCCCGCAAGGGGATCGTTCAGTGTGAAAATCACGGGGCGAGTCTCACATAAAGCGCAACCCCGCTCTTTCTGGATTGGCAAGCAATTTGCGAATGACGGGAATTGGTACAGTGCAGTGACGGATAGCGTACGCGGTTTGCGTACTGATAAATATGTGATCGACAACCCACAAAGCGCGGTGCGTTATCTCTCTACGGATAATGGCGCTACAACTGTCGTGCTTCTCCCTTGTCAGTAATTGATGTTAAGGCCTCATGACGTTTACTGAGGTCATATCTTGATAATTTAAGGAGGCTGCAATGATAACAATTGATGACATGGGGTTATTCAGTAACTGGTTGGCCGCTCTCGCCGGACTATTTGGTGGCCTGAGCGTGTCATTTTTTTGGCAACCTAAAAAGTTGTATCAACGTGGCCGCCTGACGGCGGGCATCATTATCGGGGGGATTAGCGTTAGTACGACATTTACCCTGGGAGGAATTATCTCTCAATGGCTGGGAATGAATTTTACAGATAAGGATACTGCTATGGGGATCGGTTATTTCATTGGATCAATCAGTGTCGGAATGGTTGCCTGGCTGGCCAATTTTTTCTGCCACAGAGAAGAGCGCGACATTTTGCAGGTGGCAGGAGAGCTGAAGCGCGCCGCCAGAGGTGTTAACAAAATACCAGGCCGTTACCGATCCATTCGTAGTTCAAAAACAGGAGATCCATCATGATGTTGAAGGTTTTATACTGGGTACTCACTCTGGTAGATGTTTTTGTTGCTTTGATTATTCTGATTAGCGCGCTCAGTCATCGCCTTCTCAATACCGTTTATATTTCGCGAGGATATAGTATTGGGCTGCTGATTGCGGGGATTGGTTTTATGTTACAGGTGGCGATAAATGTCCCTTTTTTGTTGTTTGATGTCATATTAACGCCTTATCAATCCTCTTTTTTTATATTTAAAGATATCGGTATCGGGATAGTAACAATCAGCTATTGCATACATCCGCCGTCTACAAATCTGCCATCCAGTAAGAAATTTCCCCATAAAAGAGCAGCAAAATAAGCTAAATAATTCACCAACCCAAAAAAGAGTGGGTATGATAAAAGGAGCATTATTTATATCTGATGCTCCTTTTGTGCTAGAGACTCGTTGGGAATTGACAGCAATCGAACAGCATAAATAGTGTGGCTAATTTTCTTTAAAATACATCATTGCCGCCTGGGTGCGGTTAGTCACATTCAGGCGACGAAAAATAGATTCGAGATGCGTTTTTACGGTACCCGGACTGATATTCAGGAGGCGGCTAATTTGTTTATTAGATTCGCCGGCAGCGAGCAATTTGAGGATCTCGCGCTGACGTTCGCTTAGACAAGCCAGGGTACGATGGTTATTATCCAGAACCGTCATATTCTCGTGGGGAAAGCTGAGCATGCCCGCAGAAGCGGTATGTAGCGTTTGTGTGATGGTTTCGGGGGGGGAGTCGCGCCTGACAAAAGCAATGGCATGATGATTCAGAAATTGTCGCAACGAGATGAGTTGGCATTTATTTATCAGCATCACCACCGGGATGCCAGGATAGTGCTGCGATAAGTTATCAATTAACTCAATACATGCTTTTTTATTATCATTACCATCCAGAATAATTAAGGAGGCGGGGAATTTGCCCAGAGTTTCATTGATTTTCTTACAATCATTTAAACCGCAGATTTTTACTTCCGGAATGCTATGAGACACTACCGATGTCATTTCTTCAATGTATATAGAATGTTTGTCAATCATGAATATATGCATGCGCCTTCTCCATATAATAGTTTCTTCAATGAATCTATTACTTCATAGAGTAGTCAATGGTGTGAATAATTGAAATTAGGGTGATTTCCATAGGCCTTTTATCCGACAGGAAACGGATAATAACTTTAAGTTATGCCTGACGCTTATAAATAACCTCTTAATTATTTTTGCGAAGTAGGATCTTATCTTATTATCTCATTTGGTTATACCTTGAAATGCAGGGTCTTCGGTGCGCCGATGTGTTCCTTTCGACAACAGCATGAAAGTCTGGAGACCGGCAGCAGAATTAGCGTTATCCGATTCCAGAGCTTATCTGCGCAATACTCTTCGCTGTAAATAATCGAAAGGGTTTTGATTGAAAGCCCGTACAGACAATAACAAAAAACGTCTTTTAATCATGATGGATGAATAGTGGCATCCGACCCGGGCTAACACCGCTGGTGTCAGAAATCCGGCCCTATAAAAGGAGGGAAAAAACGGTTGCGGGTACTTTTCCCTCATATACTCTGGCGTAGCTGTTCCCTTATTCGTGAAATTCGCTTTCACCCAAAAATATCATTTTGTTATATGTACTAACTGTTAGTGGTGTCAGATTTAATAATAGACATATGTCGTTAACAGTATACCTGAGAGGTTTTTCATGCTGGGGATGAAAGTTTATTAGGCTTACATCTTCTGCGACGGATTCTAAATCAACTGGTTATACTTTAAAAAACAAGTGAAATGATTGGCCATCCATTCCTGAAATAATTAAGAGAGTAGACAGTGTGCGCTGTGTTCGTGCGTCGTTCAGGTGAAGTATATTTCCTGTTCCGGCCGGGCATGTTAAATGGCATTTATGCATTATCGCGCTGCCAGAGAACACTTCAGGATGATCACAGCTTGTGGCAGGGGGTATAAAACGGGGTCGTTACCAACCCCGCAGAGAACACTCAGGAGAGGACTTTTGCAAAAGCTTTGGCGAAAGCATAGTTTTCCTGACCAGTGATCAGCGTACTGGTTGGTTTACTGTTCGAGTGCATATTGCCATGTTCGTCGATGGTATCAGGTGCAAAATCGCGTCCCAGAGACCAGTTACTGACTTGATGCAGATTATTGGCTTTGGAAAATTCAGCAACTTTAACTGCATCCTCAAGCGTGAATACTAACGGGTCAGTGTCATTGTGGCCTATCATCGGTGTCACAACGATTTTTGAATATGCTTCGGCATCGGTATAACCCCAAATCGCTTTTAGCTGATCTTTGGTGGCGTTAATTGCCTGGATAGCGTAATCCCCCTGATTGCCGGCAAAACTTGGGCCGTAATCCATCGCCATAATATTAACGTAAGGGTGTAATTTATTCGCTGCTGCACTAGTAAGTACATCCAGGCCAGCCTGAACTAACCCAGTCGGTAATACGGGCAGCGTGACACTGACTTCCAGATATGGAACGGCCTTCTTAGCTTGCACAAATGCCGGGAATGCAACATTGCCATTATAAAAACCCTGGGTTTCAAAATCGAGATCGATCGTTTTTACACCGTAATTATTGGCGATATTGACATATAACCCGGCGAGATCATTAACGCTCCATGTGGTGGAAAAATCCACGCCGGAAAAACCACCAAAAGAAAATATGGGTTCACCACCTGCGTTATTAATTAAATCTGTCAGCGGCTTGATGGCCTTGAGTGGAAAACTACTGTTGCCCCAAACCGGATTTTTCGGGTTGGCGGGATCCTGCACAAGGAAAGCGAGATGGAACTTTTTGACGCCGAATGCGATCGCATCACTGATAAAATCCTGGTTGAGTCCCGGGGGCGTTGTTGCCCATTTAGCGAATATAGTGACATCAACATAGGGTGCAAAATCCGTGGCGCCTGAGCCTGTCGAGGGTTTACCGGAAGTCTTGCCACTAATTGCACTGCTCCTGGCTGACTGGTTGCCTGCGTTATCGACAGCAAAGACACGGAAGGTATAAAGGGTGTTTGGTTTCAGGCCGCCGATGGTGGCTGACGTTGTTGTCACGGTAACGGTCTGCGATGAAGCTCCTGGTTCGGCGTAAGACACCACATAGTTTTTTACGCCGCTACCGTCATCGGTAGAGGCATTCCATGCCAGGGATATGGCATTGTGCGCAATACGCGTCACATGCAGGTTAACCGGAACGCTGGGGGCGGTGGTATCTGGCGAAACGGGCCGGGTCAGCACGCTGATGCTGCCAGTATTGTCGGATACATTGCCTGCGGCATCATAGGCCTGTACCGAGATTGTATATTGCGTATCTGCGCTAAGACCATCGAGGATAGTGGTGGTGTTCGGTACGCGTTTAGTATGCCTTCCGTTGGCCCAGCTCCAGGTGACAATATAGCCGCTGACGCCTACATCATCGGTGGAGGCGTTCCATGAAAGAGCAATGGTTGAGCTGGTGGTACCGGTGGAAACCAGACCTGTCGGTGCTGAGGGGGCAGTGGTATCTGGCGTATCGCTGTCTCCGGCGAGTACACCATTTACATAATAAGCGATCGGTAAAACATCAGCGCTTAAGCTACCATTATTGGAACCGATATTGACAATAAAGCTGACCGATTTGCCATTAGCGATTGGTGTCAGGTAGTTCGCTAATTGCCCGGTAATATGTGTCGTACTTATCCCCGTTTTCTCGATGTTCAACCCAATATTGGTAGATGGCTGAACGCTTTGCGGCATATCGAAGCTAATTTTCACAGGGCTGTTAATGGTTTTTCCAGTATTATTGAGAAGTGTTATTTTAAGCGCCCCCGACCACGCGGAAACTGATGCATATTTCGCGGTGAAAGAGACGTGAGTTGTTTCAGACATTTGTATTTCTCCATGTATTTATTGTGAATTCTGTTTCAGGTATATCCTGCAGGTAAAAACAAGAGTGCTTACACAGATAACTATCAAATAAGCACTCTGCTTTTATTGGTTAAGCAGTTGGGTTGTCCTGTTGCTAATGAATTTTAATAAGCGCCGCCGTCGTTAAAATAATTAGCATGTCAGAAAGGGGATTAGTATGTATTATCGTCAGGCAATCACATTGCTGTATCCATTGGGATATTTGCTATCAGATATTCCGGGCGATCGCCAAGCTTTGTAAGAATAGGTTGTCTTAGCTGGTTGTAAATATCTTCATTTAATTTGAGTCCCAGTTTGTATATATCTATGGAATAGCCTTCTTGCCATTTCATAAAACCCTCAACATCACTGGTAAAGTGATAAGCAAGCATCAGGACAATGATTTGCGGCGAATTTTGTACATTCAGCGTTGGTGTCACAATGAAAAGGCCGTCACTATATTTGTGCGGATTGATAGCCGCGGATTCCCATAAGGTAAAAGCGGGCGAGGTCAATGCGAGGTCTTGCGCCGCGTGAATACTCGCGCCTGCCAGAGGCTGTGTCGCGTCGGGAATATGCTGATTCACTAACGCAGCCCAGTCGACAGGTGCTGAAAGCTCAATGGATTGACTGGCAAAATGGAGCATATTCCAGCCTACCGTTGCAAGCACACCAGTAAAACTTTCCTGCCAGTCCTGAGTGGCAGAATGCCGGTTAAATTTCTTATCTGCCGCAAGTTGAGCGAATAACAGAGAATGGCACACATCATCCCGCTGTTGGCTGGAGAGGGTTTTATCAAAAGAGAGCACAATACCTTCGTTAATTTGCGCATAATTATCATCATCTGAACCAATCGCCGGGTCAGGACAGCGGGCGGCAGATTTAAGCGTTTTTTCTCGATCTGTTAATTCAGGAAGCGTGATGGAATTCAGGAGTGACAACATAAATTAACCTCGCAATGTATCGCAAGTATAATAGGTGGTCGTCCATAACATGGCTTATTACTTCGTCATGGACGATAGATTAAAATAACCGTATTTCGATATCAGATTTCAATATTTGCAATCATATCGATTGCCCGATCACCCAGTTTATCAATAACGGCCTGGCGCACCCCTTTATAAACACCTTCGTTTAAGACGAATTTATTTGCCGCGCGTTGAATTTTGATCGAGGTGGATTGCCAGGTTACCTACAGAAAACGCCCCTCATTGCGCTTCGCATCAAATTGCATACCATCAAGCATCATTACCACATCGCCATTTGGTAACAGATCTGCCGGGAAAATTTGAAAATTACCGGTGTTTTCCGAATTTGATTTCGCATCCCAGATAAGCATTTGCTTTGAGGTATCGCTCAGGCTGGATAACGCCTTCATTGCCGCTGCCACTAATGCAACCTCACCGACAGTAGCGATTTGCGCAATGATCCCCAACACAGCCTCATCCAGTTTTACGGTACTGGCACCTGACGTATAGGTATCAAACGCGAAAGCAGGTTGGTTCCAGCCAATTTGGCCCAGTACATTGACATAAAAACGATACCAATCCATGGGCGCAGTATAACGGTTGCAGTGTTTATCCGCCGCCAGTTGAGCGAACAGTGTTGAGTTCTGAACATCTTGTTTATTCTGCCCATCCAGACGTTCGGTAAATGAGATGAGGCTGCCGGCATTGACTTGTGCAGATACTTTATTATCAGTCAGCATGGTTTTTCTTTTTGACTGACCATGATCCGGTACTCCTTTTAGACGTTCCAGTAACGGTGCCAGATCGGCAGTGGTTTCAATCGGTGTTTTAAGCACAAAATCCAAAGCGTTAGTATTCATATTATTCCTCCACTCAAAGTTCCAGGTGTGTATGCTATAAAAATTACTGTGTTTCATTGATATAAAAGAGAATGCCGCCAGGTAATCAACGAAAATGTTGCTTATTAGTGGCTTGTATATATTTCAGTGCTTCCTGCGATATAGAACGAATTTACGGTCGTTATATGAGGCTTTTTAATTTCCTCTAAATATAAATCTAATGGAAGAAATATAAATACGAACGCATCTGATATCAATACGGCAAATACGGCAGGGTAAATTACGGAGCCATATGCGCTGTGTTTATCGCATTAAATATTGATGGTAACGCGAACTATATTGTGTGACGTGACGAGTTAAGTTGCTATGAAATGAAAAATCCACGCAATAGCGTGGATTTTATAGGCTTTTGTGATCTTTATGAGATTGAATAAAATGACCTGTCCCAGTATTAAACACAATAATCAGTTAGTAATGTCGGTTTGTTTATCTTCGTTTTTTCCATTTCGCCAGCCTGCTGCAAACTCCGCTGGCGTCAGATAATTCAGTGAGGAATGAGGCCGACACTCGTTATAGTCCTGCCGCCAGTCGTTAATGATTTTTCTGGCGTGAACAATATCGCTGAACCAGTGCTCATTCAGACATTCATCCCGAAATCGACCATTAAAGCTTTCGATAAACCCATTCTGTGTCGGCTTGCCCGGCTGAATAAGCCGGAGCTCAACGCCATGCTCAAAGGCCCACTGGTCCAGTGCCCGGCAGGTAAACTCTGGTCCCTGATCTGTTCTGATCGTTGCCGGATAGCCACGAAATAACGCAATGCTGTCCAGAACACGTGTGACCTGAATACCTGACATACCGAAGGCAGCAGTGACTGTCAGACATTCCTTCGTGAAATCATCGATGCAGATCAGGCACTTGATCCCGCGTCCGATAGCCAGTGCGTCCATGACGAAATCCATCGACCACGTCAGGTCAGGAGCAGCAGGAAAGAGCAATAGAAGACGTTCTGTTGCCAGGCCTTTACTACGTCGTCTGCGCTTAACACCCAGGCCGCTGAGATGATAAAGGCGGTACACGCGCTTGTGATTAACACGCAGGCCCTCTCGTCGCAGTAGTTGCCAGATACGACGGTAACCAAAACGCCGGCGCTCAAGCGCCAGCTGAGTGATGCGCCCGGATAAATACGCATCAACCGCCGGACGCTGCGCCTCATAGCGGCAGGTCGACAGGGACAAACCAGTCAGCCTGCTGGCTCGACGTTGCGGCAGACCGGTCGCATCACACATCAACACCACGGCTTCCCGCTTCTGGCCTGTCGTCAGTACTTTCGCCCCAGAGCCACCTGAAGCGCCTCCTTATCCAGCATGGCTTCGGCAGGCAGCTTCCTGAGCCTGACGTTCTCTTCCTCAAGCGACTTCAGGCGCTTAACCTCGGGCACCTCCATACCGCCATACTTCTTACGCCAGGTGTAAAAGGTGGCGTCGGAAATGGCGTGCTTACGGCAGAGCTCACGGGCAGAAACCCCGGCTTCAGCCTCGCGGAGGATACTGATGATCTGTTCGTCGGAAAAACGCTTCTTCATGGGGATGTCCTCATGTGGCTTATGAAGACATTACTAACATCGCGGTGTATTAATCAACGGGGAGCAGGTCAACCATGTAAACCAGGAAAAAGCCGACCAAGAGATAATAGTGATGTCATGTGCTGTTAATTCACCATTACAATACGCCACGTCACCCTAAAAAAACCGTGCGGTCGGGATCGACCCTCTGAACAAAGGACTGGTGAACACATTGTTAAGTTTACAGATTTTACACAAAGCGGTTTCCAGACTGATATTTCGCCTGCTGGCGGACAAACCTCTGCCCACGAAAACCCCCGGCGAAAAACTGCATATTCTTCTGCTTCGATGGGATGCAAAATTAGGCGACTCCATCGTATCTTCTTTCTTTTTTCGCGAATCACGTAAGCTCAATGCCCGTTTGACTGTACTTACGGTTAACGAGTTAGCTGAAATGCATACCAACACCTTCGGTGTGGATGAAGTCATCGTTACGAATCCGCATCCAAGGCTTGGTGAACTACGCAGATTGGCGAACCAACTAAGTAATGTCGATGTCGTTGTTCATCTGGTTGGACGACTGCAACCTGCCGAAGTCGTTTTTATACGGTTACTCCGTCCGGCGAGTCTCTATTCCCTTGATGATTCGCTGCGCTGTGTGAATCGTAAAATGGGTTTTGCTGCAAACACGCTCAATATCGTGGAGCAGTACAAATATATTCTGCAGGATCTGGGCGCGAAAGTGATCGACACCCAGTACATTGTACCGTTGCCTGCCGAGCTCCCGCCTGCGGCACTTTCCCCCAAAATACTTTTTAATCCTTATGCCAGCCGAAGAGACAAGGGGCTATCCCCTTCCCGTGCAACCGCAGCTCTACAAGCTATCGCCGACGATTTTCCCGGCCATTTCGTGGGAATTCTTTGCAGCCCTTCAACGCTGCACAGCGCACAGCATCTGGAAAGCGCAGTTGCGCGCGATAATGTGGCAGTCTTGCACGACGGGCTAACACCCGAAAAGGTTGCAGGCTATATTCGCCGAGCGCAGGCTGTTGTTAGTGTGGATACCGCCATTGTGCATATGGCTGTTGGCCTGAAAGCGAAGCTGGTGGCGATCTACCCGTTGATTGCAGGTCAACACAACCCATGGCTGCCGCCTCGCTCACCTTTTACACAAGTGATCTACAGCGAGCAACAACCAGACACACTCCGTCGTACGGGAAAAAAAAATATGGATGATTTTTCGCTAACGTCATTAATGAACGCATTGCAGACTCACTTAACGCTGCCAGAAGAAGCGAAAAGCAGCATGTCGCTTAACGCCAGAATCATCCCAGGGCTAGGGGTAGCGACGGGCACGCTGGCGCGACAACTGCCCTTAATCTGTGAAAAATTTCCTGAAGTTGCAGGCTGTTATGCCGGGACGATCAACCTTGAATTCAGCATTCCTGTCGCAGTCGTGCGACCCGATCACCGTACCGCGCCACTGGCCTGGACTCCCAGTGGACGCACTACCGAGATATTCGATCTACTGCGCATTGAACTTGAATTCAGCCATTTACCTGAACGCATCCCAGCATGGCTATATATTGCCCACAACTCGCCACACCGCTGGACGCCGACCATTCACGAAGCAATCGCGCCGCGCATTAACCTCAATGGCGCCACGCACTGTCGACTCCACTTACCCGCTGAGGCTATCGTACTGGGCGAAAGCGGTACTCAGGCAACGGAAGCTATCAATTTGTCACTTTCATCAACCCAGTAATCCGCATTCGCCTCAATATGCAAAAACAGTTTTGCCAGCAGCGAACCACCCGCCAGGAATTCAGCCACGGTTTCTCTCCGGGCTTCGGTACGCCGGAAATAGGTGTTGTAAAGTTTGAGAATGGCCACGTCGTTAATCAAAAATGCCCCGACGGCAATATCGGTGCGACGCATCACCTCGCAACCAGCAAAGTTGTAGAGAGGACGGTATCCGGGATCGATGACCTCCCCGCCAATCGGGATGGCAGCATCGGCAGCCTGGGCAATGATATTTTTGATTCTCCCAGGATTACCCCAAGCGTGATTCTCGCTCTCAAGGCCTATAGCTAAGGCTTGTGCAAGTATGGGGTTTCCCGGCAGGGACGCGAAAATACACTCGCTATGCCAGTGCAATTTATGGCTCAGCCCTGTCGGAAATAACTCAACACTCGGATCTCTAAACAGCAACGTATCCGCATCCAACCATGCTCCGCCCCAGCGATGCACAAACGCCATGCGAATGAAATCGCTCTTCGCCACAATAGCTTCAATGCCGTTCGCCATCGTAAAGCTCAGCGGCTCAAAAGCCCAGGTTTTATTCATGATGTCAGCATCGATGTGCTCGCTTACCGTTCGCGGCGTAAGCAGAAGAAAACGCTCGCCCAGAGCTCTGTGCATAGAAACCAGTGCCAGGGCAACATAAGCCGGCATGGTCTGACCCGGTGCGTTTTCCCAGTAACTGACGTAATGGATAGTGTCGGATGTCATTTCACCAGCACCTTACCTTTCGCACACAACAGCCCATTTTGCATCAGATATGTTCTGAGCATCACCAGTGATGGCGCGCATTCAGGCTGAGCTAAAAACTCATTATTTAATGCTGATTTATACAGATTAAGCCAGGTCAGCACCGGCACATTTGGCAGGAAAGCCGGTAAACTATCCCGGTTGTCTTCGCCAAATAACAGACGCAACGCACGCAGAATGGGCTGATAGCCCGGAGCAGAGAGCAGTTGCGAGACGTTTTCATCCAAATTCTGCTTTATGCTCACGCTGTTCAGCCGATCCTCCACCGACGCATCAGTTAATGCCACCCGGGGATCTAGCGCCACTGGGTAAATGGCACGAAATGACCGGGCGCCGTTACACAGCGATTCATACAACACTTTGTCCGCCGTTGCCCCAGTCACCAGCACGTCATCTCCGAAAATGACATGCACGCCGCTCCAGCGGTAAAAATTCTCCGCTGGAATCACATGATCCTGCTCAAGATTGACCCGATCGCGCTCGGCTTGGCTGAGGCTGGCGTAATTTTCACACGGCAGCGCAATCCTGGGCAATTTAACGTTGATAATGGTGGGCAATCCTTTATGCGCCAACGTGAGATTAATTTCCTCAACCACGATATCGTAGAGCACATTGGCCGTGGAAGGCACATTACGCCAGCCCGTGGTCATCATCACAACACTCTCTCCCTCCTCTTTGGCCTTGCAAAACAACCCTGACCATGAAGAGGAGGCGTCATCCAGTTCTGCGGCAAGATAGTCGATAACGCACCGTGCCAGATAGTGTATCTCGCTCACTCCACCATATTTCGCACGGCTATAAATGCCCGCCAATGTTGTAGCTTCAGCACCGGTGCGCATATCGCAAAATGATCCAGTCGCATTCGGCGTCAGATAATGCATCGCCTTACCACCAAAAATAGCGACGTAATCGGACATGTCGATCAAACCGCGCGCCAGCAAATCGGTCGCGAACGCGCGAAAACCGGATTTAACATCCTGCGCATTGATCTGTGCACTGGCCTGGCGAAACATTGCCAACTGGGTTGCGATCGGTTCGTTGTGCAACGTGTTCCACACAAGTGAATGCGGAGTTTTTAGTCCATTCATGGTGAAGCTCCTTAGCGAGACGCTGGCACAGTGTGAAATTGAAGGTCTTTAAGCAAAACATCAATGCGTTGACGCTGCTGATAATAGCAGAGGGATTGAAGCCCTAATGGCCTGAGTGCCGCCAACAGTTCAGCGATCCCCGCTCCGGCATCGCGCGGATCATGGGCATCGGACCCGATGGTTAATGGAACATTGTTCTCCAGTAATTTTTCCAGCAAAGCGCGGGAGGGATAGGACCATCTTCCAGTCACCTCTTTACCCGTCGTCGGATCAAGGCTGGATTTACGCAGACCTGAAGCATTCAGCTCATATGCGATACCGCTGCGTACGAGCGGTGTAATCAGCGGTTCAAAGCGACGCAAAAACACATCCTCTGGGATTGCGCGCAGCAGCGTATCAGCGTGCCCAACCGCATCAAACAACTGGCTTTCCAGCAATGCTTCAAGCTGAGCAAAGTATTTGTCCAGAAAGGAGGCTGCAGCTAACCGGGGCAGTTCCCAGACCTTCACCATCGCCTTATCGGCAACAGTGACGTAGTGAATTGAACCGATAACAAAATCCATCGGATAGTGTGCAAGTAATTGCCGGTTATAACGCTCAGTTCCCGGCATATAATCGAGTTCCAGACCGCGTAGCAGCGTGATCTCGCCTTTATAAGTCTGCTGCGCCTTATCAATATCGGCGAAATAGCGCTCCAGTTCCGATTCCAGTAAACGGTTCTGCGCATCCACTGGGAACGGAGCATGATCGGTGATGGTGAGTACTGTCACCCCCGCAGCAATCGAGGCACAAACAAGTTCATCGATGGTGCCTACAGCATGTTTCGAGTAGAACGAGTGGCAGTGCGAATCAATCATGCGGCCTTCCATTGTTCAAGCAACCCGGAATACTTCCCCATCTCTTTAACCAGCCAGTAAGGATTATTGGCGGTCGCGATGATCGCACGAAGCTGCGGAGTGTTTTCCAGCCGCGCCAGCAGTTCGGTTAACGGCTGGGTATATAACGCGCGCGACAAGGGATTTTCCCGCACATGGCTCGCCAGATGATGCCAGTCGATCACATCAGAATGGATATTCGCAACACGCTCGGTCTCAATACCGTACAGAAACACATCGCCGTTGGGTTTAATTGTCACGTCCATGCCATTGGGCTGGGGTGCACGGTTCAGGCTGCCAAAGGTAAAAGGTTTATCCACTTTGGACTCAATCGCGGCAATATATCCCTGTAAGTCCAGATAACCCTCTGGCGTATCTCTTGCCGGATGAACCAGATTTTTGTAGTCGATGTTAAACGTGTCCGCACCTATTAATAATTTATCTTCCAGCACGCTGACTGGCTTTATGCTGGCGTTAATTCCCCATGAGGCCAGCTCACTCACCAGATATTCGCGAGTGAAGTCCCGATCGATATCAATTGAGCGAAATGAAAAGCTGAGTGATGACGGTTTTTTGCGCTGAACATAATCCAGGCTAAATCCATGTGCACGCCATTTTACTTTTTCAATATGGTGGCTATCTGAACTCAGGCGAATATTACAGGTATCACCATTGGCGGAGACAAGACGATTGATCTCATCAAAAATCTTTTCCATCTTCTCATGGCGAAAAAAACCGCTGGTAATAAACTCAAAGCTGTTGCCCCCTCGGGACAACGCCAGTAAGTCATAAAAGGTGTGAATGTTATTGAGCGGTTCACCTTCACCACTCACGGAAATACGCTTTACGGATGGATCATTAATGAGCACCGAAAGATTGTCACGTGCCTGCGTTGACAGCTCCATACTCTTACCCGTTACGTGCTTATCCGCATACATGCAGAACGCACAGCCGATGCCACAGATCTGGGTGATGTCTACATAAAGCAAATGACCATGTAATTCCATATATAATATTCTGCCTTATTTTTATTTAGAGTAAAAAAATCAACCTAACGCAAATTTAAGATAGGGCTGTCGCATAAATTATAATGATGACAATGGATCATCACTACTATTATTAGTGTATTGACTCCGAGAATCAAAAAACATAAATAAAAAGTGTTCTGCCGTAACCAACTAGTGAATTCTAGCATCAGAAAGAATTCTTATAAAAGAACACAGTATCAACCTGAACCAATGGTTGAATTCATCACTAAGTAGCCTAATAATGGATTTTCCTGTTTCCCATCCATGACATGGATGCGTCTTTCATTCTGAATACTTTCGGATGTGGATACCTTAAAATATGTCCAATCTTTACATTTGGGTTGACGATAAAAACCGCAATAACCTCATACGAACAATCGACAACCTGGCGCGGCGACATCCAGATTTTAAAGCGTTGCTGCGTGACGGAGATAAAATTGAAAATACCCTCAATTTTTTGTTTCCCCACGGCATGCCGATGGAGTACCTCATCTCCAACCTCAGCATTGATGAGCGGCCGGAAGAGAATTTGGATTTAGCCTTTCGTCCTGTGCTCGGTCCGGGGCAACCTTGGCCGTTCCCGCCAGGTTGCTCACTGGTTGCAAAAGGTTTCTGGAAAACCGGTGCGCCTTTTTTCAAGATTCAGGATATTTTCGAGGTTGCAGATGCGCCTGCACAGGTCTATGAAAAAAGTCTTCCCGTGGTGGTTTATCAGGATAACCCCGCCTTACAGCCTCGAATCAAAAGAACCGATAATGCGCTGAGCCGGGAGTTAGCCCACGAGCTACCGCCAATCTCCGCCAACACACGAAGTAAACTGGTTGACTGGCGCGAGTTTCTGGAATGGAAACGCAAGCTGGTTTCCGAAAAAACCCGTGGATTGCATTTTACAAAACGTGGATGGCAGGAAGACAAATTGGTTTTCCAGGTCGTTGGTGAAAGCGAACAATATATCCGTGACGTGCTGCGTGCCTTGTCGCGCCAGGATGTAGTGGCGTTTGATCCTGCAGTTTCTGAAGATGAGTGGCTGTTTCGAATCAGTGATAAAGACAGCGCCAAACGTACACCAAAAGGGATTGAACTCGGGCAACCGGAGGTCAGGCCAACGCTTGTGCCAAACAGGAGCATCCCCCAGGGGTGTCCGTGGCCCATACCGTGTCTTGTCGATGTGTTTGTCAACCTGTCAGAGGATGACCAGAATCAACTTTCGACGGCAGAAGATCATGAAAGCGCCCGCGACAGTTTACTGGCCAGGATCCCTGAAAAAGGTTTTCTTTCGGTGTCGGCGGCGGGCGATTTAGCCTTGATCCGCCGTCACGAGCAGGCACTCAAACGCCTGCAAGATCAGGGTGGTTACGCCCCTTATCTCTCATCCTATCTCTTTGATGCGCGCCAGGCCAAAAGCCCCACCACGTTCGAACCCATCACCGATTGGTTTCGCGAGGATCTGAACATTCTCCAGCAAGAGGCCGTCAACAAAATCCTCACGGCGCCGGATCTCTGCCTGATTCAGGGACCGCCTGGCACGGGGAAAACAACGGTGATTGCAGAAGCCATAATGCAACTGGCGCGTAAAGGGGAGCGGGTTCTGCTGGCTAGCCAGGCGCATACGGCGGTCGATAACGCGCTGGAACGTCTGGGCAAACACCCGGATTTGCGGGTTATTCGTCTCGCACGTGATTTGAGCAAAATTTCCGGCGAGGGCAAAGCGTTCGTACAGGAAACCTCCTTATCCCGCTACTACACCTCGCTGGCTGAGGATGTAGAGAAACGCTTTCTGACGCCCTGGCGTGAGACAAAAGATCAGCTCAACCAACTGCAATCGTGGCTCAATCAGGCGGAGTTTTTACGCCGTGACGCAGAACACGCCGGGCAGGCGCTTACCGCGCATGAACATGCGCTAAAGAAGGCAGAACAAAACAGAACTCTGGCGTGGCGGAAATTGCAGGAGCAGGGGCAAAAACACGCAGATGCGAAACAGCGGCAAACCCGGTTACTGGCGCTGAAGGCATTCCTCGAACAGAATGAGGAAACGATCCCTGAGCGTTGCCCGCTACCGGAACCCGCCGCCTCCGCGCTAGCATCTGCATTGTTCGATCTTGCCAGCGCGCAGGTGAAACTTCCCGTCTCCGTTGCCGACTGGACCGCCGTACCATCGCAACAACCCCAGATGCTGTCCGGGTTGTTGCGATTCTGGCACAGGTTGTGGGCGCACCGCACCGATCTGGAAAATGATGTGGCCCGCTTGCGGGCCACTGGGCCGTCTGCACTACAAATCCCGGATCGGGCCATTCACCTTGCCGAATTGGAGGCCGAAGAGCGAGCACTTGCCGATAAACTTGACGACGATGAAAGTCTGTTTCCGGTATGGAAAGCCAAACGACAGGAGATTAAACAGCTTCGCGACAGTTCTGCCGGTGGCTTAAATCCGGAGCTGTACGGCAACATGTTCCTTGACCCGGAATCCTGGTGTCAGTCGATTGAAAACGCAGAGCTGACGGGTAAGAAACTGGCGGCGCGCGTTGCCGCCCTAGTGGCGAGCAGCGCCGTGATTGAACGGGAATCAGCACGACTTCTGGCTCAGACTGACGAACTTATTGCGCTTTCTCACGTGCCGGATATCGATGAATCTGAGTGGCGTCAATGCGAGCAAGAAACCACCCATCTGCAACAGCGGGAACCACAGATTCGCCAGGCTCTGGAAGACTGCATTAGCCAGCAGGCGGAGTGGTTGGCCCGGCGTGTCTCGCTGGCAACGTTGCCTGATTCAATCTCTGCGGAGATAAGCGTGCGTTTTGCGCAAGAGATGGCGTCCTGCGAAGAAATGATCGGTACGCTGACGTTGCGCCTTGCGGAACAGCAGGTGGTTCAGGAGGTCTGGGAGCCGTTGTTGCAGGACTGGAGCAACGAACTACGCCGTCAGGTTTCGTACCAAAACGACTGGCATCACTTTAAAGAAACGTTTGTGGCTGAATGCAACTTGGTTGCGATTACCTGTAACGAGCGTGAACAAACATTAGAAGAATCGGGCCAGGTCAGTTTTGATGTCGCCATTATCGATGAAGTCAGCAAAGCAACGCCGTTGGAAATGTTACTGCCGTTGATGCGTGCGCGCCGTTCAATCCTGGTGGGCGATCACCGGCAATTACCGCCGCTGTTTCAGGAAGGCGCCGATGCGCAAACCTTTAGCGATGCCGTCGATGAAGCGGACGAAGACGGGCAGAATACCCGAACATCGCTGACCCGGCATAACCTTCAGCGGTTTGAAAAAATGGTGACGGCATCATTATTCAAATCCCACTTCGAAACGGCTGATGATGCGATCAAAGCGCGTCTGGAAATACAGTTTCGAATGCACCCACAAATCATGGCGATGGTGAACCATTTCTATGAACGCCGCCTGAGCTGTGGATTGGAGTTCCCCAATTACGATAGAAACCACGGTCTGGTGCTGGTCGATACCGACGGCAACACCATCGTGGAGCCTGCACGAAATAGTGCCGGAGAGCGGGTAGTCAAAGATATCCAGCGCTCGCCTTCAACCATCCCACGGGAAGAAAAAGCGGTAACTGAGGGCGACCATGTGCTGTGGGTAGATACATCCCGTGACCTGCAAGGCCAACTTCATAAAGAAGATGTGGACGCTAGCGGTAAACCCGCGCGCAGCAACTGGCTGGAAGCACAGCTTATTGCTCACACGCTGTTACAGATTGATAAACAGTGCGCCAGCCTTGGCTATTCAGCGCAAAAACGCTACCAAGTGGGTGTCGTCTCTTTCTATGCCCGTCAATGTCGGTTGATTCGCGAGGCTATCCGCGAGGTTAAACCTAACGGACGTTTTGACTGTCTGGATGTCGAGATCAATACCGTTATCCGCTATCAGGGCAAGGAGAAACCTACCATTCTCGTCAGCCTCGTGCGCAATGATGGTGTGGATACCCAAAGCCATGGCGGGAAGGTAAGACGCCGCTCCAGCCGCGCCAACGTCGCGCGTTACGAATTTATCAACGTCGCCTTCTCACGCGCGCAAGAGCTGCTGATTGTGTTTGGCGCACGAAATATGTACGAGTCCTATGACGTCACGCTTCCACATATGGACAGCGAGGGTGTAACAACCCGCAAGGTCTATAAAGATATTTTGGATCAACTGGACAGAAATGCTCAGTTGATTCCGGCGAGTCGCCTAATGCGAAATACACCGCAGAGTAAGCGTAACTCTCCACCGTCATCCGGCATGCGTCACAGAGGGAATAAGTGATGAAGTTAGGATCTTTTGCTGTCAGTGTACCTCAGTACAAAATTGAAACTCTGGTGATCTACCAGACCATACGAACCCCCACGGTCTTTGAGCGTATGCTGATGAGACTGTGTAAAAGCTACCGGAAAACGCCGGAAATTGCGCAATTGACGCTGGTGCAGATTTTCGAGCAGCAACTGGGCGTCACATCGGCCAGCGCGCTGGTCGGCCCTTGCGTCGAGGATCTGATTTACCTTGGCGTGCTGGCCTGTCCGGCATCAGAGAACTATATGTCGCTTCGTCTGGCCGACATATCATTAACCCCTGAGGGGCTCAACTTTCTTGCTCGCGAACGGTTACCTGGGCGCCAGCAACAAACCAAGGTCCAGCACCTGTTTTTGCCTTTATCAAATACCGTTCAGCCATTGCGCGCCAGCAATCTGCCTGGCACGCCCACCAGCACAGTATTTATCAGCAAGGACGTGCTTGAACCGCAGGATTGTTCCTCGTGGATACGACAAGAGTTAGAAAAAGAGCGCCATCCGTGGAAAACAGCGAATACAGAGATTCACTCCGTTCAGTCCAGCGTAGCTGGCGTAGTGTGGGAGCAGCACCAAATCACCATTGAGTGTGATGGGTCCGGCGTCCTTTCCGTTAAAGCGCCCGGCTCTGCCAACTTTGAACAATGGCTGCAAATGGCCGCTGCAGATATCGTGTGGCAGCACATTTTGCAGCCGATCCTGACGAGCGAACCTGCGGCAAACTGGCCCAGACTCAGCGATGAGAGTATTCGCCATGCAAGAGAGATAGCGCCGTTAAGTCGCGCAGCAGACAGCACAACGGATCCTTCCGCCACCCTGCTGCACGTCATCACAAATGATGCAGAAAAAGATAACTACTTCGGTGAAAATCTGATCCTGCTGCACGGTAAGAAGAGTTCCATACTGGGCATGACAATTCTGCTCAGGAACGCCGAACCTGAAATCCGCCAGCTTGACAGCAAAAAGGGAAGTCTGTGGCTCGAAATGACAGTGCCTGAAGGTTTACCTGCAGGACTGGCTACTCTGCGTATCCTGAAAAAGGACGGCGCACCGCAGGCGCATTTTTCCGGATGGGGCAACGTCTTTTGGCGAGGGCAAGCGCAGCGTGCCGCGCTCAGCCTCACTGCGGACAGCACCATCAGTGCCGAAATCTGGCAACGACTACAAGCGGAATTACAATCCGGTCTGAATGCCACGCACAGTGCCACAGCGCACGCCCTCACTTCGCTTTGGCTTACTCCGCAGGAGACGATTACCCACTGGCAATCCAGAAATGAGGTGCGTCCTGTTGCGGAATGGCTTGCCGACGCGAGCGAATTCGCGGCGACGCTGGAGAGGTTGACCCCCCACTCGCGAGCACAGTGGCAACCATACTGGCTTAACGCGCTTAAAGCTCTGATGATGGCCGGAGTGACACGTTTGCAAACCCCGATCCAACCTGATGAAGCGATCCATTACCTCACCGTTCTGAATCAGTTGGTTCCTGACCATAGCAGTGATTTTTCCGCGCTCTTGCTGGATCACTGCAGTCCGCTTACTGATGTGGCCTCGCTCGAACAACTGCGTAAGGCCGTTGGCCCGACATCGGTTCTGCCGAATTCCCTTTTCAGCAGCACGCTGCTGCAAATATGGCTGGCAGAGGTATTAACGGATGCGCCGCTCACTTTGCATGAGCCTCATGCCTTTGCCCAGTCGCTAACAACACTCAGAAATGCGCAGCAAGACGTGTTACGCAACGTGGGAATGAAATCCCTGACGGATGCCGCTACGGGCAATTTAAGCCTTAAAAGCGTGAAAACATCGGCACTGACAAGCGTGACACAGTGGCAGAACGCTGTTGCAGCACTCGGTACATTACGTGCGGCCGTAACGTCCGCCTCCTTTTCGCGTATCGATGCATTCGATACGCAAGTTCAGGCTTGGCGGGAACTGGCAACGCAAAAGCTCGCCCATCCCGAAGCGCCCGGCAAACGGTTTGTCATCTTTGATACCAGCGCATTAATAGAGTCCCCCAATCTGCCCTCGTGTTTGCAGCAGAATGACACGCCAGTCATCGCCAGGCGCGTTCATCAGGAGCTGGATCATCTCAAAACATCAGACAACCCTAACAAAGCCCGACAAGCACGGGAGGCGATTCGGACGCTGGAACAGGTAAACAAAATCGTTCGTTACGAATCCGAAGTTATGGAGCTTCTACCTGCTGACCTCGAACCGACGTCCGATAATCGTATCCTGTCGGTGGCGCTATACCTGCGGCTTAGCGATGTCATCCTGGTGACCGCTGATAAGAGTTTCCGCAACATAGCACGCGCTGAAAATATTACGGCGATTCTGCCCAGCGAATATAAAGAGATGTCGCGCGGCAAGACCAGGCCGCGCAATACGGGAGGAATAGTGAAATGAGCAGACATGAGCAGGCACGCTACCAGATTGAGCGTCAGCGGCGTCAGGAGCTTTTTAACCAGCGGGTCAGCGAGACAACGCGGGTGTATCTCGACCGCTATCGCAACATCTTGAATGACGTACAAAACCAAGGGATCAGCAAGTATGTGCAGGCTGAATTTTCCACACTGCAACGCGAACTGGAGACTCTGAAATGGCTTGTTGATTCCGATCCGGCCACCGCGCGCGACCGGAGTATTGCCCTAGGCCAGCAGGTACATGCTTTACCCAGACACGCCAGAGCAATGCGCCAGGCTGTTGTTGAAGCAGAGCGAGCGGCGGAGCACGTTGCCCAGGAAGAGGCGCGGGAAGCCGTTCGGCAAAGGGTTGAGCAAGAAACCAAAGCCCGCGAAGAAGTGGAAACCGTCTGGCAGAACGAACTGACAAACTGGGACGATCCGCTGGCCAGGCAATTAGCCTTCAAAGCGCTGGCGGAGCTTCGTCGTCATCTCCTCGACTCCAATCACCACACCACAGTTGAACAACTGCGGGCTGAATTAGGCAACATTAAGCACGAATACGAACAGCGTTCTCAGGAAAGAAGAGCGCAGGAGTATCAAACGGCGGTGGCCAGTACAACCGAGGATTCGCTGCAATTATGCCGTGAGCAGATTGCCGCAGCGAGCCGTCAGGCTCCCGAACACGCAGCAGCATTGGCCGCAACTCTTGATACGGCAAGCTCGCTGTCGCCAGAGGAACTCTCCCGCAGAATGGTTGAAGTCACCAGCGAACTCGATACAGTGGTGGTGGATGAAAGTTGCCGCCGTGAAGTCGTGCAGGCGGTTTATCGTTCGCTTGAGGACGCTGGGTTTGTAATGGAAAAACCGCGTCTGGTGAACAAAGATGACAGCAACGAAGTGGTTATCCGCGCGATGAGACCTGCGGGCGCACAAGCGGAATTTAAAATAGAGCTCAGCGGAAAACTGAATTACAAGTTTGACCATTACCAGGGTTCTGCCTGCAAAAAAGATATCGATACGGTCCTTCCACGACTGCAATCCATTTATGGCATTCAGTTGTCCACAGAACGAGTCGTTTGGGAAAACCCGGACGACAAGGACAGCGACGCCAGACCACAACCCGGAATGACAAGGGAGAAATAAATGAGCTCCGGACAACAATCCTGGCAAGAAAATTTCCGCCGCGAATGCGGGATCCGGCGAGGGATCATCCTGCACGGCAACATTGTCGATGTGGTCTACGACGAATCCGCTACTGACCAGTGGAGAAGCATACCGGAAACCATCGATGCCCTACTCAAAGAGCGCGGTTACCGGCATGTTATCCGCTGGGATCGTGTCTCTGGCGTATCAGGTGTCAATGCCCGGGAATGGACCGATCTGATGAGCGCCGCGACGCCCGCTTCCTCACCAGTAGAAGGCGACGAATATGATATGGGCACGCCGTTGCCGACAGCACGGACCACACAAACCAGCCATGCATTAGAGGTGAATCCACATGACTTTCTCACAGTCGTCGCCCGACTGATGAAGTCTTCTGGCCCCGATCGTATTGCCTTCGTGCTGGACTGGTCTCACCTGTTGTTTGGGCAAGCCAACGCGCTGAGTGAAGCGGAACGGGGCTTGCTACTGATGATGGGTAAAGCCGCGCGTGACGCGCAGCTAGCGCTCAACGCTGCGGATATCGATAAGCCGCAAACGTTGATGGTTTTTTTGTGTCAGGGCTTATCGGTATTGCCGCCGTCGTTATACCTGCATAACCCGCTGTTCAAAGAAATCAATGTGCCGCTTCCGTCCCGCACCACGCGGGAAAACGCCGTGCTGAGTCTTAATAACGTCCTCATCCTTAACACCCCAATACTGAATAAGAGCCGGGTGCTTGCGGATCTTGTGGATTCGCTGGAAGGGCTTACGCTGCGTGATATTCACAATATTGCGAAACTCTCCCGACAACTTCCGCAAAAAATGAGCGCCGAATCGCTGGTCAGCATGTACCGCTATGGTGAGAAAAAAAGCCCGTGGGAAGAGCTGAACCGCGACAAACTGAGCAAAGCGATCGAAACGTTGAAGGTGCGCGTGAAAGGACAAGATCAGGCTCTGGCAGTCGTTAACCAAATCCTGATTCGCGCGTATACCGGCTTATCCGGTTTACAGCATTCCAGCAAACAAAGAACCCCAAAAGGCGTTTTATTTTTTGTCGGCCCAACCGGTGTGGGGAAAACGGAGCTGGCAAAAGCCCTCGCCCAGTTTTTGTTTGGCGACGATGAGGCTTGCCAGCGCTTCGATATGTCGGAGTTCAACCATGAACACGCCGACCAGCGACTGGTTGGTGCACCTCCTGGCTACGTGGGTTACGAAGAGGGTGGCCAATTAACCAACGCGGTAAAAAAACGGCCGTTCTCTTTGTTG
This sequence comes from Kosakonia sp., assembly GCF_032104925.1. Lineage (NCBI taxonomy): Bacteria > Pseudomonadati > Pseudomonadota > Gammaproteobacteria > Enterobacterales > Enterobacteriaceae > Kosakonia > Kosakonia sp. The sequence goes on from NZ_DAMCGF010000007.1 coordinate 198,783, forward strand.
CTGTTTGATGAAATTGAAAAAGCACATCCCCGAATACTCGACAAATTCCTGCAAATTCTGGAAGACGGAAGGCTGACTGACGGTAAGGGCGATACGGTTCAATTTTCTGATACCGTTATAGTCTTTACGTCAAACATTGGGGCGGCGCAAATAGCGGTGGACAATCCGGATGTCAAAGGGGCTTTTATTGAGGAAGTACGTAATCATTTTGTCAGTGAACTGAATCGGCCAGAATTGCTTGGGCGTATCGGTGAGGGAAATATTATACCGTTTAACTTTATGACAGATGAAAATTTCCTGATTGATATCGCACGATCGAAACTGGAACCGCTCCGCTATCGCCTTAACGAGAAATGGGGCGTAACGGGAATGCACTTCGAGGATGAGACGAAAGCGCTTAGATCGATCGTTAACATGGTTGATCGCAGCAGCGGCGGGCGCGGTGTGCTCAATGTTTTAATCCGCTATCTGTTTGATCCGTTGTCCCGGTTCCTGTTTGAAGAGGTTGGTTCACCTGAGCACTCCCTAGGTCGTGCAATAAAGGTTGTTCAGGGGGGGACCAAACCCAATTTTGACTTCGATCTGGAGTAAGGCATCCGATGAACTGGCTGAATCTGGCTTCATGGCTCCCCTGCACCGAAGTTGAAGGGCCGGGAAAACGCGCAGCGCTGTGGGTACAGGGCTGCGACAAACGCTGTGTCGGGTGCTGCAATCCCGGCTACCTGAAAATCATTGAGCGTGAAATTATTCACGCGAATACTATGATTGATCGTTTGCTCGCAGCCCATGAAGAATGGGGGCTAGAAGGGGTAACCTTTTTGGGAGGAGAACCTTTCCTCCAGGCGCAAGGGCTGGCAGCTGTGGCTGAAGGTGTCTCACACGCCGGGCTTTCGGTGATGGTATTCACTGGCTACACGATGGGTGAACTAAATGAACTCAATCTGCACGGCACGCAGGCATTGCTGAAATGGACGGACGTGCTAGTTGATGGCCCCTATCAGGCATCCAGCCCCGATCGGACACGTAACTGGGTCGGTTCTACGAACCAGCAGTTTCACTATTTAACCAACAGGTACAACGAGTCGATAGAAGGCTCAACCCTGCCAGACCGCGCCATGGAATGGCGGATCAGCGATGATGGCCGCATTGTGGTCAACGGCTGGCCTTATGCTATTAAATGACTGCCGTAGGTTCGAATAAGTCCGGGACAAACTATACAATCAGATCGCGGCGCCTTAATGCTATAGTTTAAGGCTTCGGATGCGGTCAGACCCATTATGACGCTTGCGGGGCGTTGGTAGGGTAGAACGCCTAACGGGAAGGGGTTCTAAGCATTAAAAAGTTACCGTTACTTGAATACAAACAAATCAGGCCTTTCCTCCATAAAAACGGCCTGTTCTGTAAAAAATAAATCACCCCCGACTACAGCCGAAGTTATGGTCCCCATCTCCAAAAAATTTTGTATCGAGTTTGGCTAGGTAATCGAGATGATTCAATAAATTGTTGTATTCCGCTTCAAAATTAAAATCATTGATATCCAATATATAGCGACAATTTTCAGGGTAGTAAATTAATCCCGGATAATCATCCAACTCCAATCCTTGTGCGCTATACCATGCTCTTACAATCATCATTCGTAGATTACTTTCAGTTTCATAATCTCCCAAGTGATAATAAGCATCTTTATTAAAAAAAGACAAATTGAAAATGGCATTTTCCTCCTTCAGAAGGTAAGCACACACGTTTTAGTTCCACACACTTTTTGAAATTCCCGGTTTTTCAGCCATCAGCCGGTACTCTTCCGGCGTCAGGTTATTCAGGGATTCATGCGGCCGCTCGCAGGTATATTCCACCAGCCAGCGCTCCGTAATTTCCCGTGCTTCATTAAGGGTGCTGAACAGATAAAAATCCAGAATTTATGTCCGGTAGGTCCGGTTAAAACGTTCGATAAACGCATTCTGTGTTGGCTTGCCTGGTTTAATAAATTCCAGTGCCACACAATGTTCTTCTGCCCACGGCGCCAGAGTCAGCGAGATGAGTTCCGTGCCGTTGTCCATTCTCAGTTTCAGCGGATAGCCCGGTTTGCCACGATCTTGTCCAACACCCTGACCACCCGCTGTGTCGGGATACTTACACTTCGGGTAAAGTATTGGTTCACGTTTATTTCAATTGGGTTGTGTATTATACAGTTTATCAAATGACAGCAAATCTTTATGCGAATGCCTTGCTTATTGAATCTGATAAAACCGCTGTTTTTGAATATGAATACGGTAGAGCATCAGGTTCCAGCGTGATATTTTTTCCATACGGTAGAAGCATCATCTGGTAGTGATTATTACTTTTCTGCTGTGGCATCTAACGACAACATGATAAAAATTAGTTATTCGCGCATTGGTGTTTAGTCATATAACACCTTTGCTGTGCCATTTGTCGTTGTTGAATATATCTATGATACTTTATGAGTTGGTGTCTATTTAACTCAGGTTGAGTTTTATTTACCAAGTAAATAATGCACAAATTTAAGAAAACATTTGTGCATTATAATAGTTTTATATTGTTCACACTATTGAACTTTTGTTTCGCGCATCACTACGATGGGTGAATGTTTTCCTTTATGGGTTTTTCCAAAACTAAACATCATAAAACAAGATAGTAATGTAAAAAGCAAAACAAATAAATGAACTCCAAAAATTAACCATTGCTCTGATGATAATTTTAAATGATTCAGGGAGCTATAAGATGAATATATCATAAGCAAAATCCACGTGAAAACTATAAAGATACTAACCCATTGATTTACTTTTGAAACAGATATACTCAAAGGTCCAGTTATAAGTTTATCCATGATGTTTTCATGCTGAGGTCTTTCTAATAATGTTTTATAAAGAGGACCAGTTATTTTATCTTCTAATAGATCCAGGTGATTCTCCCAATTTTCTTGCCAATATTTGCTTCCCCTACTGGCAATGAACCATGCAAAGGTAAACACAAGTCCGATACAAGAAACAATAAATGATAAGAAAAATTTATTAGGAATGTGTTCTGAAGCAAGAATGGAAAAGTATCCTGCAAAAGCAACTGCTATTAATGCCCAAAAATAAGTGGCTCTTTTCCAATAAAGTTCAATTTCAAATTTTCGGATATCTGAGACTTGCTCAAAAGCAGCTTTTAGCAATTTTGAATCTTTGTCTCCAGTCTGAAATTTAGTGTCGTATTCGTCTTGTTGCATATAATTCTCCCCCATGTGCAATTTATTTTTTTTGTAGGCCACTTGGTAATTTGTTAAATAGTTTCATCCTACTAATAAGATGAATTAAAAGACTCGGTGCATATAAATTTTACAATAGCGATCTTTTATGATTTCCAAAAAATCATTAATATTGCTTAATGCTCTAAGGTCATCCATCCTTACAACAACGATTCGGATACCGTCTCTTGTAAGATGTTCGTGTAGGCGATAAACCGCGCCTCTTTCTTCGTTATTTCCATTGACAAAATCACCAGTTACACCATTAGCTGCTACAAAAATACCTGTTGTTAGGTGTTTCATACGTATTTTAGCTGCAAAACTATCAATTAGAGTAGCGCCAGCAGGACGTGACCAATTTTTACATTCAATAGATATCAGATTATCCCATGGTTCAAAAACTTGAGTAGTTTTCGCATTCCATAGTAAAAGGTCTACTTCCTCAGCAGGAGCATTAATGTTGACCTCTCTAACTTCGATTCCGTCAATGCAATTAAACAAGTAGCGGGATAATGATTCTAAAGAGCTTCCCTTATCTTGATTTGTTACGGCGTTATCTACAGCTAGAATATGTGATAGAAAGGTGGGTGCATTAAACATCAGTCACCCCCATATACTATATTAAGTAATTGTCTTTTTATAGAAAGATACAGATCTTTTGGGTTATCTATATCAATAAGATCGTCCCTGTCTAAAGAAATTAGTATTATTCCATAGTCATTCTTTAACTTTCTAGCAAATGTTCTGGAGTTTTTTCTATTTTTTGCTGTTGTTAGCAATAATAAGCTTCGTAGCCCCTGTCTCTTTATTTTTTCAGCTAAATAATTCCATTGTTGAGTATTCATGGAATTAAGAGCTTTTAATTCAACAGGTATGGGGTTTCCTAGTGATTGTAATTCTGGGTCATCTGATGAATTCCATATCATAAAATCAAAGGAGTCTCGAGACTTTACCTTTTCAGATTCCATTACCTGCCATTGAATGATATTTTTCGCTAGTCCGTAGAACCATCTCTCAAATAAATTATGCCGTTTTGGTCCATTGAATGCGTATAAATCTCTATATTTAACGTCTGGAGAATAATTATTAAAATAAGAATCAAGCATGTTAAAGGTGGTGGTTTTAGACTTGTGTGAATTTTTTGTTCCTGAGCTTTGTTCTACAGCCCGAAATACTTCATAAGCTATATGTTCAAAGTTACCACTATCGGCTACTATGCACTTTTGATGGGAAAGATCAAAGGGGATTAGACTATGTGATTGAGAAATAATTATCACTTCTTTCTTTGCGCCTTGTGCTAAGCCAATTTCAAAATAAATATTTGGATTCCCTCTGGATATATAAAAGACAATTACATCACACATGTCAAACAGAGATTGAATTTTATTTATTGTTGGCAGTTCAGGGTTTAGCCTATTTATTGTTTCAACGTGAATTTTTTCCTGTTTATTAAATTTGTCAAGTATTTTAGATATCGGTTCTTGAATGTCGATATCATCAGTTATAAATCCTATTCTCTTCACGATGTTCCTACTGTATTTATATGGTCATATAATATGACATTAGGTGAATTACTAGCACTGTTTTTTAACAGTGCGCTGCTATCAATACAATCATTCAACTTGCATAAGGTTAATTTGATTTACATTAACTTAAAATGGGTCAAAGGTAAAACTGTTATCAACATCATTGAAAGTATACTAATCCTATCTCGCGGAGCACACAGCTGTATGCAATGGATGATCTTTTCCTGCCAAAACTAAACTCAACAACATTATCAGGGGCGTCTTTGCCGGATTGGATGATTTCATACTCAATAAAATCCACCCATTTCAGAAATATATTTCGTAGCATCTGACCGAGTTGATAGGTTCTGATCAGTCGGTCCTTGGGAACATGGTTCAGCAGTAGCTCAATCAACCATTCAGGTGCGTCCAGATACTCAGCACAACCAGTTGTAACACTGCGGCGTAGGTCGTGTGGTGAGAAGGGGGCTGCTTCTGCCATATATTTTATTCTCAAACGTTCAAGCGCGCGGGTTATGGCATCACCAGTGACGGGAAAATCCGGTTTGCTGAGGGATTCAAATACCTAACCTCCTTCTGAAATGATGCGCGGTGTTTTCAGTATGGATTCCGGCGGGTTCGCGGCGATCTGAACGAAATCGGGGAAAGCTGCGGCAAAAACCGGGTGGGTTGTATTATGCAACTGAACCGGATCAAAGCCGTGCGCGGCTATAAGGCACCACGCCGTATCGCCGGCAGACCTTCCGTGTTGACCCAAATCGCGTGCAGCGGCAGTTTACTGTAACCCTGGCCAATCAGGTCTGGGTCACCGATTACTTATATCTGCACTTGGCAGGGATGGTTGTATCTGGCGGTGGTTATCGATCTCTTCGCCCGTAACGTGGTCGGCTGGTCGATGAAACCCACTCTCTCACGCTAACTGGCGCTCGACGCGCTTATGATGGCCGTCTGGCAGCGAAAACCGGACGGCGAGGTCATCGAGCACTCAGACTAGGGCAGTCAGTATGGCAACGACGACTAGCAACGGTTCTGTCGGGCAATAATCTGGCACCCAGTATGAGCCGGTGCGGCAACTGCTGGGATAATGCGGTGGTCGAATCGTTCTTCAGTTTGCTGAAAAAAGAACGGATCAGAAAACGCATATATAAAATCCGGGATCTGGCCCGGCCGGATATCTTCGATTACATTGAAGTCTTCTATAATCGGGCCAGTTTCCACAGTCATCCCGGCGGCGTCAGTCCGGGGCCTTCGAACAGGCTTCGTCGTGAGGACAGAATTTGTCTACGGTTGTGGGGTCACTCCAATCATGTTCAATAGGTAAATGCCAAGATAACTCTCTCCACGCTACTTGGTATCCTTTGCCGTTTAACTATCATAAGCCATATACGTTTATATAAAACTGCCCTTTGCCATCCTCTGTTTTCTGTACCCGGTACGTAATAGGCAATGAATTGTAGTGGTTTACTGAATTTGGCCACCTGAACAGAGGTGATATGCTCACCTCAGAACATTACAGGTGCCTCAATGAAAAAAAGAAATTTCAGCGCAGAGTTTAAACGCGAATCCGCTCAACTGGTCCTTGATCAGAACTACACTGTTGCAGCTGCGGCCAGCGCTATGGATGTGGGTCTTTCTACCATGACGCGATGGGTAAAGCAGTTACGGGATGAACGACAGGGCAAAATACCTGAAGCCTCCCCCTATAACCCCGGAACAGATTGAAATACGTGAGCTGAAGAAAAAGCTACAACGCATGGAAATGGAAAACGACATATTAAAAAAGGCTACCGCGCTCTTGATGTCAGACTCCCTGAACAGTTCTCGTTAATCGGGAAACTCAGAGCGCAGTATCCTGTGGTCACACTTTGCCACGTGTTCGGGATTCATCGCAGCAGCTACAAATACTGGGTGAAAACCCCCGAAAAGCCAGACGGCAGGCGAGCTGTGTTACGCAGTCAGGTTCTGGAACTGCATAACATCAGCCATGGCTCTGCTGGCGCAAGAAGTATCGCGATTATGGCAACCCTGAGAGGCTTCAAAATGGGACGCTGGCTTGCCGGAAGGCTCATGAAAGAACTGGGTCTGGTGAGTTGTCAGCAGCCTACCCACCGGTATAAACGTGGTGGTCATGAACACATCGTTATCCCGAATCGCCTTGAGCGACAGTTTGCAGTGACAGAACCGAATCAGGTGTGGTGCGGCGATGTGACGTATATCTGGACAGGTAAACGTTGGGCTTACCTCGCTGTTGTTCTCGATCTGTTCGCAAGGAAACCGGTGGGCTGGGCAATGTCATTCTCACCGGACAGCAAGCTGACCATCAAAGCGCTGGAAATGGCGTGGGAATCTCGCGGTAAACCAGCCGGGGTGATGTTCCATAGTGACCAGGGTAGCCACTATACAAGCAGGTAGTTCCGGCAGTTACTGTGGCGTTGCCGGATCAGGCAGAGTATGAGCCGACGTGGAAACTGTAGGGACAACAGCCCGATGGAACGCTTCTTCCGGAGTCTGAAAAACGAGTGGGTGCCAGTGACAGGTTATATAAACTTTAGCGAAGCTGCTCATGCGATCACAGACTATATCGTCGGGTATTACAGCTCGCTAAGGCCGCATGACTATAACGGTGGATTACCCCCAAACGAATCGGAAAACCGATACTGGAAAAACTCTAAAGCGGTGGCCAGTTTTAGTTGACCACTACAGAACGTAACAAGATAGAAAAAGCATTGGGATCGCTGACATCAGAATGTGAAATATTTCCGGTCGCTGAAGGCCTTTTCGGTGTGTCCATTTCAGAGCGAAGTCTCTCATCCGCGGGCGAAGTTGCCGTTCAAAAAAAGCTTGAACCACTCACTCGTTTTGACCTGTGGCAGGGAGCCTGGCAAGAACCCAAGCGACGTTGGCTTTGGTGAGTTTCAGCGCTATTGCCTGTCTTGATTATCAAAGCGGTTTAAGGCTATCAATATTAAGATATGAAGGTCCGTTCATGGCACCCAGCAGACGTTCGTAGAGCTTACATGCTGTACACAGAAAGATGTTTTGTAGGGCATTAAGTGGGAAGGGGGTTCTTATAGGGCTTGTAAGTATCTGGCGATGCGCCATGAATAAAGATCCCGAAAACTATGGGCATCTCGTATGCACTGTTTGCATATACTATAGGTTGAATTGTAGGTTTTAATTGAATTTCAATAAATATCTATGTTAATCAATAATAAAACACCAATGCATCAGCGTTTATGAAACATCAACACTGATGTCAGTGCTGCTTACCCATCCATCAAGCTTATCAGCCCATTCCTGCATCATCACTTTACGCTCATCAAGATACGTCGCATGGTTGTAAGTGCGGCGAACATTGTTGGTATCAGCGTGCGCAAGCTGAGCCTCGATAGCATCAGGCCGATAGCCCATCTCGTTTAAACGGGTACTTCCTGTAGTTCTGGTTGCATGTGGACTATAAGTTCCGCTCCAGCCGAGGTTTTTAAGTAGCTGACGCAGCGAGTGTGATGTCACCGGGCCACGTGGGTTATCTCGTCCCGGAAAAAGGTGCTGTCGATGCCCGGTTAATCCCTGTAGTGTTTTGAGCATGTTGACGGCTTGAGAGGGGAGGGGAATAACATGTTCCCTACGAGCTTTCATGCGCGTCGCCGGAATGGTCCATAGCGCATTATCGAGATCGAATTCTGCCCATTCAGCCTCGGTGGCTTCGGCTGGCCGCGCCAGCGTCCACCACATTAGCCACATGCAATAGTTAACCTGATATGAGCCGCGACTGTTATCCAAACAGCTTAATAGCTTCCCGATTTGCTGTGGGTTCAATGCCTGTTTGTGCTGTGTCTTATTCGCCGGAAGCGCCTTGCGTACAGGCCAGACAGGATCGCTGTCAGCTCTAAGCGTTGCTACTGCCAACTCGAAAACCGATGAAATGGTACGTCGGGCTTCAGCGGCAACAGTCGGAGCGCCGCGTTTAGCGGTTTCCTGAAGAATTTTAAGAATGTGGTGTGGGGTGATATCTCTGACAGGGAGCTTACCGATTGCGGGGAAAACCACACGTTTAAGCATATCCAGTCGGCGTGTTTTGGTAATTTCGGCCCAGTCTTTCATCTGCAACCACTCTTTGGCGATCAGCTCAAAGGTGTTAGAAGCGTCATAGACCTTGCGGATCTTATCTAACTGACGAGCCTGTGTCGGGCTAACTCCATCTGCGACTTGCTTACGCGCTTGCTCGCATTTCTCGCGAGCTTCGGCGAGCTTTATCGCTGGATACTCACCCAACGCAAACATGCTTGATTTTCCGTTGAGTTTAAATCGATAGCGCCATGCCTTTTTGCCATTGGGTTTCACTTCGAGGTAGAGACCATTAAAGTCATTGAGTCGATAGAGTTTTTCTTTTGGCCTGGCAGTGCGGCATTGCGTATCAGTGAGCATAGCGGGTCCTTGACTATTTCTTATACCGTTATTGTACTCACCTAAAATGATAATGAAAACGGATTGTACTCATCTATGTACTCATTTTAGACTGCGCTTCCATGAGATCACATGAGACAATGTGGAATAAAAAATCCACGCAAGCGCGTGGATTTTAGAGAGTTTTGTGAGCTTCATGAGATATTCTGACATCTCATGAGACAACAAAACTTATTTAGACGTTGAACAGGAAGTTCATCACATCGCCATCTTTCACGATGTACTCTTTGCCTTCTGCACGCATCTTGCCGGCTTCTTTCGCGCCTTGCTCACCTTTGTAAGCGATGAAATCTTCATACGCGATGGTCTGCGCACGAATAAAGCCTTTTTCGAAGTCGGTATGGATTTTACCCGCCGCCTGTGGCGCGGTTGCGCCAACCGGGATAGTCCATGCACGCACTTCTTTCACGCCGGCGGTGAAGTAAGTTTGCAGGTTCAGCAGGGCGTAACCTGCGCGGATCACGCGGTTCAGCCCCGGCTCTTCCAGACCCAGTTCGGCCATGAACTCGTCACGCTCTTCATCGTCCAGCTCGGCGATATCTGCTTCAACGGCGGCACAAACCGGCACCACGACGGAGCCTTCTTGCTCAGCGATAGCGCGAACCTGGTCAAGGTAAGGGTTATTTTCAAAGCCGTCTTCGTTCACGTTAGCGATATACATGGTCGGCTTCAGTGTCAGGAAGCTCAGGTAACGAATCGCTTCTTTCTCTTCTTTGCTCAGATCCAGCGCGCGCAGCATACCGGCGTTTTCCAGCTGCGGCAGGCATTTTTCCAGCGCGGCCAGCTCAACTTTCGCATCTTTGTCGCCGCCTTTCGCTTTTTTGGACACGCGATGGATAGCGCGTTCGCAGGTATCCAGGTCAGAAAGCGCCAGCTCGGTGTTGATCACGTCAATATCTTCGGCCGGGTTCACTTTGCCCGCAACGTGGATGATATTGTCGTTCTCAAAACAGCGCACCACGTGGCCGATGGCTTCCGTTTCGCGAATGTTGGTCAAAAACTGGTTGCCCAAACCTTCGCCTTTGGACGCGCCTTTTACCAGACCTGCGATGTCGACGAATTCCATGGTGGTCGGCAGAATACGCTGCGGTTTCACGATTTCCGCGAGTTTATCCAGACGCGGATCGGGCATCGGTACGACACCGGTGTTCGGCTCAATAGTACAGAACGGGAAGTTAGCCGCTTCAATACCTGCTTTGGTGAGCGCATTGAACAGGGTGGATTTACCTACGTTGGGCAGGCCAACGATACCGCATTTGAATCCCATGATGTAATTACCTTAATATCTTGATAATCAACCTGTTGCGAAAAACAGATTGTAGAAAAGTGAATAACTTTGGCTATTATACACGTAACCGCTGTTACGCGCGGCAAAAATGCCGCGCAACCCGCTTACTGCGGCTTAAAGGCGTGCAGGCGATTGGTGGCTTTGGTTAAACCGTCTTTCAGCCAGATCTCGGTACAACGCGCCGCTTCGTCTACGGCTTCGTCAATCAGTTTCTGTTCGGAAACCGGTGGTTTGCCCAGCACAAAACCGACAACCTTGTTTTTATCACCCGGATGACCAATTCCAACGCGTAAACGGTGAAAATTGGGGTTATTGCCCAGTTTACTGATGATATCTTTCAGACCATTATGGCCACCGTGGCCGCCCCCCAGTTTAAATTTCGCCACGCCTGGCGGCAGATCCAGCTCATCGTGGGCGACGAGTATTTCGTCCGGGTTGATGCGATAAAACGTCGCCATTGCCGCGACCGCCTTACCGCTCAGGTTCATAAATGTCGTGGGAACCAGCAGACGCACGTCTTCACCCGCCAGATTGATGCGCGAGGTATAGCCGAAAAACTTCGGTTCGTCGCGCAGCGGCGCGCGGGCTCTCTCCGCCAACAAATCAACATACCAGGCGCCCGCGTTATGGCGCGTCGCGGCGTATTCAGCGCCGGGGTTCGCCAGCCCGACAATCAGTTTAATCGTCACTTTTTATTCCTGACCAGATCAATGTCCGGCGCGTAGTTTACGTTGTGCGGGACGCGAAGACAAAATTCTCCCGGCGAAACGCGAAAAATGATAATGATTGCTCACATCAACCATTCGAATTTCATGTAGTTCAGTAGGTTATTTGTAAATTTGTGTTAGTCATAGATGTGTAATTGTGATCGTGCCCGCAACCGCTAAAAGGGTGGCTGTCTATACTTTACACACAAGGATTGGGGTTATCCCATCCAACCCGTCGTTCCGGAGGTGACAGATGAAACGCAAAAACGCTTCGTTGCTCGGTAATGTGCTTATGGGGTTGGGGTTGGTCGTGATGGTTGTCGGCGTTGGTTATTCCATTTTAAACCAGTTGCCGCAACTTAACCTGCCGCAGTTTTTTGCCCATGGCGCTGTGCTGAGCATCTTCCTCGGCGCCGTTCTCTGGCTCGCTGGCGCCCGCGTAAGTGGTCATGAGCAGGTGTGCGATAAGTACTGGTGGGTGCGTCATTATGACAAACGCTGCCGCAGGGACCGGCAACATCATAGTTAAAAAGTCAGTTTCGATAACGGTTCCTGCGGGAGCCGTTTTTTTTGGCTTTTTTCTTGACCCTCACGTAACGTGAGGCCCGATAGTCCAGTCTGTGGGCGAGAAAGGAGCAGCTATGTTGATTCAGGTGGGGGAGTTAGCGCGACGTGCGGGGATCAGTGTGCGTACGTTGCACCACTACGAGCAAATCGGTTTGCTGTTGCCTTCTGCCCGAAGCGCCGCCGGATACCGGCTTTATGCGCTCGCGGATGTCAAACGCCTGCATATGATTCAGGCGCTGGCGAAAGCGGGTATGGAACTGGCGGCAATCGGGGATTATCTGGCGCGGGAAACGCGTCCGCTGGCGGAATTACTGGATGACCAAATCATGCTGCTCGACAAGCAAATGCACAATATTGTCACTCTGCGCGAACAGCTTGCGGTGTTGCGTGATGGTCTCGCCAGCGGCGTGGAGCCCGATCTGGAGTCCTGGCTACAGACCCTGGAGTTAATAAAAATGTACGATCGTTGGTTTAGTCCGCAAGAGTTACAGGAATTACCGTTTGCCTCGCGCGATGAGGCTCGCGAACGATTCTGGGCGCAAATGGTGAGCGAAGTGCAAACCCTTTTAGCGCAGAAGTGCCCGGTGGATGATCCGCGCGCGATGGAGCTGGCAACCCGCTGGATGACGCGGCTGGAGCAGGATACTGCCAACAAACCGGAGTTTCTGACCCGCTTAAATGAGATGCACCGCGTGGAGCCCCAAATGCGTGAGCAAACAGGCATTACGCAGGAAGCGGTCGATTTTATTACCCACAGTTTTGCGGAAAGCAAGCTCGCTATCTGGCAGCGTTATTTGTCTGCGCAAGAGATGGCGTTTACCCGGGCGCACTATTTTGACCGCATGATGGAGTGGCCGCCGCTGGTGGCGAAACTGCATACCGCTCAACGTCAGGCAGTAGATCCAGAGTCTGACGAAGCGCAGGCGCTGGCCGCTAACTGGCTGGAGCTGTTCCAGTCTTATGCCGGAACCGATCCGCAAACGCAGCAAAAATTCCGCAGGGCGATGCAACAGGAGCCGCATCTGATGAAGGGAACCTGGATGACGCCCGACGTGCTGCAATGGCTACAACGGGCGATTGAGGTGATGATGCGCCGCCGCGCATCATGATTACAGGTCGGCTAAGGCCGCATCACGGTTAGGGAAGAACGACAGACGGCCAGGGATTGGCTGTATACCCGCGCGCGCCAGCGTGCGCAGCGGCTGGAACTCAAGGTTGCTGACGCGCAGTTCAGTACCCTGCGGCAGGCGGTTGACGAAGCGACGGAAAGCATCCAGCCCGCCTGCATCCAGCACCGGCACCGCATCCCATTTCAGCACCACAATGCGCTTCCCGGCGATACGGGTTTCCAGATCGCTGAACACACTTTCTGCAGCAGCAAAGAACAGCGGGCCGATCACGCGTAGCACCAGCACATCATCCGGTACGCTGACGTTTACCACGGACAAGTGAGTCATCCGCGCAATACGGCGCATAAACAGCAGCGACGCGAGCACAATCCCTACGCTGATGGCGATCACCATATCGAACAACACGGTCAGTGACATGCAAATCAGCATCACCACAATGTCATCCACCGGCGCGCGGCGCAGCAGATCGATCACTTTGTGCGCTTCACTCATATTCCACGCCACCATCAGCAACAGCGCCGCCATGGCAGACAGCGGCAGCCAGGAGAGCAGGGGAGCCAGCGCCAGTAACGCCATGATCACTAACAGTGAGTGAACCACCGCCGAAATGGGCGAAGTGGCTCCGGCGCGGACGTTGGCCGCCGAACGGGCAATCGCTGCGGTCGCGGTGATCCCACCGAAGAACGGTGCGGCGATATTACCCAGCCCCTGACCAATCAGCTCGCTGTTGGCTTTATGTTTGGTGCCGGTCATACCGTCCAGCACGACAGCGCACAGCAGCGATTCGATAGCACCAAGCATTGCCATAGAAAATGCCGCAGGCAGCAACGCGCGCAGCGAATCCCAGCTCAGGGTAAATTCAGAACCTGGCAGATCCCACGGCAGCACCAGTTGCGGCAGCAGCTGCGGGATGCCGTTGCCCTGCGAACCATCTGCCAGTATGTAGTGAAATTGTGAACCGATGGTCGCGACGTGACCGCCGAGCAGATTGACCACCAGCATCACCGCGCAGCCCGCCAGCAGCGCGGGCAGATGCCCCGGCAGACGTAAACGCAGGCGCGGCCACAGCACCAGCGTGGCGAGGGTGACAATACCAATCGCCGCATCACCCGGATTGACTGTCGGCAGTGCCATCACCAGCGCGCCGACTTTTTGCAGATAGTGTTCCGGCACATGCGGCATTTGCAGGCCGAGAAAATCTTTTATCTGCATGGTGGCGATGGTAATGCCGATCCCGGAAGTGAAACCGAGCGTCACAGAAAGCGGAATGTATTCAATTAACCGACCAAAGCGCGCCAGCCCGAAGAGGATCAGAAACACACCGGACATCAGCGTCGCTACCAGCAGGCCCGACAGACCAAACTGCTGCGAAACCGGGTACAGGATCACCACGAAGGCGGCAGTCGGACCGGAAACGCTGTAGCGCGAACCGCCACTCAGGGCGATAACAATCCCGGCAACCGCCGATGTATAAAGCCCGTATTGCGGTGCCACGCCACTGCCGATCGCCAGCGCCATCGCCAGCGGGATAGCGATAATACCAACCGTTATCCCGGCAATCAGATCGCGGGTGAAACGGGCAGTGGTGTATTTTTCTTTCCAGCACGCGTCGATTAGCGCGCGAAAAGGCATGACATGAGGTGAGAACAATCTGTTCACAATGGTCTGGCGTCCCCTGGAAATTATTCGATAACTAATTAATAAATCATACAAATAATATTTAAAGCTAAAAAAACCCGCCTGAGCGGGTTTTTTATACAGCAACGATTAATGTTCGAACATGGCGGAAATCGATTCTTCGTTACTGATACGACGGATGGCTTCAGCCAGCATGCCAGACAGCGTCAGCGTACGTACGTTCGGCAGCGCTTTGATCTCATCGCTCAGCGGAATGGTGTCGCAGACAACCACTTCGTCGATCACAGAGTTGCGCAGGTTATTTACCGCATTACCGGAGAAAATCGGGTGAGTGGCATAGGCGAACACGCGTTTCGCACCACGCTCTTTCAGCGCTTCTGCTGCTTTACACAGCGTACCGCCGGTATCGATCATGTCGTCAACCAGGACGCAGTCGCGGTTTGCCACGTCACCGATGATGTGCATCACCTGGGAGACGTTCGCGCGCGGACGGCGTTTATCAATGATCGCCATATCGGTATCGTTCAGCAGCTTGGCAATCGCACGGGCGCGAACGACGCCACCGATATCCGGGGAAACCACAATCGGGTTGTCCAGATTCAGTTGCAGCATATCTTCAAGCAGGATTGGGCTACCGAATACGTTATCTACCGGTACATCGAAGAAGCCCTGAATCTGTTCAGCATGCAGGTCAACGGTCAGTACACGGTCAACGCCGACGCTTGAGAGGAAATCGGCAACCACTTTTGCGGTAATCGGTACACGGGCGGAGCGCACGCGGCGATCCTGACGGGCATAGCCAAAGTAAGGAATGACCGCGGTGATACGACCTGCGGAAGCACGGCGCAGGGCATCAACCATCACAACCAATTCCATCAGGTTGTCGTTGGTAGGGGCACAAGTGGACTGGATGATGAAAATATCACCACCGCGTACATTTTCATTGATTTGTACGCTGACTTCGCCGTCGCTAAAGCGACCTACGGCGGCGTCGCCGAGAGAAGTGTACAGGCGGTTGGCAATACGTTGTGCTAGTTCCGGGGTAGCGTTACCAGCAAAAAGCTTCATATCAGGCACGAGAAGAACCTCAGGCATGCGTCCAGTGGTGGATTGAATCGGCCAAAATGTGCGGTCAGGGCTGAATTCTATCCATGCGGTGTATTAAAGAGCGCGATGCAACGTCTGGAACAGGTGTGACGTTGTCACCGGAGCTCAGCTTGCCCGGCGATGGTCTGCGCTAGCGGCGAGAGGTTGACGCCTCGCGCGACAAAACCGTGCAGCCATTCCGGGGCTTGCTCAAGCACCTGACGAGCGGCGGATTCGGTGTCAAATTCGGAAAAGACACAGGCTCCTGTGCCAGTCAGGCGCGACGGCGCGTATTCTAACAGCCAGGAAAGCGCGGCATCAACCTCGCGAAAACGTTTTCTTGCGATAACCTCGCAATCGTTGCCGAATTCACATTTTAATAACGTATCAATTGACCTTTGCGGCGTATTTCTCGGCAGCTCGGGATCTTTGAAAATTACCGGCGTGGGAATGCTGACGCCAGGGTGCGCCACCAGATACCATTTTTCCGGCGGATTGACCGGGGTGAGGATTTCGCCAATCCCTTCGGCGAAAGCCGCGTGACCGCGGACAAACACCGGCACATCGGCACCCAGTCGCAGGCCGAGTTCGGCTAACTCATCGACGCTCAGCTTACAGCCCCACAGATGGTTGAGGGCGACCAGCACGGTGGCAGCATTCGACGACCCGCCGCCGAGCCCGCCGCCCATCGGCAGGCGTTTGTCGATAGCGATCTCTGCGCCGCTACCCGCAGGCAGACGACCACTTTGTGCCGCGCGCTGCATGAGCAGACGTGCGGCGCGTACAATCAGATTCTCTTCGTCCGGCACGCCTTCGACCGGTGTTAGCAGGCGGATCTCTCCATCGCGGCGCGGTTCAATGCTCAGCGTGTCGCCATAATCAAGAAACTGAAACAGGGTTTGCAGCGTGTGGTAGCCATCGGCGCGCTGGCCGGTAATGTATAAAAACAGGTTGAGTTTCGCCGGAGCGGGCCACGTCGTCATTTGGCAATCCAGTTGTCCATTTTCAGCTTGATGCGCTGTTTGCCGTCGCTCAGCTCCATATTGGCTGGCAGGGAGGGCTGGCTGTTGTCATACCCGCCATACACCACTTTCCAGTTTTTGCCGCCCTGGCTGTAATTCAGCTCGCTCAGGCGGTATTGCGCATCGAGCTTATAATCGGTGGCATCGCCTGGCAGACCAAGGATCCACTGGCGCAGGCTATTAAGTGGGATCGGCATGCCGGTCAGTTTGCCAATCATCTCTTCGGCATCATCGGCGGTATACCGTTTGCCTTTGTTGTCCACCAGTTGCACGTTACCCGGCTGGGCGTTCAGTTCCAGTTCGGTGCTGCCCAGTGGGTTGGTCAGCAACAGACGATAGCGATCCTGGCCGGTTTGCTGCCAGAAAAAACGGGCATACACTTTTTGCTCGTCAGAGATATAAGCGAATGCGCCGCGCGTTTGATACTGATTTAAGCTGCGCACCTGTTGCTGATGTTCGCGCCACTGTGGCGAATCCGGGCTTTGTCCCGGCCCTTTTGGTGCATTGAGCGTACAAGCGGTTAACACGAGGCTTGCCAGCGGCAGCAGGCGAATAAAACGGAAGTCTGGCAGAGTCATAACGAGGGGAAATCCTTGCGAGGTTGCAGTATTACGCTTAATGCTAGCGCCGCTCTGAAACAGCGTCTACGTTCAAGTTGTCTTAAATCATTAAATTACCAATTACTCCGAAAGGGTAGTGTCTCTTTTATTGACCTCACTCATCCTGTATGATGCGTACAGTCTAACCTTATCAACGTTGGTACTATTCCCGCGCTCATGACCCTTTTAGCACTTGGCATCAATCACAAAACGGCTCCCGTTTCGTTGCGAGAACGCATTGCATTTTCGCCGGAAACGCTTGACCAGGCGTTAGAAAGCCTGCTGTCACAGCCGATGGTGCAAGGCGGTGTGGTGCTGTCAACCTGCAACCGTACCGAGCTCTATCTGAGCGTTGAAGAGCGGGACAACCTGCAAGAAGCGCTGGTGCGCTGGCTGTGTGATTATCACCATTTGCGTGAAGACGAAGTGCGCCAGAGCCTCTACTGGCACCAGGATAATGACGCCGTCAGCCATTTAATGCGTGTGGCGAGCGGGCTGGATTCGTTGGTTCTCGGCGAGCCGCAAATCTTAGGCCAGGTGAAAAAGGCCTTTGCCGATTCCCGGCGTGGTCATGACAACGCCAGCGATCTGGAGCGTATGTTCCAGAAATCATTCTCCGTCGCCAAGCGTGTGCGCACGGAAACCGATATTGGCGCCAGTGCGGTATCGGTCGCTTTCGCCGCCTGTACGCTGGCGCGGCAAATCTTCGAATCCCTTGCGTCGGTGACCGTGCTGTTAGTGGGCGCAGGCGAAACCATTGAGCTGGTTGCGCGCCACCTGCGCGAGCATAAAGTGCAGAAAATGATCATCGCCAACCGTACGCGTGAACGCGCGCAGGTGCTGGCGGATGAAGTCGGTGCGGAAGTCATTGCTTTAAGCGATATTGATGAGCGCCTGAAAGATGCTGATATCGTGATCAGTTCCACCGCCAGCCCGCTGCCAATTATTGGTAAAGGAATGATGGAACGTGCGATGAAAGCGCGGCGTAATCAGCCTGTTTTGCTGGTGGATATCGCCGTGCCGCGCGATGTCGAGCCGGAAGTGGGCAAAGTGGCGAACGCCTATCTTTATAGCGTCGACGATCTGCAAAGTATTATTCAGCACAACCTGGCGCAGCGTAAAGCCGCGGCGGTGCAGGCGGAAACCATCGTCGCCCAGGAAACCAGTGAATTTATGGCCTGGCTGCGTGCGCAAAGCGCCAGCGAGACCATTCGCGAATACCGCAGCCAGTCTGAAACGGCACGCGATGAACTGACTGCCAAAGCGCTTGCCGCGCTGGAGCAGGGCGGCGATCCGCAAGCTATCATGCAAGATCTGGCGTGGAAACTGACCAACCGCCTTATCCACGCCCCAACCAAATCTCTTCAGCAGGCCGCCCGTGACGGGGACGATGAGCGCCTGCATATTCTGCGCAACAGCCTCGGGCTGGATTAGCACAACACTCTCTTATTATTAAAAGGTGCATTTACGCCTATGAAGCCTTCTATCGTTGCCAAACTGGAAGCCCTGCATGAGCGCCATGAAGAAGTTCAGGCGCTGCTCGGAGACGCCCAAACCATCGCCGACCAGGATAAATTCCGTGCGCTGTCGCGCGAATACGCACAACTGAGCGATGTGTCGCGCTGTTTTACTGACTGGCAACAGGTTCAGGAAGATATCGAAACCGCGCAGATGATGCTCGACGACCCGGAAATGCGCGACCTGGCGCAGGATGAACTGCGTGACGCGAAAGAAAAAGGCGAGCAACTTGAGCAGCAATTGCAGCTGTTGCTGCTGCCAAAAGATCCTGATGATGAACGTAACGCGTTTGTCGAAGTTCGCGCCGGAACCGGGGGCGACGAAGCTGCGCTGTTTGCTGGCGATTTGTTCCGTATGTACAGCCGTTATGCCGAATCCCGCCGCTGGCGCGTCGAGATCATGAGCGCCAACGAAGGTGAGCACGGCGGTTTTAAAGAAGTGATCGCAAAAATTAGCGGCGAGGGCGTTTACGGACGTCTGAAATTTGAATCCGGCGGACATCGCGTCCAGCGCGTTCCGGCGACGGAATCGCAGGGCCGTATTCATACGTCTGCCTGCACCGTGGCCGTGATGCCGGAGCTGCCGGAAGCCGAAATGCCGGATATCAACCCGGCCGATCTGCGTATTGATACCTTCCGCTCTTCCGGCGCGGGCGGTCAGCACGTTAACACCACCGATTCCGCAATCCGTATTACCCACCTGCCGACCGGGATTGTGGTCGAGTGCCAGGATGAACGCTCGCAGCATAAAAACAAAGCGAAAGCCTTGTCAGTGCTCGGCGCGCGCATCCACGCCGCAGAAGCCGCGAAACGCCAGCAGGCAGAAGCCTCAACACGGCGTAACCTGCTGGGCAGCGGCGATCGCAGCGACCGTAACCGCACCTATAACTTTCCGCAGGGCCGTGTGACCGATCACCGTATCAACGTCACGCTGTACCGCCTTGACGAAGTGATGGAAGGCAAGCTGGATATGCTGATCGAACCGATTGTGCAGGAATATCAGGCCGACCAGCTGGCGGCGCTCTCCGAGCAGGACTAATGGATTATCAACAGTGGTTGCGCCAGGCGATAAGTGAGCTGGCCGCGAGCGAAAGCCCGCGCCGCGACGCGGAGATCTTATTGGGCTTTGTCACTGGCAAATCGCGAACGTTCATTCTCGCGTTTGGGGAAACCTTGCTTGACGGCGGACAGCAGCAACAGCTGGCGACGTTACTGGCTCGTCGTGTGAATGGCGAGCCGGTGGCGCATCTGATTGGCGTACGGGAGTTCTGGTCACTGCCGCTGTTTGTCTCGCCGGCAACCCTTATTCCGCGCCCCGACACCGAGTGCCTGGTAGAGCAGGCGCTGGCGCGCCTTCCTTCCTCACCGTGTCGCATTCTCGATTTAGGCACCGGCACTGGCGCCATCGCGCTGGCGCTGGCGAGCGAGCGCCCGGATTGCAATGTCACAGCGGTCGATCTGATCCCGGATGCGGTGGCGCTGGCACAACGTAACGCCGCACATCTGAACATCACCAATATTGAAATCCTGCAAAGCCGCTGGTTCAGCGCGCTTGAAGGGCAGCAATTTGCCATGATTGTCAGCAATCCGCCTTACATTGATGAGCATGATCCGCATCTTGTGCAGGGCGATGTGCGTTTTGAACCGCTCAGTGCGCTGGTGGCGGCCAACAACGGACTGGCGGATTTACACACCATCATTGATGCTGCCCGCCAGCATGTGTTACCCGGCGGCTGGCTGCTGCTGGAACACGGCTGGCAACAGGGCGCAGATGTTCGCGCTATCTTCGAACATTACGGCTGGCAGCACGTGGCAACGTGCCGGGATTACGGTGATAACGAACGCCTGACGCTGGGGCAATGGCCTTTACAGGAGTAACGGGCAATGAATGCTTTTAAACTGCTGATTACATTGCATTTGACCTCTGTGGCGCTCACCGTTAGCCTGTTTGTTTTACGCTACTGGTGGCGTTGGTCGGGCGATCCGCGTATTAACGCCCGCTGGGTGCGGGTGGTGCCGCACACGGTGGATACTGTGCTGCTGCTGAGCGGCGCGGGTTTGATGTGGGTGACAGGCTATTTGCCATTTACGGTTAAAGGCGCATGGCTGACTGAAAAGCTGTTTGGCGTTATCATCTACATCGTTTTGGGTTTTATTGCGCTGGGGCGACATCGCCCGCGCAGCCAGCAAACAGGTTTTATCGCTTTCTTGCTGGGGCTGGTGGTGCTGTACATCATCATTAAACTCGCCGCCACAAAAGTACCGATACTGGGGTAAGACATGAGATCGTTAGCTGATTTCGAATTTAACAAAGCGCCGTTATGCGACGGGATGATCCTTGTTTCCGAGCTGATTCGCGATGACTTTCCTTCGCAATATGTGCAAGACGAACTGGAGCGGTTGCTCAGTCTGGCACGTGAGGAGATAGGTCAGGCAAAGCCTCAGGACTGGCAACTGGAAAAACTCGTTGAGCTGTTTTACGGCGAATGGGGTTTTAAAGATACGCGTGGCGTGTACCGTTTATCTGACGCGCTGTGGCTGGATAAAGTGCTGCAAAACCGTCAGGGTAGCGCGGTATCGCTGGGCGCGATTTTACTGTGGGTCGCCGGTCAGCTGGATATTCCCCTGACGCCGGTGATTTTCCCGACTCAGCTCATCCTGCGTGCCGAATGGCTGGATGGGGAAATGTGGCTGATCAACCCGTTTAACGGCGACACGCTGGATGAACACACGCTGGAAGTGTGGCTGAAAGGCAATATCAGCCCGGTGGCCGAGCTGTTTAACGAAGATCTCGATGAGGCCGACAACGCCGAAGTGATCCGCAAATTACTGGATACCTTGAAGTCGGCGCTGATGGAAGAGCAGCAGATGGAACTGGCGTTGCGCGCCAGTGAAGCGCTGTTGCAGTTCAATCCCGAAGATCCGTATGAAATCCGCGATCGCGGTCTGATTTATGCGCAGCTGGATTGTGACCATGTGGCGCTGAATGATTTGAACTACTTTGTAGAGCAGTGTCCTGAGGATCCGATAAGTGAAATGATCCGCGCGCAAATCAATTCGATTGCGCACAAGCAGATTACCCTGCATTAAAGATTTGTTCCGATTCACACTCGATAAGGCGATTTTATGAAACAAAAAGTGGTCAGCATTGGCGACATTAACGTCGCGAACGACCTGCCGTTTGTACTGTTTGGTGGTATGAACGTGCTGGAATCCCGCGATTTGGCAATGCGCATTTGCGAACACTACGTCACCGTGACCCAGAAACTGGGTATCCCGTACGTGTTCAAAGCCTCTTTTGATAAAGCCAACCGTTCTTCCATCAAGTCCTACCGTGGACCGGGTCTGGAAGAGGGGATGAAAATCTTCCAGGAACTGAAACAGACCTTTGGCGTGAAAGTGATCACCGACGTGCACGAAGCGTCGCAGGCGCAGCCGGTGGCTGATGTGGTGGATGTGATCCAGTTGCCTGCGTTCCTCGCGCGTCAGACCGATCTGGTTGAAGCGATGGCGAAAACGGGCGCGGTCATCAACGTGAAAAAACCGCAGTTTGTCAGCCCGGGCCAGATGGGCAATATCGTGGATAAATTCCACGAAGGCGGCAACGATAAAGTGATCCTCTGCGATCGCGGCGCGAACTTCGGCTATGACAACCTGGTAGTCGACATGCTGGGCTTCGGCGTAATGAAGAAAGTCTCCAACAACTCGCCGGTGATTTTCGATGTCACCCACGCGTTGCAGTGCCGCGACCCGTTCGGCGCGGCGTCTGGCGGTCGTCGTGCTCAGGTTACTGAACTGGCACGTGCCGGGATGGCAACCGGTCTGGCAGGGCTGTTTATTGAAGCGCACCCGGATCCGGATAACGCAAAATGCGACGGCCCGTCCGCGCTGCCGCTGGATAAGCTGGAGCCGTTCTTAAAACAGATCAAAGCGATTGACGATCTGGTGAAAAGCTTCGACGAACTCGATACCGAGTAAGCATAAAAAACCCCGCGAGTGCGGGGTTTTTTGTTTCTGCCTGTCAGGCAAATATCGTCATCAGATAGGCTGCGAACAGCGCCAGGTGCGCCGCGCCATTAAGCACGTTGGTTCGCCCGGTAGAGAACGAGATTTGGCACAGCAGCAGCGAAGCGACCATGACAATCATTTCCGGCGCGCCCAGGCCGAACACCAGGTCATTACCGGTTAGCCACGCAATCAGCGTCACAACCGGGACGGTGAGGGAAATCGTTGCCAGTACCGAGCCAAAGAACAGGTTCATTGCGCGCTGTACCTGATTATTCAGCACCGCTTTTAACGCCCCTAAACCCTCCGGAGAGAGGATCAACAGCGCCACCAGGAAACCGGTAAATGCCACCGGCGCATTCATTTCTGTCAGCAGCGCTTCCAGCGGCGTCGCATTCATTTTCGTCACGGCAATGACCGCAACCAGATGGATAATCAGCCACAGCGTGTGCCACAGATTTCCGTGCGCGGAAGGTTTGCCGTGGTGCGGATCGTCATCATCGCCTTCGTCTTCATGTTCATAGACGAACAAGCTCTGGTGCGTTTTGGTCTGGATAAGCAAAAATACGCCGTACATAGCCGCTGAGATCAACGCCACCAGCAGCGACTGACCAATTGTAAAATTGGCCTGCGGCAGTGCCATCGGAAACACCAGCACGATAATCGCCAGCGGAAACAGCGCTATCAGATACTGTTTAATGCCAAACAGATTCATATATTGCGTGGCGAACTTACGCCCGCCCAGCAGCAGCGAAAAGCCCACCAGACCGCCAGTGACAATCATGATGATGGAATAGAGTGTGTCACGCATAAGCGTTGGCGCGGCGTCGCCGGTGGCCATCAATGCGGAAATCAGGCTGACTTCGAGGATAACCACCGACAGGCTGAGGATCAGTGAACCATAGGGCTCGCCAAGCCGGTGGGCAAGCACGTCGGCATGGCGTACCACGCTAAACGCGCTGGATAAGATACCAACCAGTGCTAATAAATTAATGCCGATAACCGCTGGTAGTGACTGCGAACCTCCCCAGAAAAGCAGCACTGCCAGCGCCAGCACCGGGAAAATAAGGGATGTCTCCTTGTGGCGGGTTTTCACCGCCTCGTGCGTTGTTGTCATTATGATGCTCCATCACAGTGCAGGTGTTTGCGAATTATAGATAGAAAAAGAACGGGTCATAAAATAACAAAAATCACTGTTTTGCTGGGCTTTTTTACGTAGTTTTACCCTCAGCGCTTCGTTTTGTTATCAACTAAATAAAATGCACGCTCTCATTTAATTTTTATTTATATTACAGTGATATGGGTGTGGTTATCTGGCAATCTGTTACTTTTTCTGGCGTGCCCGCTATTTGTCGTCCAGACTTACTTCTTTAAGCCCAAAGGAGCGTGAAATGCCGTATAAAGCGAAGTCCGATCTGCCAGAGAGCGTGCAACATGTCCTGCCGGCGCATGCGCAGGAAATTTATAAAGAGGCGTTTAACAGCGCCTGGGAGCAATATAAGGACAAAGACGATCGCAAAGGGGATGCCAGCCGCGAGGAGACGGCGCACCGCGTGGCCTGGGCGGCAGTAAAAAACGATTACCAGAAAGGTGACGATGACAAATGGCATAAAAAGAAGTAACGCACTGAAATAATTACTTTTCGCCATTTATAGCTCTATTCGATGGATTGACGCTATTGCCAGCGGCCTGTGAATTGCATAAGGTCGTAGTAAGCTGCGCTTAAAGCAGCATATGCCGGGAAGGCAGCAGTTGAGCAGTCGCACGGAAGCAGGCAGTGGCGGAGGTAGAAGATGTTAACGCGTGATTTTTTGCGAACAGCAGATTGCAAAACGGCATTCGGCGATATTGACGAATCGTTACTTTGGTCGGCGGAACAGCGCGCGGCATCGCTTGCGGCGACGCTGGCATGTCGGCCGGATGATGGCCCGGTGTGGATTTTTGGTTATGGTTCGCTGATGTGGAACCCGGCGCTGGAGTTTAACGAATCCTGCACCGGTACGCTGACAGGGTGGCACCGCGCGTTTTGTCTGCGCTTAACCGCTGGTCGCGGCACCGCCTGCCAGCCTGGACGCATGCTGGCGCTTAAAGAGGGCGGGCGTACCACGGGTGTGGCGTACCGTTTATCCGACGACACCCTGCATGATGAGCTGACGCTGCTGTGGAAACGCGAAATGATCACCGGCTGTTACATGCCAAGCTGGTGCAAACTGGCGCTTGATGATGGCCGCACGGTAAATGCGCTGGTGTTTATTATGGATCCGCGCCATCCGCTGTATGAATCCGATACGCGTGCGCAGACCATCGCCCCGTTGATTGCCGCCGCCAGCGGCCCGCTCGGTACGAATGCGCAGTATCTGTTTTCACTGGAACAGGAGCTGATGAAGCTCGGTATGCAGGATGATTGCCTGAACGATCTGGTAGGGAAAGTGCGTTTGCTGCTGGAGGGAGAAAAACCAGGCCCGGAGATGCAGCCTGGTTTTGCCTGCTAACCGTAACCGTTAAGCGGCGACGTAGCTGATCGAGTGCTCCAGCGACTGGCTGTGGCTGTCGATCAGCACACTCCAGACGCCGCTGTATGGCACAGCCAGATAGGCACTTGCGCGATTCTGTACACTCAGAATATCCGTTTGAGCGTTCGGCGTTCGGCTCTTCTCGCTCATCAAATGAATGTGACAACTTTCGGAACAACGAACAACTACTGTATCCCCACCAAACAACTTCAGACTTGCTTTTACCACCGCCATTTTTAACCCCGTAGTTTTTTAACAACGCGATCCGTGCGGGAAGGATCCCCGTGCGTGACTTTGTTCACAATTCACTCAGTGCATAACACCAAACGGAAGGGGTTCGAATGCTGATTTTGATCAAATAATGACGTAACGATTAAACAAAAATTACATTATTCGGCAGGGAAAGAAGACGGCGCGTAAAACCGTGGTTAAAACGCGCCGATAAAAAATTAAATGCGGAAATGACCGGCAGTTTCAGCAAGCTCCGTCGCCTGCGAGCGCAGCGCGCCTGCGGCGGCGGTCGATTCAACCACCAGTTCCGCGTTTTGCTGCACCATGCGGTCAAGATCTAGCACCGCATGGTTAATTTCCTGAATGCCTTTCATCTGCTCGCTGGTGGCGACGGAAATTTCACGCATGATCACCGACACACTGTCGATGCTGGCAACAATATCCGTCATGCTGTCGCCCGCGAGGCGGACAAAGCGCGAACCGGTCGCCACGCTTTCGGTGGTGGAGTCGATCAGCGTTTTGATCTCTTTCGCCGCTTGTGCACTGCGGCTTGCCAGATTGCGCACCTCACCGGCGACCACCGCGAAACCGCGACCCTGTTCACCCGCACGGGCAGCTTCAACCGAGGCGTTGAGCGCCAGGATATTGGTCTGGAAAGCAATGCCGTCAATCACGCTGGTGATATCGCCGATTTTTGCCGAAGCCACTTCAATCGACTGCATCGTATTGATCGCTTGCGTTACTACCTGACCGCCGCGCGACGCCGCTTGCGAAGCCACATGCGCCTGATCGTTGGCCTGTGCTGCGGCGTCGGTAGACTGCGCCACCGATGCGGTGATTTGCTCGACCGCACTGGCCGTTTCGCGCAGGCTGGAGGCCGCTTGTTCGGTTCGCCCGGAGAGATCCTGGTTGCCGGCGGCAATCTGTTGCGCGGCCACTTGTACCGAATTGCTGGAATCGCGCAGTTTAATCATCACTACGGAAAGCTTGTCGCTGAAGGCGTTAAAGGCATGCGCTATTTGTGACACCTCGTCATGACCATCCACCGGTAAGCGCTGCGAGAGATCGTTGGTGCCGCTGCTGATCGCGTTCATGGCATCGCGCACCGTCAAGAGGCGTTTAAGCAGGGTGGCGACAATCCAATGCATCAATGTACCGGCAATCAGCACCAGCACAATCAGCGACAGCGCAGAGGCTTTCAGTTGCGCGCGCAACCCGGCGGTAGAATCAGCGCTGTCAAGCGCCACCGCCAGCAGCCAGTTGGTGCCTTTGACCGGGCTTGCCAGCAGTGCTTTATCTTCGCCGGCATACACACCTTCCACCCGTTTTCCAGCCCGTAACTGTTCGAAGCTGACCCCGCCAATCGCCTCACTGAAGGGCTTCATGGTCAGTTTGTCGTTGGCGGCGGCAATTACAGAACCATCGCTTGCCAGCAACATGCCGGTGCTGTTCGGTGTTGGGCTGATACCGCGCACGTTAGCCACGACGCTATCCATCGAGACGTCGCCTGCGACCACGGCTTTTAACGTACCGTTCTCTTTGACCGGGACGGCGAAGGTTACCACCAGCGCACCGGTGCTGGCGTCAACATAAGGCGCAGTGACGACAGGCGCGTCGGCTTTTACCACTTGCTGATACCACGGACGGATTGTCGGGTCGTAATCCGCCGGTACGCCGCCC
The DNA here is from genome assembly GCF_032104925.1 of Kosakonia sp. Taxonomy (NCBI): domain Bacteria; kingdom Pseudomonadati; phylum Pseudomonadota; class Gammaproteobacteria; order Enterobacterales; family Enterobacteriaceae; genus Kosakonia; species Kosakonia sp. The sequence continues at coordinate 226,006 of NZ_DAMCGF010000007.1, forward strand.
GGATCGGAGAATTTCGCCGTTTTCGTGGCGTAACCGACATAAACGTTGATAAACCCACCGGCGCGTGCGATCTGCGTGAAAACCGGCACGGGATCGTCGGTTAACGCCACGCTTTGCAAAGAGGCAATCATGTTCATTTTGCTGGCGACCCAGTCGGCAATCGCAATACTGTGACTGGCGCTGGTGCTGGAGAGAATATCCTGCTGGGTTTGTTGGCTGTGCTGGCTGGTTACCTGATAGTTAATGATGGTGTTAAGCAGCAAAGCGCCGGCGAGACACCCCGCCGTTGCTGCAATAATACGGGACTTAATCGATCTGAACATAGTTATAGTACCTGCTGTGTTGTCTTAAAGGGCTATCGGCAACACAGCAGGCAAACTTGATGACGTAACGCCACCCATAAGAAAAAAATATTAAACTCGCCGCAATATTAAAACGTTAATACTTTGTCGGCCGCCAGCGTCCACTGCGCCAGCTCCACCAGCGTGCCGATCTCCACACCGTCAATCAGCGGCAACGCGGTGATGCCGCGCCCGTCGGTGCAGGTTTTACACAGTTTCACCGGTACATTTTGCGCCGTCAGAATTTCCAGCATCTGCTGGATGTTGTAGCCCTCAGCGGGTTTTTGTCCGCGCAACCCGGCGGTTACTGCGTCGGACATCAAAAACAGCCGCAGTTCAGTGTCGCTACTCTGCTCACGCAGCGCGATGGCCAGCCGTAAGCTATTGAACAGCGACTCACTGCCGTACGCCGCGCCATTGGCGATAATCACGATCTTTTGCATCTTCACTCCTTCGATAAACAGGATTCGTGGCGCTTATGCTACTGCGCCGGCGCAACGGGCGAAAGGCAGTCACAACAATTACTGACCAAAGCGACCGATAAGCCCGGTGGCGGCAAGCGTGTGACCTTTCAGTTTTGCGAATAACTCTTCGCGCGTCAGCCCTTCGGGCAGCGTTGGTTTAAGCGACGTGGCGATCAGGGTAAAGGTGTAATGATGCGCGCCGCTGCCCGGAGGCGGGCACGGGCCATGCCAGCGCAAATTCCCCGGTGTGTTCTTGCCGCCCGTATAGCCTTTGCCATCACGCAGATCGTTTTGCGCAAAGCCCGTGCTGGACGGGGCGATGTTATAAGCCACCAGGTGCGTTACGCCCAGCCCGGTCGCGCCTTCGGGATCGTGTACCACCAGCGCGTAACTCTGCGTATTGGCAGGTGGGTTGTTCCACACCAGCGACGGCGAATAATTTTCGCCGGTACAGTTCGGGTTATTGCTGGCGTTACCGGCGAATTTTTTCTCCATTAAGGCGTTATCGGCAAATGCGGAAGATTGCAGGGTAAACAGCTCGCTGGCGCTGGCCTGCGAGGCATAAAACAGGATCGCACTACACAAAATTTTATGCTTAGTGTTCATGTCAGCTCTCCGGTAAGGGGTGCATTAACTGTAGCTGCAGCGAAGCGCAGGGATAAGGTTTTTCCTGGTATTTTGTCTGCGGCTGTAAAGCCCTGGCAAAACCGTTAAACTTGACGGTATGAATTATCCTCTCCTTACACTTCTGATGCTGTCACTGATAAGCGGCGTCGCCAGTGCCCGGCAGAATAGCTTCGTACAGCAAGCAGAAAACCCCTTTGATAATGACGGCGATGGTTTGCCGGATCTTGGCATGGCCGCGGAAAATGGTGCGCAGGAAAAGCATTTCGCAGAGATGGCGAAAGCGTTCGGCGAAGCCAGTATGAATGATAACGGCCTGACCACCGGCGAGCAGGCTCGGCAGTTTGCTTTCGGACAACTGCGCGATGTCGTCAGTGATGAAGTGAATCAGCAAGTGGAGTCCTGGCTTTCGCCGTGGGGCAGCGCCAGCGTGGATTTCAAAGTGGATAATGAAGGCGGGTTCACCGGCAGCCACGGCGACTGGTTTGTGCCATTGCAGGATAATAATCGCTATCTCAGCTGGAGCCAGCTTGGACTGACGCAGCAGGATGCCGGGCTGGTGGGAAATGTTGGCGTCGGTCAGCGCTGGATCGCCGGCGACTGGCTGCTCGGCTACAACACCTTTTACGATAATCTGCTTGATGACAATCTTGGTCGCGCCGGGCTGGGCGCTGAGGCCTGGGGCGAGTACTTACGCTTTTCAGCAAACTACTACCAGCCGGTAAACAGCTGGGAGTACCAGACCGCCACGCTGCAACAGCGTATGGCGCGGGGCTACGATGTTACGGCGCAGGCGCGATTGCCGTTTTATCAGCAGCTCAATACCAGCGTCAGCGTCGAGCAATATTTCGGCAACAGCGTTGATCTGTTTGACACCGGTACCGGCTATCACAACCCGGTGGCGGTGAAGTTGGGGGTGAATTACACGCCGGTTCCGCTGGTGACGCTGACCGCCGAACACCGCCAGGGGGAGAGTGGAGTTAGTCAGAACGATTTAGGGCTGAAAGTGAATTATCGCTTTGGTGTACCCCTGTGGAAGCAGCTTTCTGCCAGCGAGGTGGCAGAAAGCCGTTCGCTACGGGGTAGCCGCTATGACAGCCCGACGCGCAACAATGCCCCGGTTTTCGAATATCGCCAGCGTAAAACGTTATCGGTATTTCTCGCCACGCCGCCGTGGGATTTGCAGCCGGGTGAGACGGTGGCGCTGAAACTGCAAATTAACAGCACGCACGGTGTACGTTCGATAACCTGGCAGGGCGATACGCAGGCGTTAAGCCTCACGCCGCCAGCCAATGGGCGCAGCAGCGATGGCTGGACACTGATTATGCCGCGCTGGGATAGCGCAGAAGGTGCCACCAACCGCTGGACGTTGTCGGCACTGGTGGAAGACGATAAAGGGCAGCGCGTTGAATCGAACACTATCGAACTGAAGCTGACGGAGCCAGTGATCCCGCCAGCGGAAAACAGTAATACGGGCTGGACGCTACCAGACCCGTAACCTGTCAGAAAATACGTTCCTGGTGCACCCAAACGGCGGCTTCAACGCGGGATTTCAGTTTCATTTTCTTCAGCATGTGTTTGACGTGCACTTTAACCGTGCTTTCGGTGATGTCCAGGCGGCGGGCAATCATTTTGTTCGGCAGCCCCTGGGCAATCAGCTTGAGAATATCGCGTTCGCGAGGCGTAAGCTGGGTGATATCCCGGTCAGTGGTGGCACGGTTGGCGCGCAGGCTGGCGGCCAGCACCGGGGTGAGCGCTTCGCTGAGCACCATTTCGCCCGCCGCGGCTTGTTGCAGCGCTTTCAGCAGATCTTCCGGCTCCATATCTTTCAGCAGGTAGCCATCTGCGCCGCGTTTTAACGCGGTTACCACGTCTTCTTCATGGTTGGAGACGCTAAAGACAACAACGCGGCCCGACAGGGTTTTTTCCCGCAGCTTATCCAGCGTTTCCAGCCCGTTCATGCCTGGCATGTTGAGATCCAGCAAAATCAAATCCGGGTCCAGCGATTCCGCCAGTTCAATGCCTTGTTCCCCGTTGCTGGCTTCGCCGACCACGGTGATGTCGGGAGCCATGCTGATTAACTGCTTCACGCCGGTTCGCAGCATTGGATGGTCGTCGATCAGGAGGATGGTGGCCGGATCCTGATTACTCATGGGTATCTCCTTGCATGGATGAGAGAAACGTCTCTGGAATAAACGTCACGACGACCTCGGTACCACCGGATGCTCCGGGGCGAACCTGGCAATCGCCGCGCAGGCTTTGCGCGCGGTCACGCATAATTATCAATCCATAATGGTTCGTCCTTTCAGCATTGACCGGGATGCCGCAACCATTGTCGGTGATGCGCAATATTACCCGGTTTTCCTGCTGTTGCACTGCGACGCTGACCGCGGTTGCGCCGGAGTGTTTTAATGCATTGCTCAACGCCTCGCGGGCTATCTGTAACAGGTGAATCGCCTGATGCGCCGGGACCAGCCGGGGCGGGAGCTGGTAATCAAGACGTACCTGGAAACCGAAACGACCGCTGTACTCCTGGCAACTGGACTCCAGCGCCGGGCGCAGCCCTGGTTCGGTTAATTGTAAACGAAACGTGGTCAGCAACTCGCGCAGCTGCGCCCATGAGGTATTCAGCTCGTTGCGGATCTGCCCCAGCAACTGCTGGCTGTTTTCCGGCAGCGCGTCGCCCTGCATTTGCAGGCAACTCACCTGCATCTTCATGCAGGAGAGGGACTGCGCGATGGAGTCGTGTAATTCGCGGGCGATGGTGGCGCGCTCTTCCATGACCATCAACTGTTGCTGCCTGTCCTGATGGCGATCGAGTGCCAGCGTCGCGGTGAGTTGTTCCACCAGCGTGTCGACCAGTTGCTGCTGGTCATGGCTTAAATGGCGGCCCGGCGGCAGCGTTGCCAGCAGCAAACCATATTGCATATGCGCATCCGCCAGTCGCCATTTCAGCGTGGTGCCAAACCCGCTGGATTCGGTGAGAATACCGTTGCGCGGACATAAATGGCAGCCTTTGTCATCGCAGCTCGCATCCGACTGGCAGGTAAAATCCTGATGATTTTCCTCATCTTCCAGATCGTACACCCGCAGCTCAATATCATGCAGCAGGGTTAAATTCTGCAAACCGTTCAACACTGGTGACAGGCGCTCGCACATCGGGATACGCGAATGCAGCCGGTGGTTAGCCTGCCATAAAAACGACAGGATCTGGTTCTTTTGCTCAAGCCCGGCGGTTTTCTCCTGTACCCGGCGTTCCAGTATCGCGTAGCTCTCGCCCAGCTCGGCTGACATGTTATTTAACGCCTCGCCAAGCGTCGCCATCTCGTTGCGCCCGCTGATGCGTGCGCGCTGGGTAAAATCACGCTGGCTGACCGCACGCGCCATGCTCAGTAATTGCTGCCACGGACGGAGTAGACGCGCCCGCAGCCAGACCACGGCAAACAGCAATAACAGACCCATCACTATCGCCATGAGCCGGTGCATCACCACCACTTGTTCAATACGGTGTTCGGTGCTGCGGTCAAACGAGGTAACCAGCCGGTCGATTCGCCCAACGAAAATCGCAATAATTTCCGCCGCTTGCGATGGTTGTTGTGCCTGTTTTATCGCCGGTACGACTTCGCTGCGCCAGTAGTTTTGCAATGCCGCGAGCTGCGCTTGCTGGCCGTCGCGCTGTGCTGCCTGCGCCAGCTCCGGGCTGAATGCGGTGTACTCCATTTCGTCGAGCAAATATTGCTCGTCTTCATGCAGCGGAATGGCGGACAACAGACGGTAGCTCTGCATACGCAGTGAACCGGCTTTGTTGATCGCATGTGCGCTGCCCTGAACGCCTTGTACCAGCCAGCCGGAGATCGCCATGCCCGTCACGCCGATGGCGGTCGATAGCAGCATCAACAACGCCAGTTGGTTAACCAGCGAGATCGGTGAAAAAAGGCGTTTTAGCATAGGTGATTAAGGCTCCTCGGCCGCGTGCGGTGCGGATGGCGCTATTGTCTGCCATCGCCTGGGGTATACCCATACCTCTAAAGGATTACCCCTTTATTGCCAGCGAGCCGACAAGAGTGGGAACAATCTGAGTAGGGAAGGTCAGAACCGTGAAAAACCACACCTTTTTTGCCGGTAAAAGGTACTCATAAATGAGCATGGCGATTTTTCACCCGCGAAATGGGCTGCTTTTCCTTTGATTTATATCAACTTAACTACCGCTATAAAAACTAAGGTGGCAGGCATCAAACCGAACAGCAGAGGTGTATATGCAGCACTCAACCATCCCGGAAAAAAGTTCGTCAGCGCGGGTTATTACCGACTGGCGTCCTGAAGATCCGGCATTCTGGCAACAGCAGGGCAATAAGATTGCGAGCCGCAACTTGTGGATCTCCGTGCCTTGTCTTCTTCTGGCTTTCTGCGTCTGGATGCTTTTTAGCGCAGTCGCCGTCAATCTCCCGAAAGTGGGTTTTCAGTTTACCACTGACCAGCTCTTTATGCTGACAGCGTTGCCATCCGTTTCCGGCGCACTGCTACGTGTCCCGTACTCCTTCATGGTGCCAGTATTCGGCGGTCGTCGTTGGACAGCTTTCAGTACCGGGATCTTAATCATTCCATGTGTGTGGCTCGGTTTTGCCGTGCAGGATCTGAGCACGCCGTTTAGCACGTTTATCATTATCTCGCTGCTGTGTGGTTTCGCCGGCGCGAACTTTGCTTCCAGCATGGCGAACATCAGCTTCTTTTTTCCAAAACAGAAGCAGGGCGGCGCGCTCGGTATTAACGGTGGCTTTGGCAACCTTGGTGTGAGCGTGATGCAGTTGATCGCACCGCTGGCGGTCTCTTTCTCCATTTTTGCCGCCTTTGGCGGTACCGGTGTCGCACAACCTGATGGTTCGTTGTTGTACCTCGAAAACGCCGCCTGGATATGGGTACCGTTACTGGCGGTGTTTACCCTGGCAGCCTGGTTCGGGATGAATGAGCTGGCGACCTCTAAAGCCTCGCTTAGCGCGCAACTTCCGGTGCTCAAACGTTCGCACTTGTGGATTATGAGCTTCCTCTATCTGGCAACGTTCGGCTCATTTATCGGCTTTTCTGCCGGTTTTGCAATGCTGTCGAAAACTCAGTTCCCGGAAGTGCAAATCCTGCATTTCGCCTTCTTCGGCCCGCTGGTGGGCGCGCTGGCTCGCTCCGCAGGCGGCGCGATTTCTGACCGTCTCGGCGGGACTCGCGTAACGCTGGTGAACTTTGTGCTGATGGCGATTTTCAGCGCCTTGCTGTTCCTGACGCTGCCATCCGGCGGCACCGGGGGCAATTTCACCGCATTCTTCTGTGTCTTCCTCGTACTGTTCCTGACCGCCGGGCTGGGCAGTGGTTCGACATTCCAGATGATTTCGGTGATTTTCCGGAAAAAAACCATGGAACGCGTGCAACAAAGCGGTGGCACAGAAAGTGAAGCCATGCGTGAAGCCGCCACCGAGACAGCCGCGGCGCTGGGTTTTATCTCGGCAATTGGCGCGATTGGCGGTTTCTTTATTCCTAAAGCATTCGGCACTTCACTGGCGTTAACCGGCTCACCGGCAGGCGCGATGAAAGTGTTCCTTGTGTTCTATATCGCCTGTGTGGTGATCACCTGGGCGATATACGGGCGTAAAAAACAATAACACTCAGTAAATGTTGATTATCCTTGCGCGGTGAAAGCCGCGCTTTTTTTATGTCGCCATTAGTTACAACATACTTTGCAATTTTCTCAGCGGCGTGCTGCGGAAACCTCTGTGACGGGCATCACTTTGCAGGTTCATCTACCCCTTAATACCCCGGAACGCGGAATTATCTGCTTGTACCGCTGCGAGTTTATATAAATCCATTATTTATCAATGAATTAAAAAATAAAAATCCCTAACTCTTTGTGGGTACTCCGCGTTTCTGGCGCAGAAACGAAGCTTTGGCAGCTTGATCATCATCAATTCTCTTTGTCTTTGTGGGGGTTACCTTCGCCGCAATTGCAGCAATGTCGATTTACCAAGAGAGCCTGACAGGCTCCAACAGGAGAACCCCCGATGAGTAAATTCCTGGACCGGTTTCGCTATTTCAAACAGAAAGGCGAAACCTTTGCCGATGGGCACGGCCAGCTCTTAAACACCAACCGGGACTGGGAGGATGGATACCGTAACCGCTGGCAGCACGACAAAATCGTGCGTTCTACCCATGGCGTAAACTGCACGGGCTCGTGCAGCTGGCAGATCTTCGTGAAGAACGGTCTGGTCACCTGGGAAACCCAGCAGACTGACTACCCGCGCACCCGTCCGGATATGCCGAACCACGAACCGCGTGGCTGCCCGCGTGGCGCCAGCTACTCCTGGTACCTCTACAGTGCGAACCGCCTGAAATACCCCCTGATGCGTAAACGCCTGATCAAACTGTGGCGTGAAGCGAAAGCGCAGCACAGCGATCCGGTTAATGCCTGGGCTTCCATCATCGAAGATGCGGAAAAAGCGAAGAGCTTTAAACAGGCGCGTGGTCGCGGCGGTTTTGTGCGCTCCTCCTGGCAGGAAGTGAATGAACTGATTGCTGCTTCGAACGTTTATACCGTGAAAACGTACGGCCCGGACCGTGTCGCAGGCTTCTCGCCGATCCCGGCGATGTCGATGGTTTCTTACGCTTCTGGCGCGCGTTATCTCTCGCTGCTGGGTGGCACCTGCCTGAGTTTCTACGACTGGTATTGCGACTTACCGCCAGCCTCTCCGCAAACCTGGGGCGAGCAGACCGACGTGCCGGAATCCGCCGACTGGTACAACTCCAGCTACATCATCGCCTGGGGCTCTAACGTTCCGCAGACCCGTACGCCGGACGCGCACTTCTTTACCGAAGTACGTTACAAAGGCACCAAAACCGTTGCGGTAACGCCGGACTACGCCGAAATCGCCAAACTGTGTGATTTGTGGCTGGCGCCGAAGCAGGGCACCGATGCGGCAATGGCGCTGGCGATGGGCCACGTTATGCTGCGTGAATTCCACCTCGATAAACCGAGCCAGTACTTCACCGATTATGTTCGCCGTTATACCGACATGCCGATGCTGGTGATGCTCGAAGAGCGCGACGGTTACTATGCGGCAGGCCGCATGCTGCGCGCCGCCGATCTGGTGGATGCGCTGGGCCAGGAAAATAATCCGGAGTGGAAAACCGTTGCCCTCGATAGCGAAGGCAACCTGACCGCGCCGAATGGCTCCATCGGTTTCCGCTGGGGTGAAAAAGGCAAGTGGAACCTTGAGCAGCGCGACGGCAACAGCGGTGCGGATGTTGAGCTGAATCTCAGCCTGCTGGGTAAACACGACGATATCGCGCAGGTCGGTTTCCCGTACTTCGGTGGCGACAACACCGAGCATTTCGCTGGCGTTGAACTTGATAATATCCTGATGCACAAACTGCCGGTTAAACGCCTGCAATTAGCTGACGGTTCCACCGCGCTGGTGACCACGGTTTACGACCTGACCATGGCGAACTACGGCCTTGATCGCGGTCTGGGTGATGAAAACTGCGCAACCCGTTATGACGAAGTCAAAGCTTACACACCGGCCTGGGCTGAGAAAGTCACCGGGGTTTCACAGGTGCAAATTATCCGCATCGCCCGTGAATTTGCCGATAACGCCGATAAAACGCATGGCCGCTCGATGGTTATCATCGGTGCCGGGATGAACCACTGGTATCACCTCGATATGAACTACCGTGGGATCATCAACATGCTGGTCTTCTGCGGTTGTGTGGGACAGAGCGGCGGCGGCTGGGCGCACTATGTTGGCCAGGAAAAACTGCGTCCACAAACCGGCTGGCAGCCGCTGGCATTTGCCCTCGACTGGCAGCGTCCGGCGCGTCACATGAACAGCACCTCCTACTTCTATAACCACTCCAGCCAGTGGCGTTACGAAACAGTAACTGCGCAGGAATTCCTGTCGCCGTTAGCGGATAAATCCCGCTATACCGGCCATCTGATTGACTTTAACGTGCGCGCTGAACGTATGGGCTGGCTGCCGTCCGCGCCGCAACTGGGCACCAACCCGCTGCGTATCGCCGCTGAAGCGGAAAAAGCGGGCATGAGCGCGGTCGATTACACCGTTAAATCGCTGAAAGACGGTTCGCTGCGTTTCGCAGCGGAACAGCCGGAAAACGGCAAAAACCACCCGCGTAACCTGTTTATCTGGCGTTCCAACCTGCTGGGTTCTTCCGGTAAGGGCCACGAGTTTATGCTCAAGTACTTGCTGGGCACCGAACACGGTATTCAAGGCAAAGATCTGGGCAAACAGGGCGGTGTGAAACCGGAAGAGGTGGAATGGCATGACAACGGTCTCGACGGCAAACTGGATCTGGTGGTGACTCTCGACTTCCGCCTGTCCAGCACCTGTCTCTACTCGGATATTGTGCTGCCAACCGCTACCTGGTACGAAAAAGACGACATGAATACCTCGGATATGCATCCGTTTATTCATCCGCTTTCTGCCGCTGTTGACCCGGCATGGGAATCGAAAAGCGACTGGGAAATCTATAAAGGTATCGCCAAATCCTTCTCTGCGCTGTGCGTTGGACATTTAGGCAAAGAGACCGATGTCGTGACGCTGCCAATTCAGCATGACTCCGCCGCTGAACTGGCGCAGCCGCTGGGTGTGAAAGACTGGAAGAAGGGCGAATGTGACCTGATCCCGGGCAAAACCGCGCCGCACATTATTCCGGTGGAACGCGACTATCCGGCAACCTACGAGCGCTTTACTTCCATCGGCCCGCTGATGGAAAAAATCGGCAACGGTGGTAAAGGCATCGCCTGGAATACCCAAAGCGAAATGGATCTGCTGCGTAAGCTGAACTACACCAAAGCGGACGGCCCGGCGAAAGGGCAGCCGATGCTCAATACCGCCATTGATGCCGCAGAGATGATCCTCACGCTGGCCCCGGAAACCAACGGCCATGTGGCGGTGAAAGCCTGGGCGGCGCTGAGTGAATTTACCGGCCGCGACCATACGCATCTGGCCACGAATAAAGAGGAAGAGAAAATTCGCTTCCGCGATATTCAGGCGCAGCCGCGCAAAATCATCTCCAGCCCCACCTGGTCTGGTCTTGAAGATGAGCACGTTTCCTACAACGCCGGTTACACCAACGTCCATGAGCTGATTCCGTGGCGCACGCTCTCCGGTCGCCAGCAGTTGTATCAGGATCATCAATGGATGCGTGACTTCGGCGAAAGCCTGCTGGTTTACCGTCCGCCGATTGATACCCATTCGGTGAAAGAAGTGATGGGTACGAAATCTAACGGTAACCCGGAAAAAGCGCTGAACTTCCTGACGCCGCACCAGAAATGGGGTATCCACTCCACCTACAGCGACAACCTGCTGATGCTGACGCTGGGGCGCGGTGGTCCGGTGGTGTGGATGAGCGATAAAGATGCCAAAGAGATCGGCATTGAGGATAACGACTGGATCGAAGTCTTTAACGCCAACGGTGCCTTGACGGCTCGTGCGGTTGTCAGCCAGCGTGTGCCGGCCGGTATGACCATGATGTACCACGCGCAGGAACGTATTGTGAACCTACCGGGGTCAGAAATTACCGGGCAGCGCGGCGGTATCCACAACTCCGTTACCCGTATTACCCCGAAACCGACCCATATGATCGGCGGCTACGCCCAGCTGGCTTATGGCTTTAACTACTACGGCACGGTCGGTTCCAACCGCGATGAGTTCGTGGTGGTGCGTAAGATGAAGAACATTAACTGGTTGGATGGCGAAGGCAATGACCAGGTACAGGAGAGCGCAAAATGAAAATTCGTTCACAAGTCGGCATGGTGCTGAATCTCGATAAGTGCATCGGCTGTCATACCTGTTCAGTGACCTGTAAAAACGTCTGGACCAGCCGGGAAGGGATGGAGTACGCGTGGTTCAACAACGTGGAAACCAAACCGGGCACCGGCTTCCCGACCGACTGGGAAAACCAGGAAAAATGGAAGGGCGGTTGGATCCGCAAAATCAACGGCAAACTGCAACCGCGCATGGGTAACCGTCCGATGTTGCTGGGTAAAATTTTCGCTAACCCGCACATGCCGGAAATTGATGATTACTACGAGCCGTTCGATTTTGACTACCAGCGCCTGCATAACGCGCCGGAAGGCAAACATCAGCCGATTGCCCGCCCGCGTTCGGTAATAACCGGTCAGCGGATGGACAAAATCACCGCTGGCCCGAACTGGGAAGATGATTTGGGCGGTGAGTTCGACAAGCTGAGCCGCGATCAGAACTTCGAGAACATGCAGAAGGCGATGTACGGTCAGTTTGAAAACACCTTCATGATGTATCTGCCGCGCCTGTGCGAACACTGCCTGAACCCGGCCTGTGTCGCGACCTGCCCGAGCGGTGCTATCTACAAGCGTGAAGAAGACGGCATTGTGCTGATCGATCAGGATAAATGCCGCGGCTGGCGCATGTGCGTGACCGGCTGCCCGTACAAAAAAATCTACTTCAACTGGAAGAGTGGCAAATCGGAGAAGTGCATTTTCTGCTACCCGCGCATTGAAGCGGGCATGCCGACAGTCTGCGCGGAAACCTGTGTGGGCCGTATTCGTTACCTCGGCGTTCTGCTGTACGACGCCGACGCGATTGAAAATGCCGCCAGCACGGAGAGTGAAAAAGATCTCTACCAGCGTCAACTGGATGTGTTCCTCGATCCAAACGACCCGGCGGTGATTGCTCAGGCGCTGGAAGATGGCGTGCCGCAGAGCGTGATTGACGCGGCGCAGAAATCGCCGGTTTACAAAATGGCGATGGACTGGAAACTGGCGCTGCCGCTGCATCCGGAATACCGCACGTTGCCGATGGTCTGGTACGTGCCACCTCTGTCACCGATTCAGTCTGCCGCTGATGCGGGCGAACTGGGCAGCAACGGTATTCTGCCGGATGTGGAAAGTCTGCGTATTCCGGTGCAGTACCTGGCAAACCTGCTGACCGCAGGCGATACCGGTCCGGTTCTGCTGGCGCTAAAACGTATGTTGGCAATGCGCCACTTCAAACGTGCGGAAACCGTGGATGGCATTGAAGATACCCGCGCGCTGGAAGAAGTTGGCCTGACAACCGCCCAGGCGCAGGAGATGTACCGTTACCTCGCGATTGCTAACTATGAAGATCGTTTCGTGGTGCCGTCGAGCCACCGCGAGCTGGCGCGTGAAGCCTTCCCGGAGAAAAACGGTTGTGGCTTTAGCTTCGGCGATGGTTGCCACGGTTCGGACACCAAATTCAATCTGTTTAACAGCCGTCGTATTGACGCGGTGGATGTGACAGTGAAAACGGAGCCGCACCCATGATTGAACTGGTGGTTATTTCCCGTTTGCTTGAGTACCCGGACGCTGCCTTATGGCAGCATCAGCAGGAAGTTTTCGATGCGCTGGCGTCGGGTGAAAACCTGACCAAAGCCGACGCTCAACAGGTTGGCGTCTTCCTGCGGGATCTAACGTCTCAGGATCTGCTGGATGCACAGGCGAACTACAGCGAATTGTTCGATCGTGGCCGCGCAACCTCGCTGCTGCTGTTCGAACACGTCCACGGTGAATCCCGCGATCGCGGGCAGGCGATGGTCGATCTGCTGGCGCAGTATGAGCGCCACGGCCTGCAACTGGATAGCCGTGAATTGCCGGACCATCTGCCGCTCTATCTGGAATATCTGGCACAGCTGCCCCGGTCTGAGGCTATCGGTGGTTTGCAGGATATCGCGCCGATCCTCGCGCTGTTAAAAGCGCGTTTAGCGCAGCGCGAAAGCCATTATGCAACGCTGTTCGACGCGCTGTTATCGCTGGCGAATACGCAGGTGGATAGCGCGCAGGTCGCGGAAAAAATTGCCGGTGAAGCCCGCGATGATACGCCGCAGGCGCTGGATGCTGTGTGGGAAGAAGAGCAGGTGAAATTCTTCGCCGAACAGGGCTGCGGTGATGCCGACATCACTGCGCATCAGCGTCGTTTTGCCGGTGCCGTTGCGCCGCAATATCTGAATATCTCAACAGGAGGAGAGCGCTAATGCACTTCCTTAATATGTTCTTCTTTGACATCTATCCGTATATTGCCGGCGCCGTTTTTCTGCTCGGCAGTTGGCTGCGCTATGACTATGGTCAGTACAGCTGGCGGGCGGGCTCCAGCCAGATGCTGGATCGTAAAGGGATGACGCTGGCTTCGAACCTGTTCCATATCGGTATTCTGGGGATCTTTGCCGGTCACTTCCTCGGTATGTTAACACCGCACTGGATGTATGAATCCTTCCTGCCGATTGAAGTGAAACAGAAGATGGCGATGATTGGCGGTGGTGCCAGCGGCGTGTTGTGCCTGGTGGGTGGTTTGCTGCTGCTGAAACGCCGTTTATTCAACCCGCGTATTCGTGCGACCTCAACCACGGCGGATATCCTGATCATGTCGCTGTTGATGGTGCAGTGTGCACTGGGTCTGCTGACCATTCCGTTCTCTGCTCAGCATATGGATGGCAGCGAAATGATGAAGCTGGTTGGCTGGGCACAGTCGGTTGTGACCTTCCATGTTGGCGCTTCCGCGCATCTTGAGGGTGTGGCGTTTATTTACCGCGTGCACCTGGTGCTGGGCATGACGCTGTTTGTGCTGTTTCCGTTCTCCCGCCTGGTGCATATCTGGAGCGCGCCGGTGGAGTACCTGACACGCAAATACCAGATTGTTCGCGCCCGTCGCTAATCAGAAAAAGCCCCGCAACGCGGGGTTTTTTTTACTGTCGCGTTGGCATTGTCGCGGGCGCGCTTTTTCGCTCACCCCAGCCAAGGTTATTGCCTGCGGCAGCCAGCAGAATTAACACGCCACCCGCCATTTGCACCGCGCTTAATGTATGCCCGAACAGCGCGTTATCCACCACAATCGCCACCAGCGGGTAGATAAACGACAGCGAGCCAATCAGCGGGGTGGGTAGCTTTTGTATCGCGCTATACAACAACTGGTACATCACGCCGGTATGCACAATGCCGAGCGTTAACAAAATACCCCACGGGAATGTCCCGCCGGCCGCAGGCAGATGCACCAGCGGTAATAACATCACTGTGCCGGTTAATACCTGAATCAGGGCGATATGCTGTGGCGGAAGTTGCTTCAGGTGGCGGGCGATTAACGCGGTGACGGCATAGAAAAAGGCAGCACCCAGCGCCATGGCAATGCCGAGAAGCCACTGGGTGTTCGGGTGATGCAATTCACTGAGTAACAAGAGGACAACGCCGGAAAACGCCAGCAGCAGCCATCCCCACTTCGTAAGCGTAACGCGCTCGCCGAGCAACATACTCATCAGCACTAACATAAAAGGCTGGGTGTTGTAGACCACGGTTGCCAGCCCCATTGAAATGCGGCTGTAAGCGGCGAACAGCAGCAGCCAGTTAATCACCAGCGCGATACCGCCCGCTATCGCCAGCATTAACACCGGGAACGCAAGGCGCGCGAACGGCTGGCGGCCAAAGCGGATAAAAAGAAATAGCGCGGCTGCGCCAATCAGGCAGCGCCAGAAAACAACATCAGTCACCGGCAGACCGCTAAGCAGCACAAATGCGCCAATCGACCCGGAAATCAGCATCGCCAGGCTCATCTGCCAGCTGCCATTAGGGATAGTTTTCATTTTTTCATCTCCTGAACGTTGTTGGCATATTGTGAAAAAACGGCGGCCAGCTTTATATGGTTGTTGTAAGGTACATAACGGCCAATTCCTTTAAAAATTAGGTGAAGATGATGGATTACCTTATTGACGATATCGACAGAGCGATTCTGGCCTCTCTGGCCGAGGATGCCCGCCAGTCATTGAAGGTGTTAAGTGCGAGAGTGGGGCTGACGTCGCCCAGCACGGCAGAGCGCGTGAAACGGCTGGAAGAGTGCGGCGTAATTGAAGGCTACGGCGCGCGCGTAAACCTGGCCGCGCTGGATTACCGCTTGCAGGCGTTGGTGCGTGTTCGCCCGATGCCAGGCATGTTGCAGAAGGTGGATAAAATGCTCCAGGCGCTGCCGGAGTGCATCGAATGCGACAAAGTGACGGGGGAAGACTGTTTTGTTATGCGGCTGGTGGTGCGCTCGATTGAGCAACTGGATACGTTACTGGATGGCATTGCCGAATATGCGCAGTGTAATACGTCGATAGTGAAAAGCTCGCCGGTTAAACGGCGGTTACCGCCACTGTAAGGCCCGGCTGCCAGACGCGCGTCAGGTTTCCCGGTGCGGCAACGTTCTCTCGCATACGCTCGGGTCGAACCCTGGTCGAAAGTTATCGTCCTTCCCCGAACGGAGAATGTGAGGAATCGGAGTAAATAGTAAGACTGGATATTTATTTAAGGATGGTGGTGGGGGAAGGATGACACGTCGCTTGCGCTCCTCGCCCTTCGGGCCGTTGCCTGCGGCAACGTTCTCTCGCCTTCGCTCGGGTCGAACCTTAATCGAAGGTTCTCGTCCTTCCCCGAACGGAGAATGTGAGGAATCGGAGTAAATAGTAAGACTGGAAGTTTATTTAAGGATGGTGGTGGGGGAAGGATTCGAACCTTCGAAGTCGATGACGGCAGATTTACAG
>NZ_DAMCGF010000008.1:0-160222 GCF_032104925.1 Kosakonia sp.
AACTCGCGACCCCGACCTTGGCAAGGTCGTGCTCTACCAACTGAGCTATTCCCGCTTATCATCGATTTTTCAGTAAGTTGCTTACGCTTTTCACTAAAATTTCGTGATGCCGTGTTGCACATTTCTGTGTCTTCACGGGAGGCGCATTATACGAGAAATCCTTCCTGCTGCAAGCCCCCGAAAGCAAATTTTCGCTTTTTTTGTTCAAGTGCCGATTTAATCGACAAAACGCGCATTTTTCCAGCAAAGTCGCGCGGTTAGTGGCTTACAGAGCCGAAGCTAAAATTTCCGGCTCCGCGCCGCTTTTGTATTACAGCTTAATAAAATGCTCGCGATAGTAAGCAAGTTCCGCCACCGATTCGCGAATATCATCCAGCGCCTGATGCGTGTTCTGCTTTTTCAGCCCTTCAAGCACTTCCGGTTTCCAGCGGCGCGCCAGCTCTTTCAACGTGCTGACATCCAGGTAGCGATAGTGGAAATAGGCTTCGAGCTCCGGCATGTACTTAAACAGAAAGCGGCGATCCTGGCCGATACTGTTGCCGCAAATCGGCGATTTCCCCGCAGGTACCCACTCTTTCAGGAACGCTATAGTCGCCAGTTCTGCCGCACGGTCATCCAGTTGGCTGGCCTTGACGCGATCCACCAGGCCGCTACCGGTGTGCGTACGTACGTTCCAGTCATCCATCAGCGCTAACTGCGCGTCGGATTGGTGAACGGCAATTACCGGACCTTCCGCCAGAATGTTGAGGTTTGCATCGGTCACCAGCGTCGCGATTTCAATAATGCGATCGCGCTCGGGATCTAACCCCGTCATTTCAAGATCGATCCAAATGAGGTTGTTTTCATTTGCGCTCATGCTATTTTCCACCCTTCTCGCGTAACTATATTCATCTAAAATTGCGTGTATCATAGTCGTTTTGCCCATCCGGGGCGACCAGGAGCCAGCACGATTGAGTAAAAATAAACTCTCCAAAGGGCAGCAGCGCCGCGTCAATGCGAACCATCAGCGCCGACTAAAAACGTCTGCGGAGAAAGCTGACTACGATGACAACCTGTTCGGCGATCCGTCCGAAGGGGTGGTGATCAGCCGCTTTGGCATGCACGCCGATGTGGAATCCGCCGATGGCGAAGTGCATCGCTGCAACATACGTCGCACTATCCGCTCGCTGGTGACCGGCGATCGCGTGGTGTGGCGTCCGGGTAAAGAGGCGGCAGAAGGCGTCAGCGTGAAAGGCATCGTAGAAGCGGTCCATGAACGCACCTCGGTGCTGACGCGCCCTGACTTTTACGATGGCGTCAAACCGATCGCGGCAAACATCGACCAGATCGTCGTGGTTTCCGCTATCCTGCCGGAGTTATCGCTCAATATCATCGACCGCTATCTGGTGGCGTGTGAAACCCTGCAGGTTGAGCCGTTAATTGTGCTGAACAAAATTGATCTGCTGGATGACGACAGCTTGCGCTTCGTTAACGAGCAGATGGATATCTATCGTGGGATTGGCTACAAGGTGCTGATGGTTTCAAGCCATACGCAAGACGGGCTGGCACCGCTTGTTGAAGCCTTGACCGACCGCATAAGCATTTTTGCGGGTCAGTCCGGGGTGGGGAAATCGAGCCTGCTCAATGCGTTGCTCGATTTTCAGGAAGATCAAATCCTCACCAACGACGTTTCCGACGTCTCTGGTCTTGGCCAGCACACCACGACTGCGGCGCGGCTGTATCATTTCCCACATGGCGGCGATGTGATTGATTCACCTGGCGTTCGCGAGTTTGGCCTCTGGCATCTCGAACCGGAACAAATCACCAACGGCTTTGTCGAATTCCATGACTATCTTGGTCATTGCAAATACCGCGACTGCAAGCACGATACCGACCCAGGTTGCGCCATCCGCGAAGCGGTAGAGAAAGGCGAAATCGCCGAAAGTCGGTTTGAAAACTACCACCGCATTCTTGAGAGCATGTCGCAAGTAAAAACGCGTAAAAGCTTTTCTGAATCTGATGACTGACAACTACGCTTAGCGTCGCTAAAATCGTCCCCTTTTTAAAGGCTTCGGCGCTTACGCGCCGGGTCAGGAACGACAAAAACAATAGCCTGGAGGCTACCTTGTTAAACTCATTTAAACTTTCGCTTCAATACATTCTGCCTAAACTGTGGCTCACTCGCCTGGCGGGCTGGGGCGCGAGCAAACGTGCAGGCTGGCTGACCAAACTGGTTATCGATCTGTTCGTGAAATACTACAAGGTCGATATGAAAGAAGCGCAGAAGCCGGACACCGCCAGCTACCGCACTTTTAACGACTTTTTCGTCCGCCCACTGCGTGACGAAGTGCGCCCGCTCGATACTGACCCGAACGTGCTGGTGATGCCTGCGGACGGGGTGATTAGCCAACTTGGCGCTATCGACAACGACAAAATTCTGCAGGCCAAAGGGCACAACTACACCCTGGAAGCGCTGCTGGCGGGCAATTACCTGATGGCGGATCTGTTCCGTAACGGTAGCTTTGTCACCACCTATCTCTCGCCGCGCGACTATCACCGCGTGCACATGCCGTGCAACGGCATCCTGCGCGAGATGATTTACGTGCCGGGCGATCTTTTCTCCGTAAACCATTTGACGGCGCAGAACGTGCCGAACCTGTTTGCCCGTAACGAACGCGTGATCTGCCTGTTTGATACCGAGTTTGGTCCGATGGCGCAAATCCTTGTCGGCGCGACGATTGTCGGCAGCATCGAAACCGTATGGGCGGGCACCATCACTCCACCGCGCGAAGGCATCATCAAACGCTGGACCTGGCCTGCCGGTGAAAGCGAAGGCGCGGTTGCCCTGCTGAAAGGCCAGGAGATGGGCCGTTTCAAACTCGGTTCTACCGTAATTAACCTGTTTGCGCCGGGCAAAGTGAATTTAGTCGAGCAGTTACAGAGCCTGTCAGTGACCAAAATTGGCCAGCCGCTGGCGATTTCCGCCGAAACCTTCGCGCCTGTTGATGCACAACCGGCACCGCTTCCGGAAGCGGAAATCAAAGCAGAGCATGACGCCAGCCCGCTGGTAGACGACAAGCAAGACGAAAGCTAAGCCTTAACCATTCTGGAGACTGATGTGCGCCTGATTATCGTTTTTCTGATGGCCTGGTGCCTCAGCCTGGGGGCTATCGCCGCAACGGCCCCCGATGCCCGGCAAATCGCCCAGGAGCTGGAGCAAGCCAAAGCGGCGAAAAACACGCCGGATCAGGCCGAAACCGTCGAGGTGCTCCAGGCCGCGCTAAACGCGCTCGAAGAACGTAAAGGTTCACTCGAGCGCGCCAAACAATATCAAGAAGTTATTGATAACTTCCCCAAACTCTCCAGAACGTTGCGCGCGCAGCTCGATAACCTGCGTGATGAACCGAAACCTGTTCCGGCGGGCATGAGCAGCGATGCGCTGAATCAGGAGATCCTGCAAGTCAGCAGCCAGTTGCTGGAGAAAACCCGTTTAGCGCAGCAGGAGCAGGAGCGCGCGCGGGAAATTAGCGATTCGCTAAGTCAGCTACCGCAGCAGCAAACCGACGCACGCCGCCAGGTCACCGAAGTTGAACGCCGCCTCGGGGCGCAAAACAGCAATACCCCGCTGGCACAAGCACAAAACTTTGGCGCGCAGGCGGAATCCGCGAAGCTGAAAGCACTGGTTGACGAACTGGAGCTGGCACAGCTATCAGCAAATAACCGCCAGGAGCTGGCGCGCATGCGCTCCGAGCTGGCACAAAAACAGAGCCAGCAATTAGACGCGTATTTACAAGCGTTGCGTAATCAACTCAACAGTCAGCGCCAGCGCGAAGCGGAACAGGCGCTGGAAAGCACCGAATTACTGGCCGAAAACAGCGCCAACTTACCAGCGGGAATTGTCGAGCAGTTCCGCATTAACCGCGAGTTGTCACAGGCGCTGAACCAGCAGGCGCAGCGTATGGATCTGGTGGCCTCACAGCAGCGCCAGGCCACCGGGCAGACATTGCAGGTTCGTCAGGCGCTGAATACCCTGCGTGAACAATCGCAATGGCTTGGCGCGTCCAATATGCTCGGCGAAGCGTTGCGCGCACAGGTCGCTCGTCTGCCAGAGATGCCAAAACCGCAGCAGCTTGATACCGAAATGGCGCAGTTGCGTGTGCATCGCATGCGCTATGAAGATCTGCTGAACAAGCAGCCGCAACTGCGACAAATCCGCCAGGCGGATGGTCAGGCGCTGACAGCTGAGCAAAACCGCATTCTGGAAGCACAACTGCGCACCCAGCGCGAACTGCTGAATTCGCTATTGCAGGGCGGCGATACGCTAATCCTTGAACTCACCAAGCTCAAAGTTTCCAATAGCCAGTTGGAAGACGCGCTAAAAGAAGTGAATGAAGCTACGCACCGCTATCTGTTCTGGACGGCGGATGTCAGCCCTATCTCCTTCGCCTGGCCGATTGAGATCGTACAGGATCTGCGTCGCTTGCTTTCGCTCGATACCATCAACCAGTTGGGCAAAGCCAGCGCCATGATGCTCACCAGCAAAGAGACGCTATTTCCGCTGTTTGGCGCGTTGCTGCTGGTGGGCTTTAGCATTTACTCCCGTCGTCACTTTACGCGCTTTCTGGAGCGTTCCAGCGCGCGCGTGGGCAAAGTGACGCAGGATCACTTCTGGCTCACCATGCGTACGGTGTTCTGGTCGATTCTGGTTGCATCGCCGCTGCCGGTATTGTGGAAAACGCTCGGCTACGGTTTGCAGGAAGCCTGGCCCTACCCGCTGGCAGTGGCGATTGGCGACGGCGTAACCGCCACCGTGCCGCTGCTGTGGGTGGTGATGATCTGCGCCACGTTCGCCCGCCCGACCGGCTTATTTGTCGCCCACTTCGGCTGGCCGCGTAATCGTGTGGCAAGAGGGATGCGTTATTACCTGATGAGCATCGGTTTTATTGTGCCGCTGATCATGGCGCTGATCATGTTTGATAACCTTAACGATCGTGAGTTCTCGGCGTCGCTGGGGCGGCTCTGTTTTATTCTGATTTGCGGGGCGCTGGCGATTGTGACGCTAAGCCTGAAGCGTGCCGGGATCCCGTTGTATGTTGATAAAGCTGGCAGCAGTGAAAATATGCCCAACCACCTGCTGTGGAACCTGTTGCTCAGCGCGCCTCTGGCGGCGATTCTGGCTGCCTGCGTGGGTTATCTGGCTACGGCGCAGGCGCTGCTGGCGCGTCTGGAAACCTCGGTCGCCATCTGGTTCCTGTTGCTGGTGGTCTATCACATCATCCGCCGCTGGATGCTGATCCAGCGTCGCCGTCTGGCCTTTGAACGCGCCCGCCACCGCCGCGCGGAGATCCTCGCCCAGCGCGCCCGTGGTGAAGAAGATGTTCCCCATCACACCAGTACCGAAGGCACTGCCGAGGTGGATGAGCCGGAAGTCGATCTTGATGCCATCAGCGTACAGTCATTGCGCCTGGTGCGTTCGATCCTGATGCTGATCGCCCTGCTGTCGGTGATTGTGCTGTGGTCCGAAATCCATTCCGCCTTTGGCTTTCTGGAAAATATCCCGCTATGGGATGTCACCTCAACGGTACAAGGCGTGGAAAGCCTGGAGCCCATCACCCTCGGCGCAGTGCTGATCGCCATCCTGGTGTTTATTATCACCACCCAACTGGTGCGCAACCTCCCCGCCTTGCTGGAACTGGCGTTGCTGCAACATCTGGATCTGGCACCGGGCACGGGTTATGCCATCACCACGATCACCAAATATCTGTTAATGCTGTTTGGTGGATTGGTAGGCTTCTCGATGATCGGTATTGAGTGGGCCAAATTACAGTGGCTGGTCGCGGCACTCGGCGTTGGGCTGGGTTTTGGCTTGCAGGAGATTTTCGCCAACTTTATCTCTGGCCTGATTATCCTGTTTGAAAAACCAATCCGCATTGGCGATACGGTGACGATCCGCGATCTGACCGGTAGCGTCACCAAGATCAATACGCGCGCGACGACCATCAGCGACTGGGATCGCAAAGAGATCATCGTGCCGAACAAGGCGTTTATCACCGAACAGTTTATTAACTGGTCGTTGTCGGATTCGGTCACGCGCGTGGTGCTGACGGTACCGGCACCCGCCGATGCCAACAGCGAAGAGGTAACGCAAATTCTTTACACCGCGGCCGAACGCTGTTCGCTGGTGATTGATAACCCGGCGCCAGAAGTGTTCCTCGTCGATTTGCAGCAAGGTTTGCAACTGTTTGAGCTACGCATTTATGCGGCGGAAATGGGGCATCGCATGCCGCTGCGCCACGAAATCCACCAGCTGATTCTGGCGGGCTTCCGCGAACACGGTATCGATTTGCCGTTCCCGCCGTTCCAGATGCGTCTGGAGAGTCTCGACGGCAAACGCACGGCAAGGACGCTGACGTCCTCCGGCAAAAGCAGCCGCCCGGCGGGCAGTTTGTAAGCCAACAAAAAAGGCGCCTCAGGCGCCTTTTTACTGTTCATTCATCGGGTCATCAGGCCCGGTCGACGGTAAATGCAATCACATCCGCCAGGCTTTCAGCCTGCAGCGCCAGCATCACCAGACGGTCCACGCCCAGCGCAACACCGGAGCAATCCGGCAGACCGGCTTTCAACGCTTCGAGCAGGTTTACATCTACCGGTTGCTGCGGCAAACCGCGCGCGGCACGTTTGCGATTATCCTGCTCGAAACGCTGCTGCTGTTCGCGGGCATCGGTCAGCTCATGGAAACCGTTCGCCAGCTCAATACCTTTGAAATAAACCTCAAAACGCTCAGCAACGCGGTGATCTTCGGTACTGATCTGCGCAAGCGCCGCCTGGCTTGCCGGAAAGTGATACACAAAAGCCGGACGATCTTTACCGATCTGCGGTTCCACGCCCATGGTGAACAGCAGTTGCAGCAACGTGTCCCGGTCTTCTTCCGTATCGGCGATATTGCTCAGATCAAGCTTCGCCGCCGCTTCACGCAGCTGGGTTTTATCAGCGGAGAGTGGGTCGATTTCCAGATAACGCTGGAAAGCCTGCTGGTAAGAGAGCGACTCCGCCGCCGGGCACTCCAGCACCTGTTGCAGCAAATCATCCACTTCATTCATCAGACGATACATGTCGTAGTGCGGGCGATACCACTCGAGCATGGTGAATTCAGGGTTGTGATGACGGCCCATCTCTTCGTTACGAAAACTTCTGCACAGCTGGAATACCGGGCCACATCCCGCAGCCAGCAGGCGTTTCATGTGATATTCCGGGCTGGTCATCAGATAAAGATTGAGCCCCTGAGAGTGGCCTGGGCCAACAAAACGGGTTTCGAACGGGAACAGGTGAATATCTGTCACCGTCGCCTGGCTCATACAGGGCGTTTCCACCTCAAGCACGCCGCGATCGGCAAAGAAACGGCGAATTTCCGCCATAATTGCCGCGCGTTTCAACAGGTTGGGGATGGATGCGCTCGGCTGCCAGGTTGCCGTCTCGCTCATGGTACTTTCTCCGATTTCAGACAAGGGCACGAAGTCTACCCGCATCGATCCGCAGAGACAAATTTTGCGCAAAATAATTTCATTAATGTCGTCTATAACTAGATGGATAAACATTTAATGGTGATATCAATCAAGATCGATGACATATCACCGCATAGAACAGCAAAAAAATCGAACGCATCAAATTTCCCCCGAATATCTACGGTTATACTGCCCTTACCCAAAAAGGAGCAGTGGAACATATCCGCAACTACCTTGAGCGCTTCAGGCTTATCGTTGCGGAACAACAATAATCTGGAGGAATGTCGTGCATACCTTTCAAGCCGATATCGCTGTGATTGGCGCAGGCGGAGCGGGATTACGCACCGCGATCGCTGCGGCGCAAGCCCACCCCAACGCCAAAATCGCACTGATTTCAAAAGTCTATCCCATGCGCAGCCACACCGTTGCTGCGGAAGGCGGCTCTGCCGCCGTCGCCCAGGATCATGACAGCTTCGAGTACCATTTCCACGATACCGTTGCTGGCGGTGACTGGCTCTGCGAACAGGATGTCGTTGACTATTTTGTGCATCATTGCCCGACAGAGATGACCCAGCTTGAACAGTGGGGCTGTCCGTGGAGCCGCCGTCCTGATGGAACGGTCAATGTGCGCCGCTTCGGCGGGATGAAAATCGAACGTACCTGGTTCGCCGCCGATAAAACCGGCTTCCACATGCTGCATACCCTGTTCCAGACATCCCTTCAGTTCCCACAAATCCAACGTTTCGACGAGCATTTCGTACTGGATATCCTGGTCGATGACAACCATGCCCGCGGGCTGGTGGCCATGAATATGATGGAAGGTACGCTGGTGCAGATCCGCGCCAATGCGGTGGTGATGGCAACGGGCGGCGCGGGTCGCGTTTACCGTTACAACACCAACGGCGGCATTGTCACCGGCGACGGTATGGGCATGGCGCTGGCACACGGCGTGCCGCTGCGCGACATGGAGTTTGTGCAGTACCACCCGACCGGCCTGCCCGGCTCCGGCATTCTGATGACCGAAGGTTGCCGCGGTGAAGGTGGGATCCTCGTCAACAAGAACGGCTACCGCTATTTGCAGGATTACGGCATGGGCCCGGAAACCCCGCTCGGCGAGCCGAAAAACAAATATATGGAGCTTGGCCCGCGCGACAAAGTGTCGCAGGCGTTCTGGCACGAGTGGCGCAAAGGCAACACCATCTCCACACCGCGTGGCGATGTGGTACACCTCGATTTGCGTCATCTTGGCGCGAAGAAAATCAACGAACGTTTGCCGTTTATCTGCGAGCTGGCGAAAGCCTATGTTGGCGTCGATCCGGTCAAAGAGCCGATTCCGGTACGTCCAACTGCGCACTACACCATGGGCGGTATCGAAACCGATCAAAACTGCGAATCCCGTATCAAGGGTCTGTTTGCCGTGGGTGAGTGCTCGTCTGTCGGCCTGCATGGCGCAAACCGTCTTGGCTCGAACTCGCTGGCGGAGCTGGTGGTGTTTGGTCGCCTTGCCGGTGAACGCGCTATGGAACGCGCCGCAACCGCAACCGAGGCCAATGACAGTGCGCTGAACGCACAAGCCGCCGACGTGGAAAAACGCCTGAAAGCGCTGGTGAACCAGGACGGCACTGAAAGCTGGGCGAAAATCCGCGATGAAATGGGTGAATCCATGGAAGAAGGTTGCGGCATCTACCGTACGCCGGAACTGATGCAGAAAACCGTGGATAAGCTGGCGGAGTTGCAGGAGCGCTTTAAACGCGTACGCATCACCGACACGTCCAGCGTCTTTAATACCGATGTCCTTTACACCATTGAACTTGGCCACGGCCTGAATGTCGCCGAATGTATGGCGCACTCCGCGCTGGCACGTAAAGAGTCTCGCGGTGCGCATCAGCGTCTGGATGAAGGCTGTACCGAGCGCGATGACGTTAACTTCCTCAAGCACACGCTGGCTTTCCGTGATGCCGATGGCGCAACCCGTCTGGAGTACAGCGACGTGAAGATCACCACGCTGCCGCCAGCAAAACGCGTCTACGGTGCTGAAGCTGAAGCGACCGAGAAGAAGGAGACGAACAATGGCTGAGATGAAGAATCTGAAAATCGAGATTGTCCGTTACAACCCGGAAGTGGACAACGCGCCGCACAGCGCTTTTTACGATGTGCCCTACGATGAAGCCACTTCGCTGCTCGATGCGCTGAACTATATCAAAGATAACCTCGCGCCGGACCTGAGCTATCGCTGGTCGTGCCGTATGGCGATTTGCGGCTCCTGCGGCATGATGGTTAACAAAGTGCCGAAACTCGCCTGCAAAACCTTTCTGCGCGATTACGAGAAAGGGCTGAAAGTCGAAGCGCTGGCTAACTTCCCGATCGAGCGCGATTTGGTGGTCGATATGACCCACTTTATCGAAAGCCTTGAAGCGATTAAGCCCTACATTATTGGTAACGCGCGCACGCCGGATCAGGGGCCTAACAAGCAAACTCCGGCGCAGATGGCGAAGTATCACCAGTTCTCCGGCTGTATCAACTGTGGTTTGTGTTATGCCGCTTGCCCGCAATTCGGTCTGAACCCGGAATTTATCGGCCCGGCAGCGATCACGCTGGCGCATCGCTATAACCTCGATAGCCGCGACAACGGTAAGAAAGAGCGCATGGGGCAACTCAACAGCCAGAACGGCGTGTGGAGCTGTACGTTTGTCGGTTACTGCTCGGAAGTCTGTCCGAAGCATGTCGATCCGGCCGCCGCTATTCAGCAGGGCAAGGTAGAAAGCTCGAAAGACTTTCTTATCGCCACCCTGAAACCACGCTAAGGAGTGCATTATGACGACTAAACGCAAAGCCTGGGTTCGTCCCATGCCATCAACCTGGTGGAAAACCCTGCCGTTTTATCGCTTCTATATGCTGCGTGAAGGAACGGCGGTCGCGGCGGTCTGGTTCAGCCTCGAACTGATCTTCGGTCTTTTTTCGCTGAAACATGGGCCGGAAAGCTGGGCAGGGTTTGTACATTTTCTGCAAAATCCGATTGTGCTGATCCTCAACCTGATCGCGCTGGCGGCGGCACTGCTGCACACCAAAACCTGGTTTGATCTGGCACCGAAAGCCCAGCTCATTATTGTTAAGGGCGAAAAAATGGGTCCAGAGCCGGTTATTAAAGGGCTTTGGGTGGTAACGGCAGTGGTCACCGTGGTGATCCTGTTTGTCGCACTGTTCTGGTAAGGAGGCCAACGTGATTAACCCGAATCCAAAACGTTCTGACGAACCCGTTTTCTGGGGATTATTTGGCGCTGGCGGTATGTGGGGCGCGATTGTCACACCGGTTATCGTGCTGTTGATTGGCGTGCTGTTGCCGCTGGGGTTCTACCCCGGCGACGCGCTCGGTTACGATCGCGTGCTGGCGTTTGCGCAAAGCTTTATTGGCCGCGTCTTTATCTTTTTGATGATTGTATTGCCGGTGTGGTGCGGTCTGCATCGTATCCACCACATGATGCATGATTTAAAAATCCATGTTCCCAGCGGTAAATGGGTGTTTTATGGCCTTGCGGCCATTCTCACCGTCGTTACCCTGATCGGTGTTTTATTTCTTTGATAGCAGTCGCTCTCCTGCGTAAGCAGGAGAGCAAATTTCCCGCCAGCGTCTATACCCTAAAGAAAAGATCTGGAAGGAAAATCTCATGCGCCTGATGCTTCTCATCATGACTGTTATCGCTGCGCTGTTCATCTCCGGCTGTCGTTCTCCCACTCCTCCTGACGGCGTGACCGTCGTGCAAGATTTCAATACGCAACGCTATCTGGGTAAATGGTACGAAATTGCCCGCTTTGATCATGCATTTGAACGCGGGCTGGAAAGGGTCACCGCCACGTATAGCCTGCGCGACGATGGCGGTTTGACGGTAGTGAATCGCGGTTACAACACGGAACGCGGCATGTGGCAGCAAGCCACCGGCACCGCGTATTTTACCGGTGACCCACGCACCGCTGCGCTGAAAGTCTCCTTTTTCGGCCCCTTCTATGGCGGCTATAACATCCTTGCACTGGACAAAGATTACCGCTACGCGCTGGTTTGCGGGCCGGACCGCGACTATCTCTGGATATTGTCCCGCACGCCCACCCTGCCGGCAGACGTAAAACAGCAGATGCTGGACATCGCGGCCCGACAGGGGTTTGCCGTGGACAAACTGCTATGGATTAACCAGCCCCATTAATGGGCGCTCAGTTTCAATCCGATAATCCCGGCGACAATCAGACAGAGGCTGAGGATCCGCGCCACGCTTGCCGATTCGCCGAGCAGCACAATGCCGGCGACGGCGGCGCCGACTGCACCAATACCGGTCCAGATGGCGTATGCCGTTCCCACCGGCAATGTTTTCATTGCCCATGACAGCAGCACGACGCTTGCGACCATCGCCGTCACGGTAATCAGGCTTGGCATTAACCGGGTAAAACCGTGGGTATATTTCAGGCCGATAGCCCAAACCACTTCAAGAAGACCGGCAATAAGAAGAATTAACCAGGACATTTTTGGCTCCAGTGTGGGGCCGTCCCCATTGTGAATGAGCGCAAACGGGTCGTCCCGTTTGGCGTGTTAGAGAGGGAAATTTTGACGTTTTAGGCTCGTTATTTCAATATTTTTGTTCTTGCTCAATTTTAGGCGTTTTAAAGCGAGAAATAGCCACTGTTCGCAGCGGAATTCCGGCATTTATTCACCATATCTACCCCCTATGATAAATCCGCTCTCCTGAATTCAGGACGTTGTGCGACACTCTCTGACTGCGAAGAAAAATATGTTCAAGATTCTCGTGATTGACCGCTGTTACTTCACCCGCACAGGGATGGAATCCTGGCTCAATCAACCCGATTTGTTCCCCGCTTCCTTCCTGGTAACCGCGTTGCATAACTTGATGCTCGCCAAAGAACATATTGTGCAGTGGCAACCGGACCTGGTGATTGCCGACCTTCACGGATTCAAGAATGAAATACATCATATTCAACAGCTTGCGTCGTTTTTCTCTGTTTGTAGCGACCCCACGCAGGTGATGTTGTTAGAGTCTGGCGAAGATGCGCAACTGTCAGAATTTTGCGCGCAGTTTGCTATTCAGGCGACGCTGTTGAAAACAGAACCGCTGGAAAAACTGGCGAAAATTATCGACGCAATGGTGCTGGCGCGCCCGATCCGTGCGATACCGAAAATCGCCACTCCGCTGCTGACAAAGCAGGAAGAGAAAGTGCTGACGCTATGGATGGAAGGGAATAATAACCAGGCGATTGCCAGTAATCTCAGCATTAACGGTAAGACCGTTTACACCTACAAGCGCAATATCAGAATGAAGCTGGGGATGGGAAACCGTTTTACGCCGTTCTTATCACTGCCGGAAAACTCAAACTAACGGTACGGCAAGCGCCGTACCGACAGTGATTACTGTTGCGCTTTTGACGCCGCGCCAGAAATCGCGTTACCGCCATCGGAGATATCCTCTCCCACACCACGCGTGGTGTTACAGGCCGTCAGGACTGAGGAAAGAACCAGAACAGAAAAGATCGCAGCAATTGTCTTCTTAACCATAATATCTTCCTTTTGTAGCCAATATTGTTTGTGTATAGCCACTTAAGCATAGACAAAATCCGGGAAGGTTAGCGGAACGGAAGCATTTTTAGGAAGAGAGGAAGTTTTAGTTCGCTGCGCGGGAAATGACATGGCCCAGACTTTGGATGTCTTCGCCAACGCCACGGGCGGTATTGCAACCGGAAAGCAGTGCGCAACTGATAAGAAGTAGAGAGAAGAATTTCGTCAGACGTTTCATATCATCCCTGCCTGCAAAGTTCGACGGCGTAGCACGGCGCTACGCCGACGTCGTGAGGATTATTTCACGCGAGATACGTATTCGCCAGAGCGAGTATCTACTTTAATCACTTCACCAATCTGCACGAACAGCGGAACTTTAACCACTGCGCCAGTGCTCAGGGTAGCCGGTTTGCCGCCGGTACCTGCGGTGTCACCTTTCAGGCCTGGATCGGTTTCAATAACTTCCAGCTCAACGAAGTTCGGCGGGGTAACGGCGATCGGTTGGCCGTTCCACAGCGTTACGATGCACTCAGCCTGATCCAGCAGCCATTTTTCGCTGTCGCCAATCGCTTTTGCGTCAGCGGAAAGCTGTTCGAAGGTTTCGTTGTTCATGAAGTGCCAGAACTCACCGTCGTTGTACAGGTAAGTCAGGTTCATATCGACAACGTCCGCGCCTTCTGCGGAATCAGTAGATTTGAAAGTTTTTTCTACACGCGTACCGGTCAGCAGACGACGCAGTTTAACGCGTGCGAAAGCCTGGCCTTTGCCTGGTTTAACGAATTCGCTGGCTTCAACCGCATAAGGTTCGCCGTCCATCATGATTTTAAGACCGGCACGAAAATCGTTGCTATAGTAAGTCGCCATAAGGCCCTCTGAAATTGTTAACTGGTAGCTAAGCCACAAAATGGCGCATATTGTAACCCTAAAAACCCCATCCAGAGAAGATTGGTTAATACAACTTGCCGATGTAATCACCGATCCGGATGAACTGTTACGTCTTCTAAAGATAGACACTGATGAAAATTTAATCGCTGGCGGGGCGGCAAAGCGCTTGTTCCCGCTACGCGTTCCCCGCGCATTCGCAGCGCGCATGCAGCCGGGAAATCCGCATGATCCGCTTCTGCGTCAGGTACTTACTTCACAGGAAGAGTTTATTGCCGCGCCAGGTTTCAGCACCGATCCGCTGGACGAACAGAGCAGCGTGGTACCCGGTTTACTGCACAAATATCGCAATCGTGCGCTGCTGCTGGTTAAAGGCGGCTGCGCGGTAAATTGTCGTTATTGCTTCCGTCGCCACTTTCCTTATGCCGATAACCAGGGCAACAAACGCAACTGGCAAGGCGCGCTGGACTATATCGCGGTGCACCCGGAGCTGGATGAGATCATTTTTTCCGGCGGCGATCCGCTAATGGCAAAAGATCATGAGCTGGACTGGCTGCTTGCCCAACTGGAAGCAATCCCGCATATCAAACGCCTGCGCATTCACAGCCGTCTGCCGATTGTGATTCCGGCGCGGATCACCGATACGCTAAGCGCGCGTTTTGCCCGCTCATCGCTGCAAATTTTGCTGGTGAACCACATCAACCACGCCCAGGAAATCGGTGATGATTTTCGTCATGCCATGGCGCAACTGCGGCAGGCCAATGTCACGCTGCTGAACCAGAGCGTGTTGCTGCGCGGCGTGAATGATAATGCGCAAACGCTGGCGGATTTAAGTAATGCGTTATTCGATGCGGGTGTAATGCCTTATTACCTGCATGTGCTGGATAAAGTGCAGGGTGCGGCGCACTTTATGGTCAGTGATGACGAGGCGCGCACGATTATGCGCGAACTGCTGACGCTGGTATCGGGTTATATGGTGCCGAAACTGGCGCGTGAGATTGGTGGGGAACCCAGTAAAACGCCGCTGGATTTGCAGCTTCGTCAGAGTTAAAAAAAAACGGCTACGCGATGAGAGCAAACGTAGCCGCGAAACAGACGAGCCTACAGCGGCTCGTCGCTAAAACTTAAAAGGTTTCCCATCCATCATCTCCGCCACCCGCCACTGCTGGGCGCGGCTGTCTGACTGGCAACACGGAAGACCTCACGACAGCCGGTTGTTGACCGGGCAAACGGAAGACATCAACCAGCTGTTGCAGTTTGGTGGCTTGATCTTCGAGGCTACCGGCCGCCGCAGACGATTCCTGAACTAGCGCGGCGTTCTGCTGAGTGGTGGTATCCATCTCGGACATCGCCTGGGCAATCTGCGAAATGCCGCGGTTTTGTTCGTCGGACGCAGCGGCAATTTCCTGCATCAAATCTTTCACCTGCAGCACCGAGTTGACGATACCGCTCATGGTTTCGCCCGCCAGGTCAACCTGCCGTGAACCCTCTTCAACAAACGTGACCGATTCGCTGATCAACGCTTCAATCTCTTTTGCCGCCTGAGCACTACGCTGAGCTAATGAGCGCACCTCACCGGCCACCACGGCGAAACCTCGCCCTTGATCCCCGGCTCTTGCGGCTTCAACGGCCGCATTGAGCGCCAGAATGTTGGTCTGAAAAGCGATGCCGTTGATAACCGAGGTAATTTCCGAAATACGTTTGGAACTATCCATAATATCTTTCATGCGGCTGACCGCAGCTCCGACGACGCTCCCGCCCTGAGAAGCGGTATCAGAGGCGGTAAGGGCTAGCTGGCTGGCCTGATGCGCGTTCTCTGCGTTCTGTTTTACCGTGGAGCTTAGCTCTTCCATACTGGCGGCGGTTTCAACCACAGCGGCGGATTGCTGCTCAGTACGGGCAGAGAGTTCGTTGTTGCCCAGCGCTATCTCATTCGCGGCAGTGTTCACCGAACCGGAAGCGGCACGCACCATGGCCAGCGATTCGGCCACTCGCTCAACAAGATTATTAAAGGCACTTACTGCCTGGCCGATTTCGTCCAGACGTCCGGTCGGTAACGCATGGCTGAGATCCAGTTTTTCGCTAATTGTGACCATGCCGTCTTTCATGCCGTTCAGACGACGTTTGATATTCAGCACGGTGAACAATCCGAATAAACCCAGAATGAGGGTTGCGGCAATCGTCGCCGTTAAGGAGAGAATCATTGCCCGGGAAATTAAATTGTCGCTGTCCTGAACAGCCTTGGTCACTAATGATGAGTTGTACGCCACTTGCTCAGCAAAATCATTAATTAACAGCGCAATATTATCTGCGACAAACCCACCTTTCTGCATTGACTTAATAATGGCAACGCGGTCATTACTTTCTGAGACTTTAAAATACTGGTCCATTACAGAACGGAATTTTTCTAAATCACTTAATGTTTTATTAGATAAATCCTGATCATGTTGGTCAGAAACAAGATCTTTAAGGTAACCCTGGTGCATGGCGTAGAGTTCGTCATACAATTTTGTTGCATTCTGTTTTATTTCGGCCATCCCGGCGGGATCGTCCGTCAGACCATGTAAAAAGAGCTGCCCGCGAACTTTTAAGATCTGCAGTGTCTCTTTATTCATTGCATCCAGGCTGGGTAAGGTGTTTTCCTGAAAGTAATTTTGTGACTCACCAATTTTAGACAGTGAAATTATAGCGATAACATTAGTGCCGATGAGGCTTAAGATCAGTAATGAGAAAGCAAGTAACAATCTCTTTGTAATATTCATTCGTAACTCCCGACACCATCATGCATAAAATATATTGTTAGATTATACAGTCCCTCGTTTTTTGTCCTGAGGTAGGTATCGGCAAGTCGTAATATTACTTTAGTCGCCAACGCATTTCTTAGAGAAAAATTTATCCAAAGCTGTGAATATAATCACACTAGATAAATCTTAAGAAAACTTAATATTCAGGAAGATAGCAAGGTTAATTAGCAGAGGAATTATATTCACGCTTATTCATACTTAAATAATTAGAAGCAACCTGTTAAAAATAAAAGAGAGGTTATTTTAAATAGTTGCGCCCCGCCATTACTGGCGGGGCGCTATTAAATATCTCAGTTCGGGCATTTATACACTTGCGCATTCATTTCGCTGGCGGTCGGCACGAAGCTGGATAAGAAGCCTTGCGTCGGGCTTGAGACGCTGTACAACACGTTACCGCCCATGGCTGCAGCCTGGTTACGCAATGCATTCGCTGCGCCGCGCAGCGAGCCGCCTTCCTCACCATGCTGACCTGAGAGCCAGTTGCTCTGCGAACCCGTGGCGGTACCGAGGTACTGGCAGGTTGCCGCCGGTTTCTCCTCGACAAAGCGAACGTTCTGCCCGCCGGCGGTCAATTCATTATTGCTGCTACACCCTGCCAGCAACAGCGAGGCGCCAATAATCCCTGCTAAATGTTTTACGTACATGTTATTCCCCATAATCAATGAGCTGGACGCATGTCGCCCGTGTGTAAACCTTATACTAAAAAGATGACCAAAAGAAAAATGCCGCCATCTCAGGCCGCACAAATTGGGGAAAATAATGAAAAAAGATACGGTGCGAAGTATAAACATCCGACGTCATAGAAAGCGGCAGTGATTACGCTGCGAAAAGGCGTACCAACGTCTTAAAAAGATGCCGCCGCCAGTCGCGTTTAACGCCAAAACAATAAGACAGAGCCACGACCTGATAATGAGCGCACCCGCAGAACATGGTTTTCAGTTAACAAAAAAAGAGCGGGCCGAAGCCCGCTCTTTTTCGTTGAACTCGCGCCAGGTCGCCCTGAACGCGCGTCCGGCAGCGATTACATCATGCCACCCATACCGCCCATGCCGCCCATACCACCAGCAGCACCTAAGTCCGGCGCATCGCCTTTCGGCAGGTCAGTCACCATGCACTCGGTGGTGATCATCAGGCCAGCTACAGAGGCCGCGTACTGCAAAGCAGAACGAGTCACTTTAGTCGGATCCAGGATACCCATGTCGATCATGTTGCCGTACTCTTCGGTAGCAGCGTTGTAACCGTAGTTACCGTCGCCTGCTTTCACAGAGTTAGCCAC
Organism: Kosakonia sp.; assembly: GCF_032104925.1. Classification (NCBI taxonomy): domain Bacteria; kingdom Pseudomonadati; phylum Pseudomonadota; class Gammaproteobacteria; order Enterobacterales; family Enterobacteriaceae; genus Kosakonia; species Kosakonia sp. The sequence continues at coordinate 17,998 of NZ_DAMCGF010000008.1, forward strand.
AACAGACGGCTCTTCACCGCAGTTCAGCACGATCTGACGCAGCGGAGCTTCCATTGCGCGCAGCGCAACTTTGATACCCACGTTCTGGTCTTCGTTCTGGCCTTTCAGCTCGGCAAGTTTGCTTGCTACGCGGATCAGCGCAACGCCGCCGCCAGCCACAACGCCTTCTTCAACGGCAGCACGGGTCGCGTGCAGCGCATCTTCAACGCGAGCTTTTTTCTCTTTCATTTCAACTTCAGTTGCTGCGCCAACTTTGATAACGGCAACGCCGCCAGCCAGTTTCGCTACGCGCTCCTGCAGTTTTTCACGGTCGTAATCGGAAGTGGCTTCTTCGATCTGCTGACGAATCTGAGTCACACGCCCCTGAATTGCCGCTTCTTCGCCCACACCATCGATGATGGTGGTGGTGTCTTTGTTGATCACAACACGTTTAGCCTGGCCCAGATCTTCCAGGGTCGCTTTTTCCAGTTCCATACCGATTTCTTCAGAAATCACGGTACCACCGGTCAGGGTAGCGATGTCCTGCAGCATGGCTTTACGACGGTCGCCGAAGCCAGGTGCTTTAACCGCAGCCACTTTCACGATGCCGCGCATGGTGTTCACTACCAGCGTTGCCAGCGCTTCGCCTTCAACGTCTTCAGCGATGATCAGCAGCGGTTTGCCTGCTTTCGCAACGGCTTCCAGAACCGGCAGCATTTCGCGGATGTTGGAAACTTTTTTATCAGCCAGCAGGATGAACGGGCTTTCCAGTTCTACTGCGCCAGTTTCCGGCTTGTTGATGAAATAAGGAGAGAGGTAGCCGCGGTCAAACTGCATACCTTCAACCACGTCCAGTTCGTCCTGCAGACCGGTACCGTCTTCAACGGTGATCACGCCTTCTTTACCGACTTTATCCATCGCTTCAGCGATCAGTTTACCTACGGTTTCGTCGGAGTTAGCGGAGATAGTACCAACCTGTGCAATCGCTTTAGAGTCAGAGCACGGTACAGACAGGGCTTTCAGCTCTTCGACCGCAGCAGAGACAGCTTTGTCGATACCACGTTTCAGATCCATCGGGTTCATGCCCGCAGCAACAGCTTTCAGGCCTTCAGTGATGATGGACTGCGCCAGTACGGTTGCAGTGGTGGTACCGTCGCCCGCAGCGTCGTTCGCTTTGGAAGCCACTTCTTTCACCATCTGCGCGCCCATGTTTTCGAACTTATCTTCCAGTTCGATTTCACGTGCTACGGAAACACCATCTTTGGTGATGGTCGGTGCACCGAAAGATTTATCCAGAACCACATTACGGCCTTTCGGACCGAGGGTAACTTTCACTGCATCTGCCAGAACATTCACGCCGCGCAGCATTTTTACACGAGCGTCATTACCGAATTTTACGTCTTTAGCTGCCATTTTCTTTATTCCTTAAATTCGTTCAGGTTCGTTCGCGCGCGCTGTTACGCTTCCACAATTGCCAGAATGTCGCTTTCGGACATGATCAACACTTCTTCGTTGTCGATCTTCTCAGCTTTCACACCGTAACCATCGTTGAAAATCACGATATCACCCACTTTCACGTCCAGCGGTTGCACAGTACCGTTTTCCAGGATGCGGCCCTTACCGACAGCGATGATTTCGCCACGAGTTGATTTGCCTGCCGCAGAACCGGTCAGAACGATACCGCCAGCAGATTTAGACTCAACTTCTTTACGTTTGACGATCACACGATCATGTAACGGACGAATACTCATTGATAGCTCTCCTTTGAGAAAGTCTTTATCAGTTATGGATGACGCCGGGCCACAAACGGTTATCCGGCTGGTGACCTGAGAGATGGGGTTGGCTTTTTCCCCCTTCAAGGGGGAACAGCAAAAAAATTTGCGAAAATTTATCCGTAGATAAACCACCATTGCTGGCAGGGGCTACGGCAGCCATCAGCAAAACTGATTGTGATAACATCGACGCTCCTGACGATAAGCAGACAAAAGACAATGAGCGGATTAAAACAAGAGCTGGGGTTGGCTCAGGGCATTGGGTTACTTTCCACCTCTTTACTGGGCACCGGCGTGTTCGCCGTTCCGGCGCTGGCCGCACTGGCGGCGGGTAACAGCAGCCTGTGGGCATGGCCCTTACTGATCGTGCTCGTCTTCCCGGTCGCCATTGTTTTTGCCGCGCTGGGCCGCCACTTTCCCAGCGCGGGCGGCGTAGCGTATTTCGTCGGTATGGCCTTCGGCCCGCGTCTTGAACGCGTAACGGGCTGGTTGTTTCTCTCTGTTATCCCGGTTGGATTGCCCGCCGCGCTGCACATTGCTGCGGGTTTCTGGCAAGGCATGTTTGGCTGGCAGGGGCCGCAATTGTTGATGACTGAGTTGGGTACGCTGGCACTGATTTGGCTGTTGGGTACACGAGGCGCGGGTTCCAGCGCGAACCTGCAATCGATTATCGCCGGGCTGATTGTGGCGTTAATTGTGGCGATCTGGTGGCGCGGCGGCATACGTTTCAGCGATATCCCTTTTCCACCAATCTCAGAAGTGCACGTTTCGGCGATGTCGGCTTCGCTGGCGGTGATGTTCTGGTGTTTCGTCGGGCTTGAAGCCTTCGCCCATCTGGCCTCTGAATTCAAAAACCCCGAGCGGGATTTCCCGCGCGCACTGATGATTGGCCTGCTGCTGGCGGGCTCGGTTTACTGGGCCTGTACCGTTGTGGTGCTGCACTTCGATGTCTGGCGAACTCAGGGCGCAGCGGCGTCGCTGCCGGTGATTGTCGTTGAGTTGTTTGGTAAACACGCGCTGTGGATTGCCTGCATTATTGGTTATCTGGCCTGTTTCGCCAGCCTGAATATCTATATCCAGAGTTTTGCCCGGCTGGTATGGTCGCAGGCGGCATACAAGCCGGATAGCGCGCTGGCGAAGCTCTCCAGACGCCAGTTGCCCTTAAATGCGCTGAACGCGGTAATTATCTGCTGCATGTTCTGCACCCTCGCGATTTACGCCTTCAGCGTGAATCTTGATACGTTGATCATTTACGCGAACGGCATTTTCATCATGATTTATCTGCTGTGCATGCTGGCGGGCTGTCGTTTGTTGAAAGGGCGGTTCAAGGCGCTGGCGGTACTCGGCAGCGCGCTATGTTTGCTGCTGTTGGTGATCCCCGGCTGGAAGAGTCTTTACGCGGTTTTCATGCTGTTGGCATTGTGGTTGCTGCTGCCAAAGCGCCGCACAACCTCCATTCATTCCACTCAGCCATAAAAAGAAGCCCGGCATTGCCGGGCGTCAGAAATTAGCGATCGTCTTTGTTATCCAGACGATCGCGCGGATTGTCTTTGCGCTGATATTCGCCCTCAAATGTCTGCCCGTCAGCGCTGCCCGCGCCAAACCCGCCGCCCGGCATCCGCGAAAAACGTAAATGCGGCATCAGTTTCAGCGTCAGGTGTTTTTGCACCGGCGGCAACAGCAGCAGCAGGCCAAGGAAGTCGGTAAAGAATCCCGGCAGTACCAGCAACAAGCCAGCGATAATCAGCGAAACGCTTTTGATCATCTCCCCCGCCGGGCTTTCGCCCGCCGCCATCTTCTGCTGCATCAGCAAAAAGTTCTTAAATCCCTGGTTGCGCACCAGCGACATGCCAATCACCGAAGTGAAGATCACCAGAATCAGTGTCATCAGCACGCCAAAAACATGCGCGACCTGAATAAAGATCGAGATCTCGATGTAAACGTATAAAAAGACTGCAATAAACGGTATCCAGCGCACTGGCTTCTCCTGTCAATGAACAGCCGCGTCAGAGCGTCTGTCGAAATGGGTTTGCAAATCGCATCCTGATCAGATGGTGGCAAATGCGGAAAATTCAATTTCGCGGCGGTTGTAAATTTTTGTCTGTTACGAAGCGGTGACTTATTTCACATATTATTAATTATGATGCATTGACGGGGATAATAAGTGATCCCGATTACGGCATTTCCTTTCCTTCAGCATATAATTTCAGTCATCCGGCCGATTAAGGGGATAATCGTCGGTCGAAAAAGACACATAACCACATTAATTTTGTGTGTTTGGTGTATTCATTCGTAGCTTGAAAAAGAAGGTTCACATGTTAAACAACATTCGTATCGAAGAAGACTTGTTAGGTACCAGGGAAGTGCCAGCGGATGCCTACTACGGCGTGCATACTCTGAGAGCGATTGAAAACTTTTATATCAGCAACAGCAAAATCAGCGACATTCCTGAGTTTGTCCGTGGCATGGTGATGGTGAAAAAGGCGGCAGCGCTGGCGAACAAAGAGCTGCAAACCATCCCGAAAAGTATCGCCAACGCTATCGTTGCCGCATGTGATGAGGTCCTCAACAATGGCAAATGCATGGACCAGTTCCCGGTAGACGTCTATCAGGGCGGTGCGGGCACTTCCGTGAACATGAACACCAACGAAGTGCTGGCGAACATCGGTCTTGAGCTGATGGGCCATCAGAAAGGTGAATATCAGTTCCTCAACCCGAACGATCATGTTAACAAATGCCAGTCCACCAACGACGCCTACCCGACCGGGTTCCGCATCGCGGTGTACGCCTCCATCGTCAAACTGGTTGATGCCATCAAACAGCTCGGCGAAGGCTTCGAAAACAAAGCCGTGGAGTTCAAGGATATCCTGAAAATGGGCCGCACCCAGTTGCAGGACGCGGTGCCAATGACCCTCGGTCAGGAGTTCCACGCTTTCAACGTGCTGCTGAATGAAGAAACCAAAAACCTGCTGCGTACCGCCGAACTGCTGCTGGAAGTGAACCTTGGTGCAACGGCAATCGGTACGCGCCTCAACACCCCGGACGGCTATCAGCAACTGGCCGTGCAAAAACTGGCGGAAGTGAGCAATCTGCCGGTGGTTCCGGCGGAAGACCTGATTGAAGCGACCTCCGACTGCGGCGCCTACGTGATGGTGCACAGCTCGCTGAAACGCCTGGCGGTAAAACTTTCTAAAATCTGTAACGACTTGCGCCTGCTCTCCTCCGGGCCGCGCGCCGGGCTGAATGAGATCAACCTGCCGGAGTTGCAGGCGGGCTCATCCATCATGCCAGCAAAAGTGAACCCGGTGGTGCCGGAAGTGGTGAACCAGGTGTGCTTTAAAGTGATCGGCAACGACACCACCGTCACCATGGCGTCCGAAGCGGGCCAGTTGCAGTTGAACGTGATGGAACCAGTGATTGGCCAGGCCATGTTTGAGTCGGTGCATATTCTGACCAACGCCTGCTACAACCTGCTGGAAAAATGCATCAACGGCATTACCGCCAACAAAGCAGTGTGCGAAGGCTATGTCTATAACTCCATCGGCATCGTCACTTACCTCAACCCGTTCATCGGCCACCACAACGGCGACATCGTTGGCAAGATTTGCGCCGAAACCGGTAAGAGCGTGCGTGAAGTGGTGCTGGAGCGCGGCCTGCTGACGGAAGCGGAGCTGGACGACATCTTCTCGGCGCAAAACCTGATGCACCCGGCTTATAAAGCGAAGCGTTATACCGATGAAAGCGAACAGTAATTCCGACGGTTAGAAAGACAAAAGGCACGTCCTGAGCGACGTGCCTTTTTCTTTTGGATGGTTACTAAACTATAACAATTCGATATCACTTAGTTAAACAAGGAAGCCAACTATGTTTGCTGCAGAGCTTGTCCTCGTCCTGATTGCTATCTACCTTGGCGCCAGATTAGGCAGCATCGGCATTGGTTTTGCCGGTGGCCTTGGTGTACTGGTTCTCACCCTGTTCTTTCAAATCAAACCCGGGGCAATTCCCTTTGATGTCATAGAAATTATTATGGCGGTCATCGCCGCTATCGCCGCCATGCAGGTAGCGGGCGGGATGGATTATCTGGTGAGCCTGGCGGAAAAAATGCTGCGCCGCCATCCGAAGTACATCACCTTTCTCGCGCCGCTGGTCACCTGGTTTATGACCATTCTCGCCGGTACCGGGCACACCGCGTTTTCCACGCTGCCGGTAATTACCGAAGTGGCGAAAGAGCAAGGTATTCGCCCGTCGCGTCCGCTGTCGATTGCTGTCGTCGCCTCGCAAATTGCGATTACCGCGTCGCCCATCTCTGCGGCAGTAGTCTTTTTTGCTGGCATCCTTGAACCGCTTGGCGTGAGCTATCTGACGCTGTTGGCAATTTGTATTCCGGTGACGCTGATTGCGGTCATGTTGACGGCGGTGGTCTGTAACTTCCTCGGTTGCGAGCTGAAAGATGATCCGGTCTATCAGGAACGTCTGGCGAAAGGCGAAGTGAAGCTGCGCGGCAGCCAGGTTTTTACCATGAAGCCGCATGCCAAACGCTCGGTATTGCTGTTCCTGATTGGTATTGTCGCCGTGATGCTCTACGCCACCGCCATCAGCCCGACCGTTGGCTTAATCACCAACCCGGTGCTGCCGCGTAACGAAGCGATCGTGGTGTTTATGCTGACCATCGCCACGCTGATTTGCCTGACCTGCAAAATCGACACCGGCGAAATCCTGAATGCCAGCACTTTTAAATCCGGTATGAGCGCCTGTATTTGTGTGCTCGGCGTGGCGTGGCTCGGCGATACCTTCGTGAAACACCATATTGAAGATATCCAGACGGTGGCGGGCGATCTGCTCCATAGCTACCCGTGGCTGCTGGCGGTGGTGCTGTTCTTCGCCGCAACGCTGCTCTATTCGCAAGCCGCGACCACCAAAGCGCTGATGCCTGCTGCGCTGCTGCTCGGCGTCACCCCGCTGACGGCAATTGCGTCGTTTGCCGCCGTTTCCGCGCTGTTTGTGCTGCCAACGTACCCAACTCTGCTGGCGGCGGTCGAAATGGATGACACCGGCTCAACGCGCATCGGCAAGTTTGTTTTTAACCACGCGTTCCTCGTTCCCGGCGTGATCGCCATTGCCCTGTGCGTCATGCTGGGCTTTATCTTCGGCGGTATCTTGTTGTAAAGGTCTTAAAATCGGGTCGCCCGGCGGCCCGATCCTCTCACTTCGCGTGGTATAGTCGTGGCTTTCGCGCTTACGAGGTTGACGATGAACACGCCTGACGCCGTTGTTGTACTCTGCACCGCCCCGGATGAAGCCACCGCCCAGGATCTGGCGGCCAAAGTGCTGGCAGATAAGCTCGCTGCCTGTGTCACCATTTTGCCGGGCGCGACCTCGCTCTATTACTGGGAAGGCAAACTCGAACAAGAGTATGAAGTGCAACTGCTGCTCAAAACCGATGTCGCACATCTGGAAGACCTCTTCGCCAGCATCAAAGCGCACCATCCATACCAAACCCCGGAATTACTGGCTTTACCCGTCACCCACGGAGATTACGATTACCTCTCATGGCTCAACGCATCTTTACGCTGATCCTGCTGCTGTGCAGCACCACCGCTTCTGCGGGCTTATTCGACGCGCCCGGTCGCTCCAGTTTTGTGCCCGCCGATCAGGCGTTTATCTTTGATTTTCAGCAGCATCAGCATGACTTAACGCTCAACTGGCAGGTTAAAGAGGGTTACTACCTTTATCGCCAGCAAATTCACGTCACCCCGGCGCAAGCAACTATTGGCGCGTTAACGCTGCCAAAAGGGGAGATGCATGAAGATGAGTTCTACGGCAAAACGGAAATCTACCGCCAGCGCCTGAACCTGCCGCTCGATATCAACGCGGCGGCAAAAGGCGCAACGCTGACCGTCACTTACCAGGGTTGCGCCGATGCCGGCTTCTGTTACCCGCCTGAAACCAAAGTGGTGCCGCTGATGGAAGTCGCGGCGGCAACGACACAGGCGCCGGTGAATACACCGCCAGCCGCAACGCAGGACACCACGGAAAATCAGCTTCCCTTCTCTGCACTGTGGGCGCTGTTGATCGGTATTGGTATCGCCTTTACGCCCTGTGTGCTGCCAATGTACCCGCTGATTTCCGGCATTGTACTTGGCGGGAGACAGCGCCTTGCCACGCCGCGCGCGCTGCTGCTGGCGTTTATCTACGTGCAAGGAATGGCGCTCACCTATACGGCGCTGGGGCTGGTAGTCGCAGCGGCAGGATTATCATTCCAGGCGGCGCTGCAACACCCGTATGTGCTGATTGGCTTGTCGGTGCTGTTCACGCTGCTGGCGCTGTCGATGTTCGGCCTGTTTACCTTACAGCTTCCTTCTGCACTGCAAACCCGCTTAACCCTGTGGAGCAACCGCCAGCAGGGTGGCTCCGTGGGCGGGGTGTTTGCCATGGGCGCGATAGCCGGGCTGATTTGCTCGCCCTGCACCACCGCGCCGTTAAGCGCCATCCTGCTCTATATTGCGCAAAGCGGTAACCTGTGGCTCGGCGGCGGTACGCTCTATCTTTACGCGCTGGGCATGGGCCTGCCGCTGATCCTCGTGACGGTGTTCGGTAACCGGCTGCTGCCCAAAAGCGGGCCGTGGATGGAGCAGGTCAAAACCGCTTTTGGCTTTGTGATCCTCGCCCTGCCGGTTTTTCTGCTGGAGCGCGTGCTCGGTGAAACCTGGGGGCTGCGGCTGTGGTCGCTGCTCGGCGTGGCGTTTTTCGGCTGGGCATTTATCACCAGTCTGGGTGCGAAGCGTGCGTTTGTCCGCGTGCTGCAAATCGCCCTGCTCAGCGCGGCGCTGATCTGTGCGCGTCCGTTACAGGATTGGGCGTTTGGCACCCCCGCCGCGCAGACACACTCGCCGCTGGCCTTCACGTCCATTTCCACCGTCGACGATCTGAACCAGGCGCTGGCGCAGGCCAACGGCCGCCCGGTGATGCTGGATCTCTATGCCGACTGGTGCGTGGCGTGCAAAGAGTTTGAGAAGTACACCTTTAGCGACGCCCGCGTACAGGCGGCGCTGAAAGATACCGTGTTATTGCAGGCCAACGTAACGGCCAACAACGCGCAGGACGCTGCACTGCTGCGCCAGCTCAATGTGCTGGGTCTGCCGACGATCCTGTTTTTCGACGCGCAAGGCCGTGAGCAACCGGCAGCCCGGGTGACCGGGTTTATGGACGCCGCCGCGTTCGCCGCGCATTTGCGCAATCGCGCCCCGTAAACAACACTGTGTGGGGGAACTCGCTTCAGATAACGGAGGATATCACCGTGCAACGCGAAGACGTTTTGAGTCAAACTTTGCAATTACTTGAATTAAGAGGGATTGCGGACACCACTCTTGAAATGGTTGCCGAGCGCATCGACTATCCCATCGATGAGTTCCGCCGTTTCTGGCCAGACAAAGAGGCGCTGCTGTATGACGCGCTGCGTTACCTCAGCCAGCAGGTAGATGTCTGGCGCAGGCAACTGCTGCTGGACGAAACGCTCAGCAATGAGCAAAAACTGCTGGCGCGCTACGGGGCGCTCACCGAATGTGTGAGCAATAACCGCTATCCGGGTTGCTTGTTTATTGCCGCCTGCACCTTCTTCCCTGATCCGGCGCACCCGATCCACCAGCTTGCGGATCAGCAAAAGCGCGACGCACATGATTTCACCCATCAGTTGCTGACGCAGTTAGAAGTGGACGATCCGGCGATGGTGGCGAAGCAGATGGAGCTGGTGCTGGAGGGCTGTCTGAGCCGGATGCTGGTTAACCGCAGCCAGGCCGATGTCGATACGGCCCAGCGGCTGGCGGAAGATATTCTGCGTTTTGCCCGCTGCCGCCAGGGCGGTGCGCTGACCTAAGCGCCCAGAAATCCCGCCCAGGCGGAAAGCAACAGGCACAGTGCCATCACACGCTGAAACCAGAGTAGCGATGTGGTGGTGCGAAACAGCCGGTTGACCGCCTTGCCGAGCAGCGTCCACGCGCTCAGGCACAGCAGAGAGATCAACAAAAACCACAGTGACAGTAACGACACCTCGCGCAAAGGATGCGCGCCGTGCGGGGCAAACAGGCTTACCACCGCCAGCGCCATCATCCAGGTTTTCGGGTTAATCAGTTGCAGCATCGCCGCCGCACGGCCGCTAAACGGTCGCTGCGCTTCGCCCTGCAAATCGGCCGCGGGCGCGGTAAATAATTGCCAGCTCAGCCAGCTTAACCACAACGCCCCTGCCCAGCTCATCACCTCACGTACCAGCGGATAGCTGCGCAGCACTTCACCCGCGCCCGCGCCGGAGATAAAGACAATCAGGCTGGCCGCCACGCAGGCGCTCACCACCGCAGGCAACGTCGCTTTGATGCCAAAGCGCTGGCTGCTGGTCAGGATCAAAATGTTGGTTGGGCCAGGAGTAATCGATGCCACAAACGCGAAGAGTAAAAACGGCAGATAGCTATAAAACAGGTTCACAGGCAGGCTCCTTATTAATGAGCCTTAGACTGTCGCGTTATTTGCTGTCGTCGTCTGGAAGATTTGTGCACAGCCTGCGGTAGTGCGCGGGCGAGAGGCGATATGCGCGCTGAAACCAGCGCCCAAGATGGCTTTGATCGGCAAATCCCAGCGCGGCAGCAACGCTTGCTGGCGTCTCCCCTTTCGCCAGCTGCGAACGTGCGGTGGCGAGCCGCAGTTGGATCAGCCAGGCGTGCGGGCTTAAATGGAACTCGCGTTTAAAACAGCGCGTCAGTGTAAAGCGATCGGTTCCCGTTTCGCGCGCCAGATCCGAAAGGCCAACGTTATCGCCAATGTGCGCATGCAGATAATCACGCGCACGGTGTGCAATGGCTGTGCTTTGCAATTGCGACGGCAGCCGTTTGCGCCACTGGCAATGGTGCGTAAGCTGGCTGAGCAGCCCATCCATGGCGCTTTGCTGGATGATGCGCATCTCTTCGCTGTGCAGTGCGTAAAAGGTCCTGGCAATCGCGCGGATCAGTTGCGGTTCCCTGGCAATAGTGTGGGAAAAATGCAGTGAATAGCTCGACGGCACCGATTCATATAGGCCGCGTAATGTGTCGCTGAGCCAGCGATCATCAAGGTAAAAGGTCAGATAGGTAAACCCGCCTTCTACCGGGGCGTCACCATCGTGGATCTCGCCCGGCTCCAGTAGAAAGGCATCGCCCGGCGTACTGCGGTGGCGCTCCCGCCGACAGTGAAACTGCTGCGTACCGGAAAGCGTAATGCCCACCAGGTAGCTATCGTGCCAGTGCGGATCGTAAGCGTGCCCTTCAAAATGTGCGCGGATGGTTTCAATTCCCGTGTCCGCGTGTTGCCGCAGTTCCAGCCAGTCTTTCGCCATATCGCCTCCAAAGTGCCACCGGAAGTTAGCATTCATATCTTTAAGGTATAAGTCTGGAAGATTTGTGCAATGGTCGATTTGTGCCGCGCAATTGCTCAGATTGCCGTAAAGTTGAGCAACTGGATAGAATTGAAGGAAATAAAGTTGACGCCTTAAGACGATTAAGGTTTAATGCGCCCCGTTGCCCGGATAGCTCAGTCGGTAGAGCAGGGGATTGAAAATCCCCGTGTCCTTGGTTCGATTCCGAGTCCGGGCACCACTATTTAAAGAACCCGCCCAAAAGGCGGGTTTTTGCTTTTGGAGATATGGACTCTCCATCGAACTGCGTTCGATTATTCGCCGCAAGCGGCTCCCCCCTTCGGGGCCAGCGCGACAAGCGCGCTGTTCAACGCCTGACGGCGTTAGTCCGGGTCCAGGCACCATTATTTTAAAGAACTCGCCCAAAAGGCGGGTTTTTGTTTCGGAAATGCAGCCCCTTCATCAAACTACGTTCGATTATTCGCCGCGCATGTTCAGTAACCGACCCTGCACCATGCGGCTCTTCGCCACGCTGGAATGATTTTCAGCGCACCCGATCTTCCATTGCTCTCTCCTTTCCCGCCACATTGTTCTACTGGAAATCGCAGCACCTTGTTTTTCCATGCGATCGCGTCAATAGTGTCGTTTTTCCTGAAACGGATATTCCTATGGTTAAGAGCGTGAATCGCGCCTCGCTGTCTGCGGCGGCGCTGGTGCTGTTAGTGATCCTTATCTATACCGGCTGGTTTGCCAAAGACCGGGTGACCTGGCTGATGGAAGTGGTTCCGGTAATGGTTGTCGTGCCATTGTTGCTCGTCACCTGGCGCCGTTATCCGCTGACATCGCTGCTGTATGTGCTGATCTTTTTCCACGCCATTATTCTGATGGTCGGCGGCATGTATACCTACGCGAAAGTCCCGGTTGGTTTTGATGTGCAACATCTTTTGGGGCTGAGCCGTAACCCGTATGACAAACTCGGCCACTTCTTTCAGGGGCTGGTGCCGGCGCTTGCTGCCAGAGAAATACTGCTGCGCGGGCAATATGTGCGGGGCGGGAAGATGCTCGACTTTATCGTCTGCTGCATTGCGCTGGCGATTAGCGCCACCTATGAATTAATTGAATGGTGGGCGGCGCTGGCTATGGGCCAGGGCGCAGATGAGTTTCTCGGCACCCAGGGCGATCCGTGGGATACCCAGTCGGATATGTTCTGCGCCCTGCTTGGCGCGCTGACTACGGTGCTGGTTCTGGGGCGCTGGCACAAACGCCAGCTCAACGTGTAAGACAAAGCGCGGCGAAGACTGGAGCCAACGGTATTCGCCGCCTATACTCCGGAGATTCCCCCCAACGCCCACATACCTATGACCACGCAACTTCTCACTCGTGACTGGCGCTTACCCGCCGCCGTTGCCCTGCTGGCGGTGGTGCTGGCAGCGGCCTTCGTTTTACATGCGCACTGGGCGGCCTTTTTGCAATGGTGTCTGGCAACGCAAATCACCCTGCACCGCTATCTGGTGATGTATTTACTGCAACTGAACAACCACCAGTACAGCGGCGGCTTATGGCTGCTGACCGGCGCGTTCTTTTATGGCGTGCTGCACGCGATTGGCCCAGGCCACGGCAAATTCATCGTTACCACCTGGCTTAGCACTAACAACGAAAGCCAGATTGCGGCGCGCGTCGTTCCCGTGCTGGGCAGCCTGATGCAAGGCGTCAGCGCTATTCTGTTCGTCTTTATTCTGGCGGTCGGTTTCAACCTTGCCGCAGGCGATCTCAGTGAAAGCCGCTGGTACGTTGAGAAAATAAGCGCGGTGATGATTGGCGGTTTCGGTGCGTATGTCGTCTGGAATGCACTCAAAACCCTGCAGCCACGAAAACTGGCAATCCGCTCACTGGCTCCCGCACATCAGCACGACGATCATTGCGGCTGCGGCCATCACGGCGTTGGCATGAGCACGCAAGGCGACTGGAAAACGCGTCTTGGTGTGATCCTCGCTATTGGCGCACGCCCGTGCAGCGGTGCGATCATGATTTTGCTCTTCGCCAATGCGCTCGGCATCGTGAGTTGGGGCATTGCGGCGGTGATGACCATGGCGGTCGGCACGGCACTGTCGATCGCCGGATTGTCGCTGGCGGTGCGCTATGCGCGTAACAGCACGGCGGCGTTTTTTGGCGGTGAGGCAAGCACATTACACAAGTTCGTTCCGGTGCTGAAAATCGCCGGTGGCGTGGCGCTGATCCTGTTCGCGCTGGTGCTGTTTTTAACAGTTATTCCGGTGAGTGCAAACGGAGATTATATTGCGGCGGGATGCTAAAAATCCCGGATGACCGCGCCATCCGGGATTGGCATTACTCGTTGATTTTTGGATGTTGCTGCACAAGGCGCGCACGTTTTTCCTGCAACTGAGCGATCTCCTCATCGATATCTTCGATTTTCTGCTCAATATTATCGTGATGTTCCTGCAAGATTTCCCGCGCTTCCTGCAGATCCGACGCCGCCGGGGTCGCTCCTTTGAGCGGTAGATTCGCTGTCTCTTTCATCGTCAGGCCAGTAATCAGGCCAATCACCGCAACCACCATCAGGTAATAGGCAGGCATCAGCAGATTGGCTGAACTTTCCACCAGCCAGGCCGTCAGCGTCGGCGTCAGACCGGCAATCAGGATAGAGATGTTGAACGCGCTCGCCAGCGCGCTGTAGCGAATGTGCGTCGGGAACATCGCTGGCAACGTTGACGCCATCACGCCGGTAAAGCAGTTCAGCACCACCGCCAGCATCAGCAGACCCGCGAAGATCAGGCCAATAATGTTGCTGTTAATCATGATGAAGGCCGGGATCGCCAGCACAAACAGCGCAATGCTGCCCAGAATAACAAACGGACGGCGGCCAAAGCGGTCGCTCAACAGCCCCATTACCGGCTGCACAAACAGCATACCAATCATGATAGCAATGATGATCAGCACGCCGTGGTCTTCGGAATAGTGCAGGTTATGCGACAGGTAACTTGGCATATACGTCAACAGCATGTAGTAGGTCACGTTGGTGGAAATCACCAGACCAATACAGGCCAGTAGGCTGCGCCAGTGTTTGGTCGCAATCTCTTTAAATGAGACTTTAGGCCCATCCTGCAACCCCTGACGATCGCCCTGCTCCAGTTTGTCGACGTGCTGCTGGAAGGCAGGCGTCTCTTCCAGTGCGTGGCGCAGATAGAGACCGATTAACCCCAGCGGGAGCGCCAGGAAGAACGGGATACGCCAGCCCCAGTCGAGGAAGTTCTCCTCACCGACAATGGTAGAGAGCAGAACGACGACGCCCGCGCCGAGCACAAAACCGGCGATGGAACCAAAATCCAGCCAGCTGCCCATAAAGCCGCGTTTTCGGTCCGGCGAGTATTCGGCGACAAAGATGGATGCCCCGGTATATTCGCCGCCCACCGAAAAGCCCTGCGCCATCTTACACAGCAGCAGTAAAATCGGCGCCCAGATACCAATGGTGGCATACGACGGGATCAGACCAATACAGAAGGTACTGACGGACATGATCACTATCGTTATTGCGAGGATTTTTTGTCGGCCGTATTTATCGCCCAACATGCCGAAGAACAGGCCGCCTAACGGACGAATCAAGAACGGAACGGAGAACGTCCCGAGCGCGGCAATCATCTGCACGCTGGGGTTTGCATCGGGGAAGAACACCTTACCAAGGGCGTAGGCGACAAAGCCGTAAACGCCGAAATCAAACCACTCCATGGCGTTACCCAACGATGCGGCGGTAATCGCTTTACGCAATTTGCCATCATCGATAATGGTTACATCACGCAAGGTGATGGGTTTAATTTTTTTCCTTTTTAGCATGCATCTATTCCTCTTTAGACTTTCGCCCTGAACCGCCCGGCGTACTCTCCCTGCCGGGCGTTTTAAATGGCTTTTCAGCCTTCCTGTTCAAGCGTAGCAGGTTTACTTACACGGACTGTTTAAAGCCTGTACAACCGAACCTGTTGACGCCTGCCGGGCAATGAATGACCTTTTTACCCTAACAGGGTTTAAAAATGTGATCAAATTCACATAGTTTTACCACGCAATAATCCTCCTCATAGTTTTAACGCTTTTTCTCTCATCGGGAATAAGAAACATCTAATGCGCAGCAGGCTAAAAATATGCCGGTAATCACCTTGGTGATTATTATCTTCCTTGCCATCTCCCCCATATATTTCTTCACAACTCATTTACAGCAAAAATAAATAAACAAATATCAGATTATCTTTACGCAAAATATGTGATCGGCATAACTAAAACATTGTTTCATTCTTCTTGAATAGATATTCCATTGATCGGATGATAACGACATAACCCCGCAGAGTGGCGCAACACAGCGTCTTTAAATGCGGCGACCAGCGGCAATCGATAGCGAGTGCCCTGCCTGAGAAATTCTTTAATGAATTGAAAATATTCACTATTAATTTTTAGCTTTCCTCGTTCATGGCAATGACGAGCAGTGAGGATTTATTATGAAAATCAAGGCCACGATAGAACGCATTCCTGGCGGGATGATGCTGGTTCCGCTGCTGTTAGGCGCAATGTTGAATACGCTGGCACCGGATACCGGTGCTTATTTTGGCTCATTCACTAAAGGGATGATTACCGGCACAGTACCCATTCTTGCAGTGTGGTTTTTCTGTATTGGCGCATCCATTGATTTACGCGCTACCGGCACCGTTTTACGTAAATCCGGCACGCTGGTGCTGACAAAAATTGCCGTCGCCTGGGTAGTGGCGATGATCGCCGCATCGTTTATTCCGGACACCGGCATCCAGACCGGATTCTTTGCCGGGCTTTCCGTGCTGGCGCTGGTATCCGCCATGGATATGACCAACGGCGGTCTGTACGCGAGCCTGATGAACCAGTACGGCAGCAAAGAGGAGTCCGGCGCGTTTGTGTTGATGTCGCTGGAATCCGGCCCGTTGATGACCATGGTGATCCTCGGCTCCGCCGGTCTGGCCTCGTTTGAGCCGCACCACTTTGTCGGCGCCGTGCTGCCGTTCCTGATTGGTTTCGCGCTCGGTAACCTCGATCACGATTTGCGCGCTTTCTTCAGTAAAGCAACGCCGGTGCTGATCCCGTTCTTCGGCTTCGCGCTGGGTAACACCATCAACCTGAGCGTTATCATGCAAACCGGCCTGCTGGGCATCTTCCTCGGCGTTGCGGTGATTATCATCACCGGTATTCCGCTGATTATCGCCGACCGTGTAATCGGTGGCGGCAACGGAACGGCAGGTGTGGCAGCCTCTTCTGCGGCAGGCGCGGCGGTGGCGAACCCGGTGATTATCGCGCAGATTAACCCGGCATTTGAACCGGTTGCCGCATCCGCAACCGCGCTGGTCGCCGCAAGTGTGATAGTGACGGCCATTCTGGTGCCGATTATCACCGCGCTGTATGCGAAACGCTTCGGTCATGTGCCGCACGCGAAAGAGGAAGCAGAGAACCCGATCGAGTCGACAGGACACTAAACGTGCTCGATCAAAAAAGCCCCTGATGGGGCTTTTTTAATGCCAGTTGAAAAGCGCATCCGGCGGGCGTGATCCGCAAGAGTTGGCTTTGCCATGCTCGCGCGCATGACCGGGAGAAAATGCCCGTTGCGGGTTTTGATTACCCCTCTCACCGTTACTCACCGCTGTCTTTATATGAGGGATGTTTACGGGTATGAAAGCGGGTTACTCACCAAACACTTCGTCCACCATCGCCGTCGCGATGCGTGTCGCGGAACAGAGCCGCGGCATGCCGAGCGCCACCGTTTGCCAACTCTGGGTGACAGACCAGCAGATCGGATGGCGTTCAGCATCACACCAGTCGCCAAGCCAGCCGAGTAAATCTTTATAGTCCATCAATCCTGGTGTCGAAGGTGTCGCCAGCCATTGGTGGTAGAAATGTCGGGTTGCCGGCGAAGCATTAATCCCCTGCGCCAGAAAATCGGCAGCCATCGCGCGCAGATTATCTTTCAGCATCGTCGCCACACCTTCATTCGCCAGGCGGCAGGCATCTCCAAACGCCCCCCAGCGCAACTCTTCCAGCGCGATGTAGCAGCGTCCGGCCATCGACCAGCCGTTGTAATTCCCGGCACGCCAGTGGGCAAAAACTTGCTCGCTATGGTTGCCCGCCTGTACGGCCAGTCCGCGCTGGGTCAGCGCTTTCTCTTTCCACGCCGCACGTTGGCTGAAATGCTCAACCAGTTCGTCATATTGCTGCTGCACGCCAGGCGTCGCATTGGCAGGACGGCGCTCCGCTTGTTGCAATGCCGCCAGCCGCTCGGTAATGCGGGTTAATGCCAGATATCCCGGATCAAGCATGCTGGCCAGTTTTTCCGCCAGCCCCAGACGCAGCGCGTCGTTCTCATTTAATACGCCAGACATTGCCCACGGGCGCAGCTGCGTTTGCGCCATGATCTCCTGCGTCAGCCGCTCACGAAACAACTGCTGTTGAGGCACAATCGGCGTCTGGCGCGGCGCATCAACGCCCTGCACCAAATCCACGATAAATTTCGGGTGAATACACTCAAGTACGCGCCCCGGGCCGTCCAGTAGTCGATTTTTCATGGTAGATCTGCCGCGAAGAGGGTTTGTATATCATCGCGTAACAGGCGTGCGTCCTCATGGATCCAATTGGCCGTCCTGATGCTCTGCTGCAACTGCTGGCGCAACGCCAACACTGACGACTCGTTCTGCTGTCGTATCGCCAGGCTGTCACGCAAACTTTCCTGTAGTCCCGCGAGACTTAACGAGAACTCGGCAAAAAATGTCGCCATTCCCGCCGTAACAGAAACATCGACCTGCGCGCTTAAAGCTTTACGAATTTGTTCACAAAAATGAGCAACATGGTCGATGAGTTTCTTATTTAACGCCGTAAGGTCGATCACATAGCGGGTACGCGTGGCGACATAATCGTCCCAGCCCCAGTTGGGGTTGTTGAGCCAGCGCGACACGGTTTCCCGCATGCTGCCAGCGCGCGGCGCCTGCCCGGCAGGCAAATCTTGCGGCGCGATCACATTGGTAAACAACGAACGGGCGTTAAAGTTGAGCGCGCTTGCCTGGAACGCCGGGAAACTGATACGGGCGCGAAAACCAGCGTGCGTAAGTTCCTCTTTAATACGGGTTTCGATGGGGCGCATCGCATCGTTCAACGAGCGCGCCAGCGTATTTTCCAGTTCGTCGAAACGCTGTGCCAGCTCACGGCTGATGCGCTCCTGCGCCGCGACTAAAATCGTCTCGCACACCGAGCGGATTTTACTGAGCGCGACCTGCGCCTGGCCTTCATTTTCCAGCACCAGTTGCCCCGGCGCGAAATGTTCATCGAAACGCAGGTCGGCATGGCTTTCTCTGACCATTGTCATTAACTGACCATCATGGAACCAGGCATCAATGGCTTCGACAATTTCAAATTGTTGGCCATGAATATAGATTTCGGCTGCGGCGAGCGCCTCTTCCACTTCATGTTCAATTTCATCGCTAACGCCTTCCTGGCAGCTACGCAGCAGCGCCATGTCCTCTTCCAGCCGGGAGATGTTTTGCTCCAGCTTTTCATAGGCCACGGTTAATCCCTGATAGCGAAAATCAAGGTACTCGCGGGCGCTTTGGGTGTAGTTCAGCAGCTTATGCGACGCCGAACGCAGCGCATAAAGCGAGGCGTTCGCGTGTGCGGCATGCAGCAGTGTGCGAATCGGTTTTTCAAACAGCGAATCTTCCCACAGCAGATCGGCGGCATGGCGGATATGCTCAATATCCTCTAAATCGGCGTTGCGCCAGCGGCGTCCGAGCGCGGCTTCGGCAAAGTCCTGCACCCAGCGCTGCTCTTGCGGATCCGGCAAACGCCCCTGGTGCTGCAACTCATGGCGGGCGCGGTTCGCCAGATAGCCCCACATTGAAGAGACCGGGAAAATCTGGGTCGGGTTAATGTTTCCTTTCATTAACGTACCGGAAATCAGCGCCTTCACCTGATCTTCATCGTCGCTGTTGCGATCTTTTTGATCGAATTTATTCACCAGTGCGTACAGCGGCACCGAGCGGCCGACCGAGGAGATCGCGCGGCGCACTTCCTCATCAGAGATGGATTTAAGCTGTGTGTAGTCCATCACCGCCAGCACCGCCGAAGCGCGCGCCAGTTGCTCGCTGAGCATTTTTTGCAGATGTGGCTGCCCGGCTTCATTCGGCCCGGGGGTATCCAGCAGTGTCAGTTGGCCCAGTTGATTATCGAGCCCGGCCAGATGCACAAACTCCACCTCAATCACCGGAATGTGTTCAATCGCCGCATACGCGGAAAAGGGGAAGTCCACATCCAGCGCTTTGGAGAGGCGCACCAGATCATTGAGGCTTTTCAGGCAGTGGAAGATCGGCTGTGCGCCCAGATAGTGCTTATCAAAGGCATCGCCTTGCGCAATACGATCCAGCAGCGCGGCCATGTCTTTATCGATTTCAATTTTTTGCGCCAGCTTTTCACGGTTGTAATTAAAAAGCCGCGTCTGAAGCTGTTGCGCAAGCGCGTCGATAGGCCCGACGTGAGAAAAGTGCAGCACCGGCTCTTTTTGACCAGGTGTGTGGCGAATAAGGGTGGGCAGCGCAGTCATCGGCCGGTTGCGGTTGGGCAGCACTTCCGTGCCAACAATCGCGTTGATGGTGGTCGACTTTCCTGCCTTCATGGTACCGACAATCGCCAGCACCATTTCCAGCCGGGTAATTTTCCGTAATTCGTTATGCAGCGTCGCCTGCTGCGCTTCAACGCCGCGCGCGCTGAAATGCAACGGCAAAACATTGGCGTTTTCCGCCTTACCGGTGGCGTTCGTCTCATCAAACGTCGCCGTCGGTATTTTTTTTAAAGCCTGGAGATTGTGCAAGGAAAGTTGCAACAATCTTTCTGCTTCCTGGCTTAATTCAAAAATTGTTTGTGTGTGCATGTCAAAAGTCTTTCCTTAACGCAAATTTTCTTACTTTTATTTAGCCGGAATGTTTTATTAGTGAAGTTTCGGCTTTTATAATTACGTGTGGAAAATATCTTCGAAAAGATAAACGCCTGATGATACTCAGGAAAATATATATTTTTTTTCTCAAAAAATGACAGCGGCGCAACTCCGGTGATAAAAACCAGAGAGTTTGAGCTTAGCTCATTTTCAGGAACAACCAGGATATATCATCATTTATTTACCCACCCAATTTGAGAGGTAATAACCACCATTGCTGGCAGCGTAGCAGGCATGACAGTTCGGGTTCGAATTACACCAGATACTACACGCCACCTTATATGAATTAGTAAATGCTGGCAATTTCCACCAGAAAATAATCTAAATAACTGGTGTAAGAATTTACTCATCATGTTTCTGGGATAAGCATCGCTTAACCGAATGACAGGTTGTGTCACTACTTTCATCTTTTTATGTTTTTTCTGAAAAAAATAATAACAACGGCAACTGTACGGTTTTGCTGTATAATCGCAGCCTTTCTGGCGCTGAGCCTTTGTGCGGTTTATCCCGCTCTGTATGTACTTTTGAGGAACTCCCTATGCAACTCCCCCACTGCCCAAAATGTAATTCCGAATACACCTATGAAGATAATGGCATGTTCATTTGCCCGGAATGCGCCCACGAGTGGAACGATGCGGAACCTGCTCACGATGCAGATGAATTAATCGTCAAAGATGCTAACGGCAATCTTTTAGCCGATGGTGATACCGTCACCGTAATTAAAGACTTGAAAGTAAAAGGCAGTTCTTCAATGTTGAAGATTGGCACCCGGGTAAAAAATATTCGTCTGGTGGAAGGCGATCATAATATCGATTGTAAAATCGACGGTTTTGGTCCAATGAAACTCAAATCTGAATTTGTTAAAAAGAATTGATGTTTTGACGGGAAGCATTCGCTTCCCGTCTGGTTTACTTTTTCCCGCGGCGACTACACTTTATGGCAGATTTCGTTACCCGAGGTAATGATTATGCCGCTCAGTCCCTACATCTCTTTTTCTGGCCAGTGCCAGCAGGCCATCGAGTTTTACCAACAGGCACTCCATGCCGAATTAACCTACAAGATAACATTTGGTGAAATGCCTAAATCTCCGCAAGAGAGCAATAGCGATGAAAGCTGCGCTGCGGGTCAGGCTTTCGCCGATAACGATATTGCCCATGCGAATTTACGCATTGCCGGTAGCGAAATCATGATGAGCGACGGCAGGCAAAACAGCGGGGATTACAGCGGTTTTACCTTAAGTCTCGCCACACAGAATGTCGATCAAGGCAAAGCCTGGTTCGACGCGCTTGCCGCCGACGGGCGCGTCACCATGCCGTGGCAGGAGACATTCTGGGCGCACGGTTTTGGCATGGTGACTGATAAATTCGGCATTCCCTGGATGGTGAATGTCGCCAAAGCACCGCCCGCCGCTTAATCTCTTCATTTAACTTGATATCTTTAATGAAAAAGGAGCCAGCGGCTCCTTTTTCATTTTCATACCGCCATACGGCTTCTCCCCGTTTGCCAAGATTCATCCCGGCGCAATCACCGCATAACCAAAATGCAACATTTGCACTTCACGATAAGACCACTTTTTACCTGGCCCGCGGAGCTACTATGAGCATGCACTTGTCCAGACATCCGACCAGCTACCCCACGCGCTATCAGGAAATCGCCGCAAGGTTAGAGCAGGAACTGCGCAGCAACTATCGCTGCGGTGACTGGCTGCCTGCAGAACAACAACTGGCCACGCGCTTTGAGGTTAACCGCCACACACTGCGCCGCGCGATCGATCAACTGGTGGAAAAAGGCTGGGTACAGCGCCGCCAGGGCGTTGGCGTGATGGTGCTAATGCGCCCGTTCGACTACCCCCTCAATGCACAGGCGCGCTTTAGCCAAAACCTGCTCGATCAAGGCAGCCATCCCACCAGCGAACGTCTGCTGGCGGTGCTGCGTCCGGCGTCGCAACACGTCGCCGATGCATTAGGCATCCAGGAGGGCGACAACGTGATTCACCTGCGCACTCGCCGTCGGGTGAATGGCGTGGCGCTGTGCCTTATCGATCACTATTTCTCCGATCTGCAGTTATGGCCGCTGCTGCAACAATTTGACAGCGGTTCGCTGCATGACTTTTTACGTGAACAGGCAGGGGTCAGCCTGAAACGCACCCAGACGCGCATCAGCGCCCGTCGCGCACAAGTTAAAGAGAGCCGCTGGCTGGAGATACCCAATATGGCGCCGCTGCTCTGCGTGCGCACCCTCAACCATCGTGAAGGCGAGGTCAACGCCACGGAATACTCCGTCAGCCTGACGCGCGCCGACATGATCGAATTCACCATGGAGCACTGAATGCATTTTGATACGCCAACCCGACAGCGCTGGATGGCCGCACTCGCGCACGCCACGCCGGAGATGCTGCGCGGCCGAATGCGCACGCTCGGACTCGCCCCGGAATATGAACAGGTGCGCGCCCCGCAGACAGGCCTGGTGCAGATCCAGGCACGCATGGGCGCGACCGGCGATCGTTTCTTTCCCGGCGATGCAACATTAACGCGCGCGGTTATTCGCCTGGAATGCGGCACGCTCGGTTTCAGCTGGGTGCTCGGGCGCGATAAAGGCCACGCCGAACGTTGCGCCGTGTGTGATGCGCTGTTGCAGGACCCTTCCTATTTCCAGACGTTGATGGAAACCCTTATTACCCCGCTGGAAGCGGACCGCGCCGCGCGACTTACTGCGCGTCAGGCCGAAATCAACGCCAGCCGGGTCGACTTCTTTACGCTGGTTCGCGGAGATAACGCATGACCTTACAACCCGCTTTCGCGTCGGCGGTTCACGATGCCCAACACTGTTTTCGCCGTCTGTTAAAAGCCATGAGCGAGCCGGGTGTGATTGTCTCGCTGCCGCAGTTAAAACATGGCTGGCCGCCGCTCAACCCGGCCACCACCAGCGTATTGCTGACGCTTGCCGATAACGACACACCGATTTGGCTTTCCGCCGCCGTGGATAACGACCTCGTGCGTCAGAACCTGCGCTTTCACACCAACGCGCCGCTGGTCGATCAACCGCAACACTCGCTGTTCGCCATTGCCGATCACACCCTCAGCGCCGAGCAACTGAGCGCCCTGCCAGGCGGCACGGATATCAGCCCGGAAAGCAGCGCGACCCTGATTTTACAGCTCCCGGCACTGAGCGGCGGGCGCATGCTGCGCCTGACCGGGCCGGGCATTCTGGAAGAACGCATGGTTGCCCCGCAGTTGCCGGAGTGCATTACCGATGAGTTTACCGACCGCCCGCACTCGTTTCCGACAGGCATCGACGTGATCCTGACCTGCGGCGAACGCGCGCTGGCGATACCGAGAACCACGCTGGTGGAGGTGTACTGATGTACGTTGCTGTCAAGGGGGGCGAAAAGGCCATCGCCGCAGCCCACGCACTGCAGGAGCATAAACGCCGTGGCGACGCGGAGCTTTCGGAGCTGAGCGTTGCACAAATCGCCGACCAGTTGCACCTCGCGGTCGACCGCGTGATGACCGAAGGCGGCATTGCCGATCGGAAACTGGCGGCGCTGGCGTTAAAACAGGCGAGCGGCGATAACGTCGAAGCCATTTTTCTGCTGCGCGCTTACCGCACCACGCTGCCGCGCCTGGCGGTGAGCGAACCCATCGACAGCGCGAAAATGCGTTTAGAACGCCGTATCTCAGCGGTTTACAAAGATATTCCCGGCGGCCAGTTGCTTGGCCCCACGCACGATTACACCCACCGCCTGCTCGATTTCACCCTGCTCGCCGAAGGCGAAACGCCGACGCTCACCACGCGCGAAGCGCAGCAGGACGCCGCCCCGCACGTTTTCAGTTTGCTGGTCAACGAAGGGCTGGCAAAAGCCGAAGAAGATAGCGGCGCAACCCCGGACGACATTACCCGTAATCCCCCGGTTTACCCCTGTTCACGCGCTTCACGTTTGCAGCAACTGGCGCGCGGCGATGAGGGTTACTTGCTGGCGCTCGCCTACTCCACTCAGCGCGGTTACGGGCGCAATCACCCGTTCGCCGGTGAGATCCGCAGCGGGTATATCGATGTGGAAATTGTGCCGGAAGAGCTGGGTTTTGCGGTCAACATCGGCGAACTGCTGGTAACCGAATGCGAAATGGTCAATGGCTTTGTCGCACCGCATGATGAGCCGCCACACTTTACCCGCGGCTACGGGCTGGTGTTCGGCATGAGCGAACGCAAAGCGATGGCGATGGCGTTGGTCGACCGCGCCCTGCAAGCCGCCGACTACGGCGAGCCGATTAAAAGCCCGGCGCAGGACGAAGAGTTTGTGCTGGCGCACGCGGATAACGTCGAAGCCGCAGGTTTTGTCTCGCATCTGAAACTCCCCCACTACGTTGATTTCCAGGCCGAACTGGATTTGCTCAGACAGCTGCAACAGGAGAAACATCGTGGCTAACGCGCTAACCGGTTACAACTTTGCTTTCCTTGATGAGCAAACCAAACGCATGATCCGCCGCGCGCTGCTGAAAGCAGTGGCGATCCCCGGTTATCAGGTGCCGTTTGGCGGGCGCGAAATGCCAATGCCCTACGGCTGGGGCACCGGCGGCATCCAGATCACCGCCAGCGTGATCGGCGAAGATGACGTGCTGAAAGTGATCGACCAGGGCGCGGACGATACCACCAACGCCGTCTCCATCCGCCAGTTCTTTACCCGCGTTACCGGCGTGGAAACCACCGAACGCACCGCCGACGCCACGCTGATTCAGACGCGTCATCGCATTCCCGAAACGCCGCTCAAAGAAGATCAAATTCTGATTTACCAGGTGCCGATCCCGGAACCGCTGCGCTTTATCGAGCCGCGCGAGACGGAAACCCGCACCATGCACGCGCTGGAAGAGTACGGCGTGATGCAGGTGAAGTTGTACGAAGATATTGCCCGTTTTGGCAACTTCACTACCCGCTACGCATGGCCGGTAAAAGTGAACGCCCGCTACGTGATGGACCCGTCGCCAATCCCGGCGTTCGATAACCCGAAAATGCACATGATGCCCGCCCTGCAACTGTTTGGCGCCGGGCGTGAAAAACGCATCTACGCCGTGCCGCCCTATACGCAGGTGGTGAGCCTCGATTTTGAGGATTACCCCTTCGCGCCGCAAAAGTGGGATCAGCCGTGTGCCATTTGTGGTTCCACCCATAGTTACCTGGATGAAGTGGTGCTGGATGATACCGGCACGCGCATGTTCGTCTGCTCCGACACCGATTTCTGCCGCCAACAGAGCGAGGCTTTACGCAAATGACCCAACCGCTGCTTTCGGTGACTCACCTTTCCCATCTTTATGCGCCAGGCAAGGGCTTTCAGGACGTCTCTTTCGATTTGTGGCCGGGCGAAGTGCTGGGCATTGTCGGTGAATCTGGCTCTGGCAAAACCACGCTGCTGAATGCCATTTCGGCGCGCCTGGTGCCTCAGCACGGCACCATTACGTACCAGGCGCGCGACCTCTACGCGATGAGCGAAGCCGAACGCCGTCGCCTGCTGCGCACCGAGTGGGGCGTGGTCCATCAGCATCCGCTCGATGGTCTGCGCCGCCAGGTTTCCGCTGGCGGCAATATCGGCGAACGTCTGATGGCAACCGGGGCGCGGCATTACGGCGATATCCGTGCCCGCGCTGAGCAGTGGCTCAGCGATGTCGAGATCCCGCCGTCACGCATCGACGATTTGCCTACCACTTTTTCCGGCGGCATGCAGCAACGTCTGCAAATTGCCCGTAACCTGGTCACCCGCCCGAAACTGGTGTTTATGGATGAGCCTACAGGCGGGCTGGATGTTTCCGTACAGGCGCGTTTGCTCGACCTGCTGCGCGGCCTGGTGGTGGAGATGAACCTTGCCGTGGTGATGGTGACCCATGATTTGGGCGTTGCGCGGCTGCTGGCGAACCGCTTGCTGGTGATGAAACAAGGTCAGGTGGTGGAAAGTGGGTTAACCGATCGGGTGCTCGACGATCCGCACCACCCTTACACCCAATTGCTGGTCTCCTCGGTATTGCAAAATTAAGGAGTGGATGATGACTGTTTTGCGTGTGGAAAATGTCAGCAAGACCTTCGTTCTGCATCACCAAAACGGCGTGCGCCTGCCGGTGCTGCGCGAAACATCGCTCAGTGTCGGGGCCGGTGAATGTGTGGTGCTGCATGGCCATTCCGGCAGCGGGAAATCGACCCTGCTGCGTTCGCTGTACGCCAACTACCTGCCCGACGCCGGACATATTCATGTCAAACACGGCGATGAATGGGTGGATCTGGTGCAGGCTCCGGCGCGTAAAGTGCTGGAAGTGCGCCGCCACACCATCGGCTGGGTGAGCCAGTTTTTACGCGTTATCCCCCGCGTTAGCGCGCTGGATGTGGTAATGCAACCGCTGCTGGAACAGGGCATTGCCCGCGAACAGTGCGCGCAAAAAGCGGGTGAACTGCTCACCCGGCTGAATGTGCCGGAACGCTTGTGGCATCTCGCTCCCGCCACCTTTTCCGGCGGTGAACAGCAGCGCGTTAATATCGCGCGCGGGTTTATTGTCGACTACCCGATTTTGCTGCTCGATGAACCTACCGCTTCGCTGGATGAGAAAAACAGCGCCGCTGTCGTTGAACTGATCGCGCAGGCGAAAGCGCGCGGCGCAGCGATTGTCGGCATCTTTCACGATGGCGCCGTGCGCGAACATGTCGCCGACCGCCTCTACCCGATGGGGATCTCCGCATGATAATCAACAATGTAAAACTGATCCTCGAAGATGAGGTGATCAGCGGCTCGCTGGAAGTTCGTGACGGCGTAATTCGTGCTTTTGCCGAAACCCAAAGCCGCCAGCCCGGCGCGCATGATGGCGACGGCGGCTGGCTGATGCCTGGGCTTATTGAACTGCATACGGATAACCTGGATAAGTTCTTCACCCCGCGGCCGAAAGTGGACTGGCCCGCCCATTCCGCGATGAGCAGCCACGACGCGCTGATGGTCGCCAGCGGGATAACAACGGTGCTGGACGCGGTAGCGATTGGCGATGTGCGCGATGGCGGCGACCGGCTGGAGAATCTGGAAAAGATGATCAACGCCGTGGAAGATTCGCAAAAGCGCGGGTTGAACCGCGCCGAGCACCGCCTGCATCTACGCTGCGAACTGCCGCATCACACCACTCTGCCGCTGTTTGAAAAACTGGTTAGCCGCGAGCCGGTCGCGCTGGTGTCGCTGATGGATCATTCGCCAGGACAGCGCCAGTACGCCAGCTATGAGAAGTATCGTGAATATTATCAGGGTAAATATCACCTCACCGATGAGCAGATGGATCAGTTCGAGCAGGAGCAACTGGCGCTCGCCGCACAGTGGTCGCAGCCCAACCGGTTAGCCATCGCCGCGATATGCAATGCGCGTAATCTGCCGCTAGCCAGCCACGATGACGCAACGCGCGAGCATGTTGTCGAATCGCACCAGCTCGGCAGCGTGATTGCTGAATTCCCGACCACTTTCGCGGCGGCGGAAGCCTCGCGAGACCATGGATTAAGCGTGCTGATGGGCGCGCCCAATATCGTGCGCGGCGGTTCCCACTCCGGCAACGTGGCGGCACATAAGCTGGCGCAACTTGGCATGCTGGATATTTTGTCATCCGACTACTACCCCGCCAGCCTGCTGGATGCGGTGTTTCGCGTAGCCAGCGATGAAGAGAATGATTTCAGCCTGGAGAAAGCGGTTCACCTGGTGACCAAAAACCCGGCACAGGCGCTGAATCTTAACGATCGCGGCGTGATCGCCGAAGGGAAGCGGGCGGATCTGGTGCTGGCGCACCACAAAGGCGACCACGTACGCATTGATCATGTCTGGCGCGAGGGGAAAAGGGTGTTCTGATGGGCAGACTGATCTGGTTAATGGGGCCGTCCGGCGCGGGCAAAGACTCGCTACTGGCGGCGCTGCGCCAGCGAGAGCATCCGCAATTACTGGTCGCGCACCGCTACATTACCCGCCCGGCCAGCGCCGGGAGCGAAAACCATATCGCGTTGAGTGAAAAAGAGTTTTTCACCCGTGCCGAGCAGCATCTGTTTACGCTGAGCTGGCATGCCAACGACTTTTATTACGGCATTGGCGCAGAGATAGACCTCTGGCTGCAGGCCGGGTTTGATGTGGTGGTAAACGGTTCGCGCGGGCATCTGCAACAGGCGCAAGCGCAATATGGCGACACGCTGATGCCGGTGTACGTGCAGGTAGCGCCCGGCATTTTGCGCCAACGCCTGGAAAAACGCGGGCGGGAGAGCCCCGCAGAGATTGAAGCGCGGCTGGAGCGCGCGGCGCGTTACCAGCCAGGCAATTGCCTGACGCTGAATAACGATGGCAGTTTGCTACAGTCAGTAGAAGGACTGGTCATGCTGATTCGTGCGCAACAAGGGAAAAGCGCGTAATGATGTCGGCGTAGCGTTGCTGCGCCGGTTACGTTGACTCAACCGTTAAAGCGAGGCGCTATGAGCCTGACAATCACCCTCACCGGCACCGGCGGCGCACAACTGGTGCCGGTTTTTGGTTGCGACTGTGCAGCCTGCCGCCGTGCCCGTCAGAATGAAACCCATCGCCGTAAACCCTGTAGCGCCGTGGTGAAGTTTAACGACGCAGTGACCTTACTCGACGCCGGTATCCCCGATCTGATGGATACCTTTCCCGCCGGTCACTTTCAGCAGTTCCTGCTTACTCACTATCACATGGATCATGTGCAAGGGCTGTTTCCGTTGCGCTGGGGCGTGGGCGAGAAAATCCCGGTCTATGGCCCACCGGATGAACAGGGTTGCGACGATCTGTTTAAGCACCCCGGCCTGCTTGATTTCAGCCATACCGTTGAACCGTTTGTGGTGTTTGACCTGCAAGGTTTACAGGTGACGCCACTGCCGCTGAACCATTCGAAACTCACCTTTGGCTATTTGTTCGAATCGGCGCACAGCCGGGTGGCATGGCTGTCTGATACCGCCGGGTTACCGGACAAGACGTTAAAGTTTCTGCTCAATAATCATCCACAAGTGGTGGTGATAGATTGTTCTTATGAACCGCGTGCGCAAACGCCGAAAAATCACAGCGATTTGAACACGGTTATCGCCCTGAATGAGGTGATTGGCTGTCCAAGAGTTATCCTAACGCATATCAGTCATGTCTTTGATCAATGGATGATGAAAAACCCGCTGCCGACGGGGGTTGAAGCAGGGTATGATGGCATGCGGATTGTGCTGGATTAGACCGCATAATACCGATATATTCGTCGCATCTTTTCCGGTGGAAGCGGAATAAGCAGACGCAGCCTGTAAAGAGGTCGTTTGAGGGATTAAGCGTACAGACTCGAAGCAAAAAAAAGTTGTTGCGCATAACGCAACGGGGTCTTACTTACCCGCGTGTGACCTGGCAGTTATTAGCACATCGCGGCTTTGACAGAGTATTGAGCTTGCCATGAATGTGCTTTTTATTTGTAGCCGAAACCAGTGGCGCAGCCCCACGGCTGAGCAGGTTTTTCGCCGCTACCCGGGGCTAAATGCCCGTTCCGCTGGCACGCAGCGCCAGGCGAGAAAAACCGTCTCCCCCGCCATTCTCTCCTGGGCGGATGTTATCTGCGTCATGGAAGAACATCACAAGAGCCGGATTCTGGAAGACTTCAGCCGCCTGGTGCAGCATAAACCGGTTTACGTGCTGGATATTCCTGACCATTACCACTTTATGGATCCGCAACTGATCGCGTTGCTGGAAGATGTTGTTCCGGCGCGTTTAGGTTTGCGCATCCCTGCGTAGCCGCGTTAGCGATAATCATCGTCTTCCAGCCTGCGCTGTTCATCTTCCAGCTGGCGCCGCTCGCGATCTAGCTGGCGCTGGCGGTCATCCAGTTGACGACGCCGATCCTCAAGCTGCTGATAACGGTCGTCGTACTGCCTGCGCTGATCGCGGCTTTGGTAGTCGTCATCGCGCCTGTCATCGCGGCTATCTGTGTTATACGCCTCGCCAATCGCCCGCTGGATATTACCAATCGCATCATCAATCACATCCGCGTGGGCAACCTGACCACTGAGTAAGAGAGCGCCGAGCACCAGCGCGTTCGCGTAACGTTTCATAAAGGCCAGCCTCAAATAGGGACGAGGCTTACGTTAATTCAGCCACGCGCGCGCCGGGTAGCGGAGGAATCTCAAATCCACTACGCCGCAATACGCCGCAACGCCTGGGCGAGTTGTAGGCGGGTAAACGGTTTGCGCAACAGCTCAACATCCGGCAGCGCAGGGTTATGCGCCGGACGCAGATCTTGGCCGCTTATCAGCAACAGCGGCAGTTGCGGATAGTGCTGACGCGCAAGGTTAATCACTTCCGCCCCGCTTAACGTACCGGGCAACATCAGGTCACTAATCAGCGCGCCAATCTCCGGCGATGCGCTCAGTAGTTGCAACGCCTGCTCGCCGCTTTCGGCCTCCAGCGTTAGATACCCCAGCTCATGCAGCTGTTCACACAGCGTCTGGCGCACATCCGCTTCATCTTCCAGCACCAGAATCAGCGTGTCGCGGGTATCACGCGTTTGCGCCAAATCGGGTTCGGGATGATTGACCACCTGCACCGCCGCGCGTGGCAGTTGCAAACGCACCGTGGTGCCCTGCCCTAGCGCGCTTTCGATCTCTACTCGCCCACCGGACTGACGGACAAAACCGTAAACCATCGACAGCCCTAACCCACTGCCGCTGCCGGTCTGCTTGGTAGTGAAGAACGGTTCAAATACCTGTGCTTTGACCTCTTGCGACATCCCGCAGCCGTGATCCACCACTTCCAGCGCCACCATATCCTGCTTGCGCCCGTCGCTGCGGGTCACGCGCTGGTTCCAGGTGCGCACTTTGATAACGCCGCTCTCTCCTTCCATGGCATCGCGGGCGTTCATCACCAGGTTAATGATGGCGTTTTCCAGTTGCCCGACATCGATCCACGCGGGCCACGCCGGGTTCTGCGCCTCAATCTCCAGCGTCAACGTCGCCGGCAGGGAATGGCGCATCAGCTCGCCGAGGTTTTCCAGCAGCGGCTGCATCTCTACCGCGTGCGGATGCAGCGACTGTTTACGTGAAAACGCCAGCAGGCGCTGCGTGAGTAACGCCCCGCGCTCGGCGGCTTTCAGCGCCCGCGAAATACGCGGCGCATCCGGCGAACCGGGCGCGACCAGTTCGAGGCTTCCGATGATCACCGCCAGCAGGTTGTTAAAGTCGTGCGCCAGCCCACCGGTCAGTTGTCCGACCGCTTTCATCTTCTGGCTGTGCAGCAATGCGGCTTCCAGCCCTTTACGTTCGGTTCGGTCCAGCACCACGTTAACCATCCCGCGCCCTGGCACCGGGCTGAAGCGCAGCTCAATGGTACGGTCATCCGCCAGCCGCAATTCTTGCGGTTTTGGCAGCACCCGGGCGAGATTCTCCTGCACATGGTTGGGTAAATCACTCACCTGGTGCAGCAAACGCTGGTAATGCTGGCCGCGCTGAAGCGCATCGGCGGTTAACCCCAGCAGCAGCGGATATTGCGGGTTCCACACGACCAGACAGCCCTGGTTATCAAACAGGGCAAAGCCGTCGCGCATGGCGTGAAACGTGGTTTCCAGTTGCGTACTTTTCTCTTTCAGTAGCTTTGAGGTGTGCTCCAGCGAGGCGGTGTTGCGCGCAAAGACGTTAAACGCCCGCGCCAGTTCGCCCAGCTCATCACGCCGCTGCAAACCCGGTACGGAAACGTCCTTTTCACCGTGCGCCAGCCGCGACATCGCGCGCGAAATCGCGGTTAAATTAGACCCCAGGTTACGGTAGATATACCAACCGGCAAAGCCAGTGATCACCAGCGCCAGCAGGGCGAAAACGCTGATAAACGCAATGATGGATCGCATCTCCTGATGGCTCTGGGTGGTGCGCAGCTCAGAGGCGTTCGCCACTTCCGAGACATACTGGTTAATGTCGCTGTTGAGCAGCGCCACCAGCGCTTTGATGTGAAACATCGACCAGCTAATCGCCAGATCGCTCTCTTCCAGTTGCAGCGACAGCGGCTCCAGTTTGCGCAACTCGGCACTGAAATCGGGCAGGATAAACGCCACCGTTGGGCTGGCGCTTTGCAGCGGTAATGTCGCCATCACTTCAGACAGTTGCTTGACGGTCGGGCGCGGGGAAGGCGTTTGAATAGCGGCGATGATGAGCCGGTCCATCTCTTCCAGCAGGCGGCTGTCGGGGATATTTCCCCCTTCCCGCGTATTTATCTCCTGTAAATGACGCAAATAACTTTGGCTCTGGTAGAGCGAGCTGAGCAGCGCATTACGCTCCAGGTGGCGGCGCTGTCCGCGTTGCAGCATCTCGGTGACGCTTTGCTGCAACTCATGACTGCGCCGTGTGATCTGCGCCACCAGTTGCGGCTCCAGTTGCGCAAGCGGCGCGTTCGCCAGCTGGTTTAGCGAGTGTTGTAGCGCACTTTGCGTTGCTTTCAGCCGCTCGGCTTCACCTTTGTACTCCAGCGCGCCGACCACCTGCGATAAACGCACCGCCGCCGTGGCAACGTTGGCGGTATCGCGCGCCAGGTTCATGCTGCCGGTCATATCGTCCAGCGTTTGCTGTTGCACCTGTTCCTGGATCTGGCTGGCATGGCGAAAGCCAAGTACCGCCACGCCGCACACCATTAAGGTCACTGCCACCACTAACACATTAAAAAACAGCAGCCGCCCACGGGCGCTGGAAAAGAACGGATTCGCGCGATACGGCATAGTGGCTCCATAAGAGGCTCAACGCGGGTATGGGCGTCACTATGACAAATATGAACAGCTTCTGACATTGTGCATTTACGAACGTGTGATGAAGTGCGGATATCGTCCTTCCGAGGAGCCTGACATGAGCACAACGCCCGTTCTGGAGATGCGCAATATTGCCAAAGCGTTTGGCAAATTTTACGCGCTCAAAGGGGTGGACCTGACGGTCTGGCCCGGCGAGATCCACGCGCTAATGGGGGAAAACGGCGCGGGGAAAAGTACGTTAATGAAAATTCTTGCCGGGGCGTACAGCGCCACCAGCGGCGAGATCCTGATTGACGGCCAGCCTTACAGTATCAAAGGCCCGAAAGATGCGCTGGCGGCGGGCATCACCTTGATTTACCAGGAGATGCAGCTCGCACCCAATCTTACCGTCGCTGAAAACATCTTTCTCGGCAGCGAAATAGCCCGTGGCGGGCTGGTGCAGCGCAAAGAGATGGCCGCGCAAGCCCAGGCGGTAATCGATCGCCTTGGCGCCAATTTCAAAGCCACCGACCGGGTGATGACGTTAACCATCGCCGAACAACAGCAGGTGGAGATCGCCCGCGCATTGCACCGCAACAGCCGCATTCTGGTAATGGACGAACCCACCGCCGCCCTCTCCTCGCGTGAAACTCACCGCCTGTTTGAACTGATCCTGCGCCTGCGCGATCAAGGCATGGCGATTATCTACATCAGCCACCGCATGGCGGAAGTGTATGAGCTTTCCGATCGCGTCAGCGTGCTGCGCGACGGGCAATACGTCGGCAGCCTGACCCGCGACAAACTGAACGCCTCCGAGCTGGTGCGCATGATGGTCGGGCGACCACTCAGCGATCTGTTTAACAAAGAGCGCGATATTCCGCTCGGCAGCCCACGTCTGAGCATTCACCACCTGACGGATAACGAAAAGATCCAGCCGGTTAGCTTGCATGTCCGCGCCGGGGAGATCGTCGGTCTCGCCGGGCTGGTTGGTGCGGGGCGATCGGAACTGGCGCAGTTGATCTTCGGCGTGCGTAAAGCTACCGGCGGCATGATCGAAGTGGATGGCGAACCGGTGGTGATCCACTCCCCGCGCGCCGCCATTGATTTGGGCATCGGTTTTTTGACCGAAAACCGCAAAGAGCAAGGGCTGTTTCTCGAACTGGCGGCGCAGGAGAACATCACCATGGCGACGCTTGAGCGCGACGCCGCCTGGGGAATGCTCGATCGCAAAAAAGCGCAGTCGATCTCCGATGATGCCATCAAGCTGCTCAATATCCGCGTACCGCACGCGCAAGTACGGGCGGGCGGGCTTTCCGGCGGCAATCAACAGAAACTGCTGATCTCGCGCTGGGTGGCGATTGGCCCCCGCATTTTGATCCTCGACGAGCCAACGCGCGGCGTCGATGTCGGCGCGAAAAGCGAGATCTACCGGATCATGAACCAGATGGCGCGCAAAGGCGTGGCGATCCTGATGATCTCCAGTGAGTTACCGGAAGTGGTCGGCATGAGCGATCGCGTGTATGTGATGCGCGAAGGCGAGATTGCCGGTGAGTTACTCAACGGCGACATCACCCAGGAAAACATCATGACGCTGGCGACCGGCGTTAACGAATCCCTACATCCGGCGGTACACCATGACTGATTACAAAGAAAATACAGCCACCGAGGTCGCCAAATCGGCCTCCGCCAAAAAAATGTTAATGGGCGATCTGATGCAAACGGTCGGCATTCTGCCGATTTTGATCCTCATCGTCGCCGTGTTTGGCTTTATCGCGCCGAACTTCTTTACCGAAAGCAATTTGCTGAATATCACCCGCCAGGCGTCGATCAACATCGTGCTGGCAGCAGGGATGACCTTCATCATTCTGACCGGCGGCATCGACCTGTCTGTCGGGTCGATCCTTGGTACTACAGCAGTGGCAGCAATGGTGGTGTCGTTGACACCGGAGCTCGCCATGCTGTCGGTGCCGGCGGCGCTGATGCTTGGCCTGGTGCTGGGGCTGTTTAACGGTGCGCTGGTGGCGTTCGCCGGGTTGCCGCCGTTTATCGTCACGCTCGGCACTTACACCGCGCTGCGCGGTGCGGCCTATCTGCTGGCTGACGGCACCACAGTGATTAACTCCGACATCAGTTTTGAGTGGATCGGCAATAACTATCTTGGCCCGGTGCCGTGGCTGGTGGTGATCGCGCTGGCGGTGATTGTGGTGTGCTGGTTTATCCTGCGCCGCACCACGCTTGGCGTACATATTTACGCGGTGGGCGGCAATATGCAGGCCGCACGCCTGACCGGCATCAAAGTGTGGCTGGTGTTGCTGTTCGTCTATGGCATGAGCGGGTTGCTTTCCGGTCTTGGCGGGGTGATGAGCGCCTCGCGCTTATACAGCGCCAACGGCAACCTCGGCATGGGCTATGAGCTGGACGCCATCGCGGCGGTGATCCTCGGCGGTACCAGCTTTGTCGGCGGCATTGGCACCATCACCGGTACGCTGGTGGGGGCGCTGATTATCGCCACCTTAAACAATGGGATGACGCTGATGGGCGTCTCCTACTTCTGGCAATTGGTGATCAAAGGGGCGGTGATCATCATAGCGGTGCTGATCGACAAATACCGTACCCGGCATCATCAGGCAGCATAACAATACCCTACAAAACAGTAACATAAGCGAGGATTACAGCATGCGTCTTAAACCTCTTGTCACTGCGCTCTGCGCGGGTGCTCTGCTGGGCAGCGCCCCGTTCGCGCAGGCCAAAGAACTGAAGTCCATCGGCGTGACGGTGGGCGATCTGGCCAACCCCTTCTTCGTGCAAATCACCAAGGGAGCGGAGCTGGAAGCGCGCAAACTGGCGGGCGATAAGGTCAAAGTGACGCTGGTTTCCAGCGGCTACGATCTCGGTCAGCAAGTGGCGCAGATTGACAACTTTATCGCCGCCAAAGTCGACATGATCATCCTCAACGCCGCAGATTCCAAAGGCATCGGCCCGGCGGTGAAACGGGCGAAAGACGCCGGGATCGTCGTCGTGGCGGTTGACGTGGCGGCGGAAGGCGCTGACGCCACCATCACTTCCGATAACACCCAGGCGGGTGAAATGGCGTGTAAATACATCACCGATCGTCTGAAAGGCAAAGGCAATGTGGTGATCATCAACGGGCCGCCGGTTTCCGCCGTACAGAACCGTGTCGAAGGTTGCCAGACCGAGTTTAAACGCCACCCGGACATCAAGGTGCTTTCCGATAACCAGAACGCCAAAGGCAGCCGTGAAGGCGGGCTGGAAGTGATGACCTCACTGCTTGCCGCTAACCCGAAAATCGACGGCGTGTTTGCGATTAACGATCCGACGGCGATCGGTGCCGATCTGGCTGCTAAACAGGCGCAACGCAACGAGTTCTTTATTGTTGGCGTCGACGGCAGCCCGGACGGTGAAGAGGCGCTGAAACGTAAGAACTCGCTGTTTGTCGCCACCCCGGCGCAGGATCCCCAAGTGATGGCCGCCCGCGCGGTGGAAATTGGTTATGACATCCTGCAAGGCAAACCCGCGCCGAAAGCGCCGGTGCTGATCCCGGTGACCATGATCGATAAACAGAATGTCGGCAGTTACAAAGGCTGGACGGTGAAATAACGGTTTATCCCTCTCCCGCAAGGGAGAGGGAGTGCCAACACAGGGGATACCATGAAACGCTCCGCCATTAATGAGATTCTCGGCCATACACGACAGTTCTTCTCGATGCACGATGTGCATCTGCCTCCTTTTGCCAGTTTTCCACCAACCAAATGGCAACAGCTGGACAGAGAGGCCTGGCGCGAAGTGTTCGATCTGAAGTTAGGCTGGGATGTCACCGCCTTCGGCAGTTCGAATTTCTACGCCCAGGGGCTGACGCTGTTTACGCTGCGCAACGGCTCGCCCAACGGCGCGCCCTATGAAAAATGTTATGCGGAAAAGATCATGCATGTGCGCGACGCACAGGTGACACCGATGCATTTTCACTGGCGCAAGCGCGAGGACATCATTAATCGCGGCGGCGGTAATTTAATTATTGAACTGTGGAACGCCGGAGCGAATGACGAGACGCTCAACACCGACGTTACCGTGGTCATTGATGGCTGCATTCAGACACACGCGGCGGGCAGTCAGCTGCGCCTCTCACCAGGGGAAAGTATTTGCCTGCCACCGGGGCTGTATCACAGCTTCTGGGGCGAACCCGGCTTCGGCGATGTGCTGGTCGGGGAAGTGTCGTCGGTAAACGATGACGAGCATGACAACCACTTCCTGAATGCCATGGATCGCTACAACAACATTCTGGAAGACGAACCGGCGCTGCTGGTGCTGTGCAACGAGTATCATCTGTTTCTGAGCTAAAGGAGTTTGCTATGCCGCTGATTTCTCTTGCCGAAGGCCTGGCCCACGCCCGCGAACATCACTACGCCCTGGGCGCGTTCAACGTGCTCGACTCCCACTTTCTACGCGCCCTGTTCGCCGCCGCGAAACAGGAGCGCTCGCCGTTTATCATCAACATCGCCGAAGTGCATTTT
The DNA here is from genome assembly GCF_032104925.1 of Kosakonia sp. NCBI lineage: Bacteria > Pseudomonadati > Pseudomonadota > Gammaproteobacteria > Enterobacterales > Enterobacteriaceae > Kosakonia > Kosakonia sp. The sequence continues at coordinate 55,383 of NZ_DAMCGF010000008.1, forward strand.
AAGTACATCTCGCTGGACTCGCTGGTCGAAGCGGTGAAATTCGAGGCCGCCCGCAGTGACATTCCGGTGGTCTTAAATCTCGACCACGGGCTGCACTTTGAATCCGTGGTGCGCGCGCTGCGGCTCGGCTTTAGTTCGGTGATGTTCGATGGCTCGACGCTGGAGTACGAAGAGAATATTCGCCAGACGCGGGAAGTGGTGAAGATGTGCCACGCGGTAGGCGTGTCCGTGGAAGCCGAGCTGGGCGCGGTGGGAGGCGATGAAGGCGGTGCGTTGTACGGTCACGCCGATGAAGCCTGTTTCACCGATCCGGCGCTGGCGCGGGATTTTGTGGATCGCACCGGCATCGATACGCTGGCGGTCGCCATTGGCAATGCGCACGGCAAGTACAAAGGCGAGCCGAAACTCGATTTTGAGCGCCTTGACGCCATTCGCCAGCAAACCGGCCTGCCGCTGGTGCTGCACGGCGGTTCCGGCATCAGCGATGACGATTTCCGCCGCGCCATCTCGCTCGGCATTCATAAAATCAATTTCTACACCGGCATGTCGCAAGCCGCACTGGGCGCCATCGAGCAGCGCATGAGCAACCGCCAGCCGCTATATGATGAGTTCGCGCAGCTATTGCTCAGTGTTGAAGAAGCCATTACCGATACCGTCGCCGGGCAGATGCGCATCTTTGGCAGCGCGGGGCAACTGTGATGGAACGTAAAGGGGTTATCGCCGCCGGAAATATGCTGGTCGATCATGTCCACCAGATTGTGCAGTGGCCGGAGCGCGGCTGGCTGGCGGAAATCACCCACAGCGAGCGCTCCACCGGCGGTGCGCCGCTGAATGTCCTGCTGACGCTGGCGAAAATGCACGTTGGCCTGCCGCTACAGGCGGTCGGGCTGGTGGGCGAAGACAGCGACGGCGATTATATTCTGGCGATGCTGGAGCAGTACCACGTCAACCGCCAGCATGTACAGCGCACCACGTCGGCACCGACGTCCATGTCGCAGGTGATGACCGATCCTTCCGGACAACGCACCTTTTTCCACTCGCCCGGAGCCAATCGTCTGCTGGATCTGCCCGCCTTTGACGGGCTGGATGGCAGCATGAAGATTTTCCATCTCGGTTACTTACTGCTGCTCGATAGCCTGGATAAACCCGATGAGGAATTTGGCACCCGCAGCGCACGCCTGCTGGCGCAAATGCGCGAACAGGGCTTTGAAACCTCGCTCGATTTAGTGTCGCGCAAAGGCGATCCGCGCTATCAACCGCTGGTGCTGCCCTGCTTGCCGCATCTCGATTATCTGGTGATCAACGAACTGGAAGCGGGCGAGTTCAGCGGACTGGCAATGCGCACAGCCGACGACGGGCCGCATATCGACAATATCGCTCTCGCCGCAGCAAAACTGCTGGCGGCGGGCGTAAAACAGCGGGTGGTGATCCACTGCCCGGAAGGTGCCTGGGGTGAAGCACCCGGCGAAGCGGGCAGCTGGGTACCTTCGCGGATGCTGAGCCAGGACGAAATTATTGGCAGCGTGGGGGCGGGAGACGCCTTTTGCGCCGGTTTTTTATATGGTTGCCACGAAAGCTGGCCGCTGCAAAAAAGCATTTTGCTGGCGCATGCCTGCGCCCGCGCCAGCCTGCTGTGCGCCAACGCCATTGACGGCGCGAAAACGCTGGACGCGTTATTACAAGAGTGCTGAGGCTCAGGCGGCTTTATCACCGTGAGAAACGTCTGCGGCAAACACGTAACCAAGCCCGCGCAAGGTTTTGATCAACGCGGGTTGGTGAGGATTGGTTTCGATTTTGCGGCGCAGGCGCATAATCAACACGTCAATGGTGCGATCAAACACATCGACGCTTTCGCTGTGCGTTAGCTCCAGCAACTGTTCGCGATTCAGTACCCGACGCGCGTTTTGCACCAGCGCCAGCAATAAGCTGTACTCCCCTTGCGTCAACGCCACGCTCTGCTGCTGCGGGTTAAACAGCTCACAGCGCTCAGGATCGAGATGCCAGCCGTTAAAGACAAACCCCGGCGTTTTTATCGCGGTGGCTTCCGCCGCCAGCACGCCGGTACGCCGTAATACCGCTTTGACGCGCGCGACCAGCACACGCGCGTTAAAAGGTTTGCCAATGTAGTCATCGGCGCCCATTTCCAGGCCGACCACCACATCCGATTCGCTGCCCAGCCCGGTCAGCATCACCACCGGCAGCGACGGGCGCAGTTTTTGCAACTGCTGTAATACCTGCAAGCCATTGATATCCGGCAACATCATATCCAACAGCACCAGCGCGATATCCGCATGCTGCGCACAAAGGTTTACCGCATCACGCCCGTTATGGCAGGCGTAGACCGTAAAGACGTGCTCGTTGAGCACATCTTCCAGCAGTGAACACACCGCCGTATCGTCATCCACAACCAGAATCGCAGGTTTCATTATCCGCTTCCGCCAGGCTTTATTTGCTCATTCTGGCTCATTCTGTTGGCTGCGATTGATAAATGCAGCGACTAAATGCCGGATTTTTAACCGGGGTCACATCCCCCTGGCCTTTCGACACGTCACTTTTGACGATGACCTGCGTTTCGTCAGTATTTTGACCAAATATCCGCCGTAATATCAGTGAATACCCCCAGCAACACTGTGGCATAGAAGATGCATAATCGGGGGCGATATTCTTAACTGGAGCGAAAGTGATGAAAAAAGTCGTCACGGTTTGCCCGTATTGCGCCTCAGGTTGCAAGATTCACCTGGTGGTCGATAACGGCAAAATCGTTCGGGCGGAGGCTGCGCAGGGCAAGACCAATCAGGGCACGCTCTGCCTGAAGGGTTATTACGGCTGGGATTTTATTAACGATACCCAGATTCTGACACCTCGCCTGAAAACCCCGATGATCCGTCGCCAGCGCGGCGGCAAACTGGAGTCGGTATCCTGGGATGAAGCGCTCGATTATGTCGCCGGTCGTCTGAGCGCCATCAAAGAGAAGTACGGTCCGGATGCAATCCAGACCACCGGCTCTTCCCGCGGTACGGGTAATGAAACCAACTACATAATGCAAAAATTCGCGCGCGCCGTTATTGGTACCAATAACGTCGACTGCTGCGCTCGCGTCTGACACGGCCCATCGGTTGCAGGTCTGCACCAGTCGGTCGGTAATGGCGCGATGAGTAATGCCATTAATGAAATTGATAACACAGATTTAGTGTTTATCTTTGGTTACAATCCGGCGGATTCTCACCCGATCGTCGCTAATCATGTGATTCGCGCGAAACAAAACGGGGCGAAAATCATCGTCTGCGATCCGCGCAAAATCGAAACCGCGCGCATTGCTGATATGCACGTTGCATTGAAAAACGGGTCGAACATCGCCCTGCTCAACGCAATGGGGCATGTCATTATTGAGGAAAAACTGTACGACGAAGCGTTTGTCGCCAATCGTACCGAAGGGTTTGAAGAGTACCGGAAAATCGTTGAAGGCTATACGCCGGAATCGGTCGAGGAGATCACAGGCGTCACTGCGCAGGAGATCCGCCAGGCCGCCCGTATGTATGCCGGTGCGAAAACCGCTGCCATTCTGTGGGGCATGGGCGTGACCCAGTTCTACCAGGGGGTGGAAACCGTGCGTTCGCTGACCAGCCTCGCGATGCTGACGGGCAACCTCGGCAAAGCGCACGTTGGGGTGAACCCGGTGCGTGGTCAGAACAACGTGCAGGGTGCCTGCGATATGGGCGCGTTACCGGATACCTACCCTGGTTACCAGTACGTGAAAGAGGAGGCGCACCGCGAGAAATTCGCCAAAGCCTGGGGCGTTGAAAGCCTGCCTGCGCATACCGGTTATCGCATCAGCGAACTGCCGCACCGCGTTGAGCATGGCGAAGTCCGCGCCGCCTACATCATGGGCGAAGATCCGCTTCAGACCGATGCCGAGCTTTCAGCGGTACGTAAGGCGTTTGAAGGGCTGGAACTGGTGATTGTGCAGGACATTTTCATGACCAAAACCGCAGCCGCGGCAGACGTCATCCTGCCGTCGACCTCCTGGGGTGAGCACGAAGGTGTGTATACCGCAGCGGATCGCGGCTTCCAGCGATTCTTTAAAGCGGTGGAACCGAAGTGGGATCTGAAAACGGACTGGCAAATCATCAGCGAGATTGCCACCCGGATGGGCTATCCGATGCATTACAACAACACGCAGGAAATCTGGGATGAATTGCGTCATCTCTGCCCGGACTTCTACGGCGCCACCTACGAAAAAATGGGGGAGCTGGGCTACATTCAGTGGCCGTGTCGTGACACGTCGGATACCGATCAAGGCACGTCGTATCTGTTCAAAGAAAAATTCGACACGCCGAATGGGCTGGCGAAGTTCTTCACCTGCGACTGGGTCGCGCCAATGGATAAACTCAACGAAGAGTATCCAATGGTGCTTTCCACCGTGCGTGAAGTGGGTCACTACTCCTGCCGTTCAATGACCGGTAACTGCGCCGCGCTCGCCGCGCTGGCGGATGAACCGGGTTATGCGCAAATCAACACGGCCGACGCTGCAAGGCTTGGCATTGAAGATGAAGCGCTGGTGTGGGTGAACTCGCGCAAAGGCAAAATCATTACGCGTGCGCAGGTCAGCGAGCGTCCTAATAAAGGCGCGGTATATATGACCTACCAGTGGTGGATTGGTGCCTGTAACGAGCTGGTGACGGAAAACCTCAGCCCGATTACCAAAACGCCGGAGTACAAATACTGCGCCGTGCGCGTGGAGCCGATCGCCGATCAGCGCGCCGCCGAGCAGTATGTAATAGATGAGTACAACAAACTGAAGACTCGCCTGCGCGAAAGCGCAATGGGTTAAGCGGTTAATGCGGGGTGTTCATCACCCCGCATTTTTTCAGATCTCTTTGGTAAAACAGCCAAACCAGAAGCCATTTTCGCGTTCGAACTTTTCATCGCCGAAAGCGCGAGTATGCTCGGAAACCACATCCAGACAGCAAACAGACAACCCCGCCAGATAGCGTTTCAGCTCATCCGCCGAATAGGCTTTTTCAATCATGTTGTCGAACTTACGTTTAAACAAGCCCGGCTCATCCAGCGTTACATCGACGACTTTATCGTTAACTACCGCCTGGTTACTGACTGCGAGGAAAAAATAAGCACCGCCCGGTTTCAGCAGCCTGACTACGTTGCTGAAATAAGCGACTCGTACCGCTTCATCGGGAATAAAGGTGATGGCGGACATAATATCGAAAATGCAATCAAAATGAGCATTCGGAAAGGGTAAATCCCCCGCCGCGTTGGCCTTGATAAGTTGTACAATACCTTTTTGTTGATAATCGCTTAGCAGCTCGGCTGTTTTATTAATTGCGACATCGGTCTGATCAATACCAACATAATTATCAGAAAAACCATGTGTAATCAGGTAATGAAGATTGCGGCCAAATCCACAACCAATTTCAAGCGTATTGACGGTAGTCGAGTCAGTTTGTATATATTCCAGACTTTCGTAAATTCGTCTTATTGCGTAACTGGGTGTGGTGCGCACACTTTGATCCGCCGATTTTTTATGTAACTCTTCCCATTTATTTTTATTTTGCTGGCTGCGCTTATTTGATGCAAAGATATCCATGGAATTCACCGTATTTCATGATCGTGGCAATTTGTTTAAACCCGACTTCCGCAAGGATTTTTCTATTTTCCCGCTCGGTGCAAGGCCGCATCACTCCTTCGAGGCTAAATTTCTTAGCGATAATCTCATCAATCGAAAAGCCTCGTGATAGCTTAAATTTTAGATAGCAAGACTCTATCATTTCATTTATTTTTGAATCGTCAATAACCTCTTTTTCAAAAATAATAAGCGCGCCTCCAGGAATTAATGCGTCGTATAATTTTTCATACGCTATTATGCGTTTAGTCAGGGGAATAAATTGCAAACAGTAATAAGAGGCGATAAAGTCGCACGCCTCCATATCGATATTTTCAATGGTGTCATGCACATATTCAATGGGTAAACTACCGGTTCTTTTTTTTGCCTGCGCGATCATATTCTGCACCGGCTCAACGCCAATAAACCGTGTCGCTGCTTTTTGACTATGACGGGTATAGATTTTATGAATCAGTGCGCCGGTGGAGCAGCCGATTTCATAAAAAACGGAACCTTCTTTAATAAAGAAATCGCTTAAAAAACCAATAAGCTCATGACCCTCCTGATAAACTGGCACCGACATTTGCACATGTTCATCAAAATGGCTGGCGACATCGTTATCAAAAGACCATTGTTTTCCGGTTGATATCGAAATACTGTTACCCACTTCCATGTTAATACTCCCGATTAAGAAGAAAGAGTGAAAGGACAATCAGGCATCCGCCGATAATAAGTTGGATGGAGAGACCATCATGCAAGGTGAAAATAGAAAAGATCGTTGAAAAGAGAGGGACCAGAAACAGAAAACCGCTGGCAAGGGTTGCGCCGCCCTGCCGTAGTGCTGAAAACCATAAACCGAACGAGCCAACGCTGGCCGGTAAAATAAGCCAAATAAACCACACCCAGCCCCAGGTTTGTAAATCACCGATATCATATTTTTCATGTCTTATCCAGGCGATGATCAACATAAACAGCGCGCCGAGAAAAAGCTGCCAGCCGGTAAATACCCAGCTATCTTTATCAAAAACAAATCGCTTACTCACGACCGTGCATACCGCCCAGCATATCGATCCTAAAAACGCATAAAATAAACCGGTTCCGCCTTTAACGCTCTCAAGCCCCAGGCAAACAATGACACCCGCAACACCGATGACCAGTGAGATAATTTTTCGCTGGTTTAATTTATCGTGCAGTAAATAATGCGCCAATATCGCAAGCCATAGTGGATTGGTAAAAAGAATAATAGAAGACATGGATGAGGTAACGCTCTCCAGCGCCAGATTGAGAAAACCCATTGTCCCTGTCGTTTGCAACGCACCGACGACCGCAGTTAAAAGCAGCCCCTTCGCGACAGAACCTTCACTGGTCGGGATGATAGCCTGAATGCCACGGGTAAATATGGGAATTAATAGCATAAAAAGCCCGGCCGCCATAAACCGCCAACCGCCCATTAAAAATGGCGGCATGTTTTCATAAGAGATTAAGTATTTCCCGGTTGGAAAAGAAGACCCCATACAGAGGGTCGCAATAACGACTTTTATCAGAAAGTTCATATTTCTCGTGGTCACACCGCTTTCCTTTTATCAATATAGCCAATGGCAAACAATAAAACGGATGAAAGAGCAATAACGAGCATGGAGAGAAAGACATAATCCAGCTGCCTGAAAAAAGCAGCAGCGGTAAACAGATACTGAATAATAACCAGCGCCAGCAGAAGTTTTCGGATAAATGCATCTCCATGCCGAACAGAAAAAAGAATACCTAAAGGTGCAAAAATAATGACCACCGGAATCGTTGCACTAAGATATTTTAACGTCTGCATATTCACATTACCGGCACTGATATTTAACGCTGTCGCAAAGATGGATATCAATGCCATCACAATAACCGCAGAAGGTGTTGCCACAGATTCGGTGCGGGAGAACATTAAAATCAAAACACAAAAAAAGACCACATCGATGCCATTACCAATCCATGACGTTACAATCCCCCCCGCAAAGCAAATAGCGATAAATAGCAGTAATCGCCAGCCTCTCGCGTGGGTAATTCCAACAGTCTGCGAAATGGTTTTTTTCCTTCGGACGACAAAAATCGCTGCGCCAAAAGCAAGCCAGAATGAGGAGAAGAAAACTTTTAAACCTGCGGATGAAAAGGGATTGGGAATATAAAATAACGCCAGCAGATAGCCTAAAAAGCTGGTTATTACACACCAGGTTATCAGAAATTTATCCACCGGTATCTTGCGGGTAAATATCGCTAAAGAGGACGCCGTCATGCCAAACGATTGCATAGCAAGGCAAAAAACAGCGGCCTCTTTCGCGGGGATCTGCTTGATAAATGTCAGTACCGGAAACGCCACCACACCACCGCCGACCGGTGTGGCACTGCCGACAAATGCGCCGACCATCATGGCGAGACTTAAAATATAATTCTCAACAATACTAACAAAGCCAGTAATATAAACCGTCAATAGAAGCCATAAAATTAAAGCAAAAAATCTGAAAAAGAGGAGGGAGTCCTTATATAGAGGTCGTTGTAAGAACATTATGACTGCCTTGTCTGTTCTGAATTGCGGTATTCTTTACGAACAAACACATAAATGTTTAATTCTTTAATGAACTATGAACGTCATGACAGAGCAACTTCCTAATTTTAGTCGATTGGCTTGTTTATTAGCAGATGCGAGCCGGGCAAGAATGCTCTGCGCGTTAATGGATAATAACCGGCTCACCGCATCGCAATTAGCTATCACCGCCGGGCTTTCCCCTCAATCGACGAGTAATCATCTGGCGAAACTCATCCATTGCCGCGTCGTTGCCTTTGATAAAATTGGCCGCAACCGTTATTACCGGCTTTATAACTCGCTGATTGCCCAGGCGATAGAATCAATGATGGTCGCCACCTATGCTGATAGCAATTTTCAGGAACGCATCAAACCCAGCGGGTTCAAGAAAATGTGTTATGCCAGAACCTGCTACGACCATATTGCCGGACATGTCGGCGTGACCATCTACGAGCACCTTTGCCAACAAAAAGTGCTCGAGGCCGCGGAGGGAAACCTTGCCATTAGCGCCGCTGGCGATACGTGGTTCAGCACACACTTAGACATTGATACTCACGCGCTTAGCCATTCACGCCGGGCGCTGGTGATCCCCTGCATGGACTGGAGCGAACAGAGTTACCATCTTTCGGGAGAGCTCGGCGCGCATCTCTTTAACGCGCTGCTCAGGAAGCGTTTTATCATCAAAACCAATGAGGCACGTATTTTGACCGTCACCCCTGCCGGGAAAGCGTTTTTGCAACGCAGCCTGGGTATTCATAACATTGATGACGAGTGATGTGCCGTTTGTCGGCCCTCACCGCCTGCGCCAGCCCGTCGCGAAATACCTTCACCGCCGGGCGCACAGGAGAAGCTGCATATGACCGATCACGTTTTGTCCCTGCACATAACGCACAATGACCCCGCCCTGCCCGCCCGTTACCATCAATGTTGAAACCCTGCTGAGCATCCGGCCGGATACATATAGAGGTAGCGTGATGGGATGTTCGATCAGAGCGTTAATGAGCGAGCGGCGTCGTTTGACAGGCAAGGCGGGTAAGCCCGCCTGATGTAAAAATCCCTCCATGAAGGAGGGATTGAGAAGGTTACTGATCGGCAGTCTTATCAAATTTGCCCAACATTTCGCGCTCGTAAGCGCGCGCTTTTTTGCGGTCAAACTTGTGTTCCCACTTGGCGATCACCAGCACCGCCAGCGCATTCCCCACCACATTCAGCGCGGTACGCGCCATATCGAGGATACGGTCAACACCAGCGATAAACGCCAGGCCTTCCAGCGGAATACCGACGCTACCCAGCGTTGCCAGCAGTACCACGAAGGAGACACCCGGCACACCCGCAATACCTTTCGAGGTGACCATCAGCGTCAGCACGAGGATGATTTCCTGCCACAGCGACAGGTCAATGCCATACAGCTGAGCAATAAAGATCGCCGCAATGCTCTGGTACAGCGTCGAACCATCGAGGTTAAAGGAGTAACCGGTCGGCACCACGAAGCTGGTGATCGACGCCGGCGCGCCATAGGCTTCCATTTTCTCGATAATGCGCGGCAGCACGCTTTCCGAGCTGGCGGTGGAGTACGCCAGGATCAGCTCATCTTTCAGGATGCGGATCAAAATCCAGATGCTCAGACCGCACACCCGCGCCACAATGCCCAGCACCACCAGCGCAAAGAACAGAATGGCGAAATAGACCAGGATAACCAGCTTTGCCAGCGGCCACAGCGAAGCGAAACCAAAGTTCGCCACCGTTACAGAGATCAGCGCAAACACGCCGACCGGCGCATAACGCATCACCATATGGGTGACTTTAAACATGGTTTCGGAAATAGAACGGAACACGGTGACCAGCGGCTCGCGGTGCGAAGCTGGCAGGGAAGAGAGCCCCAGACCAAACAGCACCGAGAAGAAGATGATCGGCAGCATATCGCCCTTCGCCATCGACGCGATGATATTGGTCGGCACCAACGATAAAATCGTCCCCATCAGGCCGTGGGCGTGGCTTTGCACATCCGCGGTGGTGCTTTGGTATTTCGAAATATCCACCGTCGCCAGCTGCGACATATCAATTCCCGCGCCTGGCTGGAACACATTCGCCATCGTGATGCCGAGAATAATCGCCACCGTAGTGATCACTTCGAAATAGATGATGGTCTTCGCGCCGATACGGCCAAGCTGTTTCGCGTCACCAACGCCTGCAATGCCGACAATCAGCGTCGAGATAACAATCGGCACGACAATCATTTTGATCAAATGGATAAAGATATCGCCCGCCGGAGACAGGAGATTCGCAATCAGCCATTCGCGGCTGTCGCTGTGGTAGTGCAGATAACTACCCAGAAGAATACCCAGCACAAGGGCTAGCAGAATCTGCCAGGCCAGGCTGATTTTCATGTTTTTCATAACTACAGACATCCTCAATGAAGCGCCATTCCAGGCAAGGAACGACACATACTGAAAGGGTATGATTAGCGTCGCACAGTATTGCGGGGTTTTTTAACGCGCATTATCAGTATCATTTGCAGGGTGTAACGCGCAACCCTATACCGGGAGGGGGTTTGACTGAATTTTTACTCAAAAACCGTCTTTTATTTCAGTTATGACAAATAACTCTTTGTTATGAAAAACTTTTCACTATCGGCAAATCCAATATTTACCATCGGAAATTATTGTGGGTAATTCGTTTATCTGCGCATTTTTTAATCACGAAAAATGTCTCATAAGCCAATTTCTAACGTTATTTCGTCTGCGATTCCTTGTTAATGCAGTGAATAATTCATCATCGTAACCATTATCACCCTACTGGTTACGTGATGGATTTTCATAGGCTTGCAACAGCCTGCTTTTTTACGCCGGTAGTAAGCGTAATCGAATTGTCACCTTCCATAACTTGCTGTTATGAAGCGTCTTTCTTACCGTTCCACCTTTTTGCGTTCTTTCGCGCGCCAGCACATTTATTTTGCTCGCTTTTTGCACAATTCATTTAATGCGTGATCTATCGCGCAAATAGTAAACAAAGCTGGCAAAGGCCCTACAATTAACGTTCTTGTGACATATTATTAACATCTTACAAGGAGAGCAATCGCCATGAGCCAAATACATAAACACGATATTCCCGCCAATATTGCGGAACGTTGCCTGATAAATCCGGAGCAGTATGAGGCCAAATACCAGCAATCGGTAACTGACCCTGACACATTCTGGGGCGAGCAAGGCAAAATCCTCGACTGGATCAAGCCTTATAAGAAGGTGAAAAACACCTCCTTCGCGCCAGGCAATATTTCCATTAAATGGTATGAAGACGGCACGCTGAACCTGGCGGCCAACTGCCTCGACCGCCACCTCGCCGAACGCGGCGATCAAACGGCCATTATCTGGGAAGGTGATGACGCCAGCCAGAGCAAACTCATCACCTACCGTGAACTGCACCGCGATGTCTGCCGCTTCGCCAATGTGCTGGTGTCGCTCGGTATTAAGAAAGGCGATGTCGTCGCCATCTATATGCCGATGGTGCCGGAAGCCGCTGTGGCAATGCTCGCCTGTGCGCGTATTGGCGCGGTGCATTCGGTCATTTTCGGCGGCTTCTCGCCGGAAGCGGTCGCCGGGCGCATTATTGACTCCAGCTCACGGCTGGTGATCACCGCCGATGAAGGTGTGCGTGCCGGGCGCAACATTCCGCTGAAGAAAAACGTTGATGACGCGCTGAAAAACCCGAACGTCAGCAGCGTCGAGCATGTCGTGGTGTTCAAACGCACCGGCGGTAACATCGACTGGCAGGAAGGGCGCGATCTGTGGTGGAACGAGCTGACCGACAAGGCCAGCGACCAGCACCAGCCGGTAGAAGTGAGCGCAGAAGATCCGCTGTTTATCCTTTATACCTCCGGCTCCACCGGGAAACCGAAAGGCGTGCTGCACACCACCGGCGGCTACCTGGTCTATGCCGCGTCAACCTTTAAATATGTCTTCGATTATCACCAGGGCGATGTCTACTGGTGTACTGCCGACGTCGGTTGGGTAACCGGGCACAGCTACCTGCTGTACGGGCCGCTGGCCTGCGGCGCCATCACGCTGATGTTTGAGGGCGTGCCGAACTGGCCGACCCCGGCGCGCATGAGCCAGGTGGTGGACAAACATAACGTGAATATCCTTTATACCGCGCCAACCGCCATTCGTGCGCTGATGGCAGAAGGGGATAAAGCGATTGACGGCACCAGCCGGTCTTCGCTGCGGATCCTCGGTTCCGTCGGCGAGCCGATTAACCCGGAAGCATGGGAGTGGTACTGGTCAAAAATCGGTAACGGTAAATGCCCGGTCATGGATACCTGGTGGCAGACGGAAACCGGCGGCTTTATGATCACCCCGCTTCCCGGCGCAACCCAGTTGAAAGCCGGTTCCGCCACGCGTCCGTTCTTCGGCGTGCAGCCTGCACTGGTGGATAACGAAGGTAACGCGCTCGATGGCGCGACCGAGGGCAACCTGGTGATCACCGACTCCTGGCCGGGCCAGGCGCGGACGCTGTTTGGCGATCACGAACGCTTTGAGCAGACCTATTTTTCCACCTTCAAAAATATGTACTTCAGCGGTGACGGCGCGCGTCGTGACGAAGATGGCTACTACTGGATCACCGGTCGCGTGGATGACGTGCTGAACGTCTCCGGCCACCGTCTGGGAACGGCAGAGATCGAATCGGCGCTGGTATCACACCCGAAAATCGCCGAAGCGGCGGTCGTCGGCATTCCACACAACATTAAAGGCCAGGCTATTTACGCTTACGTCACGCTCAACCACGGTGAGGAACCGTCGCCGGAGCTGTACACCGAAGTGCGAAATTGGGTGCGTAAAGAGATTGGCCCGCTGGCGACGCCGGACGTGCTGCACTGGACAGACTCACTGCCAAAAACCCGCTCCGGCAAAATCATGCGCCGTATTCTGCGCAAAATCGCCGCTGGCGATACCAGCAATCTCGGCGATACCTCAACGCTCGCCGATCCTGGCGTAGTGGAAAAACTGCTCGAAGAGAAGCAGGCCATTACCATGCCATCGTAATAATCGTAAAACCCTGCCGGATAGCGGCGCGAAAGCGTGTTATCCGGCGGCAAACGCAACCATAACGCTCTCCTTCCAAGGAGAGGAAACAACCACCTCACCCTACAATTCCTAATGGATTTCGTGTTGCAGGAAAGCGGCAAACGCGCATATCCCAGGCGCAACGATAACGATGTGACTGGGGCGGGCGCGTGCGGCCAACTGACCGGCAGCGCGCAAGACAACGGGGAGACCTCTGGAGAATTCTGTGATGAATAACATTTATCAACAGATAGAAAACAGTGCGCATTTCAGGGAGTTAGTCGAAAGACGGCAACGGTTTGCCTTTATGCTTTCCATCATCATGCTGATTATCTACGTCGGCTTTATTTTGCTGATCGCGTTTGCCCCGCACTGGCTCGGTACGCCCTTGCATGAAGGCACCAGCGTCACGCGCGGTATTCCGATTGGTATCGGTGTGATTGTGATTTCGTTTGTGCTGACCGGCGTGTACGTCTGGCGGGCAAACGGCGAGTTTGATCGTCTGACCAAAGCGGTTCTGAGCGAGGTAAAAGCATCATGAAGAGAGTCCTGACGGCGCTGGCCGCCACACTTCCTTTTACGGCTCACGCCGCCGATGCCATCACCGGCGAGGTACAACGCCAGCCGACCAACTGGCAGGCGATCATTATGTTCGTCATTTTCGTCGCGCTGACCTTGTACATCACCTACTGGGCATCCAAACGGGTGCGTTCGCGCAGCGATTACTACACCGCCGGCGGTAATATCACCGGTTTTCAGAACGGCCTGGCAATAGCGGGTGACTTTATGTCAGCAGCCTCGTTCCTGGGGATTTCCGCGCTGGTGTACACCTCCGGCTACGACGGCCTGATCTACTCGCTCGGCTTCCTCGTCGGCTGGCCGATCATTCTGTTCTTAATCGCCGAGCGCTTGCGCAACCTGGGGCGTTACACCTTTGCTGATGTGGCCTCTTATCGCCTGAAACAAGGCCCAATCCGCACCCTTTCTGCCTGTGGTTCGCTGGTGGTTGTCGCGCTGTATTTGATTGCGCAAATGGTCGGCGCGGGCAAATTAATTGAGCTGCTGTTTGGCCTGAATTACCACGTCGCCGTGGTGCTGGTTGGCGTGCTGATGGTGCTGTATGTGCTGTTCGGCGGCATGCTCGCCACCACCTGGGTACAGATCATCAAAGCGGTGCTGTTACTGTTCGGCGCGAGTTTTATGGCCTTTATGGTAATGAAACACGTCGGTTTCAGCTTCAATAACCTGTTCACGGAAGCGATGGCTGTCCACCCGAAAGGGGTGGCAATCATGAGCCCTGGCGGGCTGGTGAAAGATCCGATCTCCGCCCTGTCGCTCGGGCTTGGGTTGATGTTCGGCACCGCCGGTTTACCGCATATTCTGATGCGTTTCTTCACCGTCAGCGACGCGCGCGAAGCGCGTAAAAGCGTGTTCTACGCCACCGGGTTTATGGGTTACTTCTACATTCTGACCTTTATCATCGGTTTCGGCGCCATCATGCTGGTGGGCGCAAACCCGGCGTTTAAAGACGCGGCGGGCGCGCTGATTGGCGGCAACAATATGGCGGCAGTGCATCTGGCAGATGCGGTTGGCGGCAACCTGTTCTTAGGCTTTATCTCCGCCGTGGCGTTTGCCACCATTCTGGCGGTGGTCGCCGGGTTAACGCTGGCGGGTGCCTCTGCGGTTTCCCACGATCTCTACGCCAACGTGTTCCGCAAAGGCGCGACCGAACGCCAGGAGCTGAAAGTGTCGAAAATCACCGTGTTGATACTGGGGATTGTCGCCATTCTGCTCGGCATCCTGTTCGAAAAACAGAACATCGCGTTCATGGTTGGGCTGGCCTTCTCGATCGCCGCCAGCTGTAACTTCCCCATCATTTTGCTCTCGATGTACTGGTCGAAGCTGACCACGCGCGGTGCGATGATTGGCGGCTGGCTGGGCCTGTTGACGGCAGTTGTCCTGATGATCCTCGGCCCGACAATTTGGGTGCAGATCCTTGGTCACGCCGCACCGGTGTTCCCGTATGAGTATCCGGCGCTGTTCTCCATCGCCGTGGCGTTTATCGGTATCTGGATCTTCTCCGCCACCGACAACACCGAAGCCGGCAAACTGGAGCGCGAACAGTTCCGTGCGCAGTTTATCCGTTCGCAAACCGGGATCGGTATCGAGCAGGGCCGCGCTCATTAACCCTCCTCCCCGGTCAGTAATGGCCGGGGATCACACTTTCCCGCCTTTTCGCTACCCCTCTCCCACCAGCGCGCTACAGTACCCTCAGTTTATTGAAACAATGTTTTTAATACATCAGCACGTTAATTCATTTATGACTGAAGAGGGTGTGATGAAAAAATATGCTTTAGTGGGAACCGGTGGGCGCGCCGGGCTGTATATTTCTGCCATTGGCGGGCAGTGGAAAGAGAATGCCCGCATGGTGGCGTTTTGCGACAGCAACCAGACGCGCATGGATTACGCCAACCAGCTGTTACAAAACGAAGACGCGCAGCCCGTTTCCACGTGGAAAGCGGCGCAGTTTGAGGCGATGATCCGCGAAACCCGGCCAGATGTTGTTATCGTCACCACCATGGACAGAACCCATGACGACTACATTGTGCGGGCGTTACACGCAGGCTGCGATGTGATCACCGAAAAGCCGATGACCATCGACGAGCAGCGCGCGCTGCGTATTCTCGATGCCATTGAGCAGACCGGCAAAACCGTGCGCGTGGCGTTTAATTATCGCTATGCGCCGCACCACAGTAAGGTGCGCGAGTTACTGATGAACAACACCATCGGTGACGTTTATTCGGTACATTTCGAATGGTTGTTGAACACCGAACACGGCGCCGATTATTTCCGTCGCTGGCACCGGGAAAAACGCAACAGCGGCGGGCTGCTGGTGCATAAATCGACCCACCATTTTGATCTGATGAACTTCTGGCTCAACAGCTACCCGCAGCGGGTGTATGCCGAAGGCGGGCTGCGTTTTTATGGCAAAGAGAACGCCGAAAAACGCGGCGTTAGCCAATTTTACCCGCGCACGCACGGCTATGCCGCCGCTCACGATGATCCTTTCGCGCTGCATATGGCGGACAATCCGCAATTAAAAGCGCTTTATCTCGACGCCGAACATGAAGATAACTACTGGCGCGATCAGAGCGTATTCAGCGACGGCATTACCATTGAAGACACGCTTTCAGTGCTGGTGAAATACCAGAACCAGTGCCAGCTCACTTATTCGCTAAATACTTATCTACCGTGGGAAGGGCTAAACGTGGTATTTAACGGCAGCCAGGGGCGGCTGGAGATGAAAATCGTCGAGAAATCCTACGTTAACGCCGGCGGCGAACGCGCCAATGAAGGCAGCCTTGAATCCTGCGACATCACCGTGTTTCCGATGTTTGCCGCACCGTGGAAAGCGGATTTTATCCTTGGCGAAGGCGGCCACGGCGGCGGCGATAACGCCATGCTGGCGGACTTGTTTGGCACGCCGGGCAATGACCCGCTGAAACGCGCCGCCGATCACCGCGCAGGTGCGATGTCGATTCTGACCGGCATTGCCGGGAACATTTCCATGCAGCAGCAACGCCCGGTTAACTTTAACGAGTTCGAACTGATCGCAAGGCTGAAAAAGCACTGACCTTCCGGCTCCCCGTTGCCAGGCGGGGAGCTAAAACATCACGCTGGCGATCAGCGGCGCTGCCAGCACCATCAATACGCCAGAAAGCATCATCACCAGACTTGCGACCACGCCCTCCTGCTGCCCCAGTTCATAAGAACGTGCGGTGCCCGCGCCGTGCGAGGCCGCGCCAAAACCGGCCCCTTTCGCCACACCTTCACGAATTGATAAGCGCAGAAACAGCACATCGCCAACCGCCATGCCAAATACGCCAGTGACCACTACAAACAGCGCCACCAGATCCGGCTGGCCACCAATCGGCCCGGCGGCCGCCAGCGCAAAAGGCGTAGTGATTGAACGCACCGCGAGGCTGCGCTGGATCTCATCCGGCAGAGTAAACAGCCGCGCCAGCCAGACCGAACTGGTCACCGCCAC
Source organism: Kosakonia sp. (assembly GCF_032104925.1). Lineage (NCBI taxonomy): Bacteria > Pseudomonadati > Pseudomonadota > Gammaproteobacteria > Enterobacterales > Enterobacteriaceae > Kosakonia > Kosakonia sp. Next base: position 72,671 of record NZ_DAMCGF010000008.1, read on the forward strand.
CACCGAAGCAGTGATTACGCCCGCTGATAGCGACATCCAGTGACGGCGAATAATCGCCAGGTTGTCATACACCGGCACGGCGAAGGCGATGGTCGCGGGTCCCAACAGCCACATCAGCCAGTGGGATTCACCAATGTAGTCCTGCCAGGAGATATGGCCGAACACCAGCATTAACACCAACAGCAGCGGCGTGAATACCAGTGGCATCAGCGGTAATTTACGAAAACGGCGGTAGAGCCGTTTATTGAGGAAATAGCACACCAGCGTCATCGCCAGGCACAGCAGGCTTAAAGCGAAATCACTCATTTTTCAGCCTGCTGAGTTCAAAGCGGTAGACTTTATCCACCACCCAGGCGGTAGCACCGAGCACCAACAGCGTGCTCAAACCGATCACCATAAAAATGCGCCAGCCTTCCACCATCAACAGTTGCGCGTAATTAACCACGGCGACCACCGCAGGCACGAAGAACAGCAGCATTTCCGCCAACAGCCAATGCGCGCCGGCACGCACCCAATTGAGCGGGATCACCCGACAAAGTATTAACCCCAGCAGCAGTATCATGCCCACCAGATTGGCAGGAAGCGGCAGATGCAGCCATTGAACCAGGTATTGCGCAAAGATAAACAGCCCGGCATAAAGCAATACCTGAAGCGGAACCTGTAAACGACGCACAAGGGCAGGCGTAACACGGCTTAACGCCACGTCCATAACGATTTTCCATCAAATAAGCAGGCGGCCAGTATAGAGAGCCCCAATGCGCTACTGAAATGAATTAAACTCATCGCATACATAGTTCTAAGGAATAATTATGGACATCAGAACGCTGCGCTATTTTGTGGAGGTGGTACGCCAGCAAAGTTTCACCCGCGCGGCGGAGCGCCTGTTTGTGACGCAACCAACCATCAGTAAGATGTTGAAAAATCTCGAAGACGAGCTGAACTGCACGCTGCTTATTCGTGACGGGCGCAAACTTTTACTCACCGATACCGGCCGCGTGGTGTATGAGCGCGGCATCGCCATCCTCGCGGAGTTTCGCCAGTTAGAAACCGAACTTGGCGACATCAATCACCTGAACAAAGGGATTTTGCGCCTCGGCATTCCGCCGATGGTCGGCATGCTGATGGCCGGGCCAATCAACCTCTTCAGCCAGCGCTATCCCGGTGTGGAACTGAAGATTGCCGAGTTTGGCGGTCTGACCGTACAGCAAGCCGTGAGCAACGGTGAACTGGATGTGGCGATGACGGCGCTACCGGTCGAAGAAGAGAGTGGCCTGGCTACCCTGCCGCTGTTCAGCCATGCAATGTGCGTGCTGGTGCCGCGCTCCGGCAGTTGGCTTGCGCGTGAAGTCGTGACGCCGGAGGAACTCGCCGGGCATCCGCTGCTGATCTACAACGAAGATTTCGCCTTAAGCCGCCAGCTCATGCTGCTGTTTCAACAGCATGGCGTGAAGCCGCGTATCGCCGTGCGCAGCGGTCAGTGGGATTTTCTCGCTGCGATGGTACAAGCGGGCGTGGGTATTGCCATTCTGCCGGAGCCGGTCTGCCAGCGGCTGGATAAAACCACGCTGCGCTGGATCCCGCTGCAGAGCGACCTGCGCTGGGAGTTAGGAATGATTTGGCGCGAAGGGGTTTATCTTTCCCGCAGTGCGCAGGCGTGGCTGCAATGTTGTAAAGGGTTCTGGCTTGATGAGAAAAGCGAGTAGCGGGGTTAACTGGCCGGGCAGCGCATAAACGGCCGCCCGGCGCAGGGTTTACTTATGCTCTAACAGCAGCGCTTCCAGCAGGTCGAGATCGTGCAGCAGTTTTTGCAGCGTCTCGTTACTGATCTGCCGGGTTGCGCGCAGATGGTAAAGCTCGGCGCGCTCTGAGCGCAGTGCCGCCAGGCGGAAACGGCGCTCCAGATTCTCTTCCTGCAGGGAACTCTCAACGTTATTACGTCCGTCTGCACGGCGGCGCAGATTTCCGATCACCCGCGAACTCACCTCCGTGAGTAACTGGTTATCAATGTTCTCTTCGGTGTCTGCCGCCAGCCGCTCTTCCATCTTCTGAATCGCGACAATCGCCACGTCTGCCGTTGCTGCGCGCGCCATCCGCTCCTCTTTGTACTGCTGCGCGTGGTCGCGTACTTCAACATGCTGCAACAATGCAGGCAGCGCGATTACGCCAACAAACAGCGAGAACAGGATCACCCCGGCGGCGAGGAACACCAGTTCATAGCGCGCCGGAAAGACATCGCCACTCGGCAACAACAGCGGAATGGAGAGCACACCAGCAAGCGTTATCGCCCCGCGCACCCCGGCAAAGGTGGCGATCAGCAGCTCGCGGTCGCTCCACGAGGCGAACTCCATCGGTTTTTTCACCAGGAAACGCTGGCTGAATCTCTTCATCGTCCACAACCAGCCAAAACGTACCAGCATCAGCGCGGCGTAAATCAGCACAATATCGGTAAACAACATCCAGGTTTCGACATTTGGATCGGCTTCTGCCGCCACCAGCGAAGACTCCAGAATGCCTGGCAACTGCAAGCCTAACAGCAAGAACACCATGCCGTTAAAGACGAACTCCAGCATCGCCCAGGTGCTGTTGGCGCGCAGACGCATGGCCAGCGGCGCGGTGCGCATCACGCCGGAACGGGTGATGGTCATCCCCGCCGCGACCGCCGCAAGAATGCCGGAAAAGCCGATGTGTTCCGCAATCAAATAGGAGGCGAACGGCAGCAGAAACAGCAGCACGATTTGCGTTGCCGGTTCATCGCCGCCCCAGCGGCTGAGAAAACGCAGCGAGCGGCCATACAACCAGCTGACCACAAACCCGGCCAGCAGACCGCCAATCGCCACTTTGAAAAATTCGAACGTCGCGCCGCCCACGGTGAACACCATGGTGCCCATCACTACCGCCACGGCGAATTTCAGCGACACCAGGCCCGAAGCGTCGTTCATCAGCGCCTCGCCCTGCAAAATACCCATGATTTTCTTGGGAATGCGCCCTTCCCCGACAATGCCGGAAAGCGCTACGGCATCGGTTGGCGACAGCACTGCCGCCAGCGCAAAGGCGGGCACCAGCGGAATGCCAGGCACCATCCAGTAAATTAAGAAACCGATCCCGACCACGGTGACCACCACCAGCGCCAGCGCCAGGCCAAAGATTTCGCGGCCATGCTCGAGGAACTCGCGCGTGGGCGTTTTCCAGCCGTCGGCGAAGAGCAGCGGCGGAATAAACAAAACCAGGAACAGTTCCGGGTCGAACTCCACATGCAGGCCAAAGGTGGGAAAGGCCAGCAGTGCGCCGATGGCGATCTGCATCAGCGGAAGCGGGATTTGAAATGGAAGAACACGAGTCACGACGCCAGAAAGCGAGACGACAAGGGTCATGATGAGAATGGTAAAAAATATTTCCATGCGTTCCCTGTTTGCGATGTGTTGTTATAAAGGCCTCAGACCTTGATGCCAGAGCCTTCAGCTTAACGCAAAGAAACCGGGCTGTGGGCAAAAAAATGGGCAACCGAAGTTGCCCATTGTGTAAAGGTTTATGCTCAACGCCCTCTGCCCACAGGAAGAGGAAAAGCGGTGTCAGATTGCCCAGCCGCCCGCATAGAAAGCCACCAGCGCGATGGCAATCACCACGGTGCCGATATTCAATTTGCGCCACTCACCGGATACCACGCGCCCAATTACCAGCGAAGCAAAACCGATCATGATGCCGGTTACGATGTTGCAGGTCAGCACGATAAACACGGCAGTAATCAGACCCGCCATCGCGTCGACGAAGTCGGCAAAATCGATTTTCGCCACGTTGCTCAACATCAGCAGACCAACGTACATCAGCGCCGGTGCCGTGGCATAAGCCGGGACCAGGTAAGAGAGCGGAGAGAGGAACAGGATCAGCAGGAACAACACGCCCACGGTGATCGCCGTCAGGCCGGTTTTACCGCCTGCCGCCGTACCCGCCGCAGATTCGATATACACTGCTGCCGGTGCCGCACCCACCAGGCCTGAGAAGACGCTGCTCAGGGAGTCGGTGGTCAGCGCTTTGCCGCCATCGATAATCTGGCCGTCTTTGCCCAGCAAGTTTGCCTGGCCCGCTACCGCACGGATAGTGCCGGTGGCGTCAAATACCGCTGTCATCACCAGCGCCAGCACGCTTGGCAGCACCACCGGGTTCAGCGCGCCGACGATATCCAGGCTGCCGATCAGCGAGTTGCCTTTGTCATCGCTGAGCGACGGCATGGCGAAAATGCCAGAAAAATGTACGTTCGGGTCGAAAATCAGCCCCACAATCGACACGCCGATAATGGTCAGCAGAATGCCGCCCGGCACTTTCAGTTTTTCCAGGCCGATAATCACCGCCAGACCAATCAGCGACATGATCACCGGGAAGCTGGCAAAGTGGCCGAGAGTCACCGGCAGGCCGTCCAGCGGGTTCTTAATAACCAGACCCACGCCGTTGGCGGCGATCAGCAGCAGAAACAGGCCAATACCGATACCGGTGCCATGCGCAACGCCCTGCGGCAGGTTGCGCAGGATCCAGCTACGGATGCCGGTGGCAGAGATAACGGTAAACAGCACACCCATCAGGAACACCGCGCCAAGGGCGACCGGTACGCTGATATGCTGGCCCAGCACCAGGCTGAACGCGGTAAAGGCGGTCAGAGAGATAGCGCAACCGATAGCCAGCGGCAGATTCGCCCACAGGCCCATCACGATGGAGCCGACACCGGCTACCAGGCAGGTGGCGACAAACACAGCCGCCGGTGGGAAACCGGCTTTACCCAGCATGCCAGGTACGACGATGACCGAATAGACCATCGCCAGGAAGGTGGTTAAACCGGCAACGATTTCCTGACGAACCGTGCTGCCACGGGCAGAAATTTTAAACAGTGCGTCAAGCGAACCGCCGGTACGCGCAGAAGGCGTAGACATAGAAACATCCCCTGAGAATTTTATTGTGCGTTGGCATGCGTGGTGGACAGTCCACTGCCGGTTAAACGTCATCTCCCTGGGCTGCGTTGTGACAAAGGGTCACAAAAAAGCAAACGTTTAACTCCGCGCATACAACGGTTGGTCAAAAAAAGGCAAACGATTATCCAGCGTTTATATGGCGCTTTTCAACTGAACTTTGCCGCTTTTCGCTAAATTTCGCGCGAAGCGGCGAAGAAGTGGGCGTCAGATGCGCAAACGTTATCGTCGGTGCGCAACTTTGCAACATTTGCCGATCATTTTTAGCTGCCAGGCAGATCAAATGGCCCACCCTGCACAATGGCGCGCTGCCATGCCGGACGCATCTCGACCCGTTTTTTCCACGCACGTAAGTTGGGCAAATCCTCCACGCCACCGCGAGCCAGCAGCGCAAACACCGGGAAACTCATCTGAATATCGGCCATGCTCAGCTGATGTCCTGCAAACCAGCTTTTCTGCGCCAGTTCGCCTTCAATAAAGCGCGCATGGTTTTCAATTTGCTGTTTCAGGAACGCTTTATCGACACCCTTAGCGAGGAGTTTGCCCACACTGCGTATCCCGAACGGCACCGGGGGTTTACCCAGGCTGTTCATCACCAGTTTCATTAATAGCACTGGCATTAGCGAACCTTCGGCGTAGTGCAGCCAGAAACGGTAATCCAGCTTCTGTTTTGTCTCCTGCGGTTTAAAGCGTTGCTCAGGGTCGTAAGTTTCCTGCAAATATTCGAGGATCGCCCCGGATTCGGCGAGGATCAGCCCTTCATCCTCCACCACCGGTGACTTGCCGAGCGGGTGCACTTTTTTCAGGGATGCCGGGGCCAGCATTGTTTTTTCTCGCTGGTAACGGACAATTTGATACGGCACGCCCAATTCTTCCAAAGCCCAGAGCACGCGCTGGGAGCGAGACTGATTAAGGTGATGCACCGTAAGCATATTTTTCTCCAGAGAATTCATACACATTAACTATAGAAAACCCGCACTTGCAGCGGTGAAAAAAAAGACAAAAATAATTGCTCAAAAAAGTAGCAATTATGCCGCTGTGGCCTACACTAAAAGTGTCAGCACAACCCGGAACCTCCAACATACTGAGGGGTGCTGGTGTCGGGGGAAACCCTCCCGTAACTGAGCGGGATAGAGAGAAAGACAAAGACCGGAAAACGACTAAAGCGCCCCAACGGGCGCTTTAGTTTTTTGTACGTTTCAGTCGTCTTCCAGCAAGCGCGCGCCGGTGCCCTGCTGTCCAAGTTGGTCGCCGGGGTTACGCAGCGGACAATCGCTGCGCGACAAACAGCCACAGCCGATGCAACCATCCAGCTCATCACGTAAGGCCACCAGCGTATGGATGCGCCTGTCCAGCTCTTCACGCCACTGTGACGACAGCTGTTTCCACTCTTTCTTGCTTAATGTATGCCCTTCCGGCAACACACCAAACGCGTCACCAATGGTCGCCAGCGGAATACCAATGCGCTGGGCAATCTTGATGATCGCCACATAGCGCAGCACATCACGCGTATAGCGCCGTTGATTGCCGGTATTACGGGTACTTTTGATTAAGCCTTTGCTCTCATAAAAGTGCAGCGCAGAGACGGCAACCCCGCTGCGCTTCGCCACTTCACCGGGGCTGAGTAAGGCTTTAATACGCGGCGTTTTCTTTTCCATAAAACCTCTTTACCTCAAGTTAACTTGAGGAATTATACTCGCTTCCAGACAAAACGACGAATCGGGAAATGAGGAAGCCATATGTCCCATCAGCAAATTATTCAGACACTTATTGAATGGATTGATGAACATATCGACCAACCAATGAACATTGATGTAGTCGCCAGAAAGTCAGGTTATTCGAAATGGTATTTACAGAGGATGTTCCGCACCGTGATGCATCAAACGCTGGGTGACTACATTCGCCAGCGCCGTTTACTGCTGGCAGCGGAAGCGCTGCGAACCACGCAGCGGCCTATTTTTGATATCGCGATGGATTTGGGATATGTCTCGCAACAAACATTTTCGCGCGTCTTTCGCCGGGAGTTTGATCGCACACCCAGCGATTACCGACACCAGGCCTGATGAGTTATCACTTTAACGAAGGTGGCTGCTGTACCCAGCGTTTAAACTCCTGTGACGGCAGCGCCTTTGCAAAGTGCCACCCCTGACAGAACTGCACACCGCGTTTTAACAACCACGTGACCTGCTCCGCCGTCTCGACCCCTTCCGCAATAATCTTCAGACGCAGGCTCTGCGCCATCTCAATAATGTGTTCAGCAATCAAATGGCTGGTGCTGTTCGTCGTTAGCGTATCAATAAACGATTTGTCGATTTTCAGGATATCGACATTCAGCGAGTACAGGTTGTGCAAATTAGAATAACCAGTACCGAAATCATCAATCGCCACTTCGTAACCCGCCTGGCGAAACGCCTGAATAACCGGCGTGGTTTTCGGCACATCAATAAACCCGCGCTCGGTCACTTCAATCTTAATCTGCTCGGCGCGTACCGCATGCATCTTGGCTTTATTGGCAATCAATGAAATCAGGCGCGAGGAGTGAAAATCGGAGGCGGAGAGGTTAATTGAAATATAAAGTTGCGGCACCATTGCCAGGAAATCGCCCAGATCGCTGAACAATTCGTCGACGACATAATCGGTAATACGCTCAATCATGCCCTCTTTTTCTGCCAGCGGAATAAACTCCGCCGGGCTCATGACCGGTCCATTAAACCCCGGCCAGCGCAACAACGCTTCCGCACCAACGCAGGTGCCATTTTTGATATCGATAATAGGTTGGTAATGAAGGCGAAGCTGGCGTCGGGTTAACGCCCGGTGGAGCATACGGCGTGGAGAGTTAAACTCCTGCCGTGTTCGCGACCATATTAATAGCAGAATAACGCTACCAATCACGCCCAGCGGCAGCGTTAAAGTGGCCTGGTGATAAAGCGCCTGAAAATAGTGGTCACTCGATGTCGAAACAATAATCGCGATCGGACGATTCTCCGAACGCGCAATGGTATAAAAGCGCTGATCCTGCTGGAATGTTAAATCGTCGGTGCGTAACAGCGTAGCTAACTTACTAAGGTGGGCATTCTGGCTGACGGAAAAAAACTGGTGCGTAACGGTGTCGTAAATACCGTAAGCCAGATCAGGATTGTCTGATGCCACATCGCTGTAAGTGAGCGGATTAATCACCGCGACATAATTTCCGCGCTGCATGTACACCATCTTGTAGCCTGCGTAAAACGGCGTATCACGATAGTAATAAATAGCGATATCGGGCGCGCGTTTATAATCCGCTGGTGAAATAGCATACGATTGCGTGGGCGTTATTACGCTCGAACATAAAAAGTGGTCGCCACGGGCATAAATTAAATCCGAAACATACATACTGCTGCGGACGATATTGAGCATGGCCGCGCGATGTTCCGGCGCACAAATTTGTCCGTGGTATTTTTCCGCGGCGCTGCGAACCGTATCCACTTGCTGGATAACGCGCTCCGTTTTATTTAGCGCTAATTGGGCAAACGATTGAAGCTGGGCACTCGTTTCTTTCACCGCACGAATATGCGCAAACCATAGCGACAACATCAGCGGCAGAAGAACTACCGTGATGAGCACGACGACGCTGAGCATCTTGCGACGCACGCTATGATTCATGTCCGCCTATATCCATGCATTTAAAGCGCCTTTTTAATGTTTGGCAGGATGCTTTGATAAACAGGTGATTACGTTGCATGAATCAAACGACATTAGCAACTGACTTTTCTCATTAAAAACCTAATATTTGGTTATGACCGAAACAGGCGACCATAAAGCAAACTCAGAGTGTGCCCAATGTTTATATTAAGGAAAATATTAATCCATTCGCATGGGGGTGTTTTAACTTAATACAACAGAGTATCGCTGATTAAGTTAAACTGGCCGCAGGATAAAAAAAAGGCACGCCATTCGCGTATTTTTTCATCTGTCGTTGCGAAGTCTTCATAATTTCTTCTTTATTTATAAAAAAGCGCCAACCACCACGGTTTGACTGCGGCCTGCGCGTTTCGCATCGTACAGGGCGTTATCCGCAAGCGTAAGTAAAACTGAAGTATCGGACTCTTCACCGGTGACGAATACTAAACCAGCGCTAAAGGATAAGGCTATCTTTTCACCATTGCTAAACAATGGATTTCGCGCCAGTGACGCGCGGATTTTTTGGCTAAAACGCAGCGCCATTTTACTGTGGGTATGCGGCATTAAAATCAGAAATTCCTCACCGCCTAAACGACCAAAAATATATGACGGATCGCAATGTTCACGGATCTGATCGCAAAAATGAATCAGTGCGGCGTCGCCTGTTAAATGCCCCCAGCGATCATTGATATTTTTAAAATAATCAAGATCCAGCATCAGCAGGCTAAAGTGGCTGCGCGGTTCGTCCGGGCGACAGGCCACCAGCGCCTCTTTTAACTTCCGCAACATAGAAAAACGATTATAACAACCGGTCAGATCGTCAATGGTGGCTTTCATTTCCAGCTGCCGCTCCGCTTTTTTACGCTCGGTAATATCAAGCCCAATACTCAGCACAGAGTGATCCGGTAGTTGAATATTTGACCAGAGTACCGTCAGCACCTGGCCATCACGTCGTACCGGGTGCCATTCATGCATGTCGACGGCCGGCGATGTATTAACCGAAGCGCGAACTTTTTGCCGTACCTCGGGATCGGGGAAAAATAACGCTAATGGATCGGCCTGCTGATTGAGCTCATTCATGCTCCAGCCAAATACGCGTTCGCACTCACCATTCCATAATATGCAGCGATTGCTTTTATCAAACGAGTTCATTAAAACCGGGGCGCGTTCAAATAACGCTTTATATTGCGTCACAATACGCTGCATCTCTTTCGCCGTACGTTCCCTGGCGACAATTTCAGCAAGATAATTTTTTAGTTTTTCGACCAAAACAATAACGACATTTTTCACGATGGATAAAGAGTGCAAGGACTGCGAAAATGCCAAAAAGAAATAACCGTCGACTCCAGACTCTTTATAATTCAATTTACATAAAATACCGCTGCGTAATTTTCTGGCCGCTATTTCATGATGCGGAAATAATAAATCACCGGCATGTCGCCGCCAGCAAATGACTCGCCAGGCGCGCTGATGTCGTTGCAGTTGAGACTGCTCAAGAAAGATTTGTACATCCTGCAACGTGCAGCCCGGCGACCCTGAGCTGACGAGCTGCCACGCGTCATCCTGCCGGATAACCACCCACGCAAGCGTGGATCCAAGTGCTGCATTGATCGCGCGTAATATCTCTTCCATTGAGCGTTGCGCAGTGAGCCAGGGCATCAGCCTGGCCAGAACCGACAACGCCGCATCAGCGTCCCCTGGCGGCACGGCGGAATTTTCTATTTTCATATTTTTTCATTCGCAGGTTATAAGACGCGAAACCAGCTTAAAATGATGTCATCAGGAAAAAAGAAGAGGCGGCCATCAATTCAGTTAGCGCAACTGCGCGCACAAATATCTTCCTCACGCATACAGGACGTGATGAAAAAGAATATATCGATAAAGATCAAAACCCTGAATCATCATTCACAGGCTAATAAGATTATCCTCAAAAGCATAATATATGCGACACAACCTGTAAACGTTGTGGCAATTAGGATGCTAAATATCACTCAAATGTATTAGATGAAAAAAACATTAATTCCCGTGCATACATAAATACATTGGCGATATATTTTCGGATAAAACACAACCAACACGATGCAAAAAGCACGCTTTTTGTACTGGCGAATAAATCAACAAATGTGATATAGTTCACACATTCTTGAAACGGGGAACGCCGTTTCAATTCGTTGTGTTATTCGCGGATCTTCAGCATTGCCACTCGCGCAACGTGCTTGTCCGCCCGGTATTCGGTCTTTCTGAGGATGGTTTGATGGCTACCTTTACCGCCAGCGTCGTGCTTCTCCGCTGGCAGTTACTGAGTGCAGTGTTGATGTTTATGGCCAGTACGCTGAACATTCGCTTCCGTCGTGCTGATTATATTGGCCTGGCAGTGATCAGCAGCGGCATGGGCTTAGCGGCGGCATGCTGGTTCGCTACCGGTTTGTTGGGTATTACGACGATAGATCTTTCCACGACCTGGCACAACCTGCTCGTCGTGATGGAAGAGATCGCGCAAAAAGCGCCACCCGAGTGGCCGATGATCGTAACGTGATTGCTTAAAGCGCCTGCGGGCGCTTTTTTATTTCCTCTGGGGGTCATTTTTCTATCCGACGCCCTTTCGCATAAATATAATCACAGGATCTGCGCCAGCGGCCGATCTTTACTGGCATTGGCATAATGGCTCACCGGTGCGTAAATCGGTACACATCTATTTGATTTAATAGAGGGATCGGGCGGATAAGCCGTCTTATTGCCAGCCAGGGGTGGTAAACGGGAATGCACATTCGCCGAAGCAGGACGTAAAAATACAAATGCCCACCAGGACTCAGCTTCGCGGGCATCTGCGCTTTCACTTCAGCACAACGATTGTTTTATTCAAGGATACGGGTTTCCCACGGTCGCCAGAGCGGGTGGAATTTCTGCGGTTGGTAATGCGTCGTTTCGCGCTTGCCGAAATAGAACAGCGCGTCCATCTCATTTTTTATCACGACCATATTTGAACCGTCCGCATGCCCGCCAACGGTGACCGAACCGTGATAACCTTTTACCGGCACGCCGGTGTAATTCGCCAGTTTTTGTGCGAAGGAATCAATGCCGCCTTCCGCCCCGTGACAACTAAAGCAACGGATGTTTTTAAACCTCACATCGCCAGCCAGTTCCAGCGTATCCAGCGCCACATCAAACGGCCCTTTAATACCACCAGCGACCTGCAGGCCGGTCGTGCTATCACCGTTTGGTGTAAAAATGCCATGACCAATGATATTCAGCCGCGGCTCGCCCTTATAGCTGTCGGTGAAAAACATATACATATTCGGATCATTTAAGGGGCCATCGCGACGCACGATATTGATTTCACCGGATAATGTCACCCTCCCCATCTCTTTCTCACCCACATCCGCGCCAACTTTAGCAATATCAGCGAATTGTTTGATGTTGAGTTTTGACGACGCCATGGCCTCGGAAAAATTTTTTCCTCCCGCTTGCGGTAATGAAACATGTAATACGTCCGGGCCAGAGGCGTCAGGTATGGCGTGGCTTAACGGCTTACTGCCGGAAACGTTCGCTTCCGTAGCGGGATTTAATGGCCTTGCCACCGCCATTTTCGACTCCGCAATAGCGACGTTGATTTCACCGTGCGGGCCTTTAGCTGTGCCAGAAGGTCGTTCAGCAAGCCGCGCCGCGCCGGCACCGGGAAGCGATCGCACTCCGCCCGGGAATTCCGGCAGCGGCCCGCCCAATACCGCGCCCAGGAAAATCTCTTGCAAACTTTCGCCCAGCGTGGGCAACGGTATCTTGCCTTCATCTTTGGGGACATGGGAAATATCGGCCTGTTTATCACCGGTTCGCCACGCATAATGCCGCTGCTGAAACGCCTGAAAAGACTCCTTTGCGGGCGTATAGGCAGGCTCCAGCTGAACCGCTCTGAGTGTTTTGTCTTCGTAAGGGGAAATATCATAAGGTTTAAATACATCAATCGCTGCCGGGCCTTTGATATCCATACTTTCTCCTCCGACTGTTGCCGTCTTGTTTTGGCTGGTAGCGTCGCGCCACAGCTACCTATTAAGTGGCCCGGCACACGCCTTTTTGTGACGTCGTCAGATAATTATTTCCCCAGTTTCGACAGCATCTCCGGGCGCATAAATTTATGGATAACCAGCATAAACAGCACCGATGGCACCAGCAGGATCAGCGCGGTAATGGATGACACCTGGTAGTTGCCCGACATACTGGCGGTATAGAGCAAAATGGGCAGCGTGGTGATATCCGGTGCGCCAACAAAAAAGGTGGCGGTAAACTCATCCAGCGATTCCAGGAAGACAAAAATGCTGGCGGCAATCAGCCCGGGCGCGGCCTGCGGCAAAATAATATGGATGAAGGTGTATACCGGCCCGGCGCCCAGGTTGCGCGAGGCGCGCGCCAGTAGCGGATCGAGTGAAGAGAACGCCGCCACGCTTATCCAGATCGAATACATCAAGCCGTGCACGCTATGCACCAGCACCACGCCCGCCACCGTACCGTTCAGTCCCCACTGATAAAACAGCCGCGCCACGTTCATATACACCGTCAGGTTAGGAAACGCCTGCGGGATGAGAAACAGCAGCATAAAGAAGGCGCGACACGGCATGGTTCGGTGCGACAATGCATAACCCGCCGGAACAGAAATCAGCAGGCAAACCAGCACCGACAGCACGGCGATCAGCACGCTAATGGAGAGCGATCCCGAGACATCGCTGTAAGGGCTAAACACCTGGCTCCAGTATTTCAATCCCCACTGGCTCGGCAAGGTGTGCGGGAAAAACCAGCTTTCCGCCACCGTCCAGATAAGCAGATTCAGCAGCGGGCCAAACAGCGCCACTACCAGAAAAGTGAGCAACAGAGTTTGCAGCAGAAAACTGCCGCGGAGTTTTTGTCGAAACGTGGTCATCACTGCGCTCCTTTCGCATGCAGGCTGTGGCGTAAATAGAACCAGGAGAGCGCCGCGCAAATCAGATAGGAGATCACCCCCATCGCATTCGCCACCGGGTAATCGCCGTACGAGTTCACGCGAAACGCCATATCGACGGTCATCATGGTTGGCGTGCCGGTGCCAATCATCAGCGGCACGGAAAGCACCGACATCATCGTCACCGTGGACAGCACCATCGCCACGCCAATCGTCGGCAGCACCTGCGGCAAAATGATGTCGAACAGGATGCGTAAACGCGACGCGCCGAGGTTTTTCGCCGCCAGAATATGCGACGGCTCCACCGCCGACATCGCGCCGCAAATCAGTAACGTCGAGAACGCCATCTGCTTCCAGACAAAGGTAATAATGATCCCGCTCCAGCCCAGCAGCGAGGTGGTGTCCATTGGCGTTAATAGCCCGCTCGCCACCAGCACATTGTTCATCAGCCCGTTTTTGGCGAGGAAGGTGCGCATCATCTGCGCGGTAACAATAAAGGGAATAAACAGCGGCAGGCGGTACAAAAACGCCAGCGCTTTCACGATGCCGCGAAACGGCGACAGCACGATAATGGCGGAAATTGTTATCGACAGCAGCGCCAGAATCACCAGTGAAACCAGCACGATAAGCACGGTAAAGAGAATATCGTTCGAGTAAAGCGCAAAGACTTTATCAAAGTGCGCCAGCGTGAAAGGCTGCGTATCGCTGGTAAACGCGGAAATCAGCGAAAAACCCAGCGGCCAGAGGAAAAAGACGGCGATCAGCAGCGTGGCCGGGCCTACCAGTAAGCAGTATTTAAAGGCGTGTCGCATGGTGAACCTGAATAATCACAGCAAAAAAATGCCCGGGCGAAATGCCCAGGCATGTCCGTCAGTCAGTTAGAAACCTGGCTCTCGTAGCCCTCTTTGATATCGTCAAAGTACGGCGTGATCGGGAAACTTTTGCCGTATTTCGCTAAATCATCCGGCGAGATTTCTGCAAACAGTTTCTGCCAGGTAGCTGCATCCAGTTTCTCTTTCACGTATTTCGCGTCAATTCCTGGATACCAGTTGAACTGCTTCACAATGCCCTGCGCCTGCACGTCCGGGCTGGTCGCCAGCGCAATAAACTCCTGCGCCAGTTTGGCCTGCGCTGCATGTGCCGGAACAACGTAATACATTGGCTGGCCCGGCATCCCCGGCGCGATTAACGCCAGTTTGATCGACGGTGGTACTTTGCCCTGATCTTTCCAGCTATAGAACATATCGACCCACACCGGCCCCATGGTGATTTCGCCCCGGCTGAGCATATCCAGCGTTCCGGCGTTACCCGGCGTGAAAGTGACGTTTTTATTGAACTCTTTCAGCCTGGCGAACGCCTGACTCCAGGTTTTTTCCACGCTTTTGTCATACGGCAGCGCGGAAAGACGCGCCGCATCAGTGCCGTAAGCGTAAATCCAGCCGACCACAAAGCTGACGCCGGACATGCCGTTTTTAATGCCGTTATAGCCAAAGGCTTTCGGGTTTTTCGCCGACCACTGCACCAGCTCGTCGTAGGATTTCGGTGGGGTTTTAATCAGCTCGCTGTTATACGCGATGGCCGTCTGGCTCAAAAACATCGGCATTACATAGCCATCAACGTTAACACCCAGCGCGTTTTTGGCGTTCTCTGCCGTCACCATCGAACCGGTGTTGATGGACGAGCGGTATTTCTCCAGCAGCCCTTTTTCCACCAGTTGCCCCCCCGCCGCCTGGTGCACAACCGCGACGTCGATATCCCAGCTTTTCGCGCCACTCTGCTGTTGCGCCGTCAGTTTTTCGACAATCTTGTTTGAACCCGCATCGCCCGGCCCGGTGCCGACCACCTGCACTTTTACGCCCGGATGCGCGGCTTCAAACTTTGGGCCCAGCCAGGTTTTAACGTAGTCGACCATGTTTTGATCGCCCGCCGTCGCCACATTGAGAACCGTTTCGGCGCTGGCGGTGTGAACTGCACCCAAACAGAGTGCGGCGATGACAGCAAGTTTCGGTTTTACTGACATGATAATCCCCAGGAAAAGTGTGTTGGTTGGCTTAAGAGGTTGCAAAAACATGCAGCGCCGTTTCCGACACGTGCAAAATCACCGGCGTTCGGGCAGGCCAGAACTGTGTGGAATCCGCGAGAAAAATCTGCCCCTCGCAGCGCACACTATGACGATACTGGTGGCCGAGAAACGCGCTCTCTTCCACCACACCATTCAGTACCAGGCCCGGCTGCTCCGGCGTCGTTAACGGGCGGTGCATGTTGACGTCCGAACTGCGAAAATAGAGCGTTTCCCCGCCCGCATCAGCCCGCGTCATGCAGTTATCCGCGCCCATAAAATCCGCGACAAACGGCGTTGCCGGGCGGTGATAAATATCTTCCGGCGTCCCCATTTGTTCGATGCGCCCGTTATTCAGCACCGCAATTCTGTCGGCCATCACCAGCGCCTCTTGCTGGTCATGCGTGACGATTAACGAGGTGAAACCGAGCTTTTTCTGCAGCGCTTTGATCTCGTGGCGCACATTGAGGCGCACTTTGGCGTCCAGGTTCGACAGCGGCTCATCGAGCACCAGCACATCCGGCTCAATGGCTAATGCGCGCGCCAGCGCCACGCGCTGACGCTGGCCGCCGGAAAGCGCCGTCACTTTTGTATCCGCATAATTTTCAAGGTTGACGATTTTTAATAATTCCTGCACGCGTTGCGCAATCGCCTCTTTTTTAACGCGGCGGACTTTTAAGCCATAACCAATATTTTGCGCGACGGTAAAATGCGGCCACAAGGCATAACTCTGAAACACCATGGTAATATTTCGCTGCTCTGGCGTGCTGTAAGTAATATCCCGACCATTAACGGCAATAACGCCGGTTCGCACCGGAATAAAACCACATAACGCGTTGAGCAACGTGGTTTTTCCGCAACCAGACGGCCCAAGCAGCGCAATCATTTCGCCCTTTTCCACAGCGAGATGAATATCGTGAAGAACGATATTTTCGCCATAGCCAATTTTCAGTTTTTCAATCTGTAAATAACTCACGGGCGTTCCTTTCTTCAGCTTTTCTTTCGCCGATGAACACGTGTTCATTTATTTGCAAAAAAAATGCAACGTTGCACCGACATTATGTGAGCCTACTTTGTCGTCTATTTGTGACAGTTTGATTAAGTGCGCAATAAATTTGGTGGGGCGAAATGAAAATAGATGTTCTGGGCTGCGGTAGCGCCTTCTCATTGCAGCAAAACACCTCGGCAATCCGCGTTATCGATAACGAAAATCGCCAGTTGCTGATCGATTGTGGCCCGACAATCCCGCGCGCGCTGTGGCAGCGCGGCGGCGACGTAAACGACATCGACGCCATTTACTTCACCCACGTTCACCCGGATCACTGCACCGGGCTAACTGCGCTGCTGAATTACTGGAAAAGTTTTCAGCGTCGTAAACCGCTGATCATCTGGTCGCAGCGCGAACAGCGCCCGGTACTGATAAAACTGGCGAGCCTCGCTAACTGGCCGGAAAGCACCCTCTGTTTCGACATTGACTGGCGCGACAGCGAAGCCGAATGGCAGTGGCAAGGCTGGCACATGCGCACCGCGTTTACGCACCATGAACTGCCCAATCTCGCCCTGCGAATCGAAGCGGATGGTCACACGCTGTTCTACAGCGGCGACGGACGCCCAACGCCAGAAAGCATCGCGCTGATGCACAACGCGACGCTGGCGTTTCAGGAGTGCGCTTCGGCAACGGCGCTGCCCAATGACGCCTCGCACGGCGATTTTCCCGGCTGCCTGGCGCTGTTCGGCCAACTGCGTTTACCGCGCCTGGGGTTGTACCACTGCAACGACGACGCCTTGCCCGCGATTGAGCAAGCCTGCACGGCGTATCCGGGTTTGTTTCTCAGCCACGATGGTTTCGCCACCGATCTCAGCCGCCGTGCGGAGGGGAAAGTGTGAGCCAGCGTTTACGCAAACAAGCAGTAACCGCCGAAGACGTGGCGAAGCGCGCGGGCGTGTCCCGCGCCGTGGTGTCGCGCGCGCTGAGCAGCAACGGCAGTATTTCGCCCGCCACCAAAGAGAAAGTGCTGCGCGCCGCGCAGGAGCTTGGCTATCAGGTCAATTTCCTCGCCCAGGGGCTTAACCGCCAGCGCAGCCACTTGATTGGCGTGATTGTCGCGCGCATTGGCGACCCGTTTCGCAGCAGCCTGCTGGAAGGCTTGCTGCATGAAATTCAGCGCCGTGGTTACCAGGCGCTGGTCACCGAGATCACCGGCGAGCAGGATCTGGTCACCACGCTGCGCCGTTTTACCCAGTTTCGCGTCTCCGGCGTGATCGTCACCTCCGGCCAACCGCCAGAAGCGATAGTGAACGAGTGCGTCAGCCAGCGCATTCCGGTGGTCGGCATCAACCGCCACCCGGATATTCCATTGGTCGATTTCGTCTGTTCCGACAACGTTTCCGGCGCACGTCAGGCCGCTGAACAGCTTTATCACTCCGGCTGTCGCCGTTTTGGCTGGCTCAACAATTGCGGATCAACCTGGGCGGGTATTCAGCGCGGCGAGGCGTTTTTCCAGGCGTTGCAGCAACTCGGCGTGGATACCCAGCAGCAAGTGCGTTGGTATGACGCGCGCGAAGAGGGTTACGACGGCGGTTTTCAGGCCGCGCAACAGAGTGATGAAGATCTGCCGGAGGGCATATTTTGCGCCAACGCGCAGTTAGCCTGCGGTTTTCTCGACGGCATGCGCCAGCGCGGAAAATTCGCGCCAGACGATTTTCACCTGATAGGTTTTGATAACACGCCGCAGAGCGGCCAGTTCAGCTACCAGTTAACCACGCTGCATCAGGACGTGGCGGAGATAGCCAACCGAACGCTGACGCGCCTGCTGGAGCGGGCGAAAAATCCTTTACAGCCTTCCCGCGTTGAGTGGGTTAAGGTGACACTGATTCACCGACAAACATCGCCACAAATTGGCTAAGAGTTCAGATATGAGAGAAGAGTTTACCCAGGCGCTGTGCGCACTGATTCGTCGTCTCGGTCAGCAGGCGAAACAGCTTCGTGATAACGGGCTGACCATTGAACAGAAAGGTCGTCAGGATTTTGTCTCCCAGGCGGATGTGTATGTCGAAACCGAACTGCGCGCCTGGCTGAAAGCTGAACGCCCGCAGGATGGTCTGCTCGGCGAAGAGCGCGGGCTGGAGCCAGGCAGCGATGGCGTATGGGTTATCGACCCGATTGATGGCACCACCAACTTTATTCTCGGCATGGATTACTGGTGCATTTCGGTTGCTTACGTGCGCAATGATACCATCCAACTTGGGGTGATTTACGCCCCGGATCGCGACGAGTTTTTCTTCGCTGAAAGCGGCAAAGGCGCGTTCTTAAACGGTAAACGTCTGAGTCTGAGCGAACCAGACGCCGACGCGGTAGTGCTCGGCATTGGCCGCTCCAGCCGCAGGCCGCCACGCGAATATACGCAAACCATCGAAACCCTGTTTGAACACGGCGTGGAACACCGCCGCTTTGGTGCGGGCGCGTTAATGCTGGCGCACGTAGCCGCCGGCCAGGTGCATGGTTATTTCGAAGCGCACCTGCACAGCTGGGATGCGCTGGCGGGGCTGGTGATTATTAAAGAAGCGGGCGGCATGCATAACGATTTTCTTGCCAATAATGGTCTGACGCAGGGCAATAACGCCTGGGCGGCAACGCCGCACGTGTGGCAGCGCCTGCAACCGATTTTACTGCCAAATGGTTAAACCCGCTTTCCAGGGAAAACGGCTCATTCGGGCCGTTCTTCTTCTGGGTATTCGTAGTGAACCGCCAGCCAGATGGTCGGCGGTTCAGCCTGTGTCCAGTTCACCCGATGGCGGCATTGCGCGGGGATATTGACGAAATCTCCCACCTGCAACACCCGCTCTTGCGCTTCGTCTTCAAGTTGCAAACCGGCGGCGCCCTGAAGAATCAATACCCACTCGCTTTGCGGCTGGCAGTACCAGAAATCAGGCGGGCTGGCCTGACCGGTAGAGACGATGCGCTCAATTTTCAGATCTTTTCGCGAAAGCAGATCGTCAAACGTCTCCGCGTCATTCGTGCTCGCGGGGAGGTCATGTAACAGGTTGGTCAGCATCGCTGGCGCTCCATTTGGTCATGTGCCTCAGCATGGCGGATTGCGAAGGTGAGTTAAGTGCTGAAGACCACATGACACATGACACATGACACATGATAAGCGAAAGGGAGTTCACCACGCAGAGAGCAAATTCTCCCAGTTGAGCTGATTTATATCTCTTACAACATTGCCGCGAGAGCAGTAAACAGCTCATTTGAGCTGTTTACTGAAGGGTAAAAGTTACACCGGCGTAACCGTAAGTGTGACAGGCTCTATTACAAAATCGTAACCGTTTACTGTTGCTCTTATCACAGCGATTCCAGGTTCAGTGCTGTCCCAGGTCCCTCGGTATATCCCAGTATCGTAATCCACAGTACCAATCGTTGTATTGTTCAAAGTCCATCTAAACATCACCCATTTACCGATAACAGGCGCGCCATGTTGATCTTTCAATGTGAGCGTAACGGTCGCTTGGTCCGTGCCGTTTGCGGGAATTGTATCTGGCGATATAGTAAACGTTGATAATACTGGGTCTGGCGTGCCGGGAGGGAGCACATCCCTGAAGATAACCGTTACAGGTGCGACGTCAAAAACCGCCCCGTTCACGCTGACCGTTATTGATGTGTTCCCGGTGATAGGGCTGCGCAGCGTCGCGACGTAAGTCCCATCATCGTTATCCACTACGCTACTCAGCGTAACACCTGACAAACTACTACTGAATGTCACAGCGCATCCTGTCACTGGCTCCCTTGCCTGATCCTGCAATGTAAGCGTAATGGTCGACGCATCGATATCATTTGCAGGAATATTGTCTGCTGACACCGTAAATGTTGATAATATGAGGTCTGGCGTGGCTGGAGGGAGCACGTCCCTGAATACGACGGTTACAGGTGCTACTGCAAAAACCGTCCCGTTCAAAACGACTGTTATCGAACTGCTCCCGGTAGTCGTACAGCGCAGCGTCGCGACATAAGTCCCGTCATGGTTATCTGTTGCGTCACTAAGCGTAACCCCTGGCAAACTGCTGCTGAAGGCCACAGGGCATCCTGACATCGGCTCTCCGTTTTGATCCTTCAATGTAAAGGTAAGGGTCGACCAATCTTTATTATTTGCAATAATATTGGTTGGGGATGCGGTCAACGATGACAGGGCGATGCTTGGCGTAGTTGAAGACGCTGTCGCTTCGAGAGTCACCATCACCGGGGTTATGGCAAAAGTGGAACCATTCACTGTTACCCCCACCTCCGTCTTCCCGGCAACTTTACTGTGCAGCAATACGGAGTAAGTCCCGTCATCATTATCTGTCACGCTATCAAACGCAGAACCCATCACACTGCTGGTAAATCTCACTGGCTGACGCCGCGCTGCTCCACCACGATCATCCTTCAGTGTGAGGGTGATCTCTGCAGTTTCCATGCCATCAGCCAGAATATTTCCCGGCACAGCTATTATTTTTGATAACGTCGGGCTTAATCCAGTATGGGTACTACCCGCTAAGTCATTTTCATCTTCACTCACCACAAACCACGGCGTGTAAAGCGTGCGCCGCAGGTAGCCTTTGGCGGTGAACACTTCCCTTTCTCGCCCAAGTGGATCGTAGTAATGCGAGTCCGCATAGAGATCTTCTCGCGCGCTGTCGTCTTTCACCCACTGCCAGCTATTCAGAAAATAGGGTTGATAGGTGCGAATGGCCTGGCCTTTGTTGTCATACTCCGTGCGGCCACTTACCGCCCAGCGGTTGCTGGTCTGCGCCATTTCAGTAATCAGCGTTCCATCGCCCGCGCGCTGCCAGGCCTCGCCCGCTTCAAAGCGAACCGAGGTTTGCAATTCACGACCGAAGCCATCGCTGAAGACCACCGTCTGGCGGATCTGTTGTTCCTCGCTGCCTTCCCCTCGATCATAACGATCGGTTGTCAGCACCAGCACATGGGAGGGTTGTTGTTGGAGGCTACTGCTCCCTGGGCTTGAATAAACCAGACACTGCGCCACCGGTAACGGTGGTTGCAGCGCCAGGGCTTCATTAATATCGTTCGGTGGGGAGAAGTCGGTATCGCTGTAACCCGCCTCCACACCGTTCTCGGTGCCGCTAAAGCGCTGGCTGTTCACGCGTCCCAGCCCATCCAGCGTGACTTGATGGATGTTATTGTTCACATCGGTAAGTTTGACCGGCGTTAAAAACCGCCAGTCATATTCGGCCTGCGTCGTAAGCCCCGCGGCATCCACCACTTTGGTCACCACACAGTCGTAAGCATCGCGGGTCAGGGTAATCGCGCCGGTCAGCGCCGAATCCCGCACCGTCTGCGGCAACCAGAAATGCTCTGCCGGGCCGTAGGTGGTGAGGTTACGCCGCACCACCCACGCGTTGAGAAACGAAAGCCAAATGTACCCTGCGTCGCTAAGCACACTGTCAGTCAGATCCTCTCTCAGCGTCGCCACCATTTCAGCGTCCAGCACCGCCGTTTCGATCAATCCGACACGCGGAGGGAAGGCTGGCAGCTCGGAAGTGGGATTGTTATTGCCGTCCAGATACCAGGGTTGATGCCAGCCGGCAAAAGCCTGTCTGGCTGGCGCCCCTAGCGGCGCGCCGGAAATACTCAGATCTTCGAGCGTTAACCCCGTTTCCGGGGCGGTGGAGTAGAGATAAACATCGCTCCTTATCGCATCCTCCAGGCCGTTAACCCATCTCCCGGCGGCCATATCATCAATGCTGTACCAGTGGTTTTCCTGGCGGGTCACCACCAACTGCTGCTGTTGGTCGTCGTAGCTGGAATCAAACAACGTATCCGGTAGCGTATACGGGTAGGGGCTGGTTGCCGGTTTGGCGCGGCGCGGATAATTGAGCGTCATGACATAAAGCGGCTGACCATACTGATCGCTACAAAGGGTGACTTGCTGGCTACACTGTGGATCGTTGCTTACCCGTTCATAGACATAAGATCGCGTTTCGGCGTTTATCGGCAAGACCACCGGATAACGGGCCTCGCCCGCTGCCACCACCAGGCGAACCTGCGGGCGCGATTCACTCACCTGATACGGAATGGGTTGCGAAGCACTGTCATCAAGGCCATACAACTCGCTGCGCAACAGCATGCCTTTCGTGGCGCGGCGTAACCAGAAAGCCTCGTTCTCATCCGGGGTATAAACCTGCTCATTATTGCCAAAACCCCGGGTATAACGGGTGGAATAGTGCTTAAACGCGCCACTATCGCCGGACCACCACGCTTGCGGCATACGATCATCAATGGCCGCCAGACCGGTGGCAAACCAGTTACGCGTCAAAGACGGCTGGCTAATTTCCGTCGTGGTTCCCTGGCTGGTCCGTGTATCGGTGTCCTGTATTTCGACATAGCCAAAACCCCGGAACTCACGCTCTTTACCATCCCACGCGCCGGAACGATAACGCGCCGTGCTGACCAGTTTATTTCCGGTGAAGAGGTCTGTTACGTCAGTGCGGGCAAGCAGATGAAGTGGAAACGGCAAATAGCTGGCCGGAACGGGTTCTCCTGCCGCCGCTGCCTCGTGTTTCTCATCCAGCCAGAACTGGGTTGAACTGCGGTAGGTGAAATCATGCTGCGCCCCAATAATGTTTTTCATTTTGTTCAACAACCAGGGTTTTACCGAGGTGATATTACACACATAGTGCCGCGGTTTCGGGTGAGGAACGGTCAGTATCAGGCTGGCGATACCCATGCCCTGAATATCCGCGACGTGCAATTCGCAGGTGTTATCGAAATGCACCCCATCCGGCAGTTTGAACTGAAAAGGCAATGCAAAGCTGTTCCCGGACTGATTGATTAAGATGATGAGATATTCTTTAACGGCAATGATTACATCTGTCGTGCCGGAGCCATCAACATCGGCCAGAAAAATATTCGAGGGAATAAACTGTACCCCCATCCACCATCCCTCCATCGTCACCGGTGCGCCAAACTGCCCATTGCCTAAATTGGGCCAGTAACGAAAGCTGGTTTCTTTTATCTCGACCAGATGCTGCTGCCCGCTGCCGGCCATATCGCTGAACGCCACCAGAACCCGTTCATTAGTCCCGGGAACTGGCAGTTGGACGCCGGTTGGTTGCAACACATCCTGCGCTTTTTCCCAGCCATCACCGGTTCCGGCATAAAGCCGCACGCTTTTCGGGCCGATAAGCGCCAAATCCGCCAGCCCCGCGCCGGTGATATCCACCAGCAGGCTGCGCGGGTGAAGGTACTCCACCGGGTAGGCCGAAAGCGGGGTGAAATTGAGCCATCCCCGTTCCGGCGTGCGTCCGTAGTAACCGTTGACGCCCGCCGAAGTGACGACCCACTCCATATAGCCATCGCCATTCAGATCCGCCAGAACACCGCCATCGCGGAGCGCGGGAATGGTCGATAACCGCTCAGGCTTATCCCAGGTGACAGCATTGGCATCACTGCCTTGCTGACGAATGGGCGCGCGATACCACCACGCCCCGCTATCCTGATACAAAATGCCGGCAATCCCCTCGCCATTGAGATCAACCATCTGATAGGGCTGGCGGCTATTCAAATTTCCCAGGTCTTCACGTTCTTGCCATGTGATGTCCCACTCCATGGAATACCCGTCATTCACAAATTTACTCCAGCCAAACTGCACCTCAGGTAAGAAGCTGAACGTACCATTGGCATTCAAACCTGACTGCAAGACGCTCACGAGCGTCGTGACTATCAGTGATGCTTCATAGCGCAACAGGAGGCGGGAAACCAGTTGAGGCAGGCTTTCGGCGGTGCTGCCGCCTAATGTGTCGGTAAAGTGATAACTCAATACCTGGCGGCAGAGACGGCGAGTACGGATTTCAAAACCATACTCCCAACTGGAGAAACAATCCTGGCGGCAAGCCCAGTCGCCAGTGCCTGGCGTGACCCAATCCGGCACCATATACATATCCACGTTACGCTCGCCATAATCAAACACCACCATAAACAACCAGTCCGTAAGCGCGGGTTCAGTCGTCAATCCGGGTAATACGCGCCCGGCAACACGGTTGCCATAGTAGACGGCCGCGAGATAGCGTTGCGCAGTGGCATTCGGATGCGCGGTGATTTCAGGTCCGGTACACCCCGTATTATCTTCACTGCGATACAGCCAGTAGATCTGTTCCCCGGTTGCCGAAACGGATGATTCCAGCAGCCAGATACCCGCCTTCTCTGCGGCTTCGGGATGACTAACGCGAGCCTGAGCGGTATTGCCATAGAGATACACCTGGCCATCGGGCGTGTAGAGGAGCCAAAAATCACGCGCGGCAGATCCGCTTTCGACCCAATATTCAAACCGACTAAAATCGCTCTCCACGCGGTAACGATAACGGTGAACGGTAAAGCCGCTGCCGAGATCGACGCCAAGCAGTGAACTGGCAGTGCGGGTGCTCGCCGTACCGTCATCAGCGAGAAACGGCACAATGACTTCGCCATTTGGCCCCAGAAACTCATCTGTATCGTTATAAGTTGGCACCCCTTTTTTCGTGCGACGACGAATGGCGGGTGCATCAACGTTCCATCCCATACCGAAGGGACCATTGCCAGAGCGGCTGTAATAGCTCAGCGCCAGCGAAGGCGCATACCCTCTCCCGGCATTAATGGGTAGCGGTAGCGTCAGAGAATTTGCGCCATCCGGACCGGCTCCCGCCACATCACCTTTTACACCAGAAATCGCGCCGCCACCTTTTGGCAACGACAGGGTTTCAGGCCTGACAATATCTGTGTTTTGCATGGCTGCGCTCCCACAGGCTCCCCGCAGGGAGCCTGAAATAAAAACATCGATTTAGCCGGTAATGGTGTAACGGATATGCAGAACGATATCCGCCAGGCCAAGCAGAAGTTCCTTTTGTTCCCCGCTGATATCCGGGAAGCTGAGGGTCAGCGTGCCGCTGTCATCCACCGGGATCCCTTCAAACGGCAGCCAGCGACCATCATTAAAATCAAGCTGGAACTGACCGCTGTCGTTCATGCCGTGCGAGACCACTACAGCCTTGCACCCCTGCGGTAACACCACGCTGCCGCCATAACTCAGCACAGCCTGAACATCCTCATAGGGTCCCACGGGCAGTGCCAGCGTGACGCTTATCTGTTTGATACGCCGCCGCGCGCCAAGCCCGGCGGGGTAATCATCAAGAATGCTCAGATCGGCGAGCCTGACGCTGGCTTTCAACTGCCCGTCGGCTATCGACAGTGTGTTACCCCCGCTACCTACACTGCCCGCCCCGTTGATGATCAGGGATGGTGCCTGATCGGTGAGGATGAACGACCCGCCAGCCCTCCCGCTGTAAAAATCTGCCAGCGAGACGGTTTTGTTCACCTCCAGCATCCGCGCATCCTGCTCGATCCACGCCTGCGACATCCGCTCCAGCTCCAGCATCAGCGTCTCCCCGGCCATAAAGCCCATCCAGCTTCCCTGCCACGCCCCCGGTTTGATAAAGGTCGTCGCCTCATCGGCAAAGTGCAGTTGCCACGCCCGCTGTGCCAGCAGGCAGCGCGTCAGCGCCGCGTCATAGAACTGGTAGTAAATCGATGACAGCGTACCGCGCAGCCAGCTGTACAGCGCCTGCCCGGTGAACTTGCCCTTCAGGTAATCAAGCTGCGCCTGCGTCTGCGCCAGTTGCGTTTCCACCTGTGCTTTCTGCAGCGCCAGGCCCTCGCGCCGGACACTCAGCGACGCCAGCTGCGCGTCCGCCAGTTTGATCTCCGACTCCGCGTTATTGCGCTGGATCTCCCACTCCTGGCGACGGCGGCGGTAGATTTCCGACTGGGTGATTTTATCGGCGGCGATGCGCTGTGCGTCGGAAGCGATCTGAACCCCGATCCCCACCGCTGACAGTATCGCGCCATAACGACTCCCCCCTACCGCGAGACCGTAGATGTTGGGCACCATATCCAGCGCTGCGGCCCCCATATGCAGGGCGTTGGCCCCTTCCGCCGTGACAGAGGAGGAGAGCTGAAGATCCATGGCCAGGTTTTCACCAGCATTGACGTTTTCGTCATACAGTTGCCGGTAGCTGTTGCGCCGCTGCTCGGCGGCGGCGCGGCTCACCAGCAGCGCTTCCCTGTCGGCATCCAGCTCCGTCAGCGCATGCTCCTGCACCTGAATGCTCTGGCCCAGCAGCGCCAGCCCCTGGTTCTGCAGCAGCACGGAGAGCGCTTCCGCGTCCTGGCGTTCGGTGATGGCCTGCATCGTGTTACCGAACTGGATAAGCTGGCTCACCACCCCGCGCGCACTCTCCAGCAGCGTCGGGAAGCGCAGCAGCGGCAGCGGAACCGCCGGCAGCGAATCGCCCCCGCTGGCTGACATCACCGCCGCGCTCAGCAGCGCCGACGGGCTGGCCGGTGCCGCGTATACCGGCAGGTACAGCGCCTGGCCGTCAATCGACAGGTTATGCCGCAGGTTGTAGAGCCGCTGGCGCAGCGTCTGCCAGTAGCCGCTCAGCTTGCTGTTAAACTGCGGGTAGAACAGCCCCAGCAGCGAGTTCGCCGTCCGCGTTTCCACAGCCGGTACTGTTTCAGCACGGGCCCTGAGCAGCTGCAACTGGTAAGCCTGCTGTAGCGTCTGGCTCGCCGCCGCGCCCAGCACCGGGCTGGACCAGCTTCCCTGGCCGTAGACCAGCGAGTCATACGGTTCTTGTCCCAGCAGGTTCAGCGCCTGCACGTACCACATTTTGGCTTCGTTCAGCGTGTCGCGCTCCAGCAACCGGAAGGCGGCGTCACCGCGCGCGATGAGCAGATCCAGCACGCGCATAAAGGTGGCGACCTTGTAGTGCATCGGGTCGGACTGGGCCACCGCGTCCGGGTCAACCGAATCCAGCGGGTCCGGGTTCCACGAGGTGTCCTCTTCCAGCGGGCGCACGTTCCACGACCACGGCGCTGGCGCACCATTGCTGCCGTAATAGCCAGCCGGGTTCCAGATATACTTCATCCAGGTGGTGGCCTCCTCGAACTTGCTCTCCTGCAGCAGGCGCTGGAACACCATCGACGGCACGTAGAAGAACATCTCCCAGAAATAGAGGGCGTTGGCACCGGTGAAATCCATCGGTTCGGTTTCATCCTCCAGAATAGTCACGCTCTGGAACATACTGATATCAGAACGGCTATCGATCGTTACGATGCTATTGGTGGAGTCGGTATAGACAAAGTGAGCGCCTCTCCAGGAACCATTGGCGCTGGCAAGAGGCAGTTTCTCGGTGACAAGGAAAACCTGAGCGAGGATACCGATGACGCTGAGTATATAATCCTCCAGCGGCACAAAAATCCTTACTGTCTGCGCATTGTCAGTAAACATCCCCCCATAAAGGGAGAACTTCGTTTCAGTATCCGTGACATTAATCAGACGAAGGGTAAATGCCCGGCTGTTGCCATGCACGTTGGCATCGTAGGGCGGCAGCACAAAATTAACGTAAAACCCTTTCCCCAGTTTCGGCTCCTGCAGCAACTGGGTTTCCATAGAAAGCACGGCGTCCAGCCCCAGATTCGCACGGGCCACCAGCTGGCGGGCAAACAGCGTGTTAATACGTACCCGGTAAGAGCCACGTTGCAGATATTGCACGCCGGTAGCGGTACGCAGAAATGACATTTTCCGTGATTCTGTCCCCTGATAAATTGTCAGGGTGGCGGTTTGAGCACCCAGTGATTGCCCCAGCGCATTGTTTGCATGAAAGCGAATAACCAGATCCATTCTTCCGTTCTTAAATTCAGATAGATTGAAGGTGGTATAATTATTAAAAGTATAAGTGGTATCCCAGTCTGGCGTGGCCATTCCTGCACTGCCATTGCTGTAAGCAGAATGTCCGCTGGGGCTTGTTACTCTATAGCCAACATCACCAGGATTAACCACGGTGGAATAATAAATAGGATCGCTAAAAGCACTTATGACATATAGGCCATAAACACCATCAGCTATATATTCTATATTATTCATATCACTTTCTGAGCCTTTTATAACCCAATAGTCAGCCGGGCCGCCATATTGATATAACCTTTCATGGCCAATCCAACCGCCACCTTTCAGGGCAATAGAAAAAGCATAGGTTGGGCTATTGGTATGCAGTAAGTAATTCGGCCCAAAATTATTGGACTGTTCAAGCGCACCGATAACAATCCCCTCACCGTTATATCCTTGGTAATTATATAAAAGTGGCTTTCTGTAAATTACATATTTGTGCCCCACCCCCTGCACTAACTTAATTAAATTAGTCCACTCCCGTCTATTATTGCCAAAGGTACCTCTATCATCACCGCCAAAGGAATAAGAAACATTCACGGTGTACCCAAGCGTAAAATAATCACCATCCTCATCTAACGTGAGGTATCTAACCCAGTAACTGCCGTTACGCATTATGGCCAGGTTTTCATAACCCCACTCATAATTCAGTGCTCCGGCTTTATACGTTAATGCGGGTACAATTAAAAAATTAACCCGTTTTTCACTCTGAGTATCATATTCCCGCCAGATATAGCCGTGGTAGTATTTCACATCTGCCATAATCGCCAGTTTATGCTCTGCAGAGATGGTTAACCCGGATACCGTAATATTCTGATTCACCGATTCGTTGGCACCTGGTGTATAAAACACCACAGCAATCTGTGCGTTGTCCTTATTCGTATTCGAACAATAGAGATGTTTTGTTGACAACTCGCTGATATCCCCGGAAGGCAGGTAATCCGACAGCTTACTGTTCAGCGGCGTGCTCCAGGTGCCGTCATGACGCAGGTACGAGAAGCTGAGAAAGTGATCTGAAGTCTCCGTCACCGTGCCACTGTTGTCCGTCGCCGTTGGCTGCTCCGTCACCCACACCACATACAGCCGGTCATTGAACACCACCGGATGCACCATATTGTTGTACGCCGCGATACCGGTGCCAATCTCCCGCCACTCGCTCCACGCCGTCGCCGGGTATTTCCCGTCCGTCAGCATGCTCTGCTGCAGCGTGCGCCAGTAGTATTTCTCCCCTTCGGCGCTGGCCCGGCCAAGAAACCAGGTTCTCCCCTCCTCCATGCTGGCGTTGTCGTGGTAGGCGCTCACCACCTCCAGGTTCGCCACCTTCTCAAACTGCGTCATGTACCCCCGGAACGCGTCCCCCACCGAGTCCGCACTCAGCTCACTCTGCCCGATGGTCGCCAGCATATTGTCCATCATGCTGGTCTGCCCGGTGCGCACCGTCGGATCGATATAGTTTTCCGGGTAATACACCAGTTCCGACACCCCCGCCCAGGTGCTGTAGCGCTTGTTATACCGGTCCCAGTCGGTGAAGAACTGCCGTGTCAGCACCGCCCGCTGCACCTCTGCCTCCTGAGCATTCTGGCAGCGGTTGACATACAACTGGATGCTGGCGATCGCTTCCGCCACCCGTGTGGTGGTCACCTGCGACGAGACCTGCCCGTCGATCAGCAGCCACGCGTACAGCTGCTCGCGGTTGTTCACTTCCGACTGACCGGCCGTCTGGATGTAATAGCTGCTCAGCGCCGCGCTGGTCAGTTCGTCCAGTTGCCGGTGCAGCGTCGCCGTATGCTCCGCGCTCAGCCCCGCCTGCAGCAGGTCACTCACCGCCAGCCAGTTGCTATACGCCTGCGGCGTATCCATCCCGGTGTTCGTGTACTTCTGCGCCACCACTGCCGCCACCGCCGCCGGCGTGCAGTTCAGCACTGCCGAGAAGTCCAGCCACTGCAGCGTCACGTCCAGCGTTTTCAGCGAACGGATAATTCCGCCCGCCCCGCTGTCCGCCAGCGCCAGCGCCTGCTCCACCGACTGCGGCGTCGCCCCCAGCGCCTGTGCCAGCAGCGCGGTGGTCAGCGTCCCCGCCTCCAGCGCCGCCAGCACCTGCTGCGCGTAATCCCCGGTCTGCAGGATGCGCCGGTTCATCCGCCCCAGCAGGCGCAGCGACTCAATATCCAGCGGAATGACGCTCACCCCGCCGGCAAACCGCGACGGGTCGCTTATCAGCATCGATAACAGGTAGTCACTGATGTCTGTTTTGCGCACCAGCAGCGCCAGCTGCGCCAGCGCCTGGCTGAACGCCACCAGTTGCGCCGTCTCCGCCTCACTGCGGGTGTCCTTCAGCACCAGCGCGATAAACGTTTTCACGTCCGTGCCGCCCGGTTTCCGCATATCCAGCCAGCGCAGAATGCTCTCCGCCCTGCCGGACTGGTTCAGTTGCCCGGCGGCGGCTATCACCGGCGCGATGTCACGGATTAGCGCCGGCGTGTCGGCGTCCGCCTGACCCACCGCCCCGCGCAGGGAGGCCACCAGGCTGCTGATTTCCGGGGTCAGCACCGGGCTGTAGTCAGTGGTGGTCATCAGGTACAGGTCACCCACCGTCCAGCCCAGCTGTTTCAGCCAGCGGGTGGTGCTGTAGACAAAGTTCACCGCCGCCGCGAAACCGGCGGTGTCCAGCGATGACAGCGGCACGTCCTGCCACGGCGATACCGCCAGCAGCAGGGCCAGCTCAGACGCAGAAAGGTGGTGAACCTCCGCCAGCAGCTGCGTGCGGTAGAGCAGCGCCAGGTTATCCGCCGTGGCGGTGAACGCCGTGTTTTCCCCCGCCGCAAGCTGCCACAGCACCTTCAGGTCGGCACCGCTGGTGTGAAAACCGCGCTTGATGACGCTGGCGCGGAACAGGTGGTCCGCGTCCTGTGAATCCCAGTCCACCGGCGCGCCGTCGGCGCTGAAGGACCGGTTACTGAGCGGCGGGGTGTTGAACAGCGTGGTGAAGTAGCTGTCCTGCCCTTTCACCCCGACGGCGCTGATGCGCCCCCCGGCCAGTACCAGCGCATCCTCAAAGCGCAGGCTGTAGCGCTGAAGGTAGTAATAGCTGAGGAAGCTCAGCCCCAGCATACCGGTCGCAAACGGCTCCGTGCCGGGGTGGTTGTAAATCAGCAGGTACATCTGCTCCGCCGTCAGGCGACAGGCCTTGTACAGGCGGATGATTTTGTTCAGGTAGAGCAGGTACTGCTCTGATGACAGGGTGTAGAGCCGGAAACCTACAGAATCATAACTGGATGTATTCGTTTCATTATCAATTCGGGTGATATAAATAATGACTTCATTGGCTAATCTGTCTGCCGGAATAGTCACCGGTACACTGTAATGTTGATTTGCCTGCGGGTTTATTTTTTCACGATATAAATCAGAAGACCCGGAGCCATTTGAACCAATCAACATTTCATCTGTAGGTTCCCAGACAAATTTAAAATTAAAATTCAGCAGATAATTATCGCCTTCCTGGGGCAGCAGCTCAAAATAATTGAAATGGACGTGTGTTCCGCGGCTGACAAGCTGAATGATTTCCCCCGTAGAATTGTCATCTGTCGTCACCATCGTGGTCAGCATATTGTTGACGTAATACGGCACCGGCTCGGAAAAATCGTGGTGCGTCAGCAGGCTGGTTAAGGCCGTCAGATCTTCAGCACTCACATCGTAATACCCGGCCAGCATATAGGTGTTCATCAGCGTGTCGGTGGTGATCGTGCCGAAGTTTTTGCTGTACAGATCGGCAGCACTACCGGTGCTGATCTCCTCGGTCAGGATGCGGAACAGCTCCGGCGACACGTCCGCCATGATCGCCAGCAGCGAGTTGAGATCCACCTGCTGCGCAATCGCCGGGCTATCCGTCAGCGCGTTCAGCATCGGATCCTGCAGCAGTACCGCCAGGCGCGCGCTTTCATATGGCAGGTGGTACGGCGTGTTGCCGGAGAAGCGCCAGGCGGCGAGTTTTGCCATTACCGCGTCGCCGTCCGTCCCTTCCCGGCTGGCAATGGCGTTCAGCACAATATCGTTGGCGATGGAGAGCGTGGTGACTTCCGCGTCCATATTGTCCTGGCTCAGCGCCAGGTGAGCCAGATCCGGGCGGCGGCTGTCCAGATGGCGCGCGTGGCCGGTGGTATGCAGGTCGCGGGCTTCACGGTAGAGCTCGGTCAGGTAACCGGCAGGCGAGAACATCGATGCCACCGAACCCGGCGAAACGTACATTTGCGCCCGGTTGCCGAACGCAGAGTTGTAATCCCGCGTGTTACGGTTCTGGCTGATCCCCAGGCTGACCGCCTGCGCCAGTTGCGGGTTGGCCCGGCTGAAGGTGCGCACTTCGGTTTCGGTGTTTTTTTTCTGCGCGTCGCTGATCGCCTGGCTGAGGTACTCCGCCTCGCCGAGCGTTAACACATCCTGATAGCTGGCCCAGATTTCGGCAAAGGAGTTGGGCATCAGTGAGGCGAGCTGGCTGTTTTCATCCAGTTCACTGCTTTGGGTGACCACGCCGCCGTCGTCTGTCCCGCGGGTGCGGGCAAGGCTGATTTTGTCCAGTATCGTTTTGGTATCGTAATAAGAGTCGTACATAAGGTATCCCCTCAACTTTTTTAAATAGGGAAGGTTGTATGTGACAGAAGAGCTTTTTAACGTGCAGGTAGCGGGGCCACCATTTATTCATGGTTGCCTGTTTCCATCAGCAAAAAACTGTCCACCAGCTCTCCTGGACAGGATCAGCCGCGTTTATTACCGCTATTTCTTCAGTAAGCGTTAAATGACCTCGCCATCATGCGAGCAGATAAGCAGCCCGATAAAAGGAAGTTGAAATACAGCGTAGGAGATCATTTTATATCGCTCCAGCGAAGGTTGATCATTGGCTAAAAGCGGAATAACAGCCATAAACGGGGGGAATTCAAAGAGATATAAAAGAGATTTTATAAAATTAAAATAATCTTTCAGAACTTTATCCTGGATATATCAAACAAAAATCCGCCAGAAACCGGATGTGGATTTTAACGTTGCATAATTACCTAGGATAATTCATAAGTTCATCGTAAAAAAAATAAGATTAATCACGTAAAAAGATAAAACCAGGAATTATCATGATCTTTTCGTGCGTAAATATATTTTTTAAAGCGAGTCGTTATTGA
This sequence comes from Kosakonia sp., assembly GCF_032104925.1. NCBI lineage: Bacteria > Pseudomonadati > Pseudomonadota > Gammaproteobacteria > Enterobacterales > Enterobacteriaceae > Kosakonia > Kosakonia sp. Next base: position 106,195 of record NZ_DAMCGF010000008.1, read on the forward strand.
CAAAGATAGTCGCCTGCAAGGGAATATATTCTTCCCCATAAAGGGGTTCTTTAGCAACATACTGATTACTCTCATTTAAAGTGTGCGAGAAGTGCTTTTTATCGGATAGAAATCAAAAGGCGATAATCTTCTTTTTTGGTCGAACTCAGCATTGAACAGGCTAATTTACTGATGTTTAAACGATATCATTCCTCACTCGCTTTGGTGATATATAATACTTGTCATTTTTTAAACTCATTAAAATCATTACTGGCTTTTAATATAAATAACCGCCAATTTTGTAACTTTGCCTATAATAAATCGACGACAGACCAACCTCTTTATTTTCCCTTAGCGACAATATACAAAAACAGAATTATGGGTCTTAACCAATATAAGACGCTGTACTCGCGGTAAAAAATTACGGAGGGGATGTTTAATTAATAATTAGATATAAGACATGCCTGGTAAGGTAAAAGTATTAACAAGAAGTGAAGCGCAACGTCTTCACTTCTTTATGCATCAATGTTGCGCCAGATATTGCTGTACCAGCTCGTTACCGGCAACGCCCATTACATTGAATTGCTTGTATTCGCTCTTATCAAGCACTCTGACGTACTCATCGCCATTGTACAAATGCCCGGCGCTATGGAATATTTTCAGCTCGTTTTTCCACTCCGTCAGCGGGATATGACCAATGATTTCCCACTCACCACTTTTGAGGCTATCAACCGCCGCAAAGATCACATTGGTCATGCCTCTTGAGTTTTTAAACTTCAGAAACTCATCGTGTTGCGGAATGGTTTTATCAGCCTGAATGCTCAGCACGCCAAATGCGAAAGCCTTTTTAAAGCGCCCTTTTAAGGCACAGACGATCTGACACACGGCAAACCGACCATCGGCAGTTGGGATCAGAAAGATATCACCTTCCTGGTACTTTTGACTCATATGCTACCCCTTATGATAGACAGCGCGTCTTGTAAGATTTCTTTACCCCATGCTGAGCTATCGCCAGCGATTTTATAGGTGGGTGCGTTTTTATTTCCGGGGCGGTAAGACCGGATATCATTCAATAAATTCGTTAATGGATTCATAGACTTAGCGCCACCATGCATACCAATCAGTTTTTCTTCCAGAAATTTAGCTTCAGCTTTGGTTAAGTTGTTGTCAAAAATGATCAGCTGTTCCAGATGCGATTTACCCGGCGTTTTCGCATGGGCGTTTAAACGGGTAGGTGCATCACCGCGCCCAACATAACGGATTTTGCCATTCTCGTGCAGAATATATAACCCTTGCCCTTTGGCGCGGTTGTACTTCTTCTTCGAGCCACCGGGCGGGCGCGTAGACGGCAGCCCCAGGCAGCGCTGCAAGCCGAGCGGATCGCTCCAGGCCAGTGGATTTGGCGCATATTGGTATACGCTAACCCCCGCCACCATCCCCACGGGATCCTGGCTGATATAGGCCGCAATGTTCGGGTCATAATAGCGATAGCGGTTATAGTGCAGCCCGGTTTCCGCGTCATAATACTGCCCCTGAAAACGCAGCGGATTGTCGATGAGGCTGGCGTAAACCTCTCCTTTCTCGCCCCAGATGCCGCTTTTCTCCGACCAGACAATCTCTCCCTGTGGCGAGGTCAATCTTACCGGCGCACCGTTGGGATCGCAGTGGTAGTGCCAGCTCTGCTTTTCACCCTCTTCTTGCGTCAGTAACGCCAGCGGCCAGAAACTGTCCGGGTAGTAGATATATTCCCGCATCTCACTGAACAGGTTAGCCTGTGCTTTCTGCCGTTTTAACCTGCCGCCGGTATCGAAAATACTCAGCGCGGCCAGCGGTTCCTGTAACCTGGTGACCGTTTCACCCGCCAGCACATCATCCTGCCAGTAAAACCAGCGGGTTTCGCTCGCCGTCTGCTTGAATACCCGTCGACCCAGGCCGTCATAGCCATAGCGCACCAGGCTGTCGCCTTTACGCACGGCGACCAACTGGCGATTGTCATCCCAGACAAAATCCTCTTTTTCGCCTTCGCACTGGCTATCCCGCCGCTGGCGTAGCTCACCGGCGCGGTCAAACACATAGCGCACACCGTGGTGAATGCCTTCGCGAAACCAACCGCCCGCGCTGTCATTCACCTCGCGCGTTTGCGTCTGCAATTGATTACCGGCGGCATCCTGCACAAATTGTCGCAGTGCGCCATCGGGTGTCGTATGCGCCGTCAACCGTCCCACCGGATCGTAGCTGTAGCGATCGCTGCCCCACAGGCTATCTTCCCGTAACGTCAGATTCCCGGCGCGATCGTAAGCAAACCCGCTGGCAAACAATGGTAAATCGTGTTGCAGCACCTGCTGGGTACTGAGCCGCCCCAGTCTGTCGAAAGTAAAGGTACGCAGGACATCGGCGGAGAGCTGTTCGCTCACGCATCGCCCGGCCTCGTCGTAGGTGAACAGAATAGGCGCATCGTTGTTAAGCTGTATCTGGCTGAACCGTTCATGCTCATCGAGGTGATAACGCACCTGGTGACCACTGTCGCTTTCACGTGTGATCAACACACCGCGTTCGTTGTAACCGTAGCGCAGTTGAAACCCATCCTGCTCTTCCAGCAGGACACGCCCGGCATCGTCATAGCGCCAGCTCAGCCGCCGCCACGGGTTTTCACACAGCACCATCCGCCCGCAGGGATCGTAATGGTATTTAACTTGTAACGTGTCGCCGCTGCGCCGCTCCGTCAGCCGTCCCCTTTTGTCATAGCCGTAGCGCACTTCGCGACCCAGCGGATCTTCACGACTTATCAACCGGCTGGCCTTATCCCAACCGTAACGCGTCACCTGCCCCCAATAATCATGCTCTTGTGTCACCCGCCCGAGCGCATCGCGCGTCAGTTGCCAGCGTTGGCCATTTTGATTCACCACCGTCACCAGGCGATCTTCCGCATCATAGAGAAAGCGCAGCGTCGCGCCGTCCGGGGTTTCGCAGGCCGTCAGCATGCCGCTGCCGTTATAGCGAAGCTGCGTAGTGCGCCCCTGCTCATCGGTGTAACTGACCGGGTCATCTTCTCGATCGTAGACAACACGTATTTCCCCGCCTGCCGGATCGGTGGTTGCCACCAGACGGTCTTTGCTGTCCCAGTGAAAACGGGTTATCCCCCCGCTTTCGTCAATACGCTCCAGCAGCGTTCCACGGGCCGCGTGGCGAAGCTGTATCGCGCCCGCGCCAGCCTGTTCAATCCGCTGCGGAAAGCCATAACGATCATACTGGTAGCGCGTGGGCGAAACACCGGGCACATGCGCCGCACAAAGCTGCCCAAACGCGTCGTACTGATAACTTGTGGTGACGCCGGTGGGATCGATTTCGCGGGTAAGATTACCGGCCTCACTGTATTCCGAGCGCCAGACCGCGCCTTTCTCATCGGTAAGCGCCAGTAATTGCCCGTCATCGTCATAAACCGCCTGAATCACGCAACCATCGGGCATCTGTTCAACAATCATGCGCCCCTGTTCGTCATACTCCCAGCGGTGCGTACTGCCGTCCGGCTCTGTCACTTCCACCGTGCGGCCAAAATCGTCATAGCGGAACACGGTGTTGCCACCCAACGGATCGATTTCCGAGACGGGCAGGCCATTTTCATCAAAGGTGATACGCGAAACAGCACCCTGCGAGTCGGTCACTTCCACTTCGTTGAGCAGCGCGTGGTACGCAAAGTGATAATCCCACACCCCGCCATCACCCCAGGCGTGGATAACCTGCCAGGCCTCGTTGTACTGGTAGTGAAACCCCTGCCCGTTGCGGTCAACATGGCTGACCATACGACGCTGCTGATACGCAAAACGGCGCGGATGGGACAGCGCATCGATCTCCGCGCTCAACTGGCCGTGGGTGTCATATTCGTAGCGGGTAAGCGGCGTTATCTCTCCGTCCAGCGCATTATGCAGACGCAGAGAATGCAGACGGTTTCGCTCCTGTGTGACGAGGATTTCGCGCCCGGTCATTCCCGCGTGGGTGTACTCGCGAATTTTCCGTAACTCGCCCTCTTCACGCTCGAATTTCCAGCCATTACCGCTACGATCGACAATATCGGAAATCGGCAGGGCGCCCTGTTTGCCGCTAAAGTGCAGCAGCGGGCCGCTTTCCTGATCCACCCGCCACACCACCTCGCCATCACGGGTTTCCCGCCACAGGCGGCTGCCCTCCGGCAAACCGTGAATGGCATGTTCGCGCCCGTCGCTTTGCGGCAACGCAGCAAATAATGTCATCCCTTCCGGCTGCGTCAGCAGCGCGACGCCCTCTTCTGCCAGCACATCGAGGCGGATATCTGCCGGGGTTGACCAGCCAAAGCCGCACCCCCCTTCGACCTCAACATCTGCCGACGAATAGGTCCGCGCCCACGCCAGCGGCAGACGACCCGCTAACAGGAAATCCTGCTGTTCCAGGCTGACGCTGCCGTCGCGAATATCCACCGGTTCGGCGCGCAACACGCGGCACTTGAGGAAGCCGGAGTCCATATTGCGAAACAGCTTTTGCCGCAGCTTACGAAAGCGGCGCATAAACAGCCGCCACTGCGGCGTTTTCTTCAGTTTCTTGAAGCCTTTACCCAGCCCGCTTAACCCGGCGCGCATCAGCAACGCCATCAGGTTGATGGTCGGCGGGCCGCCCACTACCACGTTATTGGGAATGGCGAGGTTAAAGGTGAGCGGGAGCGTGAGAGAGAGCGGTTTTGGCTTGGTGGCGCGCTTGAGGCGAAACGGCGGCACCAGACCAATAATATTGCAGCTCAACACCGGCATGCCGATGCGCGAGAAGGGTTCGCCGTCCACCGAGACGGTTTTGCTGCCCATAAACAGCTCGTCTTCAATTTGCGGCCCGCCCGGCGCGCGTAGCGGCGGCACCCATACGCCGCCGACCGGAATATGCACGGCGATGCCGCCCGTTCCTGCACTCGCACGCTTAATGCTGTTGACGTGCACCGTGGTGCCAATCAGCGGCAGGTAATCGAACACGTCAAAAACAATGCCGATATGCGGCGTTGGCAGCGGCCACGGGTAGGTATGAATATCCAGCCCGAGCTGCGGATCGAAGTGCGCGCCGGAGTGCATAAGTCTGGCCTCAGAACATGGCGCGCAGTAACGCGCGTAAGAACGTTCGAACCTCTGTCGCCAGCTCGCTATCGGAAAGGCTTAAAAACAGCAGCGCGAGCAGCGTGACGACAACAATAATAATGATGCGATTTTTCATAGCGGGTTGCTTCCTGCAGTGTCAGATAACGATGCGTCATGGTTGCCCCAGTCGGGCAGGTTTTGCCACTCGCCAGGGGGCGCATCAAAGGGGTGAGCAATCTCCGGCAGGCCGTTCCAGTGCGGGTGTAATTTCTCCCGCGCCAGCCGGATAACGCGGCGAAAACTGTCATCGCCGCGACGGATCAGATTTTCCCGCTCCTCGCGGATCACGGTAAACATGGCCTCAAGTTGTAACTGCAAGCGGCTTTCAGCCTGCTTAACCTGCGCAACGGTCGGCTCACTAGGCAGCGCCGCTTCCGCCTGCTGGATCAGCCGCTGTTTTTCACGTTGCCAGCGCGCGGCGCAAGCTTCGAGCGCCTCGGTGCGGCGCTTATCGTGCATACGGAGTAAATCCTGAAACACCAGCGGCAGCGTGGTCTGGCTGCGTTCGGGCAGCGCCACGCTTTCCGCCGCCTGTACGGCGCGCGCATACTCCTCCATCGCCGTCGGTCGGTGACCGGCAAGCCAGAGGCAAAACCCGGACATCCGCCAGCCTTCCATCTCAAATACCGGATGGGGAATGGCCTGTGCTTCCAGCGCCGCCTGGCGATAGCCTTTCGCCGCTTGCAGGTGATCTTTTTTCGCAAACCAGGCGCCCGCTTCACCGAAGGTGCTTTGCGTGCGTAACAGCCCTTTCAGCGCCGGATCAGGGATATCACCAGAGAGGGTTTGTGCCTGCCGGTAGTGGGTGACGGCCTGCGCATGGTCGCCGCCTTTTAGCCAGCCACCGGCCATCAGGTTGTGCATCATCGCTTGTTGATCCGTCCAGCCGCGCCGCTGCGCAATGCCCAGCGCCAGCTCGCCGCGTGCGGCGACTTGTGCGGCACTGCCTTTTTCCAGCAGCAGCATCGCGTCAGCAAGGTAGCGGCGAAACAGCAACCGGTCGGCATCGGTATCCGTCTGCTGCTGCGCGGTCTGGTGCATCACCCGCATGCCATCGACTTCATCGACAATCAACTGCACCTCGCGCGGATGCGCCTCATATAACGGCTGCCAGATCGGTTGTTCCAGCGTATCAATCAACAGCACACGCGGGGCACTCGCATCCTGCTCCAGCCAGCCTGTCAACCAGCGCGCCAGGGCGCTTTCGTCGCTGACACCGGCGGGTTTAAGCACCAGTACCAGGTAACGGAGATCGTCTGCAAAAGCCTGTGCGAAACTCTGTAATAAGCAGTTCAGTTGCGCCGGGGAGTAACAGGGCAGCCAGGGTTCCGCGTTCCAGGCGGCGGCATTTTCCGTGGCTTCGTACTGCTCGACAAACTCCCGCCCCAGCGCGTCGCTATAGCCATAACCGGTTTCGAAGGGGGTATTCAGCCCAAGAAACAGATCCGGCAGTGTGCGGCCTTCCGCGTGCTGTTGCAGGGCGATAAAGGCATCCAGCAGCGATTCGCCGCCCGCCGGAACGCGCCAGATAAACAGGCGGGTACGCGCAGCGTTCTCGCTGGCGTCCAGCCAGCTTAGCTCCAGCTCGCTCATCACTTTCTCTGTGGGATTCTTTGCCGCGCGCATTCCGTGTCCTTATCAGGCGTTAAGCTCGATTTTCTTGCCATTGACCATCACGCCCGCCGCGTTAATGGTGATGGTCGAGCCGCCCGCGGTGATCTCAACGCTGCCGTTGCCAATCAGAATGCCGCTTTCGCCGACGTTGATCTGGAAGGTATCCGTTGCGCTGTCCGCCACGCTACCCTGGGTAAAACGGGTGTCGCCGCCGGTAATGCTCAGCGTGCGTCCGGCACCAATATTTACCTCTTGCTTTCGCACCACCGTGCGCACTTCGTTGCTGCTGACGGTGACGTTGCGGTTACCGGTCACTTCCAGCGTCTGGTCGCCAGTGACCTGTACGGTGCGGTTTTGCTGCACGCTCACCTTTTCGTTGCCCTGCACGGTGCGGGTTCTGTCCTGCACCACGGTCAGCGTCTGGTTGCCTTGCACGGTGCCGGTGTTGTTGCTCTTCACCGTGGTGGTGTGATTGCCGGTAATGGTCTCATCGCGGTTTTGCTCGACACTGAGGGTTTCATTGCCTTTCACGCTTTCGGTGCGGTTCTGCTGCACGGTGGTGGTTTCGTTACCGTTGATGGTTTTGCTGCGATCCTGGCCGATAGTGACGGTTTCATTGCCGTCCACTGTGCGGGTACGGTTCTGTTTGATATGGCTGGTTTCGTCTTTGCCAACGGTTTTGGTGCGGTTGCTGCCAACATCATGGGTTTCGTCGTTTTCGACTTCGGTATCCATGTTGCGCTCGGCATGCAGCCAGAGTTGCTCCTCGCCGGGTTTGTCTTCAAAGCGCAGGGCGTTGGCGTTATCCGGCGAACCGTCTTTCGAACGGCTCATAAAGCCCATCTGCGTCGCCGCCGCCGGCAGCGCCCACGGCGGCATGCTGGCTTCGTTATAGACGCGACCAATGATTATCGGTCTGTCCGGCTCACCGTTAATAAAATCGACCACCACTTCGTCGCCCACACGCGGGATCTGCACACCGCCGTAGCCCTGCCCGGCCCACGCGCTGGAGACGCGCACCCAGCAAGAGCTGTTTTCATCGCCCTGGCTTTGCCGATCCCAGTGGAACTTCACCTTCACGCGGCCATATTTGTCCGTCCAGATCGACTCGCCCTGCGGCCCGACCACGCGCGCCGTTTGCGGGCCATAGGTGCGCGGCCAGTCGGTGACCGATGCCGGGCGATAAGGCGTTGTCGCCGGAATAACGGTAAAGGCGATGTTGTGCTGTGAACTGAATTGCCCGCCGGAGGCGTACTGATTCTCTTCAAACGCATACCGGGCGCCAATCACCAGCCACTGCGCGTTATCGGCGAAATTGGGTGCATTGGTAAGGCGAAAAAGATGGCCGGGCGCGATGCCGGTCGCGGTACCGGAGCCTTGCATTTGCTGCTGCTCCGCCTGCCAGGCCTGCTGACGAATACGCGCGTACGCTTCACCGTCGCCATGCTCAACAAAGCGTCCTGGCCAGTCATACACATCAATTTTCCCTGGGCTTGGCGAAACGGGGTTTTGCAGGGTTTGCAGCATCCAGGCATGCGGCTTTCGGAAATCGTAATCATCGGTGCTGTACAGACCCGGCGTCACCACGTTGTTCGCCACCAACTGGCTGATGCCCTCTTCGTTGACCGCGCCGCCGCCGGTTTGCGCATGCCAGGGAATAGTGTCGTAACCGGGAAACGCCTCCGCCTGCGAGTAGTCGTCCATCAGCACCAGCGTGTGCCCCTCTTTGCTGTGGCGAAACAGGTAGCTGATGCCTTCAAGCTCCAGCAAACGGCTGATAAAGTGGAAGCTGCTTTCACCATACTGCACGCTGTAATCCCACTGGCGATAGCTGCGCGTCAGTTTGTCTTCAACCCTGACGTTGTATTCGGAAAACAGCGTTTTGGCGATATCCGGCACGCGTTGCTGCTGGTAAATACGGAAGTTGCGATCGCGCATCATCGGCCAGAAATCGGGTTCCAGCGTCGTCTGGTACGCCGCGTACTGCGTGCCGTCCAGTTCTTCGGTACGCACCGAAACGGCGGTCACTTTCCCGGAAAGATAGCGTTCGCTACCCGGAATCTGGCACGGGATCACCACCGTCATCTCCTGCCCGAGCAGTTTTTGCCGATCAAGGGTGAAGTCTTTGCTCAGCAGGTCGACCTGAAAGCGAAAAGGAGCAGAAAGATGCTCTTCCCCTTTCAATTTCCAGAACAGGAGTGAATCACTGCCAACGGATGACAGGACGGTTATCCGGTTAACCATACGTATTCCTTGGTAGCAGCGGCGGATATTTCGGGAGAAAACGATTTGCGGGAAATCATTCAAAAGAAACTTATACGCGCGCGTATTATTTACTAACGACCAACGATTACGAATAATATTATCCACAGTTCATAAAAACGACAGCTAAATACACCTCAGAATCGTCTTATTTTATAATTAAAATAATAACTTATTTAAAATCAATTCAGTGCAAATTACCATGATAAAACAGTGGATTTCAGGTTATTCGATTCAGCTAACAATAAATAATAACGCATCATATATTCTTTTATTTCACCCAATATTTCCCTAAGCGAAATTAGCCTGTTTTAAATTAAAAACAGACGTCAGCTTACCTGCATTTTTTAACGTCGCCGCGCGCTATGGCATCCACCGTTGTCGGTTGACGCTTTCGCAACGACACGCGACCCTCGCGCTATCCACTGTCTGCCGACCAGAGGGCTTTAGCACATTTGCGCATATTCTTATCCGGATATATTGGTTTTCGCCACAGACACAATGAATATAATTCATTTTAATACGGTACCAGAATAATCAACTGGAATATTTACATAGCATTCTGCCAGCTTTTTCTGGCAATAAATGATGTGCGGAAGGTGTGTAGTGCCAACATGGTTACCCTTAGCGATCGATTCGTTCTGGCCAATGCTTTCCGCCGGGCTGAAATTTACCATTCCCTTAACGTTAAGCGCATTTATTCTTGGTCTGACACTCGGTTTTATTGTGGCGTTATTGCGTTTATATGGCCCGGCATGTTTAAAACCGATAGTCATATTTTACGTCTGGTTAATTCGCGGCACCCCGTTATTAGTACAATTATTTTTAATTTTTTACGCGTTGCCCAGCGCGGGAATGACTATCGATGCCTTTCCGGCGGCGGTGATTGGTTTTACGGTAAATATTGGTGCTTATACCTCGGAAGTGATCCGCGCCACGCTGCTCGCCGTGCCTAAAAGTCAGTGGGAAGCCGCGCATGCCATCAGCATGACCTGGGCGCAGGCGCTACGGCGCATTATTCTGCCGCAGGCCGCGCGCATCGCTGTGCCGCCGTTATCCAATACCTTTATCTCGCTGGTGAAAGACACCTCGCTGGCCTCGGTGATCACCGTGCCGGAGATGTTTCTCGCTGCGCAGCAAATAGCCGCGGTGACTTACGAGCCGTTAATTTTATATAGCGAGGCCGCGGTGATTTATCTCTTATTCAGCTCTGTCTTATCGCATTTACAAGAGAAGCTGGAGCGGAAATTAGCCGGGACAACCGTTAAGGAGCGAGCAAATGATAACGCTCTGCAACATTGAAAAAAGTTTTGCCGGTCACCGGGTGCTGCAAAATATTCATTTAACGGTAGCAGAAGGCACCGTCACCGCCTTAATTGGCCCCTCCGGTAGCGGGAAAAGTACATTATTACGTTGTATTAATTTGCTGGAAATCCCCCAGTCCGGGGAATTAACCATCGGCAAAGAAGAAATGGTATTTACGCCAGGTGCCCGTATTAAAGGCCAGGATATTCGCCGGATGAGCCGTCAGACCGGAATGGTTTTTCAAAACTTTGCGCTGTTTCCGCATATGACCGCTCTCGACAACATTACCGAGGGACTGATTACGGTGCATAAATGGGACCGCGAGCGAGCCCGCAAACGCGGCGAGGCGCTACTGGAGAAGGTTGGCATGCTGCATAAACGTAACGCACTGCCGAATACACTTTCCGGCGGCCAGCAACAACGCGTGGCGATTGCCCGCGCGCTGGCACCTTCGCCTGCGGTGTTACTGTGCGATGAGCCAACCTCGGCGCTCGACCCGGAGCTTTCCGGCGAAGTGGTCGCCGTCCTGCGCCAGCTGGCACACGAGGGCACGACGATGATTATGGCCACCCACGATCTGCGCTTAGCAGCCCATATCGCAAGCCAGGTGGTATTTCTCGAAGCCGGGGAAATTGTCGAATCGGGCAGCGCCAGCACCCTTTTTTCACAGGCGAAGAAACCACGAACCACGGAATTCATCGCCTCTTTAAGCACAGCGTTTTCGACTATCGAAGCGCATCAATAACAATATTTACGGGGTAACGCAGATGAAGGCATTCGCAACACTGGTGATAGCAGGCGTTATGCAGCTGGGCTTTGCTCACGCGGCGCTGGCGCAGGATGATCTGGCAAAAATTCAGTCCGCCGGGGTGTTAAAAATTGGCACCGAAGGGACTTATCCGCCCTTCACTTTCCATAACGCCGCCGGCAAGCTGGAAGGGTTTGATGTCGAAATCGGCCAGGAAATCGCCAAGCGCCTGAAAGTGAACGCCCAGTTTGTTGAAGGCAAATGGGATGGCCTGATCGCCGGTATTGATGCTAACCGCTACGACGCGGTGATCAATCAGGTGGGCATTACGCCGGAACGCCAGAAAAAATATGACTTCTCCGAGCCGTATATCGCCTCCAAAGCGGTGCTGATCGTCAACAGCAAAAATACGGCAATCACCCGTTTCGAGGATTTAAAAGGTAAAAAATCCGCTCATACGCTGACCAGCAACTATGCGCAGATCGCGCGCAAATATGGTGCGGAGATCGTCGCCACCGACGGCTTTAACCAGTCTGTCGATTTGGTGGTGCAGGGGCGCGCCGATGCGACCATCAACGACAACCTGTCATTCCTGGATTTCAAAAAACATAAACCCGACGCGCCGGTGAAAATTGTCGCCACGCAATCTGACGCGGAGAAATCCGGCGTGTTATTCCGCAAGGGCAACCCGCAACTGAAAGCCGCGATTGATAAGGCACTGGAAGAGATCAAAGCCGACGGCACTTATCAACGCATTTCGCAGAAATACTTCGGCGCGGATGTGTCGAAGTGATGCGTAGCCGCTGAATGGTAAGACCCCGCAACGCGGGGTTTTTTATGCCGCTGGTGCCTTGCGCACGGACACCCGTTTTATTTGCGCACGTCTTCCACAATATGCAAGTTCGACACTATGCAAAGCTGGGGCGCTGCGTTTGTGCTGCTTGCCGCAGGCGGCGTTGCGCCCACTGTTGCGATGCTACTGCTGCATCAGTTCAGCGGGCGCGGCGCATAATAACTGGCTTAAAGCTGAAAACTTTGCGGAACCCCGAGCCTGGCTGGGGGTTTTCTGTAAACAAAAAAACCCCGCCAGGCGGGGTTTTTAAATTTGCGGCGTAACGCAAATCAGAACGGAATGTCGTCGTCGAAATCCATCGGCGGTTCGTTAGACGGTGCCGGTGCAGACTGCTGCTGCGGGCGAGACTGCGCGCCGCCGCTGAACTGGTTGCCACCCTGTGGCTGCTGAGGCTGACCCCAGCCGCCCTGCTGCTGGCCGCCACCTGCCGGTGCGCCGCCACCCTGACGGCCGCCCAGCATTTGCATGGTGCCGCCAACGTTAACCACTACTTCAGTGGTGTATTTTTCCTGACCGGATTGATCGGTCCATTTACGGGTGCGCAGCTGGCCTTCAATATAAACCTGAGAGCCTTTACGCAGGTACTCGCCGGCCACTTCCGCCAGCTTGCCAAACAGCACAACGCGGTGCCATTCGGTCTGCTCTTTGGTTTCGCCGGTCTGCTTGTCACGCCAGGATTCGGAAGTAGCCAGCGTAATGTTGGCAACTGCGCCACCACTCGGCATATAGCGTACTTCCGGGTCCTGGCCCAGATTACCGACGAGAATCACCTTGTTTACGCCTCTGCTGGCCATATTGTGTCTCCTGAAAACGTTGCTTGATTCTTAGTAGTGTAAACGCGCGATTGTAGCATTACAAAGCCACACTTAGATAGCTGCGAGGAGGATTCCAGATTATCGCCGCGCGCCATAGTTTGACATACCCGAAGCGAAGATGCATGCGAATACTGTATATTCATTCAGGTTAAATTGTGTCATAATTAGCCGTTTCTGACCGCTGGTTGTCCTTCAAACACACCAGGCAAAAAAGTGTTCCTCCGGGTAAAAGGTGAATGGATTGGATAAGATAGAAGTACGGGGCGCCCGCACCCATAATCTCAAAAACATCAACCTCGTCATCCCTCGCGACAAACTGATTGTCGTCACCGGGCTGTCGGGTTCTGGTAAGTCCTCCCTGGCTTTCGACACACTCTATGCCGAAGGGCAGCGTCGTTACGTTGAATCACTCTCCGCGTATGCGCGTCAGTTTCTGTCGCTGATGGAAAAACCGGACGTTGACCACATTGAAGGTTTATCGCCCGCCATTTCTATTGAACAAAAATCGACATCCCACAACCCGCGTTCCACCGTCGGCACGATCACGGAGATTCACGATTACCTGCGTCTGCTGTTCGCCCGCGTCGGCGAGCCGCGTTGCCCGGACCACGACGTTCCGCTGGCGGCGCAAACCGTGAGCCAGATGGTGGATAACGTGTTGTCGCAACCGGAAGGCAAGCGCCTGATGCTGCTGGCGCCGGTTATCAAAGAGCGTAAAGGTGAACACAGTAAGACGCTGGAGAACCTCGCAAGCCAGGGTTATATCCGCGCAAGGATCGACGGCGAAGTGTGCGATCTCTCCGATCCGCCGAAACTCGAGCTACAAAAGAAACACACCATTGAAGTGGTGATCGACCGCTTTAAAGTGCGCGCTGATCTTGCCCAGCGCCTGGCCGAATCGTTTGAAACCGCACTGGAACTTTCCGGCGGTACGGCAGTGGTTGCCGATATGGATGAGCCGACTGCCGAAGAGCTGCTGTTCTCTGCCAACTTCGCCTGCCCGATTTGTGGCTACAGCATGCGCGAGCTGGAACCTCGCCTGTTCTCGTTCAACAACCCGGCTGGCGCGTGTCCGACCTGCGACGGTCTGGGCGTGCAGCAATATTTCGATCCCGATCGCGTGATCCAGAACCCGGAGCTGTCGCTGGCCGGCGGCGCGATCCGCGGCTGGGATCGCCGCAACTTCTACTATTTCCAGATGCTGAAATCGCTGGCGGAACACTACAAATTCGACGTGGAAGCGCCATGGGAAAGCCTGAGCGCCAACGTGCAGAAAGTGGTGCTGTTTGGTTCCGGTAAAGAGTCGATTGAGTTCAAATACATGAACGATCGTGGCGACACCTCTGTGCGTCGTCACCCGTTTGAAGGCGTGCTGCATAATATGGAGCGCCGTTACAAAGAGACGGAATCCAGCGCGGTACGTGAGGAGCTGGCGAAGTTTATCAGCAACCGACCGTGCGCCTCCTGTGAAGGGACGCGCCTGCGTCGCGAAGCACGCCATGTGTTTGTTGAAAACACCCCGCTGCCGACCATTTCCGATATGAGCATCGGCCATGCGATGGACTTCTTCAACAATCTGAAACTTTCCGGCCAGCGGGCAAAAATCGCCGAGAAAGTGCTGAAAGAGATTGGCGATCGCCTGAAGTTCCTGGTAAACGTCGGCCTGAACTACCTGACGCTTTCCCGCTCGGCGGAGACGCTCTCTGGCGGCGAAGCGCAGCGCATTCGTCTGGCAAGCCAGATTGGCGCGGGTCTGGTAGGTGTCATGTACGTGCTGGATGAACCGTCAATTGGCCTGCATCAGCGCGATAACGAACGTCTGCTTGGCACGCTTATCCATCTGCGTAACCTCGGTAACACGGTGATTGTTGTCGAACACGACGAAGACGCCATTCGCGCCGCCGACCATGTGATCGACATCGGCCCTGGCGCGGGCGTACACGGCGGCCAGGTTGTGGCGGAAGGGACGCTGGATGCCATCATGGCGGTGCCGGAATCCCTGACCGGGCAGTACATGAGCGGCAAACGTAAAATTGAGCTGCCGAAACAGCGCGTGAAAGCCGATCCAGAAAAAGTGCTGAAGCTGACTGGCGCGCGCGGTAACAACCTGAAAGATGTAACGCTGACGCTGCCGGTGGGCCTGTTCACCTGTATCACCGGCGTTTCCGGCTCCGGTAAATCGACGCTGATCAACGATACGCTGTTCCCAATCGCCCAGCGTCAGTTGAACGGCGCGACCATCGCCGAACCTGCGCCGTATCGCGATGTGCAGGGGCTGGAGCATTTCGACAAAGTCATTGATATCGACCAGAGCCCGATTGGGCGTACGCCGCGCTCCAACCCGGCCACCTATACTGGCGTCTTTACGCCAGTGCGCGAGCTGTTTGCCGGTGTGCCGGAGTCCCGCTCGCGCGGTTACACGCCGGGGCGCTTCAGCTTTAACGTGCGCGGCGGTCGCTGCGAAGCGTGCCAGGGTGATGGCGTCATTAAGGTTGAAATGCACTTTCTGCCGGATATTTACGTGCCGTGCGACCAGTGCAAAGGCAAGCGCTATAACCGTGAAACGCTGGAGATCAAATACAAAGGCAAGACCATCCATGAAGTGCTGGATATGACTATCGAAGAAGCACGCGAGTTCTTCGATGCTGTTCCGGCGCTGGCGCGTAAGCTGCAAACGCTGATGGATGTTGGCCTGACCTATATTCGTCTTGGACAGTCGGCGACGACGCTTTCCGGCGGTGAAGCCCAGCGCGTGAAGCTGGCGCGCGAGCTGTCGAAACGCGGCACCGGCCAGACGCTCTATATCCTCGACGAACCAACCACTGGCCTGCACTTTGCTGATATCCAGCAGTTGCTGGACGTGCTGCATCAGTTACGGGATCAGGGCAACACCATTGTGGTGATTGAGCACAACCTGGACGTGATTAAAACGGCGGACTGGATTGTCGATCTCGGCCCGGAAGGCGGCAGCGGCGGCGGCGAGATCCTGGTCTCCGGCACGCCGGAAACGGTCGCCGAATGCGAAGCCTCTCATACGGCGCGCTTCCTCAAACCGATGCTGAAGTAATTACACGGAGAGTTGCTGCCGGACCTGTTCCGGCACCAACTCAATCGCCTGCTGATACGACGCATCCACCAGGTAGTAAATCTGCGAATCCGGTAACGAACCATCCAGGTAAACGGTGCTCCAGTGCGCTTTATTTAAATGGCGGCTGGGGCGCACATCTTCATGCTGCTGGCGCAGCAAATCCGCCAGTTCTGGGCTCGTTTTCAACGACGCTGCCGGCCGGCCTTCCACCTCTTTCACCATCACAAACAGCACATCCGCAACTTTGATTTGTGTTGCTTTCCAGTCGCTGTGCACGCTCTGTTCAGCGCCAGGCTTCGCCATGCAATATTGCAGTAACTCGGAAATTGTCACTTTTGCTTCTCCTTGTCATGTCGTGGTGGGGTATCGCGATCGGCATAAATACATCATTAAAGCGTAGTGTATGGATAAAAAAATCGTGGGTCGTTACAAAACCTGACGATTAACACAACCTAAACAGAATTGAGAACGCTGGAACCTTTTGTGTTTTAGAGTGACAAATAGTTACAACCAGAAAGTAACAGTTATTTTTTCATTTTTTTCAAATAGATAAAAGCAGCACACTGATGTGCAATTGATTACGGATTAAAGAGAAAACTCCCGGAGATGCCTGATGAGCATATTACATGGCGAGAAGAAAACCGTCCTTGTCGCTGAAGATGATAGTGATATTGCTGGTGTTATTATTGCTTACCTTGAACGCGACAAGTTCGCGGTGATTCATGCCCCTGATGGTGAAAAAGCGGTCATGATGGCCGAAAAATACCAGCCTGATTTTATTATTCTGGATATCAAGATACCGAAAAAGGATGGCTGGCAAGTATTGATGGAGCTGCGCCAGAAAACCGATATCCCGATTATGATGCTGACCGCATCAGGCGCCGATACGGATAAAGTTCTGGCATTAAAAACGGGCGCTGATGATTATGTAGTAAAACCGTTCAACCCCGAGGAATTAGTCGCCAGGGTGCATGTTATTTTAAAAAGAAGCCAACAATATCATGCGCGAGAAAATCTGAAACTGTATAAAACCAGAAACATTGAAATAAATAAAATAACGCATCAGGTATACGTTGGCCCGAAGAAAATGGATTTATCTACAGACTTAACCTCTACAGAGTTTAAGATATTGATGCATTTAATTCGCTACCCGCAGCGCATCTTTACGCGTGAAGAGATTATGAATTCCTGCATGCCAGAGGGAAACGCCTGCGATCGTACCGTAGATAGCCATGTCAGCAAATTAAGAAAGAAGATCCAGCAGGCGGGCATCGTCAATGTGCCGGAGTGCGTACGCGGCTTCGGCTATCGGTTAGGAGATTGATGTAGCCTAACAGGCTCCCGGCGGCGGATAAGCCCCGCCGGGAGCGTTCATTAAAACAGCGTCCTGCCCAACGGCAGAATGTCGCACCACTGTTTTTTATAGCTCCAGTAATCTTTATAGACCCCGAGAGAAAATTTAAATTTTTTATCTTTCGCGAGACATAATTCTTTTGCTTTGCAGATATTCACCCACAACAAAATACTGCCCAGATTAAATTCAGGATAGTTCTGAGAATACCCACCATTAATATCATCGAAATAAAAATAGCCATCGCACTCGGCCATAAAAATGATATCAAACGCGCAGGGGTGACCATGCATAAACAACACCGCGCCAAAGAGTAAATGTCGCAATGCGGCGAATGTTCTGATTAAGTCATCACGCGCAAAACAGTAAATTTTACTCTGCCAGCGCTGCCTGAACACGTCGATATATATGTCGGCCAGTTCACTATCTGAAAAGTCATCAACCCACCGAACTTCACCGCCACAGGCAAGAAACTTTTTCATTTCGCCGTTGCGTTTTTTCTGTGACGCTTTCGACAGGCTCTCTTTGACGTAGCAGATCTTGTTTTTTAAATAACCGCTGAATAAAACATTGAGAAAATCGGATTGATGATGTGGAGATAACCGCTTGGTAACGGCAGGTAAATACCCCACTTTTTTCGTTTCCAGCGGCAGTATGATGTCATCGAAAACAAAGGGATAACGCCGATCCTGTAGCGATAACGCCCCATTCACCGCGTAACACGCGCCAACATAAACCTGCTGGCGACGAATAGCGTAAAAAGCCAGCTTCGCTCCCGTTTCAACACTTAAAAATTGCAGCACATCCGGATGTGTACAGACAGAACCGCCAAATTGTTGCCAGACCATTTTGTAGGTGGCGAAATCGCACGGTTCCCAACCGTACAGCCACGCGAAAACATTCCGTAAAACCATAACTACCCCGTGTTATCAGACGCACCCACACGTCTTTATGCAGGCTTATAACCGGGGTATATGGAGGTTTGATGGAGCGACTACTCTCCCTGCAGCGTGGCGATGATTTTTCGCGAGCCACCGTGAATACGGTGCTCGCCAAGCCAAATTCCCTGCCACGTACCCAGCACTACGCGCCCTTTTTGCACGGGTAACAGCAGCGAAACGCCAAGCGTGGAGGATTTGATATGCGACGGCATATCATCCGGCCCTTCGTAATCATGCTCATACGGCGCGTTGTCCGGCACGGCTTGCAGAAAATGCTGCTCCATATCGTGGCGCACGGTGGGATCGCAATTTTCGTTCAGGGTGAGCGAAGCGGAGGTATGTTGCAGCAACAAGTGCAGCAAACCAACGTTAATGCGGGAGATATCGCGAAGTTGCCCAAGCACCTCGTCCGTCACCAGATGAAATCCGCGCGACTTCGCGCCAAGCGTAAGGGTTTGTTGATACCACATGCACATCTCCTGTCAGCAAAATGAACTCTTGTCAGTGTGGCAGCAGGCTGCGAAACAGGAAAGCCGGGGCTAATATTCGGAGTTCACAATCACTTCCTCACCCAACGCACCCGCCTGCGGTAAAGGGCGATAGGTCGAGTTTGAAGCGCGTAGCACGCGAATTGGCCGGGCTTCGCTTTCGCGCGCGGCGGTGATATCGCTGTCTGAATCGCCATAGAAAATGCGGATTTTATTGGCCTTCAGCCACTGGGTTTTGCTGTTCTGGCCAGGCTTATCACCGGCGAAAATCACCGGGTTCATATTGGCCGCAGGAATAAGAAAATCGTCCTGTAACGTTTTACTAACCGTTTCTGTTTTTGTCGGGCTACGTCCGGTGATGAAAAAGATGGTGTCACCGCGCTTTACATGCATCGCAATCAGATGGCGGGCCACTTCTTTCGGAATACTGAAGTCGTCCCAGCCGTTGTTCATCTTTTCCCAAAACGCCGGGTTTTGCAGATAGGCATCGCTATCCGGCGACCAGGTTTTTTTACCGCGCCAGAAACCGGGGCTGGAAAACAGCACCGTGTCGTCAATATCAAACCCGACCGCCATTGGCGGGCGTTCGATCAGAGAATTTTCGATTTGCGCCACGGAAACCCAGTGAACGGGCGCCTGTTCGGCGAGTCTGGCAACATTGGTGCCTTCAGATACCGGCGTGGGCGCCGAAGCGTAAACCGCGCTGCCAAACGTCATCCACAGGCAGACCGCGCCGAGCGCGCGTATGAACTTTCGCATATTTATCCCTAAATTATCAGTTCGTTATATTTTATAAATGGTGCGAATGGTCAAAATGTTACCAGACCATACCCTGTGAAGCCGATGAAAAAAAGGATTTTTTGCAGATTATTCAGAGAATAAGCGAATATTGAGGCATAAATAATCCCCTGCCAGAACGCAGGGGACGGACAAAAGTAAGTGGGTGCTTACATTACTGCGGCAAATGCTTGCGCCACGCGGTGCACGTTGCGGCTATTCAAACCGGCAACGCACATCCGCCCGCTGGCGATGAGATAAACGCCAAACTCTTCACGCAGACGATCGACCTGCGCCGCGCTCAGGCCGGTATAACTGAACATGCCGCGCTGTTTAAGCAGATAATCGAAATTACCGCCCGGTACCGCCTCTTTCAGCACGGTGACCAGCTCCTGGCGCATCGCCAGAATGCGCGTACGCATGGCTTCCACTTCCGCCAGCCAGGAGGCTTTCAGACCGGCGTCGCCAAGTACTGTTGCGACCAGTTGTGCGCCAAAATTCGGCGGGCTGGAGTAGTTACGGCGCACGGTGGCTTTGAGCTGCCCCAGCACGCGGCTGGCGGCGTCCGCATCGTCACACACCACGGAAAGCCCGCCAACGCGCTCGCCATACAGCGAGAAAATTTTCGAAAATGAGTTGCTGACCAGCGCAGGCAGCCCGGCGTGGGCAACCGCGCGGATGGCATAAGCATCGTCTTCCATTCCGGCACCAAAGCCCTGATAGGCGATGTCGAGGAACGGGATCAGATTGCGCGCTTGCAACACCTCAACCACCTGGTCCCACTGCGCGTGAGTCAGATCCGCTCCGGTTGGGTTATGACAGCAGGGATGCAGCAGCACAATGCTCTGGGCGTCCAGGGTGTTCAGTTTTTCCAGAAATGCTTCAAAACGCACGCCGTTAGTCGTGCTGTCGTACCAGGGGTAAGTACTCACTACGAAGCCAGCGCCTTCAAAAATAGCGACATGGTTTTCCCAGGTCGGGTCACTGACCCACACGCCGGAATCTGGAAAGTAACGTTTCAGAAAATCTGCGCCGACTTTCAGCGCACCGGAGCCGCCTAATGTCTGGATGGTGGCAACGCGGTTTTGCGCCAGTACCGGGTGTTCTGCACCGAACAGCAGCGGAGCGATCGCGTTGCGATAGCTATTGAGCCCTTCCATCGGCAGATAAACTGACGCACCGTGCGGCTGCGCATTCAGGCGCGCTTCGGCTTCGGCGACCGCCTGCAAACGCGGAATAATGCCATCTTCGTTGTAGTAAAGCCCGATACTGAGATTGACCTTGTCGCTGCGGGGATCTTCTTTAAAGCGCTCCATTAACGACAGAATCGGGTCGCCGGCGTAGGCGTCAACTTTCTGAAACACGCGTGTACTCTCCAGGTTTACAGTAGGCAAGAACCACCACAATAAACCGGAAGCGGAGGAAGATCGAGAGCAGCAACCGCGGTGATAAAAAATAAGCGATTTAGCCGCGCAGCGCGGCCAGTATTTGCGCCACACGCTCGCTTACCGAACCACGTACACGCAGAAAGGGAATGCCGCGTTGCGTCAGCTGTTCGTTGTACCAGGCCTGCTGGCGCTGGCGGAAGGTTTCATCCTGGCGGGTGCCGTCCTGCACAAACGGGAAATCGTCGTCGCACAGCACCACGAGGTGATAATGCCGCTGCGCCAGTGCATAGAGCGCATCCGGCGCGTGACCAAACATCGCCAACGTATAAAACAACGTTGTTAGCGGCGAGGTGTCACATACCAGCCACTGCCGGGCATCGGCGGCTTCTTCACGCTGTACCTGCGTTTGTGCAATCGCCAGCATATCGTCATAAACCAGTTCACCGCCCTTTTCGTCCCAGCGCTCGCGGCCATATTCCGCCACATACGCCGTCTCCAGTGCCTGCGCCAGTGCGATGCTCAGCGTGCTTTTGCCGGTCGATTCGCCACCCAGCAGGCAGATGCGCTGAACGAAATCCCGGTAAACAACAGGCGCTAACATCTGCCGCCAGCGGTGAACATCACTGCGAATCAGTGTGCCGGAAGGTGCCTGCTCTCCTTGCTCACGCTGCAAACGGACATGTACGACGGGGCTGGCGAAGCGTTCGCTGAGTACGCGGGCAAAGCCGTCACCGTACTCTTCGGCGGTAAAAACCGCCTGCGGTTGGCAGTGCAGCACCTGCAAACAGATATCGGCCATATAGTGGCGATGCAGATCGCCGTCGGCCTCGTTATGCGGTGGCGCGCTCAAGCCATAATCAGCAAGACGCTGGGGGGTGAGAACCAGAATGTCGCATTGCGGAAAACGCGCACGAAGCCAGCGTTCACGCTTTTCCGGCTCGCATCCAGGCAACTCTGGCACAGAGTAGCTGACGATCCACAGGCGTTCGCACTGTTCCAGCGCGGCGTTAATCAATCGTTCGTGGCCGCAGTGTAACGGCGCAAATTTACCGACGATTAACCCGCTGGCAAAGCGTTTCATCGCGCGGCCATCGCTTTGCGCCATTGATACAGACCATGCCAGGCGTTACACCAGAAAACAAGATATAACCCGGCGGTGAGCCAGAGATCGCGGGCGGCATACAGCGGCACGGCAATGGTGTTAACCAGCAGCCAGAAATACCAGCTTTCGAGCCTGCGCCCCATCAGCATAAATTGCGCGAGCACGCTGAAAACCATAATGACGGAGTCCAGCCACGGCGACCACGCGTTGGTAAAGCGGTGCAACAGCCAGGCGTAACACCCGGCGACAACCAGCGCGCCCGCTAACATCAGCAACAAATGGTTAAGCGGCGTTTTACGCACCGCCAGTTCGCTACCGTGGTTGCCTTTCAGCCAGTTGATCCACCCGGCAATACTGCTGGCGATAAAGAACAGTTGCAGCGTGACATCGGCGTAGAGCTGTACGGAGTAGAACACCCAGCCATACAGCACGCAGCCAATAATCCCCGTCCACCAGGTGTGCATATTGTTGCGCGCGGCAAGCCATACAGAGAGGGCATAAGCCAGGCAGGCGGCGATTTCCATTGGCGACAAGGCGCAATCCTTTTAGTCGATGTATTTTAAAGTCGCCCGCGAAGTCAGGCGCGTGATAAGTTCGTAAGCACTCACTTTTGTTGCTTCAGCAATGCGTTCAACGGGTAAACCTTCGCCCCACAGCACCACTTCATCACCGGCTTTGTCTTGCGCATCCAGGCCGAGATCAACGCAAATCATATCCATCGCCACACGACCAACAATCGGCACTTCGCGACCATTAACCAGCACCGGCGTGCCGGAAGGCGCAGCGCGTGGATAGCCATCGCCATAGCCCATCGCCACCACGCCTAAACGCGTGTCGCGCGTGCTTTCCCACGTTCCGCCATAGCCCACCGCATCGCCCGCTTTATGCTCGCGCACGGCGATCAGTTGCGAAGTCAGCGTCATGACGGGCTGAAAACCGAAATCGGCACCCCACGGTTTATGATCGAGCGGCGAAACACCGTACAAAATAATGCCAGGGCGAACCCAGTCGAAGTGCGATTGCGGCCACAGCAGCGTACCGCCGGAAGCGGCTATGGAACGCAGACCAGGTTTGCCATCAGTAAAGGTGGTGAAGATATCAAGCTGGCGCTCTGTTGCGCCGCATTCCGGTTCGTCGGCGCGGGCAAAATGGCTGGCAACGTTAACTGGCTGGCGCACATTTTTGCACTGTGACAAGCGCGCATAGAACGCCTCAGCCTCGTGCGGATGTACACCCAGGCGGTGCATACCGGTATCGAGCTTCATCCACACGGTCACCGGCGCTTTCAGCGTTGCGGTTTCCAGCGCTTCCAGCTGTTCAAGGCTATGAATAACCGTGTGAAGCTGGTGTTCAGCGACCAATGGCAGATCGCTGGCGGCGAAGAAACCTTCCAGCAGCAAAATCGGTTGTGTGATGCCGCCCGCGCGTAATTGCAGGGCTTCTTCAAGACGGGAGACACCGAAAGCATCGGCATCGGGGAGCGTTCGCGCGGTCTCGAGAAGACCGTGTCCATAGGCGTTCGCTTTCACGACCGCAACCACGCGGCTGGCGGGAGCCAGTTCACGCAGGCGTTGCAGATTGTGTCGCAGAGCGCGGCGGTTAACTACTACGGTTGCCGCTTGCATTTACATTACCCTATCAAGCAATCGTCAACATCATTCGTCTACAGGAAGACGACAAGACCGTCGATCCCGGCGGTTTGGTATAAACCAGGCGACCGGGATCCACGGACGCGGTCAACGTCCCTGGAATGCGAAGGATGAAGAGGATTTATTCGTCGTCGTATTGTGGCCCTGCATAATTATCAAAGCGCGACCACTGCCCGTTAAATGTCAGACGCACGGTACCAATTGGGCCGTTACGCTGTTTACCAATAATAATTTCTGCAATGCCTTTTAAGTCACTGTTTTCGTGATAAACCTCGTCACGATAAATAAACATGATCAAGTCGGCGTCCTGCTCGATGGAGCCGGATTCACGCAAGTCGGAGTTCACCGGACGTTTGTCGGCGCGCTGCTCCAGCGAGCGGTTAAGCTGCGACAGCGCCACCACCGGCACCTGTAACTCTTTCGCCAGCGCTTTTAGCGAGCGGGAGATTTCGGCGATTTCCAGCGTACGGTTATCCGACAACGACGGTACACGCATCAGTTGCAGGTAGTCGATCATGATAAGCCCAATGCCGCCATGCTCGCGAGCGATACGCCGCGCACGGGAACGGACTTCCGTCGGCGTCAGGCCGGAAGAGTCATCAATATAGATATTGCGTTTTTCCAGCAGGATGCCCATGGTGCCGGAGATGCGCGCCCAGTCTTCATCGTCCAGTTGGCCGGTACGAATACGCGTCTGATCGACACGCGAAAGGGAGGCCAGCGAACGCATCATGATCTGTTCGGAGGGCATCTCCAGACTGAAGATTAATACCGGTTTATCCTGCAACATCGCCGCGTTTTCGACGAGGTTCATCGCAAAAGTCGTTTTACCCATCGACGGACGCGCGGCAACGATAATCAAATCCGACGGCTGTAAACCTGCCGTTTTCTTATTAAGATCGTCGTAGCCCGTGTTAACACCGGTGACACCGTCGTGCGGCTGCTGGAAAAGCTGTTCAATGCGCGAAACGGTCGCTTCAAGCACATCGGCGATGTTTTTCGGGCCTTCGTCTTTATTCGCGCGGCTTTCGGCGATTTTAAAAACGCGGGATTCGGCAAGGTCGAGCAGATCTTCACTGCTGCGCCCCTGCGGATCAAAACCGGCGTTGGCGATTTCATTCGCCACCGAAATCATTTCACGAACTACCGCACGTTCACGCACGATATCGGCATAGGCACTGATGTTCGCAGCACTTGGCGTATTTTTGGAGAGCTCCGCCAGATAAGCAAAGCCGCCAACAATGTCCAGTTGCCCCTGCAGTTCCAGCGATTCCGCAAGCGTTATCAGATCGATGGGTTTGCCCATCTCCTGCAGGCGGTGCATCTCGGTAAAAATATGGCGGTGCGGGCGCGTATAAAAATCATCCGCCACGACGCGTTCGGCGACATCATCCCAACGCTCGTTATCCAGCATTAAACCGCCCAACACCGACTGCTCCGCTTCAATAGAATGCGGAGGCACTTTCATCCCCTCGAGCTGTACGTCGCGGGTTTCAGTCTGTTTGTTGAAGGGTTTATTTCCTGCCATAGTGAATGGAGCTATCCGGGTAATGAATGGGTTGAGAGATTATCACATCAGGAGGAAGCATGGCGACGAGAATAGAATTTCAAAAGCATGGTGGGCCTGAGGTGCTTAAAGCGGTTGAGTTCACCCCCGCAGCGCCAGCGGAAAACGAAGTGCAGGTAGAAAATAAAGCCATTGGTATCAACTATATCGATACCTATATCCGTAGCGGATTATATCCGCCGCCAGCGTTACCAAGCGGGCTGGGCACCGAAGCGGCAGGCGTGGTAAGCAAAGTGGGCAGCGGCGTCACGCAGGTGAAAGTGGGCGATCGCGTGGTGTATGCGCAATCGGGCCTGGGTGCGTATAGCTCGGTGCATAACGTTTTGGCGGATAAAGTCGCGGTGCTGCCGAACGCGATCTCCTTCGAACAAGCTGCGGCGTCATTCCTGAAGGGGCTGACGGTGTTTTATCTGCTGCGCAAAACCTACGAAATCAAGCCAGATGAAATGTTCCTGTTCCATGCTGCCGCCGGTGGTGTCGGGTTGATTGCCTGCCAGTGGGCAAAAGCTCTTGGCGCGAAACTGATTGGCACCGTGGGTTCCGCGCAAAAAGCGCAGCGCGCGTTACAGGCCGGTGCCTGGCAGGTGATCAACTACAGCGAAGAGAATGTGGTGGAACGTGTCAAAGAGCTCACCGGCGGTAAAAAGGTGGCGGTGGTGTACGACTCGGTAGGGAAAGACACCTGGGAGACGTCGCTTGATTGTCTGCGCCGTCGCGGGCTGATGGTCAGTTTCGGTAACGCTTCCGGCCCGGTGACCGGCGTGAATCTGGGTATTCTTAACCAGAAAGGCTCGCTCTACGCCACGCGCCCTTCCCTCAATGGCTATGTCACTAACCGGGAAGAGTTGCAGGAAGCCAGTAATGAGCTGTTTTCGCTGATTGCCAGCGGGGTTATCAAAGTGGATGTGACCGAGAGCCAGAAGTTCGCGCTGCACGATGCACAGCGGGCGCATGAAGTGCTGGAGAGCCGGGCGACGCAGGGCTCCAGTCTGTTGATCCCTTAAGCTAATCGCCTGAAAGAATTAGGGCTTCCCGTGGGAAGCCCTTTCTTTTTTAGTTCGGCTGCATTGTAGGGTACAGCGCGATGAATTCGTTAACGTCGCGATAGTGACAGATTTAATAAGTAAATCCTATTCGGTTCTAAGCAATGTACCGGGAAAAGTCTTCGGTATGTGACGAACCACGCAATACTTTAGTAACGCCAACGGTTATTGCGTTGATAACGTGGGATC
This sequence comes from Kosakonia sp., assembly GCF_032104925.1. Taxonomy (NCBI): domain Bacteria; kingdom Pseudomonadati; phylum Pseudomonadota; class Gammaproteobacteria; order Enterobacterales; family Enterobacteriaceae; genus Kosakonia; species Kosakonia sp. The sequence goes on from NZ_DAMCGF010000008.1 coordinate 132,504, forward strand.
TTCGGTTCTTTCACGGCACGGATAATCCAGACAACGGCGACGGCCAGCAGCAGCCATGGCAATAGCTTGATCATCAACGCGAAAAGCCCGCCGAGGAACATAACAGCCGTTGCCACCAGCAGCGCCGCGATGATGCCCAGCAGCGAAACGCCGGTCACCAGCAACATGATAAAAAAGCCCACGATAAACAGTAATTCCAGCATGATGGATCTCCCAAAGAGGTAACTCCCCGGTTATTACAAGAACCATGCCAGGAAAAATTAGCTTATTTATCAATAAAAAAGCTCCGCAGCAGAAGGCGGAGCTTAGTGAATTTGACTACCTTTTAGTGAAACTTTAACGCTTTGAGGCCACCAGGTTGAGCGCGTGTTCCACTACCGCGATATCCGCACCGGCTTTATGCGCATTTTCACTCAGATAACGACGCCACTGACGCGCGCCGGGAACGCCCTGAAACAGCCCCAGCATATGCCGTGTGATATGTCCGAGATACGCGCCCTGGCTCAGCTCGCGCTCAATGTAGGGATACATCGCGCGCACCACGGCGACCGGATCGGCATCCGCCACGTCTGCGCCAAAGATCTCGCGGTCAACAGACGCCAGTATGCCAGGGTTCTGATACGCTTCACGACCGACCATCACGCCATCCATATGCTCCAGATGCGCTTTGGCTTCTTCCAGCGATTTGATACCGCCGTTAATGGCCATTTTCAGGTGCGGAAAATCACGCTTCAACTGATACACACGCGGGTAATCCAGCGGCGGAATTTCCCGGTTCTCTTTCGGGCTTAACCCCGAAAGCCACGCTTTGCGCGCATGGATGATAAAGCTTTCGCACTCGCCTTTTCCGGCCACGGTGCCAATAAAATCGCAAAGAAATTCGTAGCTGTCCTGATCGTCAATGCCAATACGCGTTTTGACAGTGACCGGAATCGACACCACATCACGCATCGCTTTAATGCAATCCGCCACCAGTTGCGCTTCGCCCATCAGACACGCGCCGAAACGACCATTCTGCACACGATCGGACGGACACCCGACGTTGAGGTTAATTTCATCATACCCGCGCGCTTCGGCCAGCTTTGCACAATGGGCAAGCTGCGCCGGATCGCTGCCGCCGAGCTGCAACGCGACCGGATGTTCTTCTTCGCTGTACGCCAGGTAATCCCCCTTGCCATGAATGATGGCACCGGTAGTGACCATTTCGGTGTAGAGCAACGTCTGGCGCGACAGCAAACGCAAAAAGTAGCGGCAATGTCTGTCCGTCCAGTCAAGCATCGGCGCCACGCTAAACCGGCCATTCCAGTGTTGAGTGGAATTGAGCGTCGTTGCGTTGGTTTGATGGGGGTTTGTCATTTCAGGGTTACCGTGCATTTTGGACAGTTAAAAAGGTTTGTCGTATCTGATTTCCACTCAGGTCCGGCAATCGCCAGCGTCTGAAATAGCGGGGCATTATTCTAGCATAGAGGAAGCACGTAAACCCGCTGACACAATGCATGGTCAGCATTTGTTATGGATATATGTCCGGGGTCGCCTTGTACAAAACGGAACCACTACCTAACATTTTTGGTAGGCATAGGAAATGTTCATTAATAGCGAAAGCTATTTATAACCGTAACAGGTCAAAGGGAGTTAAGGAAAATGACTAAACCGTATGTACGTCTTGATAAAAACAATGCCGCTGTGTTGCTCGTCGATCATCAAACGGGCTTGCTATCACTGGTCCGGGATCTCGATCCGGATAAATTCAAAAACAACGTGCTGGCGCTGGCCGACCTCGCTACATATTTTAAGCTACCCACCATTCTGACAACCAGCTTCGAGACTGGCCCGAATGGCCCTCTCATGCCGGAACTGCAAACACTATTGCCTGCGGCGCCCTACATTGCTCGTCCTGGTAATATCAACGCCTGGGATAACGAGGATTTTGTGAAAGCCGTAAAAGCAACGGGTAAGAAGCAGTTGATTATTGCGGGAGTCGTAACGGAAGTTTGCGTGGCATTTCCAGCGTTATCTGCCCTGGAAGAGGGCTTCGAGGTGTTTGTCGTCACCGATGCGTCAGGTACATTTAATGAAATTACCCGTCATTCAGCATGGAACCGTATGTCGCAGGCCGGGGCGCAGTTGATGACCTGGTTTGGTGTTGCCTGCGAGTTACACCGCGACTGGCGTAACGATATTGAAGGGTTGGGCAATCTTTTCTGTACTCATATTCCTGATTACGGCAATTTGATGACCAGCTATGCCAAGATGAGCAACATTTAATTCCACTTCCTGGCTTAATCATCTGATTTATAAGCCATAAAAAAACCGGAGGCATCAAGCCTCCGGCCAGAACATCTTAGAATGTGACGCTTAGCTGTGCGCCTGCGCCCCAGGTTTCATCTTCACCAACCAGACCCATCAAATCGACATGGACACGGTTAAACGGTGCAAAACCGACACCGCCTGTGAAGACGTTTTTATCATCACCTTTCACATCCGCGCGGTAACCGGCCCGCACCGCCAGCCAGCTAAGCGGGCGAACTTCCGCACCAACGCCCACGTACTGGGAGTTTTTCTCGCTCTTAAAGCCTTTGGTTTCGGTTAAATCCCCGTCGGCGCTTAATGTCACCAGCTCATTATGCCAGGCCGCGCCAGCCGTCACTACCGGGCTAATCTGGTAGGTGTCTTTGTAATTGGTGACCACACCGGTTCTACCATTGCGAATTCGAATATTCTGTGTATCGATATCGCGCGAGATAAGGTTGGTGCCGGTTAAGCCCACAGTGATGTTTTCACTAAGATCTGCCGCAGCACCGACATCGATGTTAAAGCCTGTGTCATCGGTACGATAACGGCTGTCTCTCAGGTCGCTGCTCTTATAGTCATAAATAGACGCGGTGTAGTTGTAGACCCACGTTTTTTGCAGTTTCGGCGTCACGCCAAGGGATAACGGCACGCCAGCAACTTCAAACTGGCGCGCCATGGCAATACCAAAGTCAGAGACGATTGCCGCACGACCGGCAGCGGTAGAGTTAAGGTTTTTGGTGATCTCTTCGCTACCGTTTGGCGAGACAACCGCCCGCAGCGCTTCGCTCAAAGCAATACCGTCGTTGTTCTGAATGCCGCGCAGGTAATCAATATCTTGTTGATCGATATTCGAGCTGACACGGGCGTGGGCGTAGGCTTTGGTAACAAAGGCCAGCGAAAGCACATCATTGGGAATACTAACGGCAAGCCCGGCAGCGGCTTTGGCCTGCGCGGTTTTGCCTTTCAGGAACACCAGTTCGTCAGCCAGATCTTTCGCCGCCCCCTGGAACTGATTTAATGTACCAATCGGGTTAGCAATGATCTGTGCGGCGGTCAGGTTACCGACCACATCCTTGTAACCATCAATTTTGTCATTGATGTTATCGATTTCATCGCGAAGGTTATCTTTGTCGGTAATTTGCGCCTGCACGCTCGGCAGGATAATCGTGACGTCATCTTCCGGTTTGGCTTTCGCCAGCAGCGCCGGGTTGATGAGTGCCCCACTACCATAATTTGCCGATGCAACACCGGTTCCTCCCATTGCATCGTTACGTGCTTCTGCCCAGGTATTGGCTGCTCCTGCCTGATTTGCTGCAAAGAAGGAGACAGCGATAGCGACCACTGAAAGTTTACGTTTTTTATTCACAATATGTGTCTCGTAGCCAGATGAGTTTTTTTAAGCCTGTTTATTTTAAAAGAAACAGGAATTCACTATTGCTGCGAACAACGACCAAAAAAGAAGCTAAATCATGTGAACGTACAGGATATATATGAACGTTATAGTTATTGAGGAAACTCTCAATATTTATAGAAGAGGAAATTCGTTTCGGGAAGGAAAGTGAGAAAAGGAGTTTACGGGCGGCGATCTCGGCGTTTTGGGCAGGACATGGTAAAGTGTGGGTTTCTGTTCCCACCACCCCGAGGGCGCCAATGGATAAGACCACTTCGCAAGAGATGTTAGTGCAGGCTGAAAAGCTGTGCGCGCAGCGCAATGTGCGCCTGACTCCCCAGCGCCTTGAAGTGTTGCGATTACTGAGCCTGCAACAAGGAGCGATCAGCGCGTATGATTTGCTCGACCTGCTGCGCGAGAGCGAACCGCAAGCAAAACCGCCGACAGTTTATCGCGCGCTTGATTTCCTGCTGGAGCAAGGCTTTGTCCACAAGGTTGAGTCCACCAACAGTTACGTGCTGTGCCACCTTTTTGATCAGCCGACGCATACTTCTGCGATGTTTATTTGCGACCGCTGCGGTTCGGTGAAAGAAGAGCAGGCCGAAGGCGTGGAAGATATTATGCATGCGCTGGCGGCGAAAATGGGTTTTGCCCTGCGTCATAATGTGATTGAAGCCCATGGCCTGTGTGCCGCCTGCGTGGAAGTGGAAGCCTGCCGCCATCACGATCACTGCCACCATGACCATAGCGTCCCGCTAAAGAAAAAACCGCGATAATGGTTTCCCGTCTTTTATCAGCTCTTTATTACCTGCAACACAACCCGCCAGGTTTCGCATTTTAATGGCGGCGAGCAAGCGCATGCTGCGGGAGCCGTGGATCGGGCGAACTGTTGGTAAAACGAGGCAGACAGAGGGATGCGATAAGAGCACAAAATCAGGAAGTTTGTGCGCAAAACAATGTAGTTAGAGTTAATAAATATGGAATCTGGAGGGGTGGTACATCCTTGTACCTTCGGGCAGGGTAGCCTTCAGAGGGTTAACACATTTGAGGGGATGTGCTGGCTACCAACGGTAATCATTACGCGTTTCCCAGTCCGTCACTTCTTTTTCCGCCTGATCTTTTGCGTAACCGTAACGTTCCTGGATTTTACCCACCAACTGATCACGTTTACCTTCAATGATAGTCATATCATCGTCGGTGAGTTTGCCCCATTTCTCTTTCACTGTGCCTTTAAACTGTTTCCAGTTACCGCCGACTTCGTCTTTATTCATCATGGACTCCTTATCGTTCGGTTAAAATGACGTTCTCACCGTGCTGAACGTACTGATTATTATAGTCAGGGATTCGGCATTATGGATTTTATTCGGAATCTTTAACCATTTAACAAGATAAAAGCAGCGTAAACGAGACGAGAAAATCGGAGCGTTACCTTAGAAAATAAAGCGCTATCAGGAAGGATCGCTGGCAGCAAACCAACTGTTGTTACGCCAGTGACGGCGCCATATTATCGCCAGCGTCAGCCCACGCAGGGCAAGGAATACAGCAAGTGACAGCCACAAACCGTGATTGCCTAAAACAGGCACGGTGAGTAGCGTAGCGGCAAACCCCGCCGCCGCCACTGCCATACTGTTACGCATTTCGGCCGCGCGCGTGGCACCGACAAACATACCGTCCAGCAGATAACACCACACCCCCACTAACGGTAAGATAACCTGCCAAATCAGATAATGTCCGGCAAGCTGTTGCAGCGCGGGCAACGATGTTAACAGCCCGATAATTTGCTGACCCGCCACTGCATACATAACGGCAAAGAACAGCGCCACCAGACCGGCCTGCCGGCAGGCAGCCCGCCAGATATGCATCAATTGACTGCCGTCTCTGGCACCGTAAGCCTGCCCGGAGTGCGCCTCAACCGCATACGCGAAACCATCCAGCGCATAGGCGGTAAAGGTTAAAAACATCATCAGCACCGCATTTGCCGCCACCGTCTCATCCCCGAGCCGGGCACCAAACACCGTTATCGAACCAAAGCAGAGTTGCAGCAGCAGCGAACGCAACATGATATCGCGGTTCAGCGCCATCAAACGCCGTACGCCACCGCGCCATGCATTTTTCAGCGTCAGCAATGAAATGCCGCGCATTACCAGTACGTGTCGCACCATCCATAAACCAATAGCGAAGGTGGCGTATTCTGCAATGACCGTGGCAAGTGCTGCCCCTTGCACATTCATATGCAGCCCCATGACCAGCCACACATCGAGCACGATGTTGAGCAGATTCCCCACCACCAGCAATATCACCGGTGCACGCGCATACTGCACGCCGAGCAACCAACCGAGCAACACCAGATTGCCCAGCGAAGCAGGCGCACTCAACCAGCGAATATCCAGGAACCGTCGCGCCTGTTCCAGCACCGCCTCGCTACCGCCAGTGATATGCAGCGCCAGGTCGATAAGCGGCGTGCGCAACAGGGTAATCAACACGCCGGCCCCTAGCGCCAGCAGCAAAGGCTGGACTAACGCACGCGCCAGCGCGGGCGCATTTTTCGCGCCGAACGCCTGAGCTGTCAGCCCGGTGGTGCTCATGCGCAAAAAGAGCAGCAGCATAAAGAGAAAACTGGTCGCCGTTGCGCCAATCGCCACACCACCCAGGTAAACCGGGCTGTCCAGATGCCCCACTACCGCCGTATCCACCAGCCCCAGTAATGGGACAGTGATATTTGAGAAGATCATCGGCAGCGCAAGCCGCCAGAGCGCTTTGTCAGATGCGGTTAGCAGTGGCATGGTTTGAATGTGAAATTTAATGAGGGAAAAGAGGAGATCGCTGCGGAACCTGAACCCGCCCCGCAGCAAAGCGAATGTGCGTTACAACCACGCGCCATTACGAATAACACCGACCGCCAGCCCTTCGATGGTGAAGTTTTGATCGCGAAGATCGACAACGATCGGGGAAAACTCGCTGTTTTCCGGCAACAGTTCGACGGTGTTACCCTGCTTTTTCAAACGCTTGACGGTCACTTCGTCTTCAATGCGCGCTACAACGACCTGCCCGTTACGCACATCCTGCGTTTTATGCACCGCCAGCAGATCGCCGTCCATAATGCCAATGTCACGCATCGACATGCCGCTAACGCGCAGCAGGAAATCCGCATGAGGTTTAAAGAGACTCGGATCGACCTGGTAATGGCCTTCGATATGCTGCTGAGCCAGCAGCGGCTCACCCGCAGCGACGCGACCAATCAGCGGTAAACCGATATCGTCCTCTTCTTCTTCAAGCAGCAGACGAAGGCCGCGTGATGCGCCAGATACGATTTCGATAACCCCTTTGCGCGCCAGCGCTTTGAGGTGTTCTTCCGCCGCATTTGGGGAACGGAACCCCAATTGCTGTGCGATTTCCGCACGCGTTGGTGGCATACCGGTTTGAGTGATGCGATCGCGAATAAGATCGAACACCTCTTGCTGCCTGGCCGTTAATGCTTTCATCCCGCCCCCTGGGTGTATATACAGTTATGCTGTGAGTATATACAGCTAAAGGCGATTTTGGAACCAAATTTAAGCAAAAAACCAGGGCGTTATCGAATTCTGGAAGCGTTATCGAAAATGTGACCAGAGTAATGCGATCCAGGTAAACAGCGCCAGCAGGATGGACATCAGCACCGCCGCCGACCCCATATCCTTCGCCCGCCCGGAAAGTTCATGGAATTCCGAACCAATTCTGTCTACCACGGCTTCGATGGCACTGTTCAGAATTTCGACAATCATTACCAGCGTCACAGAACCAATCAGCAGTACGCGCGTCATTGTGTCAATATCGAGCCAGCAAGCGATTATAATTGCCAGGATAACCGCAACGGACTCCTGACGAAATGCCGCTTCATTAATCCAGGCAGCGCGAACGCCTTTCCAGGAGTATCCAGCGGCTTTAATGATCCGGGTGAAACCGGTGGTATTATTAGCCATTTAAAAGAACCTTTTTATTAAATTGGCGTCAATGTCTCAGCAAGCGCGCAGCGGTACAACAGAAATTATGTGCGCTTTCTGATATTCTTGCGGCGCAATGGCACTATTAACCAGAGGCTTTACATCCTTTATGTCCGGCTGGCCACGAATTTACTACAAATTACTGAATTTACCATTAAGCGTGCTGGTAAAAAGTAAATCGATTCCCGCAGAACCTGCACAGGAACTGGGTCTCGATACATCACGCCCCATCATGTACGTGCTGCCTTATAACTCAAAGGCAGATTTACTGGCTTTACGCGCGCAGTGTCTGGCGCATGAGTTGCCCGATCCGCTGGAACCGCTGGAAATCGACGGCGCGTTGCTGCCGCGTTTCGTGTTTATCCACGGTGGGCCGCGCGTGTTCACTTATTACGCGCCAAAAGAAGAGTCGATCAAGCTGTTCCACGACTACCTGGATTTACACCGCAGCCATCCCGATTTGGATGTGCAAATGGTGCCGGTATCGGTGATGTTTGGCCGTTCGCCCGGACGTGAAAAAGGCGAAATTAATCCGCCGCTGCGCATGCTGAACGGCATCCAGAAATTCTTTGCTGTTTCCTGGCTTGGCCGCGACAGCTTTGTGCGTTTTTCACCGCCGGTTTCGCTGCGCCGTATGGCGACGGAGCACGGCACCGATAAAATTATCGCGCAAAAACTGGCGCGCGTGGCGCGTATGCACTTTGCCCGCCAGCGTCTGGCCGCAGTAGGCCCACGTCTGCCGGCGCGTCAGGATTTGTTTAACAAATTGCTCTCTTCTAAAGCGATTGCCCGCGCGGTCGAAGATGAAGCGCGCAGCAAAAAAATCTCCCATGATAAAGCGCAGCAAAACGCCATCGCGCTGATGGAAGAGATCGCCGCGAATTTCTCCTACGAGATGATCCGCCTGACCGACCGCATTCTGGGTTTTACCTGGAACCGTCTCTATCAGGGCATTAATGTGCATAATGCAGAGCGCGTACGCCAGCTGGCGCACGACGGTCACGAAATTGTCTATGTGCCCTGCCATCGTAGCCATATGGACTACCTGCTGCTCTCCTATGTGCTCTATCACCAGGGGCTGGTGCCGCCGCATATCGCTGCCGGTATCAACCTGAATTTCTGGCCCGCCGGGCCGATTTTCCGCCGCCTGGGCGCTTTCTTCATTCGCCGCACCTTTAAAGGCAACAAGCTCTATTCCACCGTGTTCCGCGAATATCTGGGTGAGCTGTTCAGCCGCGGTTATTCGGTAGAGTACTTCGTTGAGGGCGGGCGTTCGCGCACCGGGCGCTTGCTGGATCCGAAAACCGGTACGCTGTCGATGACCATTCAGGCGATGCTGCGCGGCGGTACGCGCCCCATCACGCTGGTGCCGATTTACATCGGGTATGAACACGTGATGGAAGTGGGCACTTACGCCAAAGAGCTGCGTGGCGCGACAAAAGAGAAAGAGAGCCTGTTGCAGATGCTGCGTGGTTTAAGCAAGCTGCGTAACCTCGGTCAGGGCTATGTGAACTTCGGCGAACCCATTCCGCTAATGAACTACCTGAACCACCATGTTCCGGAGTGGCGCGAAGCCATCGATCCCATTGAATCCATCCGTCCGGCGTGGTTAACACCAACGGTGAACACCATTGCCGCTGATCTGATGGTGCGCATCAACAACGCCGGTGCGGCTAACGCCATGAACCTGTGCTGTACGGCGTTGCTGGCTTCCCGCCAGCGTTCGCTGACCCGCGAGCAACTGACCGAGCAGTTAAGCTGCTATCTCGAGCTGATGCGCAACGTGCCTTATTCGCCGGATTCGACCACGCCGTCGGCCAGCGCCAGCGAGCTTATCGACCACGCGCTGCAGATGAACAAGTTCGAAGTCGAGAAAGACACCATCGGCGATATCATCATTCTGCCGCGTGAGCAGGCGGTGTTGATGACGTACTACCGCAACAACATCGCGCATATGCTGATGCTGCCGTCGCTGCTGGCGGCAATTGTCACCCAGCACCGCGCGATCTCCCGTAGCGAGATCCTGCGCCACGTCGAGTTACTTTACCCGATGCTGAAAGCCGAGCTGTTCCTGCGCTGGGAAAAAGCGGAGCTGGCGCAAGTGCTGGAGAACTTGACGCAGGAGCTGCTGCGCCAGGGCTTGTTGACGGTGAAAGACGATCGTCTGAGCATCAATCCGGCGCACTCCCGCACCTTGCAACTGCTGGCGGCAGGCGCGCGAGAAACCTTACAGCGTTATGCCATCACTTTCTGGCTGCTGAGCGCCAACCCGGCGATGAACCGCAGTACGCTGGAAAAAGAGAGCCGTACGCTGGCGCAGCGCCTGTCGGTGCTGCATGGTATCAACGCGCCGGAGTTCTTCGATAAAGCGGTATTCAGTACGCTGGTGCTGACGCTACGCGATGAAGGTTATATCAGCGATACCGGCGATGCGGATCCGGCGCGTACCTTAAACGTGTACCAGATGCTGGCGGACTTGATAACGTCGGATGTGCGTCTGACGATTGAGAGCGCGACGCAAGCAGAAGTGTGAGGGTAAATGTTCCCCTCTCTTGCCAGAGAGGGGAAAAAACTCAAGGCAAATGCAGGTAACTTAACGCCAGCCCTAAAAACAGCACCAGCCCCACATAGTTATTGTTCATAAACGCTTTAAAACAGGCATCACGGTCACGCCCGGCAATCAACTTTTGCTGGTAAACAAACAGCGCACCGGCGATCAGCACCGTCCCGTAGTAGGTCCAGCCCAGCCCATTCAGCCAGCCAATCGACGCCATCAGCATCAGCACTGCCACCTGCAAAATGCCGATAATCAGCTTGTCGAAACGACCAAACAGAATTGCCGTCGACTTGATGCCAATCTTCACATCGTCGTCACGGTCAACCATCGCATACTGTGTGTCATACGCGACCGCCCACAGGATATTGGCGAGAAACATAATCCAGCAGCTCAGCGGTACAGATTCACTCACGGCTGCAAACGCCATCGGAATCGACCAGCCGAACGCCGCCCCGAGCACCACCTGCGGCAGATGCGTATAGCGCTTCATAAACGGGTAAACCCACGCCAGCGCCAGCGCCGCGACGGAGAGCAAAATGGTCATGACATTTAGCGTCAGCACCAGCGCGAAGGCCAGCAGCACCAGCACCACAAACAGCACGCGCGCTTCATTTTCCGTTACCGCGCCGCTTGGCAACGGGCGATTTGCCGTGCGTTTAACATGACCGTCGAATTTACGATCCGCATAGTCATTGACGACACAACCGGCAGCGCGCATCAGCCAGACGCCCGCGACAAAAACCAGCAAAATCCACAGCGGCGGCACGCCCGGCGTCGCCACCCACAGCGCCCACAGCGTTGGCCACAGCAGCAACAAAGCGCCAATTGGTTTGTCCGTACGCATAAGCCTGTGAAAGGCCAACAGCTTATTCTGCGTGAGACTCCACTCCATTTTCTTTTCCTCTTAGTACAGCGGCGATGCAGGCAAAAACAGTTCGGTCAGCATCAGCGGTTTCCCGCCCAGACGCAGACGGGAACGGCGTCCCCAGAGCTGCTCATGACGACCAATTTCAATAAAGTCACGCGTAAGCGTAGATGAGGTAAAGAGATATCGCCCAAGCGGCGTTTTACCCAGGGTTTGCAGCGCCAGTTCCGGACCGCTCAGCGTAGATTCCGGCACCACGGTGCGTCCGGCGAGCCAGGGCTCCCCGTCGGCGCAGAGAATAATTTCCCGCAACCAGTAACGATCCTCCTTCGGCAGACTGTCGCGTTCTTCGGCGATCTCATCCACCGTCACAAAGCCTTCCCGAATCAGCGTAACGCTGACCGTCTTGCCTTGTTGCTCAAAACGTTTGGTCATTGAATCTTCCAGCAACAGCCACTCGAGCAGTTGCGGTTCAAGCGCGGGAATTGCGTCTACGTAGCGCAGCGCTCGCAGTTGCGTAAGCGCAGGGTGTGACATGCCTTACTCTCCGGTACATAACGTAGCGTTATTGTATCGCAGAACCGGCGCACGGGGCGGGGAAACTTCATTCAGTTTTCATCAGCGCAACAGATGCGCAACAGCGCGCATCTGCGCCGGAAAAAAAGGTGCGTCAGGCGACGCACCAGTTGCTGCAAATATCAGCATTGTGGGGAGAGATTACCCCTTGCCTTTTACACTGCTGATAAAAGTGGCACGGGCGGATTTCGACCCGAGGCGTTCTGCTTCATTCAATAATTTCAGCGCCTTATCAATATCACCTTTGGCAGCGGCTTGTTTGATGGCCTGGTTAAAGTAGCTCTCTGTATCGTTAAGCATCGGCTCGCTTTTCGCCACTGGCGCAGGAGCCGCAGCGAGCGCGGCGGCAGGAGCCGGTTGCGTGTTGTAAGCCGGTGCAGCGGTATTGCCTACGGTAACGGAAGCCGGGCCAGAAGAGCCAAACAGCGGGCCGACTAATACACTGGAACCACTACTATTTTTCACCTTCAGGTTTACCACTCCGTCAGCAATATGACGGGCAATCGGATCGGGGATATCAGGGATCGCGTTGCCCACGCCTTTAGCATAGGCTTTGGCCGGATCGAGCAGTGTGGTGGTTTTCTGCAAATCACTTTCGGTCGTAAATGCAAGGATATAGAGCTTCTGCTGGCCCAGCGCAGGCGTCAGGCGCATAACCCCTTCCAGACGGTCAGCATTTAATACCCCCGGCTCCTGGTAGGTAAAATAGCTACTGGGGAAATAAGCCGCAGGCGACATGTTTTGATCAAATACCAGCACATTTGGCGCAAAAACCCCTGTATTTTTATTAACATCGCTGGAAAGCGTCAGCGTAAGCTCACCAATATTGGCAGGCACGCTAAACGCCGCAACGGGGCCGGTTATGCCCGCGACGTTCAGATGCTGCCCACCTGTTGCAAGCCGAACCGTCTGGCTTTTGGACGTATCGACAGGTGTCCAGGTGAGTTGTTGAAGTGCAGAGTTTGGAATCGACGGCGCTGCCGCGGTGTTCTGTGGGACGATATTTACATCAGCAAAACTGATACCCGGTGTGCCCGCCAGCAAACCCGTGGAGAGACACAGAGCGATGAGACTTTTTTTCATTTTCATTGTTATCACCTTCAGGATGCGAAACAGCGGTGGCCAGGCAATAGCGCGCTGTTTATCAGGAGTAGAGGGGCTTTCGCCCCTCTTTTGGTCATTGCATGAGGGAAAAACTTACCACCAGATTTCCATCTGGGCACCGAAGCTCCATTCGTCGCTGTCGCCACGACCGAAGCTTGAGCCGCCCGTACCATTGCGGGTTGCCAGACCATAGTTGGCATTCGTGCCCGGATTACCGCTGGTGTTGTAGCCCCATTTTTCATCCCATTTCGCATAGGTTGCGAATACACGGATTGCCGGACGAGACCAGATGCTGTCGCCTGCTTGCCACTGTTGCGCAAGGGTGATTTTGTACTGATTGTTGGTGTCGTTAGTGCGCTGGGATTTGACGTTGTCATAACCGACTTCCAGCAAGGTGCTCATGATTGGTGTCCATTTGTACATTGGGCGCACGCCGACGGTCCACCATTTGGTACCATTCTGGTTATCCCAATCAATGTCCTGATACATACCGACGTACATCAGATCCCAATTATCACCCAGAGAAATTGCACCGTGGTCGAGGATACGCAGCAGGGAGCCGTTGTTGTTGGCGCTATAAGGCAGTTTACTATTGCCCTCGATGCCAATACCGGAGCCTTGCGATAACCCTTTGCCCTGTGATGTCAGCGCATCGGTCGCATACTGCACGACAAATTTGTTATAGCCTTTCAGCATGCTCTGAACGTGTTCAGCGGTGAACATCCAGCCATCTTTCGTTTCGGTATTATCGTATAAATGGTAACCGTCACGGGTATTGGCGCGGCCATAGTCAACGCCGAACTCTAATGTACCGCCCGGGTTGACTGCCATCTGTGCCAGACGCACATCAAACACATCGTTAGCCGTTTTTTCGGTGTAATCATAAATACTGTTGCTGGCGAAGGTAGCGGAGCCGCCTGCTTCCGTCGAACGGGTTGCGGCCAGAGAGAGTTTACCAAAGCCGAGATCGACGTTTTCCAGACCAGCGCCCGGGCCGGAGATGTCCCAGTAATAGAAGTCGATCATATGTACGTCATGACGCTGATAGAAGCGTTTACCTGCCCAGATCGTGGAGCCCGGCAGCGCATCAATCAGGTTTTTACCTTGTACGTTGGCTTCACGAAATGCTGGGTCAGTAGCTTCCCAGTCATTTTGCTGCGCGACTGAGTACGCAACGTTCGTGTCGAAGTAGAAGCTTTTATCGCCTTCTTTCCACACTTCCTGACCGAGTTTTAATTCTGCATAGGTTTCACATTCGTTACCGAGACGGTATTTGGAACCTGCACCAGTGGCCTGGAAGCATTGCTGCTCGCCGCCGCTGCCGGTCCAGCCAATCCCCGAACGGGCGTAACCTTTGAAATCAACAGCACCCGCCTGTGCAGACAGTACGCCTGTCGCGATGGCGAGAGCCAGTGGAAGTTTGCGCAGAGTAATCATCGTTCTATCTCCTGAGCTTGCTTTTCTTTTTTTACACATCCCCCTTAGCGCTATCTCTTTATTGGCTGCCGTCATGAATCCCGGTCAGGTACTTTTGTACGCTGCCGGAGAGTCATCACGTTGCCGCCTCGACATAATGCGAATGGCTTTGTGTAAACGCTTTGTGGGGTACGCTTAAACGCCCGGTTCTTTATGTAACCGGCGGCAGGCGGTGCCATCTTCACGGAACAGATGGCAACGCTCCGGCGGTAAGCCGATGGCGAATGTGGCACCCTCTTCTACCAGCACCACGTCGTTCTGGCGGTAGACCAGGTTCTGACGTATTGCAGGGATCTGGATATGAATTTGTGTTTCGTGGCCAAGCTGTTCGACGACCTGAACTTCGCCCTCCAGCGTGACATCAGCGATGTCGCTGGGCAGCAGATGCTCCGGGCGGATGCCCAAAGACATATTTGCGCCGACCTGCACATTGGCGCTGTCCACCGGCAGCCACACGCGCTGGCGGTTAGGCAGCTCAACCTGAACCTGTTCAATGGCGGTAGAGGTCACTTTTACCGGCAGGAAATTCATCTTCGGCGAGCCGATAAAACCGGCGACAAAACGGTCTGCCGGGTAGTGATACAGCTCCAGCGGTTTACCCACTTGCGCCACGCGCCCGGCATCGAGCACCACGATTTTGTCGGCCAGCGTCATCGCTTCCACCTGATCGTGGGTGACGTAAATCATCGTGCGGCCAAGACGTTTGTGCAGACGGGAGATCTCAATACGCATCTGCACACGCAGGGCGGCATCAAGGTTGGAGAGAGGTTCATCAAGCAAGAAGACGCTGGGTTCAGCCACCAGCGTACGACCGATCGCCACACGCTGACGCTGACCGCCAGATAGGGCTTTCGGTTTGCGATCCAGTAAATGCGCCAGTTGCAGCACTTCCGCTACTTGCGTGACGCGCGATTTGATCATCTCTTTTTTCGCGCCCGCTAACTTCAGGCCGAAAGACATATTTTCCGCAACCGACAAATGCGGATAGAGCGCGTAGGACTGAAACACCATGCCAACGCCGCGTTCTGCGGGAGGAACCTCATTCATGCGGGTATCGCCAATCAGCAAATCCCCGCTGGTGATGGTTTCCAGCCCGGCAATCATGCGCAGCAGCGTCGATTTACCACAGCCTGACGGACCGACAAACACCACGAATTCTCCTTCGTGGATGTCGAGACTGATGTCTTTCGACACCACCACATCGCCCCAGGCTTTCGTTACATTACGCAGCTGTACGCTCGCCATGCCCTTCTCCCTTCGTTACAACCTGTCACCAACAGAAACATTCAACGTGGGCTGACTATGGAGCATCGATTCAGCGGGCGAATCCTCCACCCCCCTGGTTTTTTGTGGGGGAGGAGGCGGGAGGATGAGAACAATGTCTCTGCCCCCTGGACAGGCGGGCTGCGGGCATTTTCGTGATGGGCTCTGCAAAAATCGGCGCTTTTTTATGTGCGCTAACACACATAATGCAAATCTCTGTAACAGAGATCACACAAATCGCCCCAGGGGCGTAGGGTTAAGGAGGATGAGAAGCGCTTGTCAAAAAAGGAGACTAATCCCGTCGAACTACCTTGAGCGTATCCACGAGCACATCACCTAAAGGACGGGATATATGAAAATCAAAACAGGCGCACGCATCCTCGCTTTGTCCGCAGTGGCGACGATGATGTTTTCCGCCTCTGCCCTCGCCAAAATCGAAGAAGGTAAGCTGGTCATTTGGATCAACGGCGACAAAGGCTATAACGGCCTTGCCGAAGTGGGTAAGAAATTTGAGAAAGACACCGGCATTAAAGTCACCGTAGAACACCCGGATAAACTGGAAGAGAAATTCCCGCAGGTTGCTGCAACCGGCGACGGCCCGGACATTATTTTCTGGGCACACGACCGCTTTGGTGGCTATGCGCAATCCGGTCTGCTGGCAGAAGTCACCCCGGATAAAGCCTTCCAGGACAAGCTGTACCCCTTCACCTGGGACGCGGTGCGTTACAACGGTAAGCTGATTGCCTACCCGATTGCTGTCGAATCCTTATCGCTGATTTACAACAAAGACCTCGTGCCAAACCCGCCGAAAACCTGGGAAGAGATCCCGGCGCTGGATAAACAGTTGAAAGCGAAAGGTAAGAGCGCGTTGATGTTCAATCTGCAAGAACCGTACTTCACCTGGCCGCTGATTGCTGCCGATGGCGGTTACGCCTTCAAGTTTGAAAACGGCAAATACGACGTGAAAGATGTCGGCGTCGACAACGCAGGCGCGAAAGCGGGTCTTAGCTTCCTCGTGAAGCTGATTAAAGACAAACACATGAATGCCGACACGGATTACTCGATTGCAGAAGCGGCGTTCAACAAAGGTGAAACCGCGATGACCATCAATGGTCCGTGGGCGTGGGCCAACATTGATAAGAGCAAAGTCAATTACGGCGTCGCGCTGCTGCCAACCTTTAAAGGTAAGCCTTCTAAACCGTTCGTTGGCGTGCTGAGCGCAGGCATCAACGCCGCCAGCCCGAACAAAGAGCTGGCGAAAGAGTTCCTCGAAAACTATCTGCTGACCGATCAAGGCCTGGCAGACGTTAACAAGGACAAACCGCTGGGTGCGGTCGCGCTGAAATCCTATCAGGATCAGTTAGCGAAAGACCAACGCATCGCCGCGACCATGGATAACGCGAAAACCGGTGAAATTATGCCGAACATCCCGCAAATGGCCGCCTTCTGGTACGCCACACGCACCGCGGTTATCAACGCCGTTAGCGATCGCCAGACCGTCGACGCCGCGCTGAAAGACGCCCAGGGTCGTATTACCAAGTAAAAATGTGAATGCCTTATCCCCGCACGGGGATAAGGCGAATTGGACATGTTGTATACGCGGCATCCTTCACGCGCATCATGGCGGCAACGTTGAGTATCCCGGCGCGCTTACAAAAGTAAGCTACCAGCGTGCGCAACCGCAGCCAACAACGCGGCAGCGTGAAGGGTGTTGAGTAGAGAGGAAATCCCCATGGATGTAAGAAGAAAACGCCACTGGTGGCAAAGCCCGCAACTCGCATGGGCGGCCATCACCGTTGTTGGCCTGTTGGTGGCTTACCTTGTCGTTATGATGTATGCCCAGGGGGAATACCTTTTCGCCATTACCACGCTCGTCCTCAGCTCGGCGGGCCTCTATATTTTCGCCAACCGTAAAGCCTATGCCTGGCGCTATGTTTACCCCGGCGTGGCAGGTATGGGGCTGTTTGTCCTGTTCCCGCTGGTTTGTACCATCGCCATCGCGTTTACCAACTACAGCAGCACTAACCAGCTCACTCAGGAGCGCGCGCAGCAGGTGCTGCTCGATCGTTCCTACCAGGCAGGCAAAGCGTATAACTTTGGGCTCTACCCGGCGGGAGATGCGTGGCAACTGGCACTGACCGACGGCGACAGCGGTAAAAACTACGTTTCCGATGCGTTCAAACCCGGCGGCGAGCAGCAACTGACGTTAAAAGAGGCTGACGCCCTGCCCGCTGGCGAGCGCGCCAACCTGCGCATCATCACGCAAAATCGCCAGGCGCTGAACCAGCTGACCGCCCTTCTGCCGGATGGCAGCAAAGTGGCCATGAGTTCGCTGCGCCAGTTCTCCGGTACGCGACCGCTGTATCAGCTTGAACAGGATGGCACGCTGCTCAACAACCAGAGCGGCGCGAAATACCGCCCGAACAATGAAATCGGCTACTTCCAGGTGATTAACGCCGATGGCAGTTGGGGCAGCGAAAAGCTCAGCCCCGGCTATACCGTGACCATCGGCTGGGATAACTTCACGCGCGTCTTTACCGATGAAGGCATTCAAAAACCGTTTATTGAGATCTTTATCTGGACGGTGGTGTTCTCGGTGCTGACCGTGGTTCTGACCGTTGCCGTGGGCATGGTGCTGGCCTGCGTCGTGCAGTGGGAATCCCTGAAAGGCAAAGCGATTTATCGCGTGTTGTTAATTCTGCCGTATGCCGTACCGTCGTTTATCTCCATTTTGATCTTCAAGGGGCTGTTTAACCAGAGCTTTGGCGAGATCAATATGATGCTGAGCGCGCTGTTTGGCATTAAACCGGCCTGGTTTAGCGATCCCACCACCGCGCGCTCAATGATCGTGATCGTCAACACCTGGCTCGGTTATCCGTACATGATGATCCTGTGCATGGGGCTGTTGAAAGCGATCCCCGACGATCTGTATGAAGCCTCGGCCATGGACGGTGCCGGACCGCTGCAAAACTTTTTCCGCATCACCTTCCCGCTGCTGATCAAGCCGCTGACGCCGCTGATGATCGCCAGCTTCGCGTTTAACTTTAACAACTTCGTGCTGATCCAACTGCTGACCAACGGCGGGCCGGATCGCATCGGCACCACCACGCCGGCCGGTTATACCGACTTGCTGGTGAGCTACACCTATCGCATCGCCTTTGAAGGCGGCGGTGGTCAGGACTTTGGGCTCGCTGCCGCTATTGCCACGCTGATTTTCCTGCTGGTAGGTGCGTTGGCTATCGTCAACCTGAAAGCTACGCGCATGAAATTCGATTAAGGAGGACGAAAATTATGGCTATGGTGCAGGCGAAATCGCAAAAGCTGCGGCTGTTTATCACCCATTTGTTATTGCTGGTGTTTATTGCCGCGATTATGTTCCCGCTGCTGATGGTGGTCGCCATTTCGTTGCGTGAAGGTAACTTCGCCACCGGCAGTTTAATTCCGGAAAATATTTCGTGGGAGCACTGGCGCCTCGCGCTGGGCTTTAGCGTCGAACACGCCGATGGCCGCGTCACGCCGCCGCCGTTCCCGGTGCTGCTGTGGCTGTGGAACTCGGTGAAAATCGCCGTGATCACCGCAGTCGGCATTGTGGCGCTCTCTACCACTTCTGCGTACGCCTTTGCCCGTATGCGCTTTCGCGGCAAAGCGACATTGCTGAAAGGGATGCTGATTTTCCAGATGTTCCCGGCGGTGCTGTCGCTGGTGGCGCTGTACGCGTTGTTTGACCGGCTCGGCCAGTACGTGCCGTTTATCGGCCTGAATACCCATGGCGGGGTGATCTTCGCTTATATGGGCGGGATCGCGCTGCATGTATGGACGATCAAAGGTTATTTCGAAACGATCGACGGTTCGCTGGAAGAAGCCGCCTCGCTGGATGGCGCAACACCGTGGCAGGCGTTCCGCCTGGTGCTGCTGCCGCTGTCGGTGCCGATCCTGGCGGTGGTGTTTATTCTGTCGTTTATCGCCGCCATTACCGAAGTACCGGTTGCCTCACTGCTGCTGCGCGATGTTAACAGCTACACGCTGGCGGTCGGGATGCAGCAATATCTCAACCCGCAAAACTACCTGTGGGGCGATTTTGCCGCGGCGGCGGTGCTGTCCGCGATCCCAATTACGGTTGTCTTCCTGCTTGCGCAGCGCTGGCTGGTTAACGGCCTGACAGCAGGCGGTGTGAAAGGTTAATTTTCATTGTTGTTATTGCGCCTTAAATAGTTCGGGTTAGAGCAAGGCGGCGACTGCATGAATCCCCGCGAGCTGACTGAAGTCAGTGACCGGGGTGAGTAAAGGAAGCCAACGCAGCTATCACCCGAAAGATGACCGGCGTTGCCACTGCACCCTCAACTTGTATCACCCAACTTGTGAAGTCATTGGCGATCCCCGGATCGCCCTTTTTTTATTCACGCCTCAGCCGCTTCGAGTTACACAACCACAGCGTGATCACCAGCAACAGGATCGCCGCCGAGTAGATCAACACATCCATTGGCGACTGGTGATCGACGATGATCAACCGCACAATCGCGGTAATACCAATGTAGATAAAGTAGCGCAGCGGGAAGTGAAACCCGGACTGAAAGTACTTCACAATCAGGGCGATAAATTCGAAATAGAGAAAATAAACCACCAGCCCTTCCACCAGCTCATATTTGCTGGTTTGCACCGGCGCGAACAGCACATCCGCCAGATGCAGTGTCTCTTTGCCCAGAAAGACAATCAAAATCAGACCGAGGCTGAGCAAACCAAGATTCAGCACGGTCTGCAATATGGTCGAAATAAATTCAACGCGTGGACGAGTTAGCGATGTCATAGCGGCACCTCATTACTGGTGAACAACGCTTTGTATATCGCAAAAATGTGATCTGGATCTACATTATTTGCTTATATTTTGTGACACCACGTGATGACATGTTGCACAGACATGTCCACGCAGGAGACGAAAAAGAGCATGCTTACCGTACGTAAAGCTGAAATCGCGGACGCCGCGTTACTGAGTGAAATGGGCTACGCCAGTTATCGCCATCATTTTGCCCCTCTGTGGCGCGAACCGGCCGAGCTGGAGGCATTTCTCCGCCAGGAGTATTCCCCGGCAGTAATCGAGCAGAGCCTGCAAAGCGAAGCGGGCAGCTGGTTTATCGCGCAGAATGCGGCGCCTGTCGGTTTCGCTAAAGTATCCTGGCATCGCGCGGTCGACGAGCACGGCCCGGCGGGTACGCTGCTGCACAAACTCTATCTTCTTCCGGGCGAAACGCGTAAAGGCTACGGCGAGCAACTGCTGGCAGAAATAGAACGCCTGGCGCAACAGCGTGGTGAGCGGTTTATCTGGCTGGAAGTGCTGGACGCCAACCCGAACGCGCGGCGCTTTTACCACCGGCTGGGATTCACGCATCTCAAAGACACACTATTCAGTACCGCGTCGCAGCAAAGTACGCTGCATATTCTGGGCAAACCGCTTTAAGGAGGGAGGATGGCAAGCGCCGCTTTGCGCCAAACCGCCGTACGCAATGTAACCTGCGGCGAAAACGTGGTGATTTATGAACCCGCGAATTTATACAACTGCACGCTGGCGGACGATGTGTTTGTCGGCCCGTTTGTCGAAATCCAGGGGCATACCCAGATCGGTAAAGGTTCGAAGATACAGTCGCACAGCTTTATTTGCGAATATGTCACCATTGGTGAGCGCTGCTTTATCGGTCACGGCGTGATGTTTGCCAACGATATGTTTCGTGATGGCAAACCGGACCCCGACAGCAACAACTGGGGGCGCATCGTGATTGGTAATGACGTGTCGATTGGCAGCGGCGCGACGATTCTGGCAGTGACTATTGCCGATGGCTGTGTGATAGGCGCGGGCAGCGTGGTGACCAAATCGATCAGCGAGAAAGGGGTGTATGCGGGAAACCCGGCGCGGCTGTTGCGCCGGTTATAAATGCAACTGTCCCTCCCCACACGGGGAGAGAAACAGGGTTGAAGATGGGGAAAGACAGGCTTGCGGCCACTCTCTCCCCGCACGGGGAGAGAGAAGGCTTACTGGAAGTTGACCGTCTTATCGTTGGTCATGTTGTAAAGCTCAAACTTACGGCCCAGCATCTGACCACCGTCACGCGTCAGCGGCGTCCAGCCAACGCCAGCGCGGCTGCGGGTCGGACCGGTGCTGAACAGATCCAGCGGAACCGAAATGTAGACCCCTTTGGTGAAGTCCCCTTCCCCGTACTGCGCGGCTGAAACGTTGGTTTTGGTGGCATACGCGCCCACCACAATCCCGCTGTCGAAGTGCTTCGACACATCCAGCGTGACGCCTTTATCGCCCGCCAGATATTGACCGACGCTGGCTTTCACCAGCACATTTTCGGCGAACCACGGCGTCCAGTAAGCGGTAAAGTGGCCGGTTTTGACGCTGTAATCGGTGAATTTCATCATGTCCTGCGCACTGCGCCAGTCACGCTGTTTCACGTAGTTGCCGTCAATACCAAACGCCCAGTGACTATCAACCGGACGCCACAACAGTTCGGCACCGGCACCGCCGTACATGGTTTCCAGATACCCGGCATACACCTGGCCATAGAAATTATTGCCCAGGTACTGGAAGTAGTTCGCCTGCATGTTGTTGACGTAAATATCGTTCTGCACATATTCACGCACGCGGGTACGCACACGCGGCAAGGCGGTGTCTCTCGGCGGGTTGGTGTAGTTAAACTTGTCGTAGTTATTGGTCAGGTTGCCAAACAGGCTACCGGTGGTCAGCAGGTGATCCGTGAGCCACCAGTCGGCAGTGGCCATCACGCCAAGCTGGTACATGTAGAAAGCTTCCGGCCCGCCGAATGACTGGTTAAGCACCGGGTCGATGTGGAAATCGAACGAGGATTTATCAATATACCAGCCCTGCTCCGGTTTATCCGGCACGATAGGCGTTTCGCGTTTTTGCACCAGTTCCGTATCCTGCCCCAGCGGTTCGCCTTCAAGATGGCGCTTCAGGCTGGCAACATCCGTTTCGGTGGTGACAACCGGCATATTGAGGCGGTTTTCCGTCACGCGAATAGTGCGAATGCCATCCGGCAAATCATTCATGATGATGCGATTCGCGCGCTCAACCCCTTCCTGGGTATTGCGGTATTTCACCTGCTCGCCGGTGACATACAGCGTGTCACCTTTCACCTGAATTTGCGGATCGGTAAGCCCGGCGTTGTATTTCAGTAAGGTCAGCTGATTCGCCACCACCGAATGCTGGAGGATCGCATCTTGCGGCTGTGGCTGATATTTTGGCCGCGCGTTGTCGATATACGATGGGCGCAGATCGCTGAAGTTGTTACGCAGGGTAAAGCCGAACATCCAGGTATTCCCGCGCTCATAGCTCAGGTTGATGTCCGCCCAGTCGGTAACGCGGTAAATCGCGCCGACGTTGACTTTGCTGCGCTGCGGCAGTTTACCGGCGAAGTCCTGCTGGTAGTTGTTCCCTTCATATTCCAGTTTCAGGCGCAGCGGGTTCCACGGCGTCTGGTACTCCACCCCGCCAAACAGCGCGGTCGGGCCACGGAACATCTGGCTGGTATCTGTGGAGCCAGCGGCTTTGTAACGGGTGTCGCGCGTACAATATTTCTCGTCGTAGGAGCAGAGCGGGTTTTTGATATTACCGCTGGTGCCAAGGTAGCCCCAACCGATACCCAGCGAGAAATCGAACGGCCCCCAGGCTTTGTTCGCCACCAGATATTCGCCGTCAAACAGCCCGGTACCGCCAATATCGCGCGCGCCCACGGAAACTTCCGGCAGCCAGTAGCCTTCTTGCCACAGGCGCAGTTTTAAATCGAAGGCTTTATCTTTGTAGGACTGATTGCCCGAGAAGGCTTCTACCGAACTGTATTTCCGCGTCCGCACATCGGTGTAGCGCAGCGTTGTTTCCAGCCACGGGAAGAGCTGCACCGAACCGGAGTAGTAACGGTACTGATTGTTATCGCGGTAGTTAAAGCTCAGTTCACCCTCGCGCGACATCCGCGCGGTGGGCGTTTGCAGCAGGCCAACGCCGCCGAAGTCCGACTGCGATGGGCCAATCGGTTCCGGGTACGATTCTGCGTGACAGGCGGCGCTAATCCCCAGCGCCAACAGGCTAATGACAAACGATTTTTTCATTATTATTCCGGTATCCGATGCGTCAGGGACTGAAGAATGTCGGCATTCAGCTCGTCATACTCGTTGCTCCACAAACCCGGTGCGAAACCGACAAAAATCACGCTGCCGGGCATCGGCTCCACGTGGCGTCGGTTCCAGTAGCCAACCGGTACCTTTTGCGTTTTGCCGTTGGGGTAAATCACCCAGGCATAGCTGCGTTCCGCGCCGCTCAGCAGGCTCATCTCATCCAGATAGCTCACCACATCGCGTCCCGGCGTGAACACTTTTTTGCCCGGGCTGCTGATAAGCCCAACCACGGTGATGGTGGTCGGCTGCGAGCCAACCCATAAGGTGTACTGCCCTTCTAATGGCCGGTTGGCGAGGCGGTGGGTACGCAGGTAATCTGGATCCAGCTCAACGATTTGTCGACCGGTGACCTTCATCGCCTGCAACTGCTGACGCAGCGCGTTGATCGCCGCGGCGCTGTTGTCGCTCTCATCGGCGGCAAGTGCGCTAAGCCGCGCAAGAAGCGCCTGATGGCGAGCCTGTTCGGCAATCGTCGCCTGCCGTTCGCTGACCACCGCGCCGGGCCACCAGCTATTCGCCAGACGGGGCTGCCCAACCAGATCCACCAAGTGTGCGGCGTTGGTTAAGGTTTTCGGCTTGCTATCGCCCTCGGTATAGACATCAACAGTGCCGACAGCGAACGCCAGCGGGGAAGCGAGGCTGGCTAACAGCGGAAGAAGAGCGCGTTTTTTCATTATTTCGCCGCCTTAATCAGGGTGGTTTTCACCGGGAACCAGTCCGCGCCAAGGTACTGCTCGGATTGCCGGATAACCCCTTGTTCATCCACCCAATAGCGGTTGCGCCAGCGTTTCTGGTCGGTCGTCACCTCTTCATCGAGGATGCGTACTGCGGTGACGTCGCTCGCCAGCTTCACCGTGTCGGTACCATTCCAGCGGAAGACAGAACGGGCGGTGGCGTAGCGCACCTGCTTGTGTTCCGTCCAGCCCATTAAGCGTGTCCAGCTCGCGCCATCGACAATCTGGTTCGGTTTCGCCAGCGGATCTGCCGCCAGGTTATTAACATCCAGCAGGTTGTCGCCAGGCAGATGCGTTTTCACGATGCGATAGTTTTGCGTGACGATGGTGGACTGATCCTGCGTCACCCATTTCTGCTGCCCGTTTTCGGCGAAAGCGAGCACCACAAACAGTTGTGGGCCGTTGTTGAGCTGCATGTACTGGCTGGCATACGGCATATTGAGGATTTCTTCATCCGTGAGCTGCACGCCCGGCATACCAAATACGCTGTTCCAGAGTGAATTCCCGAGGCCTTTGATGGGGCCTGAACATGCCTGAAGGAGCAGGCAAATCAAGATGATACCAGGTCGCTTCACGACTCTTCTCCGAAAGGGGCGGAATAACCACACCGAAGTGTGGTTATAGTTAATGTACCCGCTATTACTGGGTACTTGTGGTCGTGGTGGTCGTGGTTCCCGTGTTGGAGCCATCACCGCCACCGGTTGCCGCCAGCGCGACACCCACCGCAGACCCTACGGTGCTAACGCTCGTTGCTGCGGAGCTACCCGCAGAAACAGAGGTCGCTGCCGACCCTGCCGCTTCACCGATTTGCACCGGTGCTGCAAAAGCAGAAGTCGCCGCAAGCGCGGATATGGCAAAAATGCCATACAGGACTTTTTTCATATCAATTTCCCTTCATTGAATGAATGGAGATTTACCTGAAAGAATTCAGGCGATATCGAGTATACACAACTACAGCAGAGGGTTTACGCATCGGGAAATAGCGGGGAACGTTTTCGGAAAATTGGTATCAGACATTTAAAAAGAGAAGACAAAAATCAAAAATTGCATATCTTTCAATCAATTAAATAATGACAAAATATTGACACAATAAGGCTAGTCCTAAAATTTATAGCCGCCGCTTATCCACCTGTAGCGTTTTTCAGATAAACCTGATGATAGATATAGAAACAGCGAACCAGGAATAATCCCCGTAATTTAGCTTTAAAATATCGATATCGGAATTGCTTATATATATCGGGCGAAATCCTCGCGCAATATAACCTTGCAGGAATAAATATAATCGGTAAAAAAAAGCGCCGCCGAAGCGACGCTTATGTGGCTTAACCGCGCCAGGATTTGTAGCGGTTAATCAGACCATTGGTTGAGCTGTCGTGGCTGGAGATGGATTTGTCATCGCCCAGCTCCGGCAGAATGCGGTTCGCCAGCTGTTTACCCAGCTCCACACCCCACTGGTCAAAAGTGAAGATGTTAAGGATTGCGCCCTGGGTGAAGATTTTGTGCTCGTACAGCGCAATCAACGCGCCCAGGCTAAACGGGGTGATCTCGCGCAGCAGAATAGAGTTAGTCGGGCGGTTGCCTTCAAACACTTTGAACGGCACAACGTGGTTAAGCGTTGCCGGATCTTTACCCTGATCGCGATATTCCTGCTCGACCACCTCGCGGGATTTACCGAACGCCAGCGCTTCGGTCTGCGCAAAGAAGTTCGACAGCAGTTTCTGGTGGTGATCGGAAAGCGCGTTATGGGTGATAGCCGGCGCGATGAAATCACACGGAACCATTTTGGTGCCCTGGTGAATCAGCTGATAGAACGCATGCTGACCGTTGGTGCCCGGCTCACCCCAGATGATCGGGCCAGTCTGGTAATCCACCGCGTTGCCGTTACGGTCAACGTATTTACCGTTGGACTCCATATTGCCCTGCTGGAAATAAGCGGCAAAACGGTGCATGTACTGGTCGTACGGCAGAATCGCTTCGGTTTCAGCGCCGAAGAAGTTGTTGTACCAGATACCAATCAGCGCCAGCAGCACCGGCAGGTTTTTATCAAGCTCAGTGGTGGAGAAGTGCTTGTCCATCGCGTGCGCGCCGGAGAGCAGCTCAACAAAGTTGTCGTAACCGACGGAGAGGATGATAGACAGGCCAATCGCCGACCACAGAGAGTAGCGGCCACCAACCCAGTCCCAGAATTCAAACATGTTCGCGGTGTCGATGCCGAACTCACCCACCGCTTTCGCGTTGGTGGAGAGCGCCGCGAAGTGTTTCGCCACGTGTTTGTTGTCACCGGCGGTTTTCAGGAACCAGTCGCGCGCGCTGTGGGCGTTGGTCATGGTTTCCTGGGTGGTAAAGGTTTTGGACGCCACGAGGAACAGCGTGGTTTCCGGGTTCACTTTTTTCAGCACTTCGGCGATGTGTGTACCATCGACGTTAGAGACGAAATGCATGTTCAGGTGGTTTTTGTACGGGCGCAGCGCTTCGGTCACCATGAACGGGCCGAGGTCGGAACCGCCGATACCGATGTTCACCACGTCGGTGATCGGTTTACCGGTGTAACCTTTCCAGCTACCTGAAATGATCGCTTCAGAGAAGGCTTTCATCTTCTCCAGCACCGCGTTGACTTCCGGCATTACATCTTTGCCATCCACCACAATCGGCGTATTGCTACGGTTACGCAGCGCGACATGCAGCACGGCGCGATCTTCGGTGCGGTTAATTTTCTCACCGGAGAACATGGATTTGATCGCACCCGCCAGATCGGTCTCTTTGGCCAGTGCCAGCAGTTTGTCCAGCGTCTCTTGCGTGATGCGGTTTTTAGAGAAATCCACCAGCATCAGGTCGTTAAACGTTGCGGAGAATTTGCTAAAGCGGTCGCCCTCTTTCGCGAACAGATCCGCGATAGTGACGTCCTTCATGTCAGCGTAGTGTTTCTGTAATGCCTGCCAGGCAGATGTCTGCGTTGGATTGATGTTTTTCATAGCAATACTCTTCTGATTTGAGAATTGTGACTGCCGTCGATTGTAGCGCCTGCCGGGGAAAATTGTGATGGTTTTTGTGCCGGCTCGCCGTACACGCGGGCGAATAACGACCAAAAATCGCCGAATTTGAGCACAACATAAGTCATTTTACTGACGACCAATGCAGCATGAAAAATCCGCATAATCCCGGCGTTGACAGCATGCCCGCTAACCCTTTATTTATAAACGCACTACCCGCGCATGCGCGGGTTTGCATTACCCAAGCATTTCGCGTTGCAGCAAGGCGGCAACTGAGCACATCCCCGGGAACTTACATAAGTCAGTGA
>NZ_DAMCGF010000008.1:160322-189047 GCF_032104925.1 Kosakonia sp.
GGCGAAGGTAATCCTTACCAAAGCATTTCACGTTGCAGCAAGGCGGCAACTGAGCACATCCCCGGGAACTTACATAAGTCAGTGACGGGGTAAGTGAAAGCAGCCAGCACCGATGCGGCGTGAAGGCGAAGGTAATCCTTACCAAAGCATTTCACGTTGCAGCAAGGCGGCAACTGAGCACATCCCCGGGAACTTACATAAGTCAGTGACGGGGTAAGTGAAAGCAGCCAGCACCGATGCGGCGTGAAGGCGAAGGTAATCCTTACCAAAGCATTTCACGTTGCAGCAAGGCGGCAACTGAGCGCATCCCCGGGAGCTTACACAAGTAAGTGACCGGGGTAAGTGAAGGCAGCCAACACCGCTGCGGCGTGAAAGGCGAAGGTAAACATTGCCAGAAGAGGCGCGTTACCCAGGCACACGGTGTTCGAAGCGCCAGGCTGATGAAAACACCTGAGGGGGAGTAACGCCGAGATAACAAAACGCCTGGCAGCGTGCGTTATCGGCTACAGGGGCTGAATCCCCTGGGTTGTCACCAGAAGCGTTCGCAGTCGAACGTTTCATGTCCGCAGACGTTACAGAAAGCGGGCAGACAAGGTGGAGCACTTCTGGGGAAATCGTAGCTGTTTATCGCTCTGCGCCCACCCCGTTTTTCGCTCTTTCCTTGTGCCATGGCTGAATAGAGAATCCCCTGACACGAGGTTGTTATGACTAGTTTCGTTGTCGCCAAATTTGGCGGCACCAGCGTTGCCGATTTTGATGCCATGAACCGCAGTGCGGACGTGGTGCTTTCCGATACCAGCGTCCGTCTGGTGGTGCTTTCCGCTTCCGCAGGGGTAACCAATCTGCTGGTTGCGCTGGCCGAAGGGCTGGAAGCCAGCGAGCGTTTCGTCAAGCTCGACGCTATCCGCAAAATTCAGTTCGATATTCTGGAACGCCTGGCGAACCCGGCGGTGATCCGCGAAGAGATCGAGCGCCTGCTGGAAAATATCACCACGCTTGCCGAAGCCGCATCGCTGGCGACATCCACCGCGCTGACCGACGAACTGGTCAGTCATGGCGAGCTGATGTCGACACTGCTGTTTGTGGAAGTGCTGCGCGAACGCAACGTACAGGCACAGTGGTTTGATGTACGCAAAGTGATGCGCACCAGCGACCGTTTTGGCCGCGCTGAACCGGATGTCGCCGCACTGGCGGAACTTGCCGGGCAGCAACTCGCGCCGCGTCTGAATGAAGGGCTGGTGATCACCCAGGGCTTTATCGGTAGCGAAGCCAAAGGCCGTACCACTACGCTCGGTCGCGGCGGCAGCGATTATACCGCCGCGCTGCTGGGCGAAGCGCTGCACGCTTCACGCGTGGATATCTGGACCGATGTTCCGGGCATTTACACCACCGACCCGCGCGTGGTGCCCGCCGCGAAACGCATTGATGAGATCGCCTTTGAAGAAGCGGCAGAGATGGCGACTTTTGGCGCGAAAGTGCTGCACCCCGCCACGCTGTTGCCCGCAGTACGCAGCGACATTCCGGTTTTTGTCGGCTCCAGCAGAGATCCGAAAGCCGGTGGCACGCTGGTGTGCAACAACACCAGCAACCCGCCGCTGTTCCGCGCACTGGCGCTGCGCCGCAAGCAGACCCTGCTCACGCTGCACAGCCTGAACATGCTGCACTCACGCGGTTTTCTTGCCGAAGTGTTTGGCATCCTGGCGCGTCACAATATCTCGGTTGATTTGATCACCACCTCGGAAGTGAGCGTGGCGCTGACGCTGGACACCACCGGTTCAACGTCAACCGGCGACACCTTATTAACCCAGGCACTGCTGACCGAGCTTTCCTCTTTGTGCCGGGTGGAAGTGGAAGAAGATTTAGCGCTGGTGGCGATTATCGGCAACGATTTGTCGAAAGCCTGCGGCGTGGGTAAAGAGGTGTTTGGCGTGCTGGACCCGTTTAATATCCGCATGATTTGCTATGGCGCATCCAGCCATAACCTCTGCTTCCTTGTACCCGGAAAAGAGGCCGAGCAAGTGGTGCAAAAACTGCATCATAATTTGTTTGAGTAATTCCTCCCCGTTTGCGGATAAGAGCAAAAAGCCCGGCGAATCACCGGGCTTTTTTCTTATGCCATCACCGTCTGGTACAGCAACGCGTCGAGATCGCTGACTTTGCCACTGCGGCTTTCCGGCAGCGCATCTGCGATTTCGCCGCGCGCCAGCTCATCGCCGATAAACGCATGTAGCAGCGGCCGTTGCGCACCGTATTGCGCTTCGCCTGCCCGTTGCTTTAACGCCAGCAGTTCATCAATTTCCGCCCGTAATGGCGCGTCGAGATCGCTGCCTGCAAGCAACGAAGCGAAACGCATTGGCGGCATGCCTTTACCCGCTTCTATCCAGCGCACTGCCAGCAGCGGACGCAGCACGTAAAAGTACTTTTTCAGCCGTACCTGTTCACCCTGCAAATAGCCGCGAAAGTTCTTTTTCGCCATCGAATAGTAGTGCCAGCGCGCTCTGACCGGCGAAAACCAGTGCGGCACCTGCACGCGCAACGCGGCGAGCGTGGCGTCATCCTGCTGGTAAACGATCGGGGAATCTAACCATTCGATTAAGGCCGGGTTAGCGCTTTTCAGCAACCCCAGCGCTTTGCGCCACTCCCACCCGCAAACGTCCAGCTCATCGTCTATCGGCAGTTCTATCACATCACGCTGCGGCTCGACGCGCAGATACCAGTCCGGTTGATGCACATACAGAAAGCGCACATCGTAATCGCTGTCCGGCGAAGCGAAACCCCAGCCGCGGCTACCGGATTCGCAGGCGTAGAGTACTTTCACGCCGTAGGTGTGTTCTACATCGTGTAACACCTGCCGCACGCGCCCACGCATGGCGACATCGACCCCTAAAGGTTCCATGATTACTCTCCTTCTTATCCTTTCACACACACCACCTGCCGCAGGGTATGTACCACTTCCACCAGCGAGTCCTGCGCGGCCATCACCGCGTCGATATCTTTGTAAGCCATCGGGATCTCATCGATCACCTCGCTGTCTTTACGGCACTCTACATGCGCAGTGGCGCGTATTTGATCTTCCACGGTGAAGCGTTTTTTGGCCGCTGTACGGCTCATGGTGCGCCCTGCTCCGTGGCTGCATGAGCAGAAGCTCTCTTCATTTCCCAGCCCACGCACGATAAAACTTTTCGCTCCCATCGAGCCGGGAATAATCCCCATCTGCCCTTTTTGCGCGGAAACCGCGCCTTTACGCGTCACCAGCACCTCTTCACCAAAGTGCGTCTCTTTTTGCACATAGTTATGGTGGCAATTCACCGCTTCCTGCCGGGTGATAAACGGTTTGGTCACAATGCGCGACAGCGCCGCCAGTACACGCGACATCATCACTTCACGGTTATGGCGGGCGAAATCCTGCGCCCACTCGACCGCTTCCAGATAGTCGTCGTAGTGCTTGCTGCCTTCCCGGAAGTAGGCCAGGTTTCGGTCCGGCAAATTGGCGATATGCTGCTGCATATCCTGCTGCGCGAGCGTGATAAACACGTTACCGATGGCGTTACCCACGCCGCGCGAGCCGCTGTGCAACATCACCCACACGCGTTGCTGCTCATCCAGACACACTTCGATAAAGTGGTTACCGGTTCCCAACGTTCCCAAATGTTGATGGTTGTTGGTTTGCAACAAGCGCGGGTATTTATCCGTCAGGCGCTTAAAGCGCGGCGCAAGCAACGCCCAGTGGCTATCCACCTCTTGCGGCGGGTTTTCCCACGCGCCTTTATCACGTTTCGACCGGTTCACCGAACGTCCGTGCGGCACCGCCTGCTCAATGGCGCTGCGCAGCCCGCCGAGGTTATCCGGCAGATCCGCCGCCAGCAGCGAGGTGCGCACGGCAATCATGCCGCAGCCGATATCCACGCCAACCGCCGCCGGGATAATCGCCCCTTTAGTCGGGATAACGCTGCCGATGGTTGAACCTTTCCCCAGATGGACATCCGGCATCACGGCCAGGTGTTTGAAGATAAACGGCATTTTTGCCGTGTTCAGCAACTGCTCACGCGCTTCGGGTTCCACCGGCACGCCGTGCGTCCACATTTTCACCGGCGCGCTGTTCTCCTGCGCCAGCAGTTGATAGTCGTTATGCTGCATCATGGCTTCCTTTGATGTTAACAAGGCCGTGCAATACCTGGTCGAGGCCACCGAAGACCGAGATCTTATCGATGCGCTCCGCCACACGCTCCAGCGTTTCTAACTCTTTAAGTCGCAACGCCACCGGGTTGCTCTCCATCACTTTTGCCGTGTTCAGCAACGAACGGGTCGCTGCGGTCTCTTCACGACGGCGGATAACATTGGCCTGCGCTGATTTCTCCGCTTCCACTAAGCGCGACAGGATCGTTTTCATCTCACCCGGCAGGATGATGTCTTTCACCCCGAGCGACGCCACTTCAATACCAAATGCCGCCATGCGATTTGCCACCTGCACGCTCACTAACTCATCGATTACCTGCTTATCTTCCAGCAACTCATCCAGCGTGCGCGTGCCCACCGCTTCACGCAGGGCAAACTGCAATTCGCGGTAGAGGTGATCCAGCGGTTTGCTCAGTTGGGCAAAGGCGCTTAATACATCGGTGTAACGCCAGTTCGCCGCCAGGTTCAGCCGTAAGGTGACTTTATCTTTGGTCAGGATCTCCTGGCCGCTCACTTCCAGCACTTGCAGGCGTAAGTCCACCACTTCGGCTTCCACCAGATGGTTTACTTTCCAGTAGCCGCTCAATCCCGCCGGTAACAGCGCCTGCGTCACGCCATCGACTTTTAAAACGCCCGCGTGCCAGGCCGGAACCTGCACCGCCAGGATCGCGTCGCGACCTTTTACCGCCACGCTGCGTTTGGGTTGCGCCACGGCGTTAAGGATATCCGTGGGAACCCGTACGTCACGGGTATCGATGCGTACCAGTTTCAGCGCGTCATCCGCTTGCCAGTAAAGACGGCGCGTTGAAGGCGGCAGGATCTCCAGCAGCATGCCGTTGAGATAAAGCGCACCGGCCTCGTTATCTGCCATATCGGCCACCAGGCAGTAACGCTCCACCCACTGCGGCTGGAAGCGGCGCAAATACTCCGCCAGACCGGCAGCCACTTCGCTGCCATCGGTATTCACTACCAGCACGTCGGGTTTGTTGAACCACGGCAGGCGGTGCTCACCAGTTTCCAGAACCTGGATGTAGTCACCCTCTTTTGCCAGTAAACCTAATTGACCTTTACGTATTGTGATTTTGTTGGTCATAACGATCTCCTTAAATAGTTAGCCTTAACGACCGCGGATGCAGGGGCGAAACCGCAGGGGAAACAACGTTTTGCCTGCCGTCCGGCGCCGTTACCGGCGGTCGTTGGGGGTAATCGTCAACAGCCCGACTACCGGGATACTGCCTGTTTATCTCCACAGATAAGGTGGCGAATCCGGGATTCGAACCCGAAAAAGAACCGACTTTTCGCAAGTGTCTTTCCACTGACGGAACGCCCCCCGGAAAACGTCTCGTGCCGTTCCTGGTGCGCCGGCGGGGTGCGTACCCCCTGCTACCTCAGCGTGCTGACGTAATAGTTATTGCCAGAAGCGTGCCAGAATCCGAAAAAGCAAATAAATTTTTTATCCAACTGAAAAATAATACTTTTATTTTTCACATGGTTTACTGGCATTGCGGCAGCGATGATTATTTTCTATCTTTAAATATCGGTTTTTATCTTGTGGGATAAGCATGAAGCGTCGGGTGGTGATTGGTGTACTGGGAACGGTGCTGGATAAACGTGGTAAACGGCAAAACCGCTTTCGCAAATGGCGGCCCACCGTAGGGTTGTGCCAGCAAACGGATTTTCCTGTCGACAGGCTTGAGCTGCTGCACCAGCCGCGCGATGAAGGGCTGGCGCAACAGACGGCGGAGGACATTGCCCTCGTCTCGCCACATACCGAGGTACGCAAACATGCGGTGATGATTAAAGATCCGTGGGATTTTGAAGAGGTGTATGCCGCGTTTCTCGATTTCGCTACCCGTTACCCGTTCGATACGGAAAATGAAGAGTACCTGGTGCATATCACCACCGGGACGCACGTCGCGCAGATCTGCTGGTTCCTGCTGACCGAGGCCCGTTATCTGCCCGCCAGCCTGTTGCAGACCGGCCCGGCGGCGAAAGGCGCTGCTGACGAAGCAATAGCTGCCGGCGTCTGTTCGGTTATCGATCTGGATTTAAGCCGTTACGCCACGCTGACCAGCCGTTTTCAGCGCGAACAGCAGCAGTCGGTGTCGTTTCTGAAATCCGGCATTGATACGCGTAATGCCACCTTTAACCGCTTAATCGAGCAAATCGAACGCGTATCGCTGCGCTCGGCTGCGCCCATTCTGCTGACCGGGCCAACCGGTGCGGGAAAATCGTTCCTGGCAAAACGCATCTTTCAGTTACGCCAGTCCCGACATCTGGTGCAGGGGCGTCTGGTGGCGGTGAACTGCGCCACGCTGCGCGGTGATAATGCCATGTCGACACTATTTGGCCATGTGAAAGGTGCATTCACCGGCGCACAACAGGCGCGTACCGGCCTACTGCGCGAAGCCGATGGCGGCGTGCTGTTCCTCGATGAGATTGCCGAGCTGGGGCTGGATGAGCAGGCGATGCTGCTGAAAGCGATTGAAGAGAAGACTTTTTTCCCCTTTGGCTCCGATAAAGAAGTGCACAGTGATTTTCAACTGATTGCGGGTACGCACCGGAATATGCAGCAGTGGGTGGCGGAAGGACGTTTCAGGGAAGATCTCTTTGCGCGTATCAATATGTGGACGTTCGCGCTGCCGGGTCTGGCGGAGCGGCGGGAAGATATCGCCCCGAACATTGAGTATGAACTCCAGCGTTTTTCACAGCAGCAGCAGACGCAAATCCGCTTTGATAAGGGCGCACGCGAGCGCTATCTGGACTTCGCCTGTTCTCCCCACGCGGCGTGGCGCGGCAACTTTCGCGAACTGAGCACGTCAGTCGCGCGAATGGCAACGCTGGCGGAACAGGGGCGGATTAACGACGCGTTAGTCGAAGAGGAGGTGCAGCGTTTAGCGCATCACTGGCGTGGGGAATCAGCATTGCCTGACCTGCCGGTGGATATCAGCAAGCTGGATCTGTTCGATCAACGCCAGTTAGAAACGGTGATTGCCGTCTGCCGGCGCAGCCAGACGCTTTCAGAAGCAGGACGTGAATTGTTCGCCATTTCCCGGCAGAAAAAGGCCAACCCGAATGATGCGGATCGCCTGCGCAAATACCTGGCCCGCTTCGGACTGAGCTGGGAAAGCGTACGCGGCGCAACATAAAAGATCTTCATCATAATTTGTTTGAATAATATTCCTTAGAGCGATAAACAATACCAATGGTCGGGCTCGATCCCCTCCTTAAATACCCTCATTCATTCGGGTTGCAGGTCCAGTTGCGAACAGCGCTTATCCGGTGAGGTTGCCGGGTTACCGGCGCAGAAATTACGGACGCTATTGGCTTCGCCAGCGCACCTGTAGCCTGAAGAGTGAAGGGTAATAAAAACACAACACAACAATCGCAAGGAATCCCCACATGCTCGCAACTTTCACGCGGCTGTTCCCGTTATGGGCGCTGCTGCTCTCGGTATTCGCCTATTATTTCCCGCCAACGTTTATCGCCATTGGCCCGTGGGTCGCCACGCTGCTGATGCTGATTATGTTTGGCATGGGCGTGCACTTAAAAATTGATGACTTCAAACGCGTCCTGTCACGCCCGGCTCCGGTTGCCGCCGGTATTTTCGTGCACTACCTGGTGATGCCGCTGGCGGCATGGCTACTGGCGCTGATTTTTAAGATGCCGCCGGATCTCTCCGCCGGGATGGTACTGGTCGGTAGTGTCGCCAGTGGAACGGCATCAAACGTGATGATTTATCTGGCGAAAGGTGATGTCGCGCTGTCGGTCACCATCTCTTCGGTTTCTACGCTGGTGGGCGTTGTCGCCACGCCGCTGCTGACGCGTCTGTATGTCGATGCGCATATTCAGGTCGATGTGATGGGCATGCTGTTAAGCATCCTGCAAATTGTGGTGATCCCGATTGCGTTGGGGCTGGTTGTGCACCACCTGTTCCCGCGCGTGGTTAACGCGCTGGAGCCCTGGCTGCCCGCGTTTTCCATGGTCTGTATTCTGGCGATCATTAGCGCCGTGGTCGCCGGTTCCGCGAACTACATCGCCTCTGTTGGCCTGGTGGTGATTGTCGCGGTGATCCTGCACAACAGCATTGGTCTGCTCGGTGGCTACTGGGGCGGTCGTCTGTTCGGCTTTGATGAATCCACTTGCCGCACGCTGGCGATTGAAGTGGGTATGCAGAACTCCGGCCTCGCTGCGGCGTTGGGTAAAATCTACTTCTCACCGCTCGCCGCGCTGCCTGGCGCACTGTTCTCCGTGTGGCACAACCTTTCCGGTTCGCTGCTGGCAGGCTACTGGTCGGGCAAACCGGTCGACGGGCGTAAAACGGAAGCGGTGAAAGAGGGTTAACTTTACAAGAAATGGCTGCCGCCACAGCCATTTCACTCACCCCGCGATGTGATGGGCTGGCTCAATAAATACGTCGGTCGACACATTAAAGCGTTTCGCCAGCGCTCGGATATGGTCGACAGTCAGATTGCGTTCGCCATTAAGAATGCGGCTCACCAGGGAGCGCTGGCCGATTTCATCCCGAAACGAAGACTGATTTAATCCGTGCTGATCCATCAAAACCCGTAAAGCGGCAACACCGCGTGGCAGTGCCGCGATACGCGCGTTAAACGCCGCCAGCTCCGGGTCGTTATTTTCATAGTGCTCTATTTTTGCGGTAAGCAGCGCGACCAGGGAGCTATCCGGCGCATGCATGAGCAACCGTCCAACCATCTCCAGCGCGTGCTCATACTCCTCTTTGCCGGGGTTATTTCCCAAAAAAGGCACCAGTTTCACCAGCTCGTCAGCAGCCTTGATCGCATCCTCAATCATTCTTTGGTCTCCCGATAATGTCTTATCAATTTGTCATATTCGGCATGGGTCACGATATGTTTGACAAATATTTTTGCTGATTCAAAGTCTGCGAAAAACAGCACCCTCAAATGGTTGCCACCGACATTGATAACCCACCATTTATCCCTGTATTTCATCTTGTCCAGGCTTGGGAACTCTTCTCGCAACGCGTCTGGATTCTGGTAAACAGTGCTTTTCAGGATTTTGTAAACCGCGTCCAGCGCAAGCGTGTGGTTTGGAAAATCTTTAGCCGCGTTATCGAACGGCCTCCTTGATATAACGTGCATCGCTCCCTCACACGTTCCATTATGGAAACATCATAACTGCTCTTGAATGTGTTGACAAGATGGAAACATTAGCCGTGTTTACCGACTTAAACCTCTTACCGTAAGTGCGTCACCCTACAGGGCAGTACAGGAAAGTCACCCGCTCAAAAACAAATCTGCGAAGCGCCTTCCGGGGTTTATGCATCACCACGCAGACATGCCCCTTTACATCGCGTAGACTCGATGCACTTCCCAAGGAGAACGCTTTATGGCCCTGACCAGACTGACGCAAAAAGAGATGACGGAGAGTGAACAGCGGGAGCTGAAAACGCTGCTGGATCGCGCCCGTATCGCGCACGGACGCCCGCTCAGCAACGCTGAAGCTAATCATGTGAAGAAGGAGTACATCGATAAACTGATGGCGCAGCGCGAAGCGGCAGCGAAAAAAGCCCGCCAGATGAAGAAACAGCAGGCTTATAAACCGGATGAGAATGCCACATTTTCCTGGTCGGCAAACACCTCAACGCGTGGCAAGCGCTAACTAGCGCCCTTTCTTTTTCCTGCCCGGCTGGGTAAAGCGTTTCCCCGCCGGTTTCGCCCGGCTTTTCTCTTCGGGCTTCGCCACTTTTACTGCGGGCTTTTTCGCTGCCTGCGGTTTCGCTTTTGCTTTCGGCTTCGCTTCTGACGATGAGTTCTCAATCAGCTTAAACAGCGCAATCAGCTCGTCGTCGGTCAGATCACGCCACTCCCCCGGCGGCAAGCCAGTGAGACTGACGTTCATAATGCGCGTGCGTTCAAGTTTGGTGACTTCATAGCCAAAGTATTCACACATGCGGCGGATTTGGCGGTTCAGCCCCTGAACCAGCGTAATGCGGAAGGTAAATGGCGCTTCCCTTTTTACCTTGCACTTTTTGGTTTTGGTGCCGAGGATCGGCACGCCCGCGCTCATACCCTGCACAAATTCGTCAGTGACGGGCTTATTGACGGTCACCAGATACTCTTTCTCGTGATCGTTACCGGCGCGCAGGATTTTGTTCACTAAATCGCCGTGATTAGTGAGGAAAATCAGCCCCTGCGAATCTTTGTCCAGACGGCCGATGGGGAAGATACGGCTGCTGTGATTAACGAAATCAACAATATTGTCTTTTTCGCCATCTTCGGTGGTACTGACAATACCAACGGGTTTATTCAACGCGATAAACACCAGATCTTCGTCGTTTCTCGGCTCGATAAGTTGACCGTTCACTTTCACAACGTCTCCGGCAACCACCTGATCGCCGATCCCGGCGCGTTTGCCATTAATAAAGACATTGCCTTGCTCAATATAACGGTCAGCCTCGCGGCGTGAGCAAATTCCGCTTTCGCTGATGTATTTGTTTAAACGTGTTGATTGGGTTGGCAGCATAAATTCTCCTGTAAAAGCGGAATATAACTGGCTTCGCCGGGAGAGAAAACCGGATTTTCGCCGCGCCAAATCAAATTTGTGCAGTTACGCAGTAAAAGTGTGGGTTTTAGCTACCGTGCCCGCAGGCACGGTATGGGTTAAGCGTCGTCGCGCTCGTCGTCTTCATCCGGCTGCTCCAGCACGCTGTAGGCTACCGAGCAGAACAGGGAGTTAAGACGTTTCATATCGCCCAGCAAACCGAGGTGCAGCGAGCTGGTTTCAATACTTTGCACGTTTTGTTGATGCAGGCGGTCAACGTGCGCATGCGAATAACGGCGGTTCATAATGCGAAAACGGTGTTTGCTGCGACGTAAACGCCGGGCGCTGGTCACGTCACTGGAGAAAAATACCGACATCGCCAGCTTCAGATTTCCCACCAGCCGTTCATGCAGCGCATCGAGTTCCTGCAAGCCTTCAACAGAGAAAGCGCGCCGCGCGGCCAGCGATTTGTCGGCGATTTCGCTGCCCATGCGCTCGACAATATCGGAGGCCTGCTCAAGGTTCAGCGACATCTCGATAATCTCCGCCCAGCGTTTCGACTCCTCTTCCGCCAGCTCCTCTTTCGGCATACGAGCCAGATAGAGCTTAATTGCGGTGTACAGCACGTTGATGTCATCGGCTTGCTTGCGCAGCTCCTTCTCCTGACGAGGCTGACCGTGCATGATTTTATGCAACCCTTCGAGCATCAACTCCATCGCATCGCCCATGCGCAAGGTTTCCCGTGCAGCATTGGCCAACGCCAGCGTTGGCGTATCGAGTGCGGAACTGTCGAGGTGCTTTGGCTTAAGGCGTGTATC
The DNA here is from genome assembly GCF_032104925.1 of Kosakonia sp. Lineage (NCBI taxonomy): Bacteria > Pseudomonadati > Pseudomonadota > Gammaproteobacteria > Enterobacterales > Enterobacteriaceae > Kosakonia > Kosakonia sp. The sequence goes on from NZ_DAMCGF010000008.1 coordinate 171,842, forward strand.
CAGCTCTGGCTCTTCACGAATGATCCGCTTACAAAACTGCGCCATTGGCCCGGCGAACGGCACCATCGCCAGGCAGCGGATCAGGTTGTAGAACACATGGAAATAGATCACCAGTTCCGCTTCCGGCAAGGGAAGTTTCTGCATTGACGTGGCAAGCACATGCACAAACGGCAGGATAATCAGGCTGCCCACCAGCTTGAACAGCAAACTGCCAAGCGCCACGCGACGGGCGGCAGCGTTAGCTGCGCTGTTATTGAGCATCGCCAGCAGGCCGGAACCGAGGTTGGCACCAATCACCAGACATAGCGCCACCGGGAAAGAGATAATCCCCGCTGTCACCAGCGTTGCTGTCAGCAGCACCGCCGCCAGGCTGGAGTAACTGATAATGGCGAACACCGCGCCAATCAACGCATCAAGCATAATATCGCCGGTCAGCGAGGCGAAAATCACCTGCACGCCATTGGCCTGGGTGATCGGCGTAACCGCCTGCACAATCAGCTCCAGCGCCAGAAGAATCAACCCAAGGCCGATGCTGACGCGCCCAAGCTGGCCTTCGCGCGTCTGTTTACGCCCGAGGAAGAAAATGACGCCAAGAAAAATCAACAGCGGTGATAACCAGGAGAGATCGAACGTCAGAATGCGCGCCATCAGTGCTGTCCCGACATCTGCGCCCAGCACAATCACCAGCGCCGGGGTGAGCGCCACTAAATCCTGGGCGACAAACGAGGTCACCAGCATGGTGGTGGCGTTACTGCTCTGCACCAGCGCAGTCACGCCGATACCCGCGCAGAAGGCGAGCGGTTTCCTTTCGACGCTACGGCTAAGAACGGTACGCAAACGGGCGCCAAAAACGCGCATCACACCGGTACGTACAATATGTGTGCCCCACACCAGCAGAGCCACGGCAGAAAGCAGATGAAGCAAAGTCAGCACAGAATCAGGTTCTCCTTATCGTTATGCGTTGCTCGTTACCGGGAAGATAACGTCAACATTATGAAGTAAGTATAAGGCGTCAATGCGAAGAAAAGCGCAGGGTGCCGGTTAAGCCCCCTGAGAGTTGTAAACAAAAATGACGGTTTTGTGACAGAAGCGAGGGTTTATCGGTTAGCGGGAAACAGCAGGCGCCGTTTGCGGGTTGCCCTGGCGTTTAGCCCACACAACCGAAGCAATTTTGAGCACTTCCGAGAGGACAAACAGCAAAATCGCCCCCCACGCAGCGGTAAAACCGGCAAAATGCATAAACAGTGGAATCAACGCCACTGAGCATTTTAGCGACAACACGCGGGCTATTTCCTGCACGATAAAGAAAATAGTCTGGATGTCTTTTTTAACGAAAAAAGACCAGGCAGAAAAAACCAGCGAGATAATCAGCGCGATATTAATAAAGAACATCGCCTGGATAATTACGCCCATCAATCCATTCACACCCAACTGTGAATAATTGGTATAAAAACCGCTAATATCGGAATAAAAAGGAACGTTACCGCCTTGCAGCGAAAAAAACAAATAACTGGCCAGCGCCAGCACGTCCATAATACCCCAAAAAGCAAAAATCTTATTTCTTAAATTCATAATCTTCATCCCTTACGCCTGGAATCCATTGCCATGATTTCCCCGATTGCGTCCAGGCATCATCACCCTCAAGGTATTTCTGATAAACGGTACGCTTTTCACCATAACGCCGGATCACCGAGCGATTATAGAGGATTTCTCGGGTATCCGACGAGACGCTCTCCGGTATTGGTGTCCATAGCTGAATTTTGTCTCGCGAGGTGTTCATATAATCTTTACCGTCGGAGCCAAATACGCGCCCTTGATCGCCCATACTGGTCGCCCGGTTGAGCATCATTACTGCGGCATTTTTGACGCCGTGGAAGTCTGTTTCGCTGGTTTTCCAGTAACCTGGGCCAAACTCCGGGGTCACCGGTACAAAGGTACTTCGGGTCGGGGCGGGTCGACCATGCATCGCCACACTGTCTTTAAATCCGTTCAAAATGGTTCTGATAAACACCGCGTTAAACGACAAGTCTTGGACGCAAAACAGTTCGGCGTTTTCCGCGATAAAGAACGGGTAATAGAAGCGGTTACGCGTGCTGACGTTCGGGCGCACAACCACCACCACGCCTTTATCCACCAGGCTATCAATATGTTTTTCTTTTTGATGACCAAGCGGGTCGTGCGGTAAGCCATATTTAAAACCGTGATGCCGCTTAATCGTATAACCATCGATACTGCCCAAAATATTATTCGGGCTATTCTCGATGAAATATTCCTTTTTAATAATATTCTTTGCGATATCTGGCGCCAGGATATTCTCGTAATCCTTCGGCAAAAGATTTCTTTTTCTTATATCATAAATATCCATTTCATAATACCTAAGTTAAATTTATGACAATTAAATGAACCGCAAAAGAGGAAGCAATCTTGCCGTGTAGTCCGCCTCCATCATACGCATGAAGGGGAAGAAGGGTCTAAGAAAATATCCATTTTTAAGAATGTTCTTAGTTTCAATCTGTATTATGTTTGCTTCACGATAGTTTCGCGAAAATGAAATGGTGAAAAACCAGGGCATTTAAAAAAATGCCCTGTTGTGATTAATCCGCGTCGTAACCTAAATTAGACGCCAGCCAGCGCTCAATTTCCGCCACCGACATGCCTTTACGCCGCGCGTAATCTTCCACCTGGTCACGCTGAATCTGCGCTACCGCGAAATATTTACTGTCCGGGTGGCTGAAATACCAGCCGGAAACCGATGCCCCTGGCCACATCGCGTAGGATTCGGTCAGTTTCATCCCGGTATGTTTTTCAACGTCCAGCAACTGCCAGATGGTGCCTTTTTCCGTGTGCTCCGGACAAGCCGGATAGCCCGGTGCCGGGCGAATGCCCTGATAATTTTCGCGGATCAACTCATCGTTGCTGAGGTTTTCGTTCGGCGCGTAGCCCCAGTACACTTTGCGCACCCGCTCATGCAGGTATTCCGCAAAGGCTTCCGCCAGGCGATCGGCCACCGCTTTCACCATGATTTTATTGTAATCATCGTGCGCGGCGTCATACGCTTGTGCTAACGCGTCCTCTTCAAGACCGCCCGTCACTGCGAATGCGCCAATGTAGTCCGCTTTGCCGCTCTGTTTGGGGGCGACAAAATCCGCCAGGCAGTAGTTCGCAAAACCGACTTTTTCCGTTTGCTGGCGCAGATGGCAACCTACTGTCAGTATCTGCGTGCGGGTTTCGTCACGGTAGATTTCGACATCATCGCCAACGCGATTAGCCGGGAAAAGCCCGACCACGCCGCGCGGGTTGAGCAGCTTTTCCGCGCTCAGTTTATCGAGCATCTCGTTGGCATCGGCAAATAGACGTTTCGCCTCTTCCCCCACCACCTCATCTTCAAGGATGCGCGGATATTTCCCGGCCAGCGACCAGGTCATAAAGAATGGTGTCCAGTCGATGTAATTGCGCAGTGTCTCGATGCTGGCAGTCACTTCCTGCACGCCCAGGCGATGCGCGACCGGCGGAGTATAACTTTCCCAGTCAAACGCGAGATCGTTCTCCCGTGCGGCCTGCAACGTGACTGGCGGCGTACGCGGTTTTTTCCGCGCATGCTGGATACGTACGGTTTCATACTCTTTGCGGGTACGGGCAACAAACTCATCGTGCTGCGTATCCGAAAGCAGAGCAGACACCACACCTACGGTACGCGAGGCGTTTTGCACATACACCGTCGGCCCACTGTAGTTCTGTTCGATTTTCACCGCCGTGTGCGCTTTCGATGTGGTCGCACCGCCAATCAGCAGCGGAATGGTGAACCCCTGGCGTTCCATCTCTTTCGCCACGTTGACCATTTCGTCGAGCGACGGCGTAATCAATCCGGAAAGACCAATCAGGTCAGCCTTCTCTTCGCGGGCAGTTTTCAGGATTTTATCGGCGGGCACCATCACGCCGAGGTCGATAATTTCGTAGTTGTTGCATTGCAGCACGACGCCCACGATATTTTTGCCGATGTCGTGGACATCGCCTTTCACAGTGGCGATCACCATTTTGCCGTTGCTGCTGCCCTTCTCTTTGCTGGCTTCGATATACGGTTCCAGATACGCCACGGCCTGTTTCATCACGCGGGCGGATTTCACCACCTGCGGCAGGAACATTTTGCCCTCGCCGAACAGATCGCCCACCACGTTCATGCCGTCCATTAACGGCCCTTCGATCACCTCGATCGGGCGAGCGGCCTGCTGACGCGCCTCTTCGGTATCGAACTCGATAAATTCGGTGATGCCTTTTACCAGTGAATATTCGAGACGTTTTTTCACATCCCAGTTGCGCCACTCCGCCTGCTGCGCGTTCGCCCCTTCATCGGCGGCTTTGCTGCCGCGGTATTTTTCCGCCAGATCCAGCATGCGCTCGGTCGCATCATCGCGGCGGTTAAGGATCACATCCTCAACGCCGTCGCGCAGCTCGGCAGGCAAATCATCGTAAATCGCCAGTTGTCCGGCGTTGACGATGCCCATGTCCATGCCGTTACGAATGGCGTAATACAGGAACACGGCATGGATCGCTTCACGCACCGGGTCGTTGCCGCGAAACGAGAACGAAACGTTGGAAACACCGCCGGAAATCAGCGCATGCGGCAGTTCACGTTTGATATCTTCACACGCGCCGATAAAGTCCTGCGCGTAGTTGTTGTGCTCTTCAATACCCGTTGCTACGGCGAAGATGTTCGGATCGAAGATAATGTCTTCCGGCGGGAAACCCACCTCTTCGGTCAGAATTTTATAGGCGCGACGGCAAATTTCGATTTTCCGCGCGCGCGTATCCGCCTGACCGATTTCGTCAAAGGCCATTACCACCACGGCGGCGCCATAACGACGCACCAGTTTTGCGTGGTGAATAAATGGCTCAACGCCCTCTTTCATCGAAATCGAGTTAACGATGCCCTTACCCTGGATACATTTCAGCCCTTTTTCGATCACCTCCCATTTCGAGGAGTCGATCATGATCGGCACGCGGGCAATGTCCGGCTCACCGGCAATCAGGTTGAGGAAACGCACCATCGCCGCTTCGGCGTCGAGCATCCCTTCATCCATATTGATGTCGATGATCTGCGCGCCGTTTTCCACCTGCTGGCGGGCCACGTCCAGCGCTTCGGCGTATTTCTCTTCTTTGATCAGGCGTTTAAATTTGGCGGAACCGGTGACGTTGGTACGTTCGCCAACGTTCACAAACAGGCTGTCGTCACCAATGTTGAGCGGCTCCAGACCCGCAAGACGGCAAGCAACCGGCACCTCCGGTAGCTGACGCGGCGGCACGCCTTCGACCGCGCGGCTCATGGCGGCGATATGCTCTGGTGTGGTACCGCAGCAGCCGCCGACAATGTTCAGAAAACCGGCTTGCGCCCACTCGCCGATTTGCACCGCCATGGTGTCGGCATCGAGATCATATTCACCAAAGGCGTTGGGCAGGCCGGCGTTCGGGTGCGCGGTGACATAGCATTCGGCGATACGGGAAAGTTCCTGCACATACTGGCGCAGTTCATCCGGCCCCAGCGCGCAGTTCAGGCCGAAGGTGAGCGCATCGGCGTGGCGCAGAGAGTTGTAAAACGCTTCGGTGGTCTGGCCGGAGAGCGTACGCCCGGAGGCGTCGGTAATGGTGCCGGAAATCATGATCGGCAGCTCAACGCCCAGCGCGTCAAACTCCGCTTTTACTGCAAAGATCGCCGCTTTGGCGTTAAGCGTATCAAACACGGTTTCGATCAGGATCAGATCCGATCCCCCTTCCACCAGCGCTTTGGTGGATTCGCGATAAGCGGTGACCAGCTGATCGAAAGTGATATTGCGAAACGCCGGGTCGTTAACGTCCGGTGAGATTGAGGCAGTGCGGTTAGTCGGTCCGAGCACACCCGCAACATAACGCGGTTTATTCGGCGTTTGCGCCGTCCATTTGTCGGCGCTGGCACGCGCCAGTTTGGCAGCAGCGAAGTTGATTTCCGCCGACAGGGATTCCATCTGGTAATCCGCCATGGCGATTGTCGTTGAGTTAAAGGTGTTGGTTTCGATGATATCCGCGCCCGCCGCAAAGTAGGCATCATGGATCGCGCTTATCACCTCCGGCTTGCTGAGCACCAGCAAGTCGTTATTGCCTTTAAGATCGCAGGGCCAGTCGGCGAAACGCTCGCCGCGAAAATCCTGCTCACTCAGACGATAGCTCTGGATCATGGTGCCCATGCCCCCATCCAGAACCAGAATTCTTTTGCTTAACTGCTGCTTCAGTTGCTCAACTTTGCTGCTCACACGTGCTCCCGACAATGCTCAACCAGGCCAAAAGGCCAGCAGGACATACTGGCATAAAGTGGCAGAGCGGAAAAGCGACGCGGGGTGAACATGAGAGATGCTCACGTAATGCCCGTAAGCCTGATGGCTGTACCAGCCCATAACCTTTTCAGTGCGATGACGGTTCAAGTTTTCAGGCCAGATTGCCGATGTATGCTGAAACCTTCTGCCCTCTTACAGGCACACCTACTTACGGAACCTATTATGTCGTTTTTGACGTCTCTTTTTGGCCATAAGAAACCTCGCCTCACCGACCTGCAACTCAACATTGCCGGGTGGCAATTGTATGAAAGCGGTGACACCAGCATGGCATGGTCCACACCGGAACAAAGCGCGGTGCGCCTTCAGCTCCACGCCCCTGTGCAGTGGCCTTTTGCATTGCATGATATTGCCGCCGCCACACAGTATTGGCAGCAAGAAACAGCAAAGATTGGCGGCGCATTACTGGAGCTAACGGCGCTCGATATTCAGGGAATGGCGGCGTTGCAGGGCACGTTTAAATATCGCGATCCCACACCGGGTTCACTCGGGATGTATTTTGTCGCGATTATCTGGCTCCCTGTAAAACAAGGCCTTTTCCAGATCAATGCTGAAGCGGTAGAAAAAGGGAACACCGGCTTTCGCGAAGCGGTGGTAATGGATTTACAACTTAAGCAGGGCAACATACCGCCCACTACCGACGAACCCGAACTTCTCGACTCTGCCGACGCGCTCTTCGCCAAATTGCGGGAAAGTGAGCTGCGTTGCCTGCCGAGCGACGATCGTCAATATGATGAGATGTTTCCGGAGCATCCACTGAGCCAGGTAAGGCGAACCATTGCGCTTTGTGCTCAACATACGCAGTTGGCGAAACACGTGCGCCAATAAAGAAGCTGTATCCGGTATTTTCGTTCTGTTTTGCGCGAACTCATCCGATCAGTCTGCCAGGGAGTTGCGTTATACTCAATCAAAACGAAAATGATTTCCACGATACAGAAAAAGGAGCCAGTCATGGCCACTTCCGTTCCCGCTAAACGAGGCAGAAAAGCCACAGCCCCGGCCGCTCCGGCGGGCGGGCAAGTCCAGTCACTGACCCGCGGCCTGAAACTGCTGGAATGGATTGCCGAGTCTCATGGCAGCGTCGCCCTTACCGAACTGGCGCAACAGGCCGGTTTGCCCAATTCGACCACCCATCGCTTACTCACCACCATGCAACAGCTAGGATTCGTTCGCCAGGTGGGCGAGCTGGGCCACTGGTCGGTAGGCGCGCATGCGTTTATCGTCGGCAGCAGTTTCCTGCAAAGCCGCAATCTGATGGCGATTGTTCACCCCATTCTGCGCAACTTAATGGAAGAGTCCGGCGAAACCGTGAATCTCGCGGTGCTGGATAAGAGCGACCATCAGGCCATCATTATCGATCAGGTGCAGTGTACGCAGTTAATGCGCATGTCCGCGCCGATTGGCGGCAAACTGCCGATGCATGCTTCCGGCGCGGGAAAAGCGTTTTTGTCGCGCCTGAGCGATGAGCAGGTTGGCAGCTTGCTGCACCGCCAGGGGCTGCATGCGTACACCCATGCCACGCTGGTATCGCCGGTACACCTGAAAGAAGATCTCGCCCAGACGCGTAAACGCGGCTACTCCTTTGACGACGAAGAGCACGCGCTGGGGCTGCGCTGCGTAGCGGCGTGCATTTTTGACGAACACGGCGAACCCTTCGCCGCGATTTCCATCTCCGGGCCTATCTCACGCATCACCGATGACCGCGTGACCGAGCTGGGCGCGATGGTGATCCGTGGCGCGAAAGAAGTGACGCTGGCGTACGGGGGAATGCGTTAACTTCCAAAAGGTTATATAGTGGACGTCCAATTTTTATCCACTCACCGGAATGACATATATGACCAAGGATGTTCACGATCGCCGTCCAGTAAAGACGCGCAATTCCGCCTGGGCGGCTTCGGCTGCCCGTTACCTGCGCCAAAAAGGCTACACGCCCAACACCATTTCCGTATTCAGTATTTTTTTTGCACTTCTCGCTGGTCTCTGTTTTCTTACCGTCTGGCACAGTGACAGTACGCTGCTGCAACGCGGCCTGCTGCTATTAGCTATTGTCGGTATTCAGGGGCGGCTTATCTGTAATTTGCTCGATGGCATGGTAGCCGTAGAGGGCGGTCTGCGCAGCCCGGCGGGTGCTGTCTTTAACGAACTACCGGATCGCATTTCTGACAGCGTACTGTTCCTTGGCGCTGGCTACGGTCTGGTGCAAGTGACTGGAGGGGTTGAGCTGGGCTGGGCGGCGTCTTTATTTGCGCTTTTTACCGCTTATGTACGCTTGCTTGGCGGCACCTGCGGCCTGGCGCAACAATTTAGCGGCCCAATGGCCAAACAACACCGAATGGCGCTGCTGACTGCTGCGACGGTTATCGCCATCATCCTGCCGCAGTGGGGGGAGCTGCTGCTGCTCTGCACACTGGCGTTAATTGCCCTTGGTGCAGCCTGGACGACAGTTCGCCGTACCCGTCGAATCATCTCTACATTGAAGCAGGAGAAGGCATCATGAAGCTGCATTTTTCTGTCGATAAGACCATTGTCAGAGCCTTTTTCGTTATGCTTTGCCGCCTGTTAACCGGAGTGAAAGCTTTTTGGCGCACCTTGCCACAGCCGGATCGCGCCACCATTTATTACGCCAACCATAGCAGCCACCTCGATGGTCTGGTTATTTGGGCGAGCTTTCCACGTGCGTTGCGCAATAGCGTACATCCGGTCGCCGCGGCGGATTACTGGAACAAAACAGCGCTTCGTCGCTACCTTGCTACGCGCATTTTTAACGCCATTCTGGTTGAACGGAGTAGCCCGGCTTCAGCCGCCAAAGAGACGGTAAAGCAGCGCGATCCGCTACAACCGCTGATGGAAAAGCTGGAACAAGGCCATTCGTTGATCTTCTTTCCTGAAGGTACGCGCGGCTTCGGTGATGAAGTCGCCAGTTTTAAAAGCGGGCTTTATCACTTAACACAGCGCCTGCCAGCAGTGCAGCTGATCCCGGTGTGGCTGGAAAATATGAATCGTGTGCTGCCGAAAGGTTCACGTCTGGTGGTGCCGATTATCTGCACGGCAACGTTTGGCGAGCCATTGCCAGCGGTTACGGACGACGAAACGAAAAAGGAATTTTTAGACCGCGCCAGGTGTGCGCTGGAGGCACTTGCCCATGATTAATGTCGATTCCGATCTGCGCCTGCTACTGAGCGGGCTTTTCGGTCTGCTGACCGTCGCCAGTGTTATTGGTTTTTTGCTATCGCGCCGCTATCAAAACGCCACGATAGCTAACCTTAACGCGCGGATCCGCGCCTGGTGGTTGATGTGTACCGTTTCAGTCATCGCCATGCTGGTTGGCCCCATCGGTTCAGTTGTGCTGTTTGCGTTGATGTCGTTCTTCGCGCTACGCGAATGTATCACTCTAATGCCCACTCGCCGGGGCGATCATGAAGCACTGTTTTGGTGTTTCTTTATCATTCTTCCGGTGCAATACGTGCTGGTTGGCATCCAGTGGTATTCGGTGTTTGTGATTTTTATCCCGGTCTACGCCTTCTTGTTTATTCCGGCACGAGTGGCTATCGCGGGTGATACACAGCACTTTCTTGAACGCAGCGCAAAAATCCAGTGGAGCCTGATGATGGCGGTCTACTGTGTTAGCCATGCGCCTGCGCTGCTGATGTTGTCCATTCCGGGCTACAGTGGTGAAAATATCAAGCTGGTGCTGTTTATGATGATTGTTGTGCAGATTTCCGACGTGCTGCAATACGTCTTCGGTAAGCTGTGCGGCAAGCGCCCTATTGTGCCGAAACTCAGCCCGAACAAAACGGTAGAAGGATTTGTGGGCGGTATTCTCAGCGCCAGTCTGGTCGGCGCGGGGCTGTGGTGGATCACACCGTTTAACCCGTGGCAGGCTTTTGTTATTTCCCTGCTGATTACGCTGCTCGGCTTCCTCGGCGGTTTGTGTATGTCGGCGATTAAACGCGATCGCGGCGTGAAGGATTTCGGTGCAATGCTCGAAGGGCACGGCGGCATGATGGACAGGATTGATTCTCTCTGCTTTGCCGCCCCGATCTTCTTCCATGTGGTGAGATATTACTTCACCTGATTTACCCCGCCTGCCGCAGCGCGCCTGCGCCAAAGCGTACGCTGAAACGCTGGCGTTTGCGGTAGGCATAAACATCTTCGACATGCCCTTCGCGGATGCGCGCCTGCAATCCGCGCCAGTAATCGGCACGCAGTAGATCGGCATGCATCTCTTCGAATAGCGGACCGATTTCCGGATCGGCGCACAACCAGTGGCGAAACTCCTGCGGGAAGACATCGCCTGGCGACACGCTGTACCACGGTTCGGCGCTAAGCTCATCTTCGGGGTAACGCGGCGCGGGAATGTCGCGGAAATTCACTTCGGTCATGTAACAAATTTCGTCGTAATCGTAGAACACCACGCGCCCGTGACGGGTGACGCCGAAGTTCTTAAACAGCATGTCGCCGGGGAAAATATTGGCGGCGGCCAGCTGGCGAATGGCGTTACCATACTCCTCTACCGCGTCGCGCAGTTGCTGACCTTTAACCTGCTCGAACCACAGATTGAGCGGCACCATACGCCGCTCAATATAGAGATGGCTGATGACGATGCGATCGCCGAGATCGGTGATTTTGCCTGGAGCTTGTTCCAGCAAAAGCGCCATGAGTGCCGGGGCAATCTGCCGTTTTTCCAGCACAAAGTTTTCAAACTCTTGTGTATCAGCCATACGCCCCACGCGGTCATGTTCTTTGACCAGTTGATAGCAGGCACGAACGTGCGCGGCGCTCATCTCTTTTTGCGGGGGAAAGACATCTTTTATCACCTTAAATACCCGGTCAAAACCGGGCAACGTAAACACCAGCATCACCATGCCGCGAATGCCTGGCGCTTCAATAAACTGCTCGTTACTGGCGTTGATGTAATTTAAATATTCGCGGTAGCTTTCCGTTTTGCCGTGTTTCTGGCAACCAATTGCCATATACAGTTCAGCAGTGGTTTTACCGGGCAGGATCTCGCGCAGCCACTCGACTGTCGCGGCGGGCAGCGGGGCGTAAACCATAAAATAGGAGCGGGCAAAACCAAACACGATGCTGGCTTCCGCCGATGTGGTCAGACAGGTATCGACAAACAGCTCACCGTCATCGCTGCGGTGAAGCGGCAACAAGAACGGCAGCGTAGCCGACGGGGTAATAAGCTTGCCCACCAGCCAGGCGGCCTTGTTGCGGTAAAACAACTCGTTCGCCACCTGCAAGTGAGAGTGAGCAAGGGTTTCGCTGCCAAACGCTTCCTGCAAATGTGCGGTGATATAACTCACGTCACGCGCTTTATCCTGCCACGGCAGGCGCAGCGGCAAATCCGACAGCACTTTGGTCAGCAGTGCTTCCCAGCCGCGTTCCGGCCAGAATGCTTTGGCTAATGGGCGCGGGATGGTGCGAAAGCGGCGTTCCGGTTGCGAGCTAAAGATAAACAACCGTTCGGGCGTGAGAGAGCGGTGATCGAACAGCCGACAATAGACTGAATTAAAGAAACTTTCGGCGATTTCAAAGCGGGGATAATCCGGCAACAGTTGCGTGTAGTGCTCTTTGACGCGCAGCAAAAACGCGGCGTCCGGGCTTTGGCTGTCGGTGATGCAACGCAGTTGCTCGACGACCAGACCAACATGGTGATCATAAAGGTGAATGCGCTGTTTCATCGCCTGCTGAACAGCATGCCAGTCGGCTTGTTCAAAGCGCTGTTGCGCGCCGGAGGTCACTTCCAGAAAACGACCATACTGGGCATCAAAGCCTTGCAGGATGGTTTGGGCAATTAACAGTTCCAGACCACGCGACATCGTATTCCCCAGGCATTAGCCCGGCAGGCAAATTGCTACCGGGCAGATTGACGATTAGAACTGAGCTTCTTCCGTTGAACCCGTCAACGCCGTTACCGACGAGGCGCCGCCCTGAATAATGGTGGTGACTTTGTCGAAGTAACCGGTCCCCACTTCCTGCTGGTGAGAAACGAAGGTGTAGCCCTCTTTGCCTGCGGCGAACTCTGGCTGCTGCACTTTTTCGACGTAGTGCTTCATCCCTTCGCCCTGCGCGTACGCGTGGGCTAAATCGAACATGTTGAACCACATGCTGTGGATGCCCGCGAGGGTGATGAACTGGAACTTGTACCCCATATCTGATAGCTCCTGCTGGAAGCGGGAGATGGTGTTGTCATCAAGGTTCTTTTTCCAGTTAAACGACGGCGAGCAGTTGTACGCCAGCAGCTTACCAGGGTATTTCGCGTGGATCGCATCGGCGAAACGGCGCGCCAGGTTCAGGTCTGGCGTGGAGGTTTCACACCACACCAGATCGGCATATGGCGCGTAAGCCAGACCGCGGCTGATCGCCTGCTCAATGCCCGCATGGGTGCGGTAAAACCCTTCGCTGGTACGTTCGCCGGTGATAAACGCGCTGTCATACGGGTCGCAATCTGAGGTAATCAGATCGGCGGCATCGGCATCGGTGCGCGCCACCAACAACGTCGGAACACCCATTACATCCGCCGCCAGACGCGCCGCCACCAGTTTCTGCACCGCTTCTTGCGTTGGCACTAACACTTTGCCACCCATATGGCCGCATTTTTTCACCGACGCGAGCTGATCTTCGAAATGTACTGCCGCCGCACCGGCTTCAATCATCGATTTCATCAGCTCAAAGGCGTTCAGTACGCCACCAAAACCCGCTTCGGCATCTGCGACGATCGGCAGGAAGTAGTCGACAAAGCGCGGGTCACCCGGCTCAATACCGGAAGACCACTGAATTTGATCGGCGCGACGAAACGTATTATTGATGCGCTCGACCACCGACGGCACGGAGTTTGCCGGGTAGAGCGACTGGTCCGGGTACATGCTGGCGGCGAGGTTAGCATCTGCCGCCACCTGCCAGCCGGAGAGATACACCGCTTCGATTCCCGCTTTCGCCTGCTGCAGCGCCTGCCCGCCCGTCAGCGCGCCAAGGCTGTTGATGTACCCTTTTTTCGATTCGCCATGCAGCAAGCGCCACATTTTCGCCGCGCCCAGTTGCGCCAGCGTGCATTCCGGATTGACCGAGCCGCGTAACTTCACCACATCTTCCGCGCTATAAGGGCGGCGAATGCCTTCCCAGCGCGGCTGCGTCCACTCTTTTTGTAATTCTTCGACTTGTTGGGTACGGGTTTTCATATACAGATGCTCCATATTCTTCTCCTGGCTCGCCAGGCGTTATTGGTGAAGGCAGTTTGGCCACGACCAGCGCACGAAAACCGCAACGTGCTGGTGATACGTAAGGATGTTGAGCACTGTCCAGGGCCAAATTGGCGAACAAAATAGTCCGGGCGATTACGCCAGCAGGCGGTAGCCAGGTAACGTTAGGAAGTCGATCAGCTCATCAGAGGTGGTGATCTGCTCCATCAGGCGCGCGGCATCGTTAAAACGCCCGCTGCTAAAACGGTGCTCACCCAGCTCTTCCTGAATAACCAGCATCTCTTCGGCCAGCATCTGGCGGAACAGCGCTTTAGTGACCGGCTTGCCGTTGCTCAGCGTTTTTTCGTGGTGGATCCACTGCCAGATTGAGGTACGGGAGATTTCCGCCGTGGCAGCATCTTCCATCAGCCCGTAGATCGGCACGCAGCCATTGCCGGAGATCCACGCTTCGATGTACTGCACCGCGACGCGTATATTGGCGCGCATGCCCTCTTCGGTGCGCTCGCCTTCACAAGGTGCCAGCAGATCTTCTGCGGTGATCGGCGCATCGTCTTCACGGCTGACAAAGAGTTGGTTTTTGTGTTCGCCCAGCGCCGCGTTGAATACCTCCATGACCGTGTCGCCAAGACCCGGATGCGCAATCCAGGTGCCATCGTGGCCGTTATTCGCTTCGAGCTGTTTATCGGCTTTTACTTTGTTCAGCACCCAGTTGTTACGTTCGGTGTCTTTGCTGGGGATGAACGCCGCCATACCGCCCATCGCGAAAGCGCCGCGACGATGGCAGGTTTTGATCAGCAGACGTGAATAGGCACTGAGGAACGGTTTATCCATCGTCACCACCTGGCGGTCAGGCAACACGCGATCCGGGTAGTTTTTCAGCGTCTTGATGTAGCTGAAGATGTAATCCCAGCGTCCGCAGTTCAGGCCAACAATATGGTCGCGCAGCGCGTGCAGGATCTCATCCATCTGGAATACCGCGGGCAAGGTTTCAATCAGCAGCGTGGCTTTGATGGTGCCGCGCGGCAAATTGAAACGATCCTCGGTAAAGCTGAAGACTTCGCTCCACCATGCAGCTTCTTGCCATGACTGCGTTTTCGGCAGGTAGAAATAGGGGCCGCTGCCTTTGGCGAGCAGTTTTTTGTGGTTGTGGAAAAAGTAGAGCGCGAAATCGAACAGGCTGCCCGGAATGGCCTCGTCGCGCCAGGTGACGTGTTTTTCCGGCAGGTGTAAACCACGCACTCGGCAAACCAGCACCGCCGGGTTTGGCTTCAGTTGGTAGATCTTACCCGCTTCATTGGTGTAGCTGATGGTGCCGTTGACGGCATCGCGCAGGTTGATCTGCCCGTCGATCACTTTGTCCCAGTTTGGTGCCAGCGAATCTTCAAAATCCGCCATGAACACCTTCACATTGGCATTCAGCGCGTTGATCACCATTTTGCGCTCAACCGGTCCGGTAATTTCAACGCGGCGGTCCAGCAGATCGTCGGGAATTCCCCGGATCGTCCAGTCACCTTCACGAATGGAAGCTGTTTCCGAAATAAAATCAGGCAACGTACCGGCATCGATCTGTTGCTGCTGATGCACGCGCGCGGCCAGCAGTTGATTGCGCTTTGGCGTAAAGCGGGTGACCAGCTCGCTCAGGAATTCCACGGCTGCCGGGGTGAGAATCTGCTTCTCTTGTTCACCGTGCGGTCGCGTAAAGGCCAGTTCATCGGTTGTTGTCGCCTGTTGTGTCATGGTGCGATTCCTCTTTTTTGCAGCAAAGACATTTCCCAATGCCAACGAAGATCGGGTGTGCAGTTTTCGTTCAGCAGGATCAATCCTGGCTAATAATTTCTCCAAAATCAAAAACAATTTCCATTTTTAAATTAAAATGCAAATAACCATTTGATAAAAAAGAGGTTATAGTTTTATTGTGTTGAGAAGTGATTTTCGCAAATAAAAAAGGCACCCGAAGGTGCCTGTAATAAGGGGCTGAAACGCTTAATCCAGCGTCGGATTCATATGGCTCAGATCGTATGGCGTGATCTGGTAGACGTAGTAATTGAGCCAGTTGATAAACAGCAAATTGCCGTGGCTGCGCCAGGATGCTCGTGGTTTATTCTGCGGATCGTCATGAGGAAAATAGTTGTGCGGTAGCGCCGGGCTTAGCCCGGCATCCACATCGCGGAAGAACTCGTCTGCCAGTGTGTTGGCATCATATTCCGGATGGCCGGTAACGAAGGCGATACGTTTGTCTTTGCTGGCGAACAGGTAGGCGTCGCCCTCTTCCGTCTGGGCGAGGATCTCTAAATCGGTGTAGTCGCGGATCAATGCAGCCGGGAAATCGGCATAACGCGAGTGTGGTGCCAGAAAAACATCATCAAAACCACGCGTCAGCAATGCGTGAGGATGAAGGATGTGGTGTTCATATACGCCGGAGAGTTTTTCGGTGCGGGTCTGTTTGGGGATACCATAAAGGATGTTTAACGCGGCTTGTACCGCCCAACAGACAAACAGGGTGGAGGTGACATGATCTTTTGCCCACTCCAGAACTTGCTCGATTTGCGGCCAGTAGGCCACGTCGTTAAATTCAACTAAGCCTAATGGCGCACCGGTGACGATCAGGCCATCGTAGTTTTCATCACGGATGTCATCGAAATTACAGTAAAAGGTATTGAGGTGCTCGGCCGGTGTGTTGCGTGATTCACGCGAGTCGATACGCAGCAGGCGCACATCAACTTGTAGCGGTGAGTTTGACAGCAAGCGCAGGAACTGGTTTTCCGTCTCAATCTTCTTTGGCATCAGATTGAGGATCAGCACCTTCAGCGGGCGGATTTCCTGCACTGTTGCGCGCGATGTCGTCATCACAAAGACATTCTCATCACGCAAGAAATTGACGGCTGGCAGCTCGTCCTGCACCCGAATCGGCATATCTTATACCCTCACTGCATACGTTTAAACGTTTAGACATCCAGATAGCCGAAGATACCCAGGAATCGGCAAAATGTCGAGTCCGCAAGTGAAAGGTGAGAAAGTTTCACGTCGCGGCCTGTGTAGCATTGATATTAGCTAATGATTTTCGGTTTGTTATCGCGCTGAGAGGGGGGCATTTTCGATTGGTTCAGTGCTGCCAGTACGTGTTGATCGCTAAGCGGTGTCTGGCTGGCAACGACCTGCGGGTAACGGCATCGGCCTTGCGAAGCGCCAAAAGTCATTTCAAGAATGGCGCGCTCTTCGACGGGCGATAAGCCGCCTTCATTCATTTCCAGCGCATGCGCGAGGATAGCTAAACGCCCCATGCCCGGAAGTGCGTGCCAGAATGCGCGCGGTGCAACTTGCAGAATCAAATCTTGTAATAGCTTTTCCGCCGGGAAAAAGTCTGCGATGAGTATTCGCTGGTTGCTGAAAGTTTGGCTACCCGATACCTGCTGCTGAGTCTGGAGGTTACGCACAACCATGCGATTTTTATAAAGCTGGGCGTACAGAACGATCATTGAGATGTCCTTTAGCGATAAATGGAGCTGAAACAATAGCAAAAAAGCCCCGCGCTTTCGCATGAGGCTTTGTTCTGGACAGGCAGTCACGTCTTTTGTGCGCTGGTCCCGGAGGCAGGGTGTGCCGGTACTAAACCTGAATGATATTGAGCAGATAGTAACGTTT
>NZ_DAMCGF010000009.1:0-172552 GCF_032104925.1 Kosakonia sp.
CACCTCCCTTACAAGGAGGGGGTCGGCGGTTCGATCCCGTCATCACCCACCACTTCGGGTCGTTAGCTCAGTTGGTAGAGCAGTTGACTTTTAATCAATTGGTCGCAGGTTCGAATCCTGCACGACCCACCAATGTAAAAAAGCGCCCTAAAGGCGCTTTTTTGCTATCTGCCCAAGTTAAAAATTCGGACCTGCAGCAGGTTCGGGTCGAACGTAGTGAGACAAGGTCGCCGCTTGCGGCGACGGCCCGAAGGCGAGTAAAGCGAGTCATCCTGCACCACCCTCCAATGTAAAAACGGCGCTGGCGGCGCTTTTTTGCTATCTGCTATTCACCATTCTCCTGCCCTGTTCCAGCCGTCAGTTGAAATCCAGTGATTACCAACCCGCGCGATTCCAGTTATGTGACCAGTAAATCGATGAATTTTTCCCGCCGAACAATTTACCTTAAAGCAGCATACAAACAATTAAATCCACGTTAAGTTAGCTAAAAAAACCACCCTGACCACAATGTGAAAACGAATAAAATTACAGTATTTTCAATAAGTAAACACGGTAATGTATATCCATAATTTATCCTTAATATCCCGATATGATGCCCGCCGAACGGCCATTCGATGAACACAATTCAAGAAATAGATGATGTCGGCCGATAACCATGTTTTATGGCAAAAAGGAGTGTGCAATGACCACAATTTCGACACCAACAGCGTCAATTCAAACGGGTAGCGCGGGTAGTTCATCGTCTACCGGCAACGATACCGCTTCGCAAATCAGCCGCATTACTCAGAAGATCACCAAGCTGACGCAGCAGCTGAAAGAAATCGCTAACGGGAGCGGTTCTACGGAAGACAAGAAGAAACAGCAAGAGATGATTCAGACTGAAATCCAGCAACTGCAAGCGCAGCTGGCGCAACTGCAGCGCAAACAGGCTGAAGAAGCAGAGCAGAAACAAGCCCAGCAGCACCCGCAAACGAAAGCGGAAGGTGTTAACAAACCTTCCGACGATCATCAGATTGATATTTACGTCTGAGTAAATAACGGATCGTCCTCACGGGCCTGGTTTAAACACCGGGCCTGTTCTCTGACAACTTCCCACAATGCCTGCGCCGCCCCTGAGAGCGACCTGTTTTTTCGCCGCACCAGCATAATTTTGCGCTGCATATCCGGCACCAGCCGTTTTACCGCCAGCTCGCTTCCCTGCGGCAGCGGCAAGGCGAGTGCGGGCAGAATACTAATGCCTATTCCCGCTTCGACCATCGGAAACAGGGTTGCCGGGTGGCCAATCTCCTGCACGATTGTTGCGCGTACGGCGAAATGGCGCAGCGCCGCATCGATAAGCGGTCGGCTACCAGACGCGTAATCCTGCACCACTAATTGCGCCTCATCCAGCGCCGACCACGGCACCTCAGCAAGCTGTGCCCACGGATGATCGTTACGACACAGCAAAAAGAATGGCTCCTCAAGGATCTCTTCGCTTTCAAAATCGTTCACCGGGCCAGGATCGATAACAATGCCAAAATCCACCTCGCCCTGGCGAATGCTCTCCAGCACCCATTGCTGCGGCCTGTCGTGCAACACAAAATCAATTTCCGGATAACGCTGGTTGCTGCTGGCGATGCATTGCGGGATCAGGTGCGCCGAAATGGTCTGGCTCGCCGCCACGCGCACCGTGCCAGTCAGTTGCTGCCCGACACGCCCGGCTTCACGCAGCGTGCTGCTAAGCTCATCTAACAGTCGTTCGAGGCGTCCGGCCAGTTGATGCCCGGCTTCGGTCAGCACCACTTCGCGGGTGGTGCGGTCGAGTAAGCGCACGCCGGTTTGCAGTTCCAGCTCTTTCACGCTGTGGCTTACCGCCGACTGGCTGAGGCCGATTATCTCCCCAGCCCGGCTAAAACTCTTGGCTTGCGCCACCGTGACGAAGACACGTAACTGACGTAAGGAATAATTCATCTTATAAATTCATGAATGGATGCAATAAATCAATTTTATTTCTCAAAGTAGAAAAAGCACAATAGCGACACCGACTTTCAGGAGTGCACATGAAACTTTTTCGTATCCTTGATCCTTTTACGCTCACGCTGGTATGTACCGTTTTGCTGGCCTCTTTCTTCCCGGCGCGCGGCGGTTTTGTGCCATTTTTCGAGGGGCTGACCACCGCCGCCATTGCGCTGCTGTTTTTTATGCATGGGGCGAAGTTGTCGCGCGAGGCGATCATCGCTGGCGGTAGCCACTGGCGTTTACATCTTTGGGTAATGTGCAGCACGTTTGTGCTTTTCCCGGCGCTCGGGGTGCTGTTTGTCTGGTGGTCGCCGGTGAATGTCAGCCAGGAGCTGTATACCGGTTTTCTGTATTTGTGCATTCTGCCTGCGACCGTTCAATCGGCAATTGCCTTTACCTCGCTGGCGGGCGGTAATGTCGCGGCGGCGGTTTGCTCAGCATCGGCTTCCAGCTTACTCGGCATCTTCCTGTCGCCGCTGCTGGTCGGCCTGCTGATGGATCTGCACGGCGCAGAAGGCAGTCTTGAGCAAGTGGGCAAGATCATGCTGCAACTGCTGCTGCCGTTTGTGCTGGGGCATCTTTCCCGCCCGTGGACCGGCGCTTTTGTGGCAAAGCATAAGAAATGGATTTCAAAAACCGACCAGACGTCGATTCTGCTGGTGGTTTACTCCGCCTTTAGCGAAGCGGTGGTGAACGGCATCTGGCATAAAGTGGGCATCGGTTCGCTGCTGTTTATCGTGGTGGCAAGCCTGGTGTTGCTGGCGATTGTCATCGTAGTGAACGTAGTGGTGGCACGGAAATGTGGCTTTAACAAAGCCGATGAAATCACTATTGTTTTCTGCGGTTCGAAAAAGAGCCTCGCCAACGGTATTCCTATGGCCAACATCCTGTTCCCGACGTCGGTGATTGGCATGATGGTGCTGCCGCTGATGATCTTCCATCAGATCCAGTTGATGGTCTGCGCCGTGCTGGCGCGCCGTTATAAACGTCAAACAGAGCAACAGCAGGCGCAGGAAGCGGCGAAAGCTTAATTGCGTTTCAGGGGCTGTACCAGGTGGCTCAGCCCTTCCGTTTTGATCAGTAACGTTATTTGCATCAACTCGCCCAGCCGCCCGGCGGGAAACGAATCCTTCCGGGCAAACCACAGCAGATACTCTTCGGGCAGATCGATAAGCCGCCGCCCCTGATATTTACCAAACGGCATGAGCGTATTTGCAATCTCGACCAGCTGTTCCTTTTCCATTTACGCTCCCAGCAGGCGCATCATCTCAGCTTCGTCGATAACCTCTATACCCAGTTCCTGCGCTTTCGCAAGCTTAGAGCCTGCGGCTTCCCCGGCAATCACCAGATCCGTTTTCTTCGACACGCTGCCCGCCACTTTTGCCCCTAAGGCTGTTAAACGTGCTTTGGCGTCATCGCGCGAAAGCTGGCTCAGGCTACCGGTCAGCACGATGGTTTTCCCGGCAAACGGGCTGTCGATCTCTTCAGCCTTGACGACAACCGGCGCAGGCCAGTGAATGCCAACATCCTCAACTAACTGGCGGATAACCTCGCGGTTGCTCTCTTCATTGAAGAAGTTGTCCACGTGCTTCGCGACCACAACCCCGACATCAGGTACTTTTTGCAGCTCATCAACGCTTGCTGCCATCAGCGCCTCCAGCGTACCAAAGTAAGCCGCCAGACCAGCGGCTGTGGCTTCGCCAACCTCGCGGATACCGAGCGCATAGAGGAAACGGGCAAAGGTCGTCTCTTTGGCTTTCTCCAGCGCATTGACCACGTTTTGCGCCGATTTAGGCCCCATACGATCCAGCCCCGTCAGCTTACCGGCCGTCAGGCGGAACAGGTCTGCCGGCGTGTGGACGTACTCTTTTTCAACCAGTTGGTCGATTATCTTGTCGCCCATACCATCCACATCCATCGCGCGACGGGAGACAAAATGCTTCAGTGACTCTTTACGCTGAGCACCGCAAATTAAGCCACCGGTACAGCGAGCCACCGCTTCGCCTTCAACACGCTCAACATCGGAACCACACACCGGGCAGTGCGTCGGGAAAACCACTTCACGCGTCTCTTCCGGGCGTTCGGAAAGCACCACATTGACCACCTGCGGGATAACATCACCGGCGCGGCGAATCACTACTTTGTCGCCAATCCGCAAGCCAAGGCGGTCAATTTCATCGGCGTTGTGCAGCGTTGCATTGCTGACCAGCACCCCGGCAACGTGTACCGGCTCAAGCCTGGCGACAGGCGTAATTGCGCCGGTTCGCCCGACCTGGAATTCCACATCGCGAACAAAGGTCATCTGCTCCTGCGCCGGGAATTTAAAAGCGACTGCCCAGCGCGGCGCGCGGGCGACAAAGCCCAACTGTTCCTGTAAATCGAGCGAGTCGACCTTAATCACCACGCCGTCAATATCAAAACCGAGCGTTGGGCGATCGGCTTCAACCTGGTGATAGAAAGCCAGCACCTCTTCCGGCGTGTTGCAAAGGCGTATGCGGTCACTTACCGGCAGCCCCCAGGCTTTGAACTGCTGCAAACGCCCCAGATGGCTGCGCGGCAGTTCGCCGCCTTCGAGAATACCGATGCCATAGCAGAAGAAGGTCAGCGGGCGTTTGGCGGTGATACGCGGATCGAGCTGGCGCAATGAGCCTGCGGCTGCATTGCGCGGGTTGGCAAAGACTTTCGCACCGGTACGACGCGCATCTTCGTTGATTTTTTCAAAACCCGATTGCGGCAAAAACACTTCACCACGCACTTCAAGACGGGCGGGGATATTGTCGCCGTGCAGCTTGAGCGGGATGGCGCGGATAGTGCGCACGTTAGTGGTGATATCCTCTCCGGTGGTGCCATCGCCGCGCGTTGCCGCACGCATCAGCACACCGTTTTCGTAGAGAATACTGACCGCCAGGCCATCCAGCTTTAGCTCGCAGCAGTAGGTAAGCGCGTCGGTGCTTTTCAGCCTGTCCTGCACACGTTTGTTAAAAGCGAGGAAACTCTCTTCGTCAAACACGTTGTCCAGCGACAACATCGGCACTTCATGGCGTATCTGGCTAAAAGCCGTAAGCGGCGCTGCGCCAACACGCTGCGTTGGCGAATCCGGCGTGACTAAATCAGGGCGCTGCGCTTCGAGCTCACGCAGTTCACGCATCAGACGATCGTACTCGGCGTCCGGGATCTCCGGCGCGTCCATAACGTGGTACAGATATTCATGATGGCGAAGGCTGGTTCGCAGTTCTGTCAGTTGTTGTTCAATTGAGTCCATATTGCACCATCAATGATAAAAAACCCCCGACTGGCGGGGGTTCTGGAAGGAAATAATGTTCGTGGTCCCGTTACGCGTTGGCGTCTTTGACCTCGCGAATACGATCCTGGTATTCACGTAATTTCTGCGGCGTCATCATCCGACGCTGATCGTCCAGCACCACACCACCAACTTCATCGGCGATATGCTGTGCGGATTGCAGCATCAGTTTAAAGTTTTGCAACTCGTCGCCATAGGAAGGCACCTGCATAAAGATGGTGACGCCTGGCGTTGCCATCTCACTCATCGTATCGACATCAAACGTGCCGGGGTTCACCATATTCGCCAGGCTGAAGAGCGCCGGGCCACTGCCGTCCGGGCTAAGATGACGATGGAAGATGCTCATATCGCCGAATTTGAACCCGGCCTGCAAAATGCTGTTCAGCAGCACTTCGCCATTCAACGTGCTGCCATGGTGTGCAGCAACGTTCATAATAATCACGGTTTCTTTGCGCTGCGGTTTTTCCACCGGCGCTTCGACAACCGGCTCAGGTTCCGGCTGAGGCGCGGGCTGCGCAATTTCAGGTTGCGATTGATACTGCGGCGCAGGCTGCTGAGGTGCCATTGGTTGCGGCTGTGACTGTGGGGCAACAGGCTGTTGCGGTGCGTGACGCACCGGCTGCGTTTCAAAGGCAGGTGCCTGCGCAGGGCGCTCCGGCTGCTGCTGGGAATAAGGCTGCTGCGCGTGGTGCGGTGGCTCTGCGGGTTGAACCGGCGGTGCCGACGGGCGTGGCTGTGCCGACGCATAAGGCGGCTGATATTGGTGCTGACGCGGCGCGTCCTGCTCGTTACTGGCTCCCGGCGCGTGGTTCACTTTATGAACCCGCACTTCACCTACGCCTTCGTCTTCTTCGACATCCTCGTCATCCAAATCGTCGTCGTCACGTCTCGACTTCATGCGTTTTAATGGGCGATCCCGGAACATGGACGAACGTTCTTTGCGACTGGTCCAAAACCCATGAACCAGCAAAGCAATTATGGCGATCGCGCCAACAATGATTAATATCAGACGCAAATCCTGCATCATTATATTCTCTGTTGTTCTAACACCTTGCCACCACGGCAAACATTTACTCACTAAGAGTATTTGCCCATTACGTCAAGTGCAAGTGCGCGCGTGTCTTTCACAGCATAAAGATGAATGAAATTGTGCTTTTTGCTGTTTTTTCGAACATTTCCGAACGGGTTTCCCCAGTATGATGAATATTATAAGCTGCAGTTTTCGGTCGTCATGAAAGGAGTATGGCCAGATTATGGTTTCATCATCCCCGTCTGTTGCTCGCAGCGGCATGTTTTACTTTTCCCAGGGCTGGAAACTGGTCACTCTGCCAGGCATTCGCCGCTTTGTGATCTTGCCATTAATGGTGAATATTTTGCTGATGGGCGGTGCGTTCTGGTGGCTGTTTACCCGGCTCGATAGTTGGATCCCTTCGCTAATGAGCCATGTGCCGGAGTGGCTACAATGGCTTAGCTATTTACTGTGGCCAATTGCCGTTATCTCAATTTTGTTGGTGTTCGGCTACTTCTTCTCAACCCTTGCGAACTGGATTGCCGCTCCGTTTAATGGCTTGCTGGCAGAACAACTGGAAGCACGCCTTACCGGTGCGACACCGCCCGATGTCGGCGTTTTTGGGCTGCTAAAAGATGTACCGCGTATCATGAAGCGCGAATGGCAAAAACTAGCCTGGTATCTGCCCCGCGCCCTGCTGCTGCTGGTACTTTATTTTATTCCCGGTATTGGGCAAACCATTGCCCCGGTGTTGTGGTTTCTGTTCAGTGCGTGGATGCTCGCTATCCAGTATTGCGACTACCCGTTTGATAACCATAAGGTGCCGTTTAAAGCGATGCGCGTTTCCTTGCGTGAACGCAAGGTTATAAATATGCAATTCGGTGCGCTAACCAGCCTGTTTACGATGATTCCGGTGTTGAACCTGGTCGTGATGCCAGTAGCGGTGTGTGGCGCAACGGCGATGTGGGTCGATTGCTACCGGGAAAAACACGCAATTTGGCGATAAGGATTTATTCCGTTTCTTATTCCATACTGATTAGCATTATTTCACCTCAGCATATAGATATGCGATTTCCTTACTTCCCCATCAACAGTAAGTGCGTATGCTGAGGTGGTTCCCAAATTTCATACAGTTAAGGACGGGCTATGAGTAAGATTTTTGAAGACAACTCGTTGACGATTGGTCATACGCCGCTGGTTCGACTGAACCGCATCGGTAACGGCCGCATTCTGGCGAAGGTCGAATCACGTAACCCAAGCTTCAGCGTAAAATGCCGTATCGGTGCCAATATGATTTGGGATGCCGAAAAACGCGGGGTGCTGAAACCGGGCGTAGAACTGGTTGAACCGACCAGTGGTAACACCGGGATCGCACTGGCCTATGTAGCGGCTGCACGCGGCTACAAACTGACGCTGACCATGCCGGAAACCATGAGTATCGAACGCCGTAAACTGCTGAAGGCATTAGGCGCGAACCTGGTACTGACGGAAGGCGCCAAAGGCATGAAGGGCGCAATCCAGAAAGCGGAAGAAATTGTCGCCAGCGATCCGGCGAAATTCCTGCTGTTGCAGCAGTTCAGTAACCCGGCTAACCCGGAAATTCATGAAAAAACCACCGGCCCGGAAATCTGGGAAGACACCGATGGCCAGGTTGATGTATTTATCTCCGGCGTGGGCACTGGCGGTACGCTGACTGGCGTAACGCGTTATATCAAAAATACCAAAGGCAAAACTGACCTGATCACCGTCGCGGTCGAGCCAACTGACTCTCCTGTTATTTCCCAGGCGCTGGCAGGCGAAGAGCTGAAGCCAGGACCGCACAAAATTCAGGGCATCGGCGCGGGTTTTATTCCCGGCAACCTGGATTTGAAACTGATCGACAAAGTTGTCAAAATCACCAACGAAGAAGCCATCAGCACCGCGCGTCGTCTGATGGAAGAGGAAGGTATTCTGGCGGGTATCTCTTCAGGCGCTGCCGTTGCGGCGGCGCTGAAATTGCAAGAAGACGAGACCTTTACCAATAAGAATATCGTGGTGATTCTGCCATCTTCTGGTGAGCGTTATTTGAGCACAGCATTGTTTGCCGATCTGTTTACTGAAAAAGAACTGCAACAGTGATGCCAGATTGTTAAATCAGCTCAAAAAAGCACCCATCGCGGTGCTTTTTTGTGGCATATATCAAATTTTTGTCCTACCTGGCATTGCCTGAAACCTCCCGGTCTGGTATTTAACCATCACATTTATTTTGATGCGCGAAATTAATCGAAGGCAAGATTTCACCAAGCTGAATCGATTTTATGATTTGGTTCAATTCTGCCTTTCGCTGCATAATGTTTAATGACGAGCGAAACGTCAGCAGCCAGAAGCGCCAGCGTTTGGTTGCGCCAGGCAGGCTTCTGTAGTTTGTCCCGTTGCGCCGGCGCTAACAATACAGGCTAAAGTCATGCCGCCAGGCTAGACTTTAGTTCCACAACACTAAACCTATAAGTTGGGGAAATACAATGTTCCAGCAAGAAGTTACCATTACCGCTCCGAACGGTCTGCATACCCGCCCTGCTGCTCAGTTTGTTAAAGAAGCAAAAGGCTTCTCTTCTGAAATCACTGTGACTTCTAACGGCAAAAGCGCTAGCGCGAAAAGCCTGTTCAAACTGCAAACTCTGGGCCTGACTCAAGGTACTGTTGTGACGTTGACCGCTGAAGGCGAAGACGAGCAAAAAGCGGTTGAGCATCTGGTTAAACTGATGGCAGAACTTGAGTAAGTTTTACTTACGAGTTCTTTTCAAGATCAGTCACAAGTAAAGGTAGGGTTATGATTTCAGGCATTTTAGCATCCCCGGGTATCGCTTTCGGCAAAGCACTGCTGCTGAAAGAAGACGAGATCGTCATCGACCGGAAGAAAATTTCTGCCGACAAGGTTGACCAGGAAGTTGAGCGTTTCCTGAGCGGTCGTGCCAAAGCATCGGCACAGCTGGAAGCAATCAAAACGAAAGCGGGTGAAACTTTCGGTGAAGAAAAAGAAGCCATCTTCGAAGGGCATATTATGCTGCTGGAAGATGAGGAGCTGGAGCAGGAAATCATAGCCCTGATTAAAGATAAGAACATGACTGCCGATGCGGCAGCGCATGAAGTTATCGAAGGTCAGGCTACAGCCCTGGAAGAGCTGGATGATGAATACCTGAAAGAACGTGCTGCTGACGTACGTGACATCGGTAAGCGTCTGCTGCGCAACATCCTGGGTATGCCGATTATCGATCTGAGCGCGATTCAGGAAGAAGTAATTCTGGTTGCGGCCGATCTGACACCGTCAGAAACTGCTCAGCTGAACCTGAAAAAAGTGCTTGGTTTTATCACTGATATCGGTGGTCGTACTTCTCACACGTCTATTATGGCACGCTCCCTTGAGTTGCCAGCGATTGTGGGCACAGGTAGCGTCACCACTCAGGTTAAAAATGGCGATTATCTGATCCTCGATGCGGTTAACAATAAAGTTTACGTTAACCCAAGCGACGAAGAGATTGAGACACTGCGTGCGGCGCAGGCTCAGGTTGCCGAAGAAAAAGCCGAACTGGCGAAACTGAAAGATCTGCCGGCGATCACCCTTGATGGTCACCAGGTGGAAGTGTGCGCCAACATCGGTACCGTTCGCGATATCGCGGGCGCTGAGCGCAATGGCGCTGAAGGTGTTGGTCTGTACCGTACCGAATTCCTGTTCATGGATCGCGACGCCCTGCCGACTGAAGAAGAGCAGTTCGACGCCTACAAAGCGGTGGCTGAAGCCTGCGGTTCTCAGGCAGTTATCGTTCGTACCATGGACATTGGCGGCGACAAAGAGCTGCCGTACATGAATTTTCCGAAAGAAGAGAACCCGTTCCTGGGCTGGCGCGCCGTACGTATTGCGATGGATCGTAAAGAGATCCTGCGCGATCAGGTACGCGCTATTCTGCGCGCTTCCGCTTTCGGTAAACTGCGAATTATGTTCCCGATGATCATCTCTGTTGAAGAAGTGCGCGCACTGAAGAAAGAGATTGAGATCTACAAACAAGAATTGCGTAACGAAGGCAAGGCGTTTGACGAGAGCATTGAAATTGGCGTGATGGTAGAAACCCCTGCTGCCGCGACAATTGCCCGCCATCTGGCGAAAGAAGTTGATTTCTTTAGTATCGGTACCAATGATTTGACGCAGTACACCCTGGCGGTTGACCGTGGTAATGATATGATTTCACATCTTTACCAGCCGATGTCACCGTCTGTACTCACCCTGATCAAGCAAGTTATTGATGCTTCTCATGCGGAAGGCAAATGGACTGGCATGTGTGGTGAGCTTGCTGGCGACGAACGTGCTACACTTCTGTTGCTGGGGATGGGTCTGGATGAATTCAGTATGAGCGCCATTTCTATCCCGCGCATTAAGAAGATTATTCGTAACACAAACTTCGAAGATGCGAAGGTGTTAGCAGAGCAGGCTCTTGCTCAACCGACAACGGACGAGTTAATGACGCTGGTTAACAAGTTCATTGAAGAAAAAACAATCTGCTAATCCGCGAGATGCGCCCAAATTACTGCTTAGGAGAAGATCATGGGTTTTTTCGATAAACTGAAATCTTTGGTTTCTGATGATAAAAAAGACACCGGAACCATTGAGATTATTGCCCCGCTTTCTGGCGATATCGTCAACATTGAAGATGTACCGGATGTTGTGTTCGCTGAGAAAATCGTTGGCGATGGCATTGCTATCAAACCGACCGGTAACAAAATGGTAGCCCCGGTTGATGGTACTATCGGCAAAATCTTTGAAACCAACCATGCCTTCTCTATCGAATCCGATAGTGGCATTGAACTGTTTGTTCACTTCGGTATCGACACCGTTGAACTGAAAGGTGAAGGTTTCAAACGCATCGCAGAAGAAGGCCAACGCGTAAAAGTTGGCGACCCGGTAATCGAATTTGATCTGCCGCTGCTGGAAGAGAAAGCCAAGTCAACCCTGACGCCGGTGGTAATCTCCAACATGGACGAAATCAAAGAGCTTATCAAACTTTCTGGTAGCGTAACCGTGGGTGAAACCCCGGTGATCCGTATCAAAAAGTAATGCGTAATGCATAAAAGAATGGCGCCGAAAGGCGCCATTTTTGCTTTACGGCGGCGGTAAAATCAGCTCGTCATAGCCTTTTTCCAGCGTATATCCCATCACTTCTACGACCCGATCTCCTGCAGCCTGTATAGCCACATCGAGCGCTTTACCCTGAACAATACCGCTCACCAGTTCAGAACAAAACAGGTCGCCAGTACCTTTGAGATCCGTCGCCACACGCGGATAACCGCTGATATGAACCGCATCGGCGGTAACCAGTACCACGTGAATGTGCTCACCTTGCTGCTCAACCGGCGCACTGGTGATCGCCACCCAATGCAGCGACGCCGATAGCAGGCCCTTTGCCGCCTCAATCGCACTTTGCAAATCCCGGCATGGCTGACCGCTCAGCACTTCCAGCTCGAACACATTTGGCGTAATGCCCTGCGCCAGTGGCAGCAGATGTTCACAATATGCCTGCGGGATTTCTGGTTTTACGTAAATGCCGCTATCGGTATCGCCGATCACCGGATCGACCAGAATCAACAGGTGTGGATGTTTTTCCCGCAGCGCCGTGAGCCACTTCGCCAGCAGCTTAATCTGACTGGCGCTACCCATATATCCCGTCGTGACCGCTTTAACGCTACGCAGAACATCACGCTCTTCCAGCGCCTGCAAATAGCCGCTAAACCACTCGTCGGGAATGACGCCGCCGTAAAAGGTGTCATAGTGCGGCGTGTTACTGAACAGCACCGTCGGCACGGCCAGTACGTTCAAATGGTGCTGGCGAATATTCGGCACCGCTATACTGTTGCCCACGCTACCGTAGACAACCTGTGATTGTACGGCAACGATATCGGCCTGCTGCGCCCGAGTCTTATCCCTGAACAGGATCATCTCCATTCGGTCTCCTTAACGGGTTAAATCCCCGCGCCCTGCGAATAACTCTCTTCACCAAATACGCCAGTAGAAAGATAGCGATCGCCGCGATCGCAAATAATGGCGACGATCACCGCGCCCGGGTTCGCTTTCGCCACCCGCATTGCCCCGGCTACTGCGCCGCCGGAACTGACACCGCAGAAAATGCCTTCCTGTACCGCCAGCGCGCGCATGATATTTTCCGCTTCGCGCTGATGGATATCCAGTACCTCATCAACCAGAGACGCGTTAAAAATCCCCGGCATATACTCGGCAGGCCAGCGGCGAATGCCGGGAATACTGCTGCCCTCTTCCGGCTGCAAACCGACAATCGTCACTTTTTTATCCTGCTCGCGCAGAAAACGCGATACGCCTGTGATGGTGCCAGTCGTGCCCATACTGGAGACAAAATGCGTGATTCGCCCGCTGGTCTGCCGCCAGATTTCCGGGCCGGTGGTGGTGTAATGTGCGTAGGGGTTATCCGGGTTGTTAAACTGATCGAGCAGTTTGCCTTCACCGCGCGCTGACATCGCCAGTGCCAGATCGCGCGCCCCTTCCATTCCCTGCTCTTTGCTGACCAGAATCAACTCCGCGCCGTAGGCACGCATCGCGGCGCGCCGCTCCTGGCTCATGTTGTCCGGCATCAGCAATTTCATGCGGTAGCCTTTCAGCGCGGCGATCATCGCCAGCGCGATACCTGTATTACCGCTGGTCGCTTCAATCAGTACGTCGCCGGGTTTAATCTCCCCACGCTGTTCCGCCTGCACAATCATCGACAGTGCCGCTCTGTCTTTTACCGATCCCGCCGGATTGTTGCCTTCCAGTTTGACCCAGATTTCACTCCCGTTGTCCGGGCTCAGGCGTTGCAATTTGACCAGCGGCGTATTGCCAATGGTTTGTTCTAATGTGTTCACAATCGCTGTCCAATAAAAAACCCGGTCGCAGGATGCATACCGGGCTTGTAGGCCGGGCAAAGCTGTACGCTATCCGGCAGAAACCACGTCTGTTTAAGCTATCAGGCAGAATCCGCCAGAGCAAGTTCTGCGCGGGCCTCAATGCGTTCATTACCGTTATATAAACGGGCATGTTGCAGGCCGACAAACAGACGCTCACCGCGCTGGGGGGGATGTTCATCACGCATCACCACGGTCAACGGCTCCGGGTTCCAGCCCAGCGGTTGCACAACCAGTTGGGTGTAATGACCCTTCGGACTGGCTTCCAGCACCTGTACCGGCAGCGGAGAATCGAGGCTGGTGCGACGGCTGACATCCACTTCCCACGGGCGCAGGAACAGATCGACATCCCCCTGGTAAGCCGGCGTATAACCAAGCGGCCAGCGGTGCGCACCAACATGGAATTGCCCACCGCTCACGGTGCCTTTCAGGCGGTTAACCTCACCCATAAACTCCAGCACAAAGCGGGTGGCGGGCTCTCGCCAGACCTGATCCGGCGCATCCGCCTGTTCAATGTTGCCCTGGCTCATCACAACGACGCGATCGGCAACTTCCGTCGCCTCTTCCTGATCGTGCGTCACGAATACGCTGGTGAATTTCAGCTCTTCATGCAACTGGCGCAACCAGCGACGCAGCTCTTTACGCACCTGCGCATCAAGCGCGCCGAAAGGTTCATCCAGCAACAGGATTTGCGGCTCCACCGCCAGCGCACGCGCCAGCGCCACACGCTGTTTCTGCCCACCGGAAAGCTGCGCCGGGAAACGGTCTGCCAGATGTGCCAGTTGCACCATCTCCAGCAGTTGCATCACTTTCGCTTTGATCGCCGCCGCATTTGGCCGTTCGCGGCGCGGCAGCACCGTCAGGCCGAAAGCGATATTGTCGAACACCGTCATATGACGAAACAGCGCATAATGCTGGAACACAAAACCGACGCGGCGCTCGCGCGCATGCAAACGGCTGACGTCAGTACCATGAAAACGAATGCGCCCGCTGGTCTGATGCTCAAGACCAGCAATAATACGCAGCAACGTGGTTTTACCGGAACCGGACGGGCCCAGCAACGCCACCATCTGGCCGGATGGGATATCAAGAGAGATATCATTCAGCACCTGGGTGCGACCAAAAGACTTCTTAATATTGGCAATCTCAATGCTCATGATTTCCCTCCTGTTGCTGGCGTTTTTCCTGATTATTCAAACGCCACTGCAACGCACTCTTTAAAAACAACGTCAAAATAGCCATCAACGTCAGCAGAGCCGCAGCGGTAAACGAACCGACGATGTTGTAATCCTGCTGCAGTAATTCAATTTGCAGCGGCAGCGACAGGGTTTCACCGCGGATAGAACCGGAAACCACTGACACCGCGCCAAATTCGCCAATCGCCCGCGCGTTAGTGAGCACTACGCCGTACAACAGCGCCCAGCGGATATTCGGTAGCGTCACGCGCTTGAACATCTGCCAGCCGGACGCGCCAAGCAGAATCGCCGCTTCATCTTCCTGGCTGCCCTGGCTTAACATCACCGGCACCAGTTCACGCACGACAAACGGGCAAGTCACAAACACGGTAACCAGCACCATGCCCGGCCAGGCGAACATAATTTGCAGATTATGCGCATCCAGCCAGCCGCCAAGTGGGCCGTTTGAGCCATAAAACAGCAGATAGATCAGACCTGCGACCACCGGCGACACAGCAAAGGGAATATCCAGCAGCGTCAACAGTAACTGGCGGCCCGGGAAATTAAAGCGCGTCACCAGCCAGGCCAGCAACGTGCCGAATATCAGGTTCAGCGGCACCGAGATCAGCGCAACCAGCACCGTCAGCCAGATGGCATGGAGCATGTCGGCGTCCGCGAGGTTTTCCAGAACTGGCATCAGGCCTTTGCTAAACGCCTGCACGAAAATGTAAACCATCGGCACGACGAGGATAAACGCCGAGACAATCACTCCCGTGCCAATCAAAAACCATTTGCCCCAGTTCACCTGAGGCTTGTCATAGCGTTTCAATTCAGTTATTTCCGCCATTAGTGACCTACCACACGCTGACCAAAGCGACTTTGCAGGGTGTTAATGGAAAACAGCAACAGCAAAGAAGCCGCCAGGATCACCGAGGCAATCGCGCTCGCCGCCGGGTAATCAAACTCCTGCAAGCGTACAAAAATCATCAACGAGGTCACTTCGGTCTTCCAGGCGATGTTACCGGCGATGAAGATCACCGCGCCAAACTCGCCAAGGCTGCGGGTAAACGACAACGCTACGCCCGCCATCAATGCAGGAGAGAGTTCCGGCAGCACCACTTTGCGAAAACTTTGCCAGCGCGTCGCGCCCAGGGTTTCCGCCGCCTCTTCATATTCCGGCCCCAGCTCTTCCAGTACCGGCTGAATGGTGCGCACCACAAACGGAATGCTGGTAAATGCCATCGCCACCGCGATACCGAGCCAGGTATAAGTCACTTTGATATCAAACTTCGCTAGCCATTCGCCGTAAAAACCATTCACCGAAAACAGCGAGGCCAGCGTCAGACCCGCCACTGCCGTTGGCAGCGCAAAAGGTAGATCCATCAGCGCATCCAGCAGGGTGCGGCCCGGAAAGCGGTAACGAGTAAGGATCCATGCCATCAGCAAGCCAAACACGCCGTTAAAAACGGAGGCGACAAAGGCTGCAATCAGCGTGACTTTATAAGCGGCCACAACCTGCGGATTCGTGACCACCTCCCAGTATTGCGCCCAGCTCATCTGCGCCAGCTGCATCACCAGTGCGCTCAGTGGCAACAGCAATATCAGACAAACAAAAAACAGGCTGCTGCCAAGGCTTAAACCAAAGCCAGGCAGCACGCGTTTTGATCCTGCAAACATCACTTACGCCCCGCCGCCAGCAACGTGTCCAGCTCACCACCGCTGGCGAAATGGGTTTTCATCACTTCAGGCCAGGAACCAAACTTGTCCTCTACGCGGAACAGCGCCGTCTGCGGGAATTTATCGCTCAGTTTCGCCATCACTTCCGGGTTGTTCACGCGATAGTAGTAATCAGTGATGATGGTTTGCGCCTGTGGGCTGTAAAGCCAGGTGAGATAAGCTTTGGCCGCTTTTTCTGTGCCGTTGGCTTTCACGTTTTTATCCACCCACGCAACCGGGAATTCAGCCAGGATGTTGACTTTCGGTACGACAACCTCAAAACCCTGCGCTTCATACTGCTTACGGATGTTATTCACTTCCGATTCAAACGAGATCAGCACATCGCCAAGCCCGCGCTCAACAAAGGTAGTTGTTGCGCCGCGACCGCCGGTGTCGAACACTTCAACGTTTTTGAGGAACTGGGTCATAAACTGCTGAGTTTTGGCTTTGTCGCCGCCATCCGCTTGATCCGCTGCGCCCCAGGCCGCCAGATAGGTGTAGCGCGCATTGCCGGAGGTTTTCGGGTTCGGGAAAATCAGTTTTACATCACTGCGCACCAGATCGTTCCAGTCGTGAATGTTCTTCGGGTTACCTTTGCGAACCAGAAACGCCATCGTTGAGTAGAACGGCGAGCTGTTATTCGGCAAACGGCTCTGCCAGTCCGCCGGGATCAGGTTGCCTTTGTCGTGCAGGATCTGCACGTCGGTGACCTGGTTATAGGTCACGACGTCCGCTTTCAACCCTTGCAGAATCGCCAGCGCCTGCTTTGAGGAGCCAGCGTGAGATTGCTTAATGGTCAGCTTGTCACCGCCGTTATCTTTCGCCCATTGCTGTTCGAACGGCGTGTTAAGGGCCGCAAAGAGCTCGCGTGATACATCATAAGAGCTGTTAAGCAGTTCCGTCGCTTGTGCCTGAGCGGCCCACAGCGTCAGCGCTGCCAGCGTCAGATATCCTTTTTTCAGTAAGTTAACGGCCATTGCGCACCCTTATAAGCTGATGACATTTCGTCACTCAGTTTATTTATAACGGGTGTGAAACCAGTAACGGTTTTATATACCAATTGGTGATTTGGAATCAGAAAAGAATATAAGCAGAAGGGAGCAGTGACCGGGTTTCCCCGGTCTGCAGAAGTGCGTGGTTTACAGCGCCAGCAGCGTATCCAGCGACGGCGCGAAGTAGTAGCCGCCGGTCACCGGGCGGGTAAAACGCAGCATGGCGTCGCGCTTACCATCGGTATCGCCAAACATGCTCAGCAGTTGCTGCTCAATGTTGTACAAACGGGCGCAATAGGTGCAGAAATAGAGCCCATGCGTGCCGCTGGCGGTGCCATAAGGCAGGCTCTGGCGGACGATTTTCAGCCCTTTGCCGTTCTCTTTCAGATCAACACGCGTCAGGTGTGACGTGTCGGGGCGCGCATCACCGTCGATCTCTTCATTGGCCTCTTTGGTGCGGCCGATCATCATCTCCTGATCGCCCACGCTCATGCGATTAAGCTGCTTGAGGTTATGCTCCCAACGCTGCACCATCACGTAGCTGCCGCCGGCGTCCACGCCATCCTGAATAATGGCAACCTCGCGGCGTTTCTCATCGCCTGCCGGGTTTTCCGTACCATCGATAAAGCCGCTCAAATCGCGCTCTTCCACCCAGCGGAAACCGTGCGTCTCTTCTTTAACGTCAAGCGACTCACCGAACGCCGCCAGCGCAGCCTGAGCGACGGAGAAATTCACATCGTGGCGCAGAGAAAGAATATGGATCAGCACATCTCGCTGTGTGGCGGGCGCCAGGCCTTTGCCATACGCCGGAAAATCTTTTAGCTCGTCTGCGCCTTCGGCACCGTTCAGTGCGCGCCAGGTCTTGTTGCCAAAGGCAATAGTCGCGCCCAGCGCCGCATCGGGGAATTGCAATTGAAAGGTCGCCAGCTTATCGGCGAATACGCGGCTCGCCACACGCAGGGCATCGGTGTCCCCTTTCACGTTGGCTTCAATCCAAATCGCCGCACGGCAATGTTCTGGCAAAATGCCGCTTTGAACCTGGGACATGACTCCTCCTGGAAAAAAACAGGCCACGAAACCGTGGCGATAATCGCGGTATTGTACCTGTTTTTCCCCCAGCAGCAGCGAGTTGAGATCAAATTAACGGCGCCAGATGAACTTGCTCACTTTCCAGTTTTTCAGCGCATCATCGGATGGCATCAACCCTTCCGGGCCGCTCCACTGGCCGGTAAACACATAGCTGATATGCTGGCTACCCGGCGCTTTACACTCTACGCCCACGCTGTCATCGCCCGCACCTTTCACACAGTTACCGAAAGCTTTATCAAACAGCGAATTGAACGGCGCGCCGATTTTTACCCCTTTATCCGTGGCGATACTATTGTCGAGCACATCAATACGGCTGACAGTGCCGTTTTCTCCGTTCACCACCAGCGCCAGTTTGTCGTCTTTTAGCGCTTCAAAATAACGAACGATACTGCCTTTTTCCGTCTTCATGCCGCTACGCAGGTGGTAATCGCCACCCAGCGCATCCTGAATTGCCTGCTCGTTTAGTGGCGTGCTGGCGGTGATGTTACCAACGCCGTTGTCGCTCACCTCGACAGATGAACCAAACCAGTTCCACGGATAGGCCGCCGACCAGTTGACGGAAGCCAGCGTCGAGCAGCCGGATAACGCCAGCGGCAGAACGCAAATAAGTGTACGCAGGGATTTCATGCTTCATTCCTTTTATTCATTGAACGCCTGTTGGAGTCCCGGAAGAGAAAAAAGTGCCGCTTAATGTTGAGCAAGGGAAAAACAGGCCCGAAGACGCCGGTTTGTCGCAAGCCACCACAGCGCAAACAGATCGGCGATAACCAGAAACAGCCCAATCCCGGAGAGCGCCTCGCCGGTAAACCAGCGCCAGGGTTGCCATACCAGCAGCGCCAGTTGCACCAGCAATACCAGCGGGTAGAGTGCGCGCCACAGGCGGGGAAAATGATCGCGGCGGCCGCTCAGTAAAAAGGTCAATGCCGCAGGAATACCGGGCAGCAAGCCCAGCCAGAAATCATCGTGATCGGGGTAAAACAACGCTAACAGCGCATCCCCCTGCCCGCGCGATGCCCCCGCAATAACAAACAGCACCCAGGTGCGTGCCTGTAGCAGCAACACGCACCAGAACAGAAAAGGGAGTTTCAGGCGACCATGACTGTCGTAATCGGCGGGATAAATCTCAGTACTCTTCATCTTCAATCAAACGCTTGCCCAGACTGGCCGAATCCATATGTTCATAACCGAGGCGCTCATACATGCCGATAACCATCTCGTTATCTTCCCGCACCATCAGGTTGATTTTCGGGCAGCCGCGGGCAATCAGCTTTTTCTCCAGCCGGCTCAACAAGGCGTTAGCGATGCCGCGCCCGCGAAACTCAGGATGAACGCCAAGGTAATAAGCCGATCCGCGATGACCGTCATAACCGCCCATCACCGTGCCGACCACTTCCCCGCCGACTTCGGCGACCAGAAACAGACTCACATCGTGATTCACTTTGCGTTCAATATCCATTTCCGGATCGTTCCATGGTCGCAACAGCTCACAACGCTCCCACAAGGTGATCACTTCTTCGAAATCTTCCTGGCGAAAAACGCGTATCTCCATGGTATTCCCCGTCATTTTCAGCTGTGTAAACGTAGATTATGGCCCTAAGCGCCTCTGTCGCCAATATCCGGCATCTTCAGCACTGAAATTTGGCATAATGTCACTCTGTCACGTATTGAAATGAAAAGTAAAACATTAGTTCGCACGGATAGTCGTAACGGTAAACACGATACGATATAACACCAGGGACCACGAATAAGACAATTCAGGCGTATGAGCACCTTTAAACCTTTAAAAACACTTACCTCGCGTCGTCAGGTGCTGAAAGCAGGCCTGGCCGCCCTGACATTAACGGGTATGTCTCGCGCTATCGCAAAGGACGAGACACCACTTAAAACCACGCCCGGGCACAGTAAACCGAAAGCCAGGAAAGCCGGCGCGAAACGCATTGTGATGCTTGATCCGGGCCACGGCGGTATTGATACCGGCGCGATTGGTCATAACGGTTCGCAAGAAAAACACGTGGTGCTGGCGATCGCCAAAAACGTCCGCGCCCAGTTGCGTGCGCAGGGAATTGATGCGCGCCTGACGCGCACCGGCGATAAATTTATTCCGCTTTATGATCGCGTAGAGATTGCCCACCAGCACGGTGCAGATCTGTTTATGTCGATCCACGCCGACGGCTTCACCAACCCAAGCGCTGCGGGCGCGTCGGTGTTTGCGCTTTCCAATCGCGGCGCCAGTAGCGCGATGGCGAAATACCTGTCGGATAAAGAAAACGCCGCCGACGATCTGGCCGGGAAAAAAGCCAGAGACAAAGATCACCTGCTCCAGCAAGTGCTGTTCGATTTGGTGCAAACTGACACCATTAAAAACAGCCTGACGCTCGGCTCGCATATTCTCAAGCAGATCAAACCGGTACACCGCCTGCATAGCCGCAACACAGAACAGGCGGCATTTGTGGTGCTAAAATCGCCTTCGATACCGTCCGTGCTGGTGGAAACCTCGTTTATCACCAACCCGGCAGAAGAGAAGCTGCTCGGCACAGCGGCGTTTCGCCAGAAAATCGCCAGCGCCATTGCCGACGGTGTACTCAGCTATTTTAGCTGGTTTGATAATCACAAAGCCCACACGAAGAGACGCGGATGACCACGCCTGATATCCACCCGGTTAAAAACGCCCTGCTAAATTTGCAGCACAAGATCTGTGACCAGCTGAGTGCCCTTGATGGCAGCGCATTTATTGAAGATGCGTGGACGCGTGCGGCAGGTGGCGGTGGGCGCAGCCGTGTGCTGCGTGATGGCAGCGTGTTTGAACAGGCGGGCGTCAATTTTTCGCACGTTCACGGCGACGCAATGCCCGCTTCGGCCACCGCGCACCGCCCGGAACTGGCGGGTCGCAGTTTCGAAGCGATGGGCGTTTCGCTGGTGGTTCATCCGCGTAATCCGTATGTACCCACCAGCCATGCCAATGTGCGCTTTTTTATCGCCGAAAAACCCGGTGCGGAACCGGTGTGGTGGTTTGGCGGCGGCTTTGATTTAACGCCCTACTACGGTTTTGAAGAGGATGCTCGCCACTGGCACCGCACAGCGCGCGATATCTGTTTGCCGTTCGGCGAAGAGGTATATCCACGCTATAAAAAGTGGTGTGACGATTACTTCTACCTTAAACACCGTGATGAACAGCGCGGCATTGGCGGGTTGTTTTTCGACGATCTCAACACGCCGGATTTCGATCACTGCTTCGCTTTTATGCAGGCGGTGGGTAATGGCTATCTCAAGGCTTATTTGCCGATTGTTGAACGCCGCAAAGCCACGCCTTATGGCGAGCGCGAGCGCGACTTCCAGCTTTACCGTCGCGGCCGGTATGTGGAGTTCAATCTGGTGTGGGATCGCGGCACCCTGTTTGGCTTACAAACCGGCGGGCGCACTGAATCCATTCTGATGTCGATGCCGCCGCTGGTGCGCTGGGAATACAATTATCAGCCCGCCGAAGGCAGCCCGGAAGCCGCCCTCAGCGAGTTTATAAAAGTCAGAGACTGGGTGTAATTTCTTTAATTCTCAAGCCGGATAAAGTGCGCTGTTCAACGGATATGTCGCTGATGAGGTATTGTTCCGTGCACAGATGTTCAACAATTTCTGAAACATCGCTACATGTGAACGGGAAAAGGGGAGCTGCCGCGCTCCCCTTTTCAATGCCCGCATCTGCGCGATAAATCGGTGCTTTGCACTACGCTCACTTCCCGAGTGCGTGCCTGCGGTCAGCTCGATTCGCGATTACTTGCCCCTTCGGAGTCAGCGCAAGCGCTGTTCAGAATGGCTCCCGGGGCAATTTTGTCCGTGGCTCGATTCGCTTCAGGCCGCCATCCATGGCCTCCAGACCTTGTTACTCACTCTTCGGTTCGCCGATTTCAGCGGAACGCAACCCATCGCGATTGAATGTCGCCCGGACAAAAAGAGCGAGCGGCTTCCTTCAAAAACAACTCAACAAGCGACAATCCGATTATCGACGGTTCGCAGACACAAACATTACAGCGGCTGCGTTTGCGCCTCCACCACCGCCAGCGCGACCATATTGACGATACGCCGCACCGAGGCAATCGGTGTCAGCACATGGACCGGTTTCGCCACGCCCATCAGTACCGGCCCTACGGTCACCCCTTCCGAACTGGACACGCGCAGCAGGTTGTAGCTGATTCGCGCCGCTTCTACGTTTGGCATAATCAGAATATTCGCCGCCCCTTTCAGCGGGCTATCCGGCATACGTTCATGGCGGATACTCTCATCCAGCGCCGCGTCACCGTGCATTTCGCCATCAATCATTAGCTCCGGCGCGCGTTCACGCACCAGCGCTAACGTATCGCGCATTTTCACCGCCGCAGGCGCGTTCGATGAACCAAACTGCGAATGCGAAAGCAGCGCCACGCGCGGTTCAATGCCGAAACGGCGTACCGTTTCCGCCGCCAGAATGGTGATCTCCGCCAGCTCTTCCGCGCTGGGATCCTCATTGACGTAAGTATCGGCGATAAAGGTGTTGCCGCTTGGCAGCAATAAAGCGTTCATCGCGCCTGCGACATGGACATTCTCGCGGTAGCCGAAGATCGGCTGCAGTACACTGAAATGCTCGTGATAATCACCGATGGTGCCACAAATCAGCGCGTCCGCTTCGCCACGATGCACCATGATCGCGCCAATAATGGTGGTGTTACCGATCACCGCGCGTTGCGCCTGCTCCTGCGTCACGCCGCGGCGTTTCATGATGTTGAAGTACTCCATCCAGTACTCTTTAAAGCGCGGATCGGACTCGTTATTGACGATTTCAAAATCCACATCCGGGCGGATTTGCAAACCGAGTTTCTGAATACGCATCTCAATGACGCTCGGACGGCCAATCAGGATCGGTTTTGCCAGCCCTAACGTCACCAGTTCCTGCGTGGCATGCAGTACGCGCGGCTCCTCACCTTCTGCCAGCACTACGCGTTTCGGTGCGTTACGCGCCTGCGAGAAGATCGGCTTCATAAACAGATTGGTTTTGTAGACAAATTCAGTGAGCTTATCGACATAAGCATCGAAATCAGCGATAGGTCGCGTCGCCACGCCGGAATCCATGGCGGCTTTTGCCACCGCAGGCGCGATTTTGACAATCAGGCGCGGATCAAACGGTTTCGGGATCAGGTAATCCGGGCCAAAGCTGAGATCCTGGTCGCCATAGGCTGAAGCCACCACTTCGCTCTGCTCAGCATGCGCCAGTTCCGCGATAGCGTTAACTGCCGCCAGCTTCATCTCTTCGTTAATTGCCGTTGCGCCGACATCCAGCGCGCCACGGAAAATAAACGGGAAGCAAAGAACGTTGTTTACCTGGTTGGGGTAATCAGAACGGCCGGTGCAGATAATGGCGTCCGGGCGCACCGCTTTTGCCAGATCCGGCAGAATTTCCGGTTCCGGGTTCGCCAGCGCGAGGATCAGCGGCTGGCGCGCCATACCTTTAACCATTTCAGGGGTCAGCACTTTCGGCCCGGAACAACCAAGGAAGATGTCCGAACCGGCAACCACATCCGCCAGCGTGCGTTTGCCGTCATCGTCAACGGCATAAGCGGCTTTGGTTTCCGCCATATTCGGTTCGCGGCCTTTGTAGATAACGCCTTTTGAGTCGCAGACCACAATGTTGTGTTTCTGCATGCCAAGCGCCACCAGCAGGTTCATACAGGCAATCGCCGCTGCGCCCGCGCCGGAAACCACCATGCGCACATCGGAGAGGTTCTTCTCGACCACGCGCAGGCCGTTGAGAATAGCGGCGGTGCTGATAATCGCCGTACCGTGCTGATCGTCGTGGAATACCGGAATATTCATGCGTTCGCGCAGCTTCGCTTCAATGTAGAAGCACTCCGGCGCTTTGATGTCTTCCAGGTTAATGCCGCCAAAGGTCGGTTCCAGCGCGGCCACAACATCAATCAGTTTGTCCGGATCGTGTTCATCCACTTCGATATCAAACACATCGATTCCGGCGAATTTTTTGAACAGTACGCCTTTGCCTTCCATCACGGGTTTACCGGCCAGTGCGCCAATATTGCCAAGGCCGAGTACCGCAGTACCGTTGGATACCACAGCGACCAGATTGCCGCGCGCGGTGTATTTGTAGGCTGCCAGCGGGTCTTTTTCGATCTCAAGACAAGGCGCGGCGACGCCAGGAGAGTAGGCCAGTGCCAGATCGCGCTGTGTTGCCAGCGGTTTTGTCGGGGAGACCTGAATCTTCCCCGGACGGGGGAATTCGTGAAAATCGAGGGCACTTTGTTTTAGTTGGTCGTCCATTTGAGGTTCCTTTCACGTTGTTTTCAGAGTGAAACGTGCGATGTCTATCCCAATGCGCCGCATAGTATGGCCTCTGTCGCCCGCATAAACTTTGAACATAGCCAAAATCTCGCCATGACATAAACAAAATTGTTATCAATTTATCGCAACTTTGTTACGTGCCGCAAAACGCAGGGCCCGGGCGCGTCTGCTATGCTTTTTTGTTATGCACCTCTCATCCTCACAAAAGTGCGACAGAAAGCACTCCAGTAATCCATTGCTTTTAAAGGAGTTATTTTTCATGAATCACTTAGACGGCCTCAAACAATTCACTACCGTGGTGGCCGACAGCGGCGACATCGAATCCATTCGCCACTATCAGCCGGAAGATGCCACCACCAACCCTTCCCTGCTGCTGAAGGCGGCCGGGCTGGCGCACTTCTCGCATCTGATTGACGATGCCATTGCCTACGGCAAAGCGCGTGGTAAAACCCAGGAGCAACAAGTGGCAGAAGCCAGCGACAAACTGGCGGTCAATTTTGGTGCGGAAATTCTGAAAAGCATCCCGGGACGCGTCTCCACCGAGGTTGACGCCCGCCTCTCTTACGACAAAGAGAAGAGCATCGCCAAAGCGCGCCAGCTGGTGGCGTTGTACAAAGATCAGGGCATCGATAAGTCACGCATTTTGATCAAACTGGCGTCAACCTGGGAGGGGATCCGCGCGGCGGAAGAGCTGGAAAAAGAGGGGATCAACTGCAACCTGACGCTGCTGTTCTCGTTTGCCCAGGCGCGCGCCTGTGCCGAAGCGGGTGTGTTTTTGATTTCGCCTTTCGTTGGCCGTATTTACGACTGGTATAACGATCGCAAACCGCTCGACCCGTATGTGGTGGATGAAGATCCCGGCGTGAAGTCGGTGCGCAATATCTACGACTACTACAAACAACATCGCTATGAAACCATCGTGATGGGCGCAAGCTTCCGCCGCACCGAGCAGATCCTCGCGCTGGCGGGCTGCGACCGCCTGACTATCTCTCCGGCGCTGCTGAAAGAGCTACAGGCACAGGAAGGCATTGTTGAGCGCAAGCTGGTGCCATCGCGCCAAACCTTCCATCGCCCGGAACCGTTAACAGAAGCTGAATTCCGTTGGGAGCATAACCAGGATCCGATGGCCGTCGAAAAACTGGCCGACGGTATCCGTCAGTTCGCCGTTGATCAGCGCAGCCTTGAAGATCTGCTCGCCGCTAAACTTTAACCTTTGCCATGGAGTGAATTATGTCCCGTAGAGAGCTTGCAAACGCCGTTCGCGCCCTGAGTATGGACGCGGTGCAAAAAGCCAATTCTGGCCACCCTGGCGCCCCGATGGGGATGGCGGATATTGCCGAAGTGCTGTGGAATGATTTTCTGCGCCACAACCCGGCGGACCCCACCTGGTACGATCGCGACCGCTTTATCCTCTCTAACGGTCATGCCTCAATGCTGCTGTACAGCCTGCTGCACCTCAGTGGTTATGACCTGCCGCTTGAAGAGCTGAAAAACTTCCGCCAGCTCCACTCCAAAACCCCGGGCCACCCGGAGATCGGCTATACGCCGGGCGTAGAAACCACCACCGGCCCGCTCGGGCAGGGGCTGGCGAACGCCGTCGGGCTGGCGATTGCCGAACGTACGCTGGCCGCGCAATTCAACCGGCCGGGGCATGACATTGTTGACCACTACACCTATGTGTTTATGGGCGATGGCTGCCTGATGGAAGGCATTTCCCATGAAGTCTGTTCGCTGGCGGGCACGCTCGGACTCGGCAAACTGATCGGCTTTTACGATCACAACGGCATCTCCATTGATGGCGAGACTGAGGGCTGGTTTACCGATGACACCGCCAAACGCTTCGAAGCCTATAACTGGCATGTGATTGGCGATATCGACGGGCATTCACCCGAGGCGGTGAAAAAAGCTATCGAAGAAGCACAAAGCGTGACAGATAAGCCGTCACTGATTATCTGCCGCACGGTGATTGGTTTTGGCTCGCCGAACAAAGCCGGGAAAGAGGAGTCGCACGGCGCGGCGCTCGGTGAAGAAGAAGTGGCGCTCACCCGGCAAAAACTCGGCTGGAAATACCCGGCTTTTGAAATCCCGAAAGAGATTTACCAGGCGTGGGATGCCCGCGAA
The DNA here is from genome assembly GCF_032104925.1 of Kosakonia sp. NCBI lineage: Bacteria > Pseudomonadati > Pseudomonadota > Gammaproteobacteria > Enterobacterales > Enterobacteriaceae > Kosakonia > Kosakonia sp. The sequence continues at coordinate 26,659 of NZ_DAMCGF010000009.1, forward strand.
CGCGGGGCGAAACATCAACATGACTGGAATGAAAAACTGGCGGCCTGGGCCAAAGAATACCCGGATCTGGCGGCCGAGTTTACACGCCGTATGAGCGGTGAACTGCCGGAAAGCTGGGAAAAAACCACCACCGACTGGATCAATAAGCTGCAGGCCAACCCGGCGAAAATCGCCACCCGTAAAGCCTCGCAGAACACGCTCAACAGCTATGGGCCAATCCTGCCGGAACTGCTTGGCGGTTCCGCCGACCTCGCGCCCAGCAACCTCACCATCTGGTCCGGCTCCACCTCGCTGAAAGAGGACCCCGCCGGGAATTACATTCACTACGGCGTGCGCGAGTTTGGTATGACGGCCATTGCCAACGGCATCGCGCACCACGGTGGTTTTGTGCCTTATACCGCCACCTTTTTGATGTTCGTTGAATATGCCCGCAACGCGGCGCGTATGGCGGCGTTGATGAAAGCCCGGCAGATCATGGTTTACACCCACGATTCGATTGGCTTAGGGGAAGACGGCCCAACGCACCAGGCGGTTGAACAACTCGCCAGCCTGCGCTTAACGCCGAACTTCAGCACCTGGCGTCCGTGCGACCAGGTAGAAGCGGCGGTCGGCTGGAAGCTGGCGATCGAGCGACATCATGGCCCGACAGCGTTGATCCTCTCGCGCCAGAACCTCACGCAAATGGAGCGAACCCCGGAGCAGGTGCAGGCCATCAGCCGTGGCGGTTATATCCTGAAAGATTGCGACGGCACGCCGGATGTGATCCTGATTGCGACCGGCTCGGAGATGGAGATCACCGTCAACGCGGCGGAGCAACTGACTAACGAAGGCCATAAAGTGCGCGTGGTATCGCTGCCGTCGACCGATATTTTCGACGCGCAGGATGAAGCCTGGCGTGAATCTGTACTGCCATCGGATGTGAGTGCGCGCGTGGCGGTTGAAGCCGGGATCGCCGATTACTGGTACAAATATGTCGGCCTGAAAGGGGCGATTGTCGGTATGACCGGTTACGGGGAATCGGCACCTGCCGAGAAGCTGTTCCCCTACTTCGGCTTCACGGTCGAAAACGTGGTGGCGAAAGCCAAAGCGGTACTGAAAAAATAAGCGTGAGCGCGCCAGCATAAATGGCTGGCGCGCCTTTTTTATTTCACCACCAGCAACGGCTCGCTCTCCTGCGGCGTCACGATATCTTCCTGCTTTTCATCCCACAGCGCTTTTTTCACCAGCACATTGCCGTTGTGCTGCGTATCGCGTTTCACCAGCGTTGTGGCGTCATCGTCTTCCTGAATATTGATGTTGATGGGAAATGAAGGCAGCGCTTTCGTCCATTGCCCTTGCTGGATATCAAAGACATAAACCACTCGCCAGGCGCTGGTCCACCATTGTGGGAAAACAACAACCCGATCGCGCCCGCTATCATCGAGCTGCGACAGCGTTTCCACCCCACCACCAATGCACTGCGGCACCACCGCGGGTTGTACAGCCGGGTTGCTGCTCCAGAGCTTACATTCACAGTCACCCTCTTCATCGCAGCTGCCACCGGTTTTGGGATCGCGCGCGTTCACCCACACGACATCTTTGCTGTTGCCGTCAAACTTGCCTTTGGTCAACAGCCCCTGCACCGATGCCTCTTTTTGATTCAGGCGGGTGAGCAAATCGGTTTCGCCGCTAATGCGCCAGCCCGCAGGCTGTTTGCTGAAGGTAAGCTGCGCCGGGTAGTTTTTTACCTGTTTTTCATCGAACCCGGCTTGTTTAACAAACTCGACCTGAGCCTGGCCCGCCTCATCTTCGGCGATATCAAGCGTGGTGATAATGCGCTGCGCATAGTGTGGTGAGTGAGAGGTGAACGCTTGCTGGCGGCGCAGGACCTCGTCGCGCTCAAGATGCTGGCCAAACCATTCGACCTGAGCCGCATAGAGATCGCTGCCGGTTGCCCGGGCATTGCCATTCAGATGGCTATTCCAGACGTCAACAAGCTGGGTGATGCTCTGTTTATCCGCTGAGGTCAGTTCAGCCTGTGCAGGCAGAACGGCAAAAAAGAGCACGCAGGCCGCAAGCCATTGTGGGTAAAAGCGTTTCATTATTCCCTTCCCGATAAAAATATCCGCAAGGGATTATGTCAGCGAAGGGTTAGCGCGTCACCCACAGCGTTGGCCACGCATCGGGGCCGTGCCAGCTATCGCAGGAGGGCTCCTGCGCGTAACGCACCAGGCGAAAGCGCTGGCCATCAAAACGCCAGCGGCTCGACACGCCGCAATCCGCCAGGCTGCGGCCTTTGGAGAGCGTGGTGAGTTCGCGGGTTCTCTCATCAAATGCCGCATTCATCAGCTCCATTTCATCGTTACCGTTATCCGGCGTGAAAGGCAGCATCAGGCGCACCAGCCGAGCGGCAAATGGTTTTTCCCGTGATACCAGCCAAGCGCGTTCAACCATGTTATACGCACCCGCTTCACAGTCGATCAACAGCAACGCTTTATCATCGGTTAGCGCGCTCACACGCACCTGGCGGCGCATCGGATCCAGCGAACACTGGCTGTTGTTCATTCGCCAGGTGCCGTAATCCAGCAAATCGTTCAGTTCCTGGTGCGTCAGCGGAGCTGGCGCAACGTTGGCCGTGGCTACCTTTTTCAACGCGGGTGCGGGCGGGACGCTTAACGACGGGCTATCGCCCTTTTTAATCCATGCCGTTTCGCTGCCGACACGTTTTTGCAGCGCATCAATAAACAGCAGCGCCGCTTTCAGCCCGACCAGAGAAATCTCGCCCTTGCTGCCTCGCAGGGTAAGCGCCTGGCCTTCCTGAATGTTTTTTAGAAACGAAGTGATGGCATCGGCATTATCCGTCACCAGATGCCACGGCGTGATTTGCCAGCGCTCGCCAGCCAGCACCAGCGGCTGGCCGTCAAACAGTAAGCGCCCGGCAATCGGCGGTTCTTTGGTAACAGGCGCGTCGATGCCGCCATAGTCGATACGCAGCGTCGCATCGGCACGCGCGCCGGCGCTGCGCTCCAGCGTCATTACCAGCCCCTGATGCTCACCAATATTGCGTGCCACGCAAAAGTTCTGGTTATTACAGGTGACCTGCCAGTCGGAAAAGGTTTGTTGCGCGGGCGCAGCGCACAGCCACGGTGCGGCCAGAAGGCCGAAGAGCAAAGTCAAAACGCTGCGGTAACGCATGGCTGGCACAACCCCGGAAGAATAGACGCAGAACCTGCGTATATTCTATTTCCCGGTAGGCTTGCTCAATCGGATTTGTCGGATAGCTTCATCTGAAAGCGAAGCTGATAACCTTATAAATTTCAGTCCATTAGGCCAGATGTTTGCAAATATTGCAGCAAAATCACCGCTTTGCCATCACGGATCTCACCGTTGGCGACCATCGCTAAGGCATGCCGGAAAGGTAACTCCAGCACTTCGATATCTTCATCTTCCACTCCCCCGCCGTTATTAGCGCGCTGCGCATCGTTATATTCCGCAATGAAGAAGTGGACAATTTCCGTTACCCCGCCCGGCGACATGTATAACTCAAAGACTTTGCGCACTTCGCCAACTTCGTATCCCGTCTCCTCAATCGCTTCCTTACGAATGCACACTTCCGGCTCATCGTCATCCAGTAACCCGGCACAGGCTTCAATCAGGCGACCGTCCACGTTGCCATTTACCCAGGTGGCAATCCGGAACTGGCGGATCAGCACCACACTCTGCTTTTCGCGGTTATACAGCAGGATAGTGGCGCCATTGCCGCGGTCATAAACTTCACGTTTATGACGCACCACTTCACCGTCCTGACGGGTCAAATCGTAGGTGATATTGCGCAGGACAAAATAATTTTCAGAGAGGATTTTATCTTTGATAACTTCAATTTTCAGCGACATACAGGCTCCAGAGCGCTAACAACTTTGCGTAATACTACGCCGCGAAGTGTGACGCCGTGAAGCCTGTTTTATGGCAAACGCCTTAATGCTGCCCTGGTGCTTTGACGCCCAACCAGTCCATCATGCCCTGCGCGGCGTGGCGCCCTTCCGCCATCGCGGTCACCACCAGATCGGCACCGCGTACCGCATCGCCCCCGGCAAAAATTTTCGGATTACTGGTCTGGTAGCGATACTGGCTTTCGACACTGGCGGCAATGCGCCCCCAGTCATCAACGCGCACACCGTGGCGCTCCAGCCACGGCATCGAATGCGGGTTGAAACCAAACGCCATGATCACCGCATCGGCAGGCATAACAAACTCACTGCCTTCAATCGGCACCGGACGGCGGCGGCCTTTGGCATCCGGCTCGCCGAGCTGTGTGCGCAGCAAGCGAATGCCGCAAACTTTGCCGCTCTTATCCAGCTCAAGATTGACCGGCTGGACGTTGAACTCAAATTCAGCCCCTTCATCCCGCGCATTTTTCACCTCTTTCTTCGAGCCGGGCATGTTGGCTTCGTCGCGACGGTAGGCGCAGGTCACTTTGCTCGCGCCATGGCGCAGTGCGGTACGGACACAGTCCATTGCCGTATCGCCGCCGCCAAGCACCACGACATTACACCCCCTGGTGTTGATAAACGGCTCGTCGGCGCTGTCCGGCAGCCCCATTAACTGGCGGGTGTTGGCAATCAGGAACGGCAGCGCATCATAAACGCCCGGAGCGTCCTCATTTGGCAACCCGGCTTTCATGGAACGGTAAGTGCCAACACCCACAAACACCGCGTCGTAATCGCTGAGCAGCGTATCCAGCGCGATGTCTTTGCCAATTTCGCAATTGAGTTCAAAGCGAATACCCATCGCGCTGAAAATTTCACGACGCCGCGCCAGCAGCGATTTATCCAGTTTAAAAGCGGGAATGCCAAAGGTAAGCAAGCCGCCGATTTCCGGGTGGCGATCGAACACCGTGGCACTCACGCCATGGCGAGCAAGCACATCCGCACAGGCGAGGCCCGCCGGACCAGCACCGATAATCGCGATGCGCTTATCCACCGCCGCAACCTGCTGTAAATCAGGTTTCCAGCCCTGCGCCAGCGCCTGATCGGAGATATAGCGCTCAATATTGCCGATCGTGACCGCGCCATACTCATCGCGTACCGTACATGCCCCTTCGCACAGCCGGTCTTGCGGGCAGACGCGACCGGTGATCTCCGGTAAGCAGTTGGTTTGATGCGAAAGTTCGACCGCAGCCGCAATATCGCCCTCTTTTACCCGCTCGATCCACTGCGGAATATGGTTATGCAGCGGGCAGGTCCATTCGCAAATGCTGTGGTCGCCGCACTTCAGGCAGCGCTCCGCTTCACGACTGGCCTGATCGGCGCGAAACGGCAGATAGATTTCATCAAAACCGCTTTTACGCGCCGCCAGTGGCAATTTATCTGGCTCACCGCGCGGCGGCGTTTTACGCATCTGCCGCACTTTGCGGTCGTTAAAGGCGGGAGTCAGCGCCGCAACACTGTGCCACGGCTGCGCCTCATGGCTGGCAGTTCGCAGACGACGTGATTTCGCAAGCCCCGCCAGCGCGTCACTGTTCACCAGTTGCAGTGCATCGGCCGGGCAGTTCTGCGCACAGGCCGGCCCTTCCGCTCTGCCCTGGCAGAGATCGCATTTGTGCGCGGTGGCTTTCACCAGCCCGTCACCAGTTGGTGTGACAAGCACTTGCATGGTGCCAAACGGGCAAGCCACCACGCAGGATTTGCAGCCAATACATTTTTGCTGATTGACCTGAATCGCCTCATCAACGCGGCTGATTGCGCCATTCGGACAACTACGGGCACAGGGCGCAGCTTCACAGTGGTGGCAGGTCACCGCGCTGCGGTGCTGCTGATGTTTAATCACGGTGATCCGTGGGTGAAAATGGTCGGCGCTTAACACATGTTGCTCATTATTGTGCGCCATCACACACGCGACTTCGCAGGCACGACATCCTATACATTGCTGGCTATTCGCCATAATAAAACGATTCATGGCACCCTTCTTTTCTGGTTTAATAAACCTTATTTTTTATATGAGCATTGTATTTACCGGGGCAGCACGACACAGGCAATGTTCAATTGCCCAGAAAGGTTATCTATTTGTCACGAGCTTGTAGCAGATCAATTTATTTCAGGATTCCTGAAAAATTATTTCATTCGATGGACGTTCAGGCCGATGTTTCCTGTACGTAACATCAGGATTGGGAAGCGCTGCAGTGATAGTCAAAAAACCTGTTTCAGGAAGCCTGGCCAGAGCCTTTTTCTCTCTTGTTTTACTGTCGCTGCTCTCCACCGGGGTGGCGCTCGTCACGCTTGCCAGCAGCCTTGATGACGCGCAAGCCATTAATATTGCCGGATCACTGCGTATGCAGAGTTACCGTCTTGGTTACGAACTGCAAAAACAGACCGCCGAGCTACAACCCCACCGCCAGATTTACCAGCAGACGCTGAACTCTCCCGTATTACAAACCCTGAACCACTGGTACGTTCCGCAAGAAGTACAGCAACGTTATGGGCAATTGCACGAAAACTGGCGCCAGATGGAAAAACATCTGATTCAGGGCGACCAGCAGTGGTACGAGCAAAATATCCAGGCTTATGTCGGGCAAATTGATTTATTCGTGCTGGCGCTCCAGCACTATGCCGAACGCAAGATGATGCTGGTGGTCGCTATTTCGCTGCTGGGCGCAGCAGGGATTTTCACGCTGGTGTTTTTTACGCTGCACCGTATTCGCCAGCGGGTCGTCAAACCGCTTAATAACCTGGTCGCCACCTGCCAGCGTATCCAGCAGGGACAATTTTCCTTGCTGCCCCTCGATAACAAACTGGATAACGAACTGGGGTTACTGGCTTCAACGTTCGACAGTATGTCCGGACAACTGTTTAAACTCTACCGCTCGCTGGAAACGTCGGTGGCGGAAAAAACCCGCGATCTGCATGAAGCTAACAGCCGCCTGGAGGTAATGTACCAGTGCTCACAGGCGCTCAATACCAGCCAGATAGACGCCCTCTGCCTGCACCACGTGTTGCAGATCGTCTACGATCATCAGGCCGCCTGCTTCCTGGAACTGGTTGTCGATGACAACTGGCGGATCCAGCAAGGGGAGCTTGACCCCGCTCTGCCGGTGAACAGCTTGCCGGTAAATATGCAGGAGAACGTACTGGGCGAGCTGCGCTGGCAAAGCCACCAGCAGCCGCTCTCCGCGCCGCTGATGTGCAATATCGCCACCATTCTTGGACGCGGGCTCTATATCAACCAGGCGCAGAAACATTACCAGCAATTAATGCTGATGGAAGAACGCGCCACCATCGCCCGCGAGCTGCACGATTCACTGGCGCAGATGCTCTCCTATTTGCGTATCCAACTGGCGCTGCTTAAACGCTCGGTGCCGGACGATAACGCCCCGGCACATCTGATTATCGACGACTTTTCGCGCGGTCTGAACAACGCCTGGCAGCAGTTACGTGAGCTGCTTACCACGTTCCGCCTCTCTTTACAGCAAAGCTCGCTACCCGCCGCGCTGCGTGAAGCGCTGGATGTCTTGCAAAGCCAGACCAGCGCGAAGCTGAATCTGGATTGTCGTTTACCCACCCAGGCGCTGGATGCGCAACAGCAAATGAACGTCTTACAAATTGTGCGCGAAGCGGTCATCAACGCGATTAAGCACGCGCAGGCCAGCGAAATCACCGTCAGTTGTGTGACCGATCCTGACGGGCTGCACTCGGTCTACATTCGTGATAACGGCATCGGTATGAACAGTACGCAGGAGCCCGCCGGGCATTACGGGTTGACGATCATGCGCGAGCGCGCTGAGCGCCTTGGCGGTGTGCTGGAAATCGTCTCACCGCCGGGAAGCGGCACGCAAGTGCAGTTTCGTTTTCCGTTACCGGCCAGCGCAGAGCGTCAATAAGTGTAAAGAATTTAAAGTAAATTGATTTTGTACAGGAGGAAATTTCGCTTAAGTTCCGTTATGCATAGTTATGCCTTAATCGGGCATGATAATTTACATTTTCTCCTTTTTTTCTCCACGATTGGTTTCTGCATTGCCGCTACATTGATGCAAGCAATGTCACTATAACGATGCGCAGCAATATGAGGTTTTATTTCTGATGGCGAATTTTTTTATTGATCGCCCCATTTTCGCGTGGGTGCTGGCGATCCTGATCTGTCTTACGGGGACACTTGCCATTATTTCTTTACCCGTCGAACAATATCCCGATTTAGCCCCGCCTAACGTCCGCATTACCGCTAACTACCCTGGTGCATCGGCGCAAACCCTGGAAAATACCGTTACTCAGGTTATCGAGCAGAATATGACCGGCCTCGATAATTTAATGTATATGTCCTCGCAAAGCAGCGCCACCGGGCAGGCGACGGTCACCCTCAATTTCAGCGCCGGTACCGATCCTGATGAAGCCGTACAGCAGGTACAAAACCAGCTGCAATCGGCGATGCGTAAACTTCCGCAAGCCGTGCAAAACCAGGGCGTCACGGTGCGTAAAACCGGTGATACCAACATCTTAACCATCGCGTTTGTCTCCACCGACGGGTCGATGGATAAGCAAGATATCTCCGACTATGTGGCGAGTAATATTCAGGATCCGATTAGCCGCGTAAACGGCGTTGGCGATATTGACGCCTACGGTTCGCAATATTCAATGCGTATCTGGCTCGATCCTGCGAAGCTCAACAGTTACCAGCTCACCGCCTCGGACGTCACCAGCGCCATTTCGTCGCAGAACGCGCAAATTGCCGTCGGGCAACTTGGCGGAACGCCTTCTGTTGATCGCCAGGCATTAAACGCCACTATCAACGCGCAGTCGCTTTTACAAACGCCGGAACAGTTTCGCAATATTACGCTGCGCGTGAATCAGGACGGCTCGGAAGTGCGTCTTGGTGACGTGGCGACGGTGGAACTGGGCGCAGAGAAATATGACTACCTGAGCCGTTTTAACGGCAACCCCGCTTCCGGCCTGGGGGTGAAACTGGCCTCCGGCGCTAACGAAATGGCAACGGCAGAGCGGGTGATTAACCGCTTAAACGAACTGGCCCCCTTTTTCCCGCACGGTCTGGAATATAAAGTCGCTTACGAAACCACCTCGTTTGTTAAAGCTTCGATTATCGATGTAGTGAAAACCCTGCTCGAAGCTATCGCGCTGGTGTTTCTGGTGATGTACCTGTTCCTGCAAAATTTCCGCGCCACGCTGATCCCCACTATCGCCGTGCCGGTCGTGCTGCTTGGCACATTCGCCGTGCTCTACGCATTCGGCTACAGCATCAACACCCTGACCATGTTCGCCATGGTGCTCGCCATCGGTCTGCTGGTGGATGATGCGATTGTGGTGGTGGAAAACGTCGAACGCATCATGACCGAAGAAGGGCTGTCGCCCAGGGAAGCGACACGCAAATCGATGGGGCAAATCCAGGGCGCGCTGGTGGGGATTGCGATGGTGCTGTCGGCGGTATTTGTACCGATGGCGTTCTTTGGCGGCACCACTGGCGCGATTTATCGCCAGTTTTCCATCACCATTGTTTCGGCGATGGTGCTTTCTGTGCTGGTGGCGATGATCCTCACACCGGCGTTATGCGCCACGCTGCTCAAGCCGCTGCATAAAGGGGAACTGCACGGGCAGAAAGGCTTTTTCGGCGCCTTTAACCGCATTTTCAACCGTAATGCCGATCGTTATGAAACCGCCGTCGGTAAAATCCTGCACCGCAGCCTGCGCTGGATTTTGCTCTATATGTTGCTGATTGGCGGCATGGTACTGCTGTTCCTGCGTCTGCCAACGTCGTTTCTGCCGCTGGAAGACCGGGGCATGTTTACCACATCCGTGCAGTTGCCGAGCGGGGCTACGCAACAGCAGACGCTGAAAGTGGTGCAGAAAGTCGAAGACTATTTCTTCACCCACGAGAAAGCGAATGTTGAATCGGTGTTTGCCACCGTCGGCTCTGGCCCCGGTGGTAACGGGCAGAACGTGGCGCGTTTGTTTATCCGCCTGAAAGACTGGGAAGCCCGCGACCCGAACAGCGGTAGCGCGTTTGCCATTATCGAACGCGCCACCAAAGCGTTTAGCCGTATTAGTGAAGCCCGCGTTTTCGCCAGCAGCCCGCCCGCTATCAGTGGCATGGGGAGTTCGGCTGGTTTTGATATGGAGCTGCAGGATCACGCCGGTGCAGGCCACGACGCGCTGATGGCTGCCCGCGATCGTCTGATTGAGATGGCGGCGAAAGATCCGGCGCTGACCCGCGTTCGCCACAACGGTCTTGATGACAGCGCACAGTTGCAAATCGATATCGATCAGCGCAAAGCGCAGGCGCTCGGCGTGTCGATTGATGATATTAACAACACGCTGAAAACCGCCTGGGGCTCCAGCTACGTGAATGACTTTATGGATCGCGGCCGCGTGAAAAAGGTCTATGTACAGGCTGCGGCGAAATACCGCATGCTGCCGGACGATATCAACCTGTGGTATGTGCGAAATAGCAGCGGTGGAATGGTGCCGTTCTCCGCGTTTGCCACTTCGCGCTGGGAAACCGGTTCGCCGCGCCTGGAGCGCTACAACGGTTATGCCGCAGTCGAGATTGTCGGCGAATCCGCACCCGGCGTCAGCACCGGTACGGCGATGGATGTGATGGAGAAACTGGTTAGCCAGTTGCCTACCGGTTTTGGCCTCGAGTGGACCGCGATGTCTTACCAGGAGCGTCTCTCCGGCGCGCAGGCACCAGCGTTATATGCGGTTTCCCTGTTGGTCGTGTTCCTGTGCCTCGCGGCGCTGTATGAGAGCTGGTCTGTGCCGTTCTCGGTGATGCTGGTGGTGCCGCTTGGCGTGATTGGCGCGTTGCTGGCAACCTGGATGCGCGGGCTGGAAAACGATGTCTACTTCCAGGTCGGGTTGTTGACGGTCATAGGCCTGTCGGCGAAAAACGCGATACTCATCGTCGAATTTGCCAACGACATGAATGCGAAAGGCGAAGATCTGCTGGTCTCCACGCTGCATGCTTGCCGTCAGCGTTTGCGGCCGATCCTCATGACCTCGCTGGCGTTCGTTTTCGGTGTGCTGCCAATGGCAACCAGCACCGGCGCGGGCTCCGGCAGCCAGCATGCGGTGGGTACCGGTGTGATGGGCGGGATGATTTCCGCCACCGTGCTGGCAATTTTCTTCGTGCCGCTGTTCTTCGTGCTGGTGCGCCGCCGTTTCCCGCTGAAAGCGCGCGCGCAGTAATTTCTGCATAACAAAAAGGCGACCTGCTGGTCGCCTTTTTCATGTGTCGGTGCACATTGTTATTTATTAAGCCGTCACTGCTTAATCGTTGATCAGGAAATTATTTACGAAGCATGCCTTCGATAAAGTCTTTCCAGTTCCCCAGTTCATGTTCAATCATAACTACCTCTCTTATTATTTTGGCAATTCTACTCAAACCCCTAACAACATTGAAGAGACGTTAATCAATTGCTTCAATCGCTATTAGCGGGGTACTTTTAATGCTTGCGATAACTATGAGCCGATGTCATGTCATTTACTGTGAATAACGGCAATATTCCATAAAAACTTTAGGGCCAAATGAAATGACGATCACATTGTTCGATAAATCAGCAATTGAAGAGGTGGACTGGCTGGCATTAACGGCGCTTATTGCCGCAGGCGGACTTAATCAGCGCGACCCGCTACAGGTAGAGCAAGCGTGGCGCAACAGCACCTTCTGCTGGTTCGGCTACCATAACGGGGAACTGGTCGCCACGGCACGTGCTATCAGCGATCTGACATGGGCCAGCTATGTTGCGGATATTGTGGTCGCGCCAGAAATGCAGGGCCGCGGTTATGGAAAACAGCTAATGTCTGACATTGTCAGAACATTATTACCGTTCGGTAAAACCTTTATTTATTCCGTACCGGAAAAGACCGGATTTTATCAACAATATGGTTTCCGTTTTTTAACCACTGGAATGGTATGCGCAACACCTGAAAGTTTATTCAAACTGGAACAGAGTGGTTATATCCGCTGAAATTTGCTTATCAGACTAATCACAGGCAAATTAAAATCCGTTATTCTAATTTCTTGTACAAATAACCAAAAATGAGACAAAAGGATTCACCATGCTCACCATGTACGGCATCAAAAACTGCGACACCATCAAAAAAGCGCGCCGCTGGCTCGAAGCGCAGCGGGTGGAATACCGTTTCCACGATTACCGCGCAGACGGTATTCATGCAGATTTACTGCGTACATTTGTTGATGAACTCGGCCGGGAAGCGCTGTTAAACACCCGTGGCACCACCTGGCGTAAGCTGGATGAAGCCCAGCGCGCAACCATCACCAGTGATGATGCCGCCATCGCGTTGATGCTTGAAATGCCTGCAATTATCAAACGCCCATTGCTCTGCGCGCCGGGTAAGCCTATGCTGCTGGGTTTCAATGAATCCAGTTATGAGAAGTTTATCAACGAGGTGTAGTTTATGTCGTGCCCGGTTATTGAGCTGACACAGCAGCTTATTCGTCGCCCTTCTCTGAGCCCCAATGACGCAGGATGCCAGGCGCTGATGATTGAACGTCTGCGCGCTATCGGTTTTACCATTGAGCCGATGGTTTTTGGCGACACGCAAAACTTCTGGGCATGGCGCGGGCAAGGCGAAACGCTGGCCTTCGCTGGCCATACGGATGTGGTACCGGCTGGCGATGCGGACCGCTGGATCAATCCGCCTTTTGAACCGACCATCCGTGACGGCATGCTGTTTGGCCGCGGCGCGGCAGACATGAAAGGTTCGCTGGCGGCGATGGTCGTCGCCGCCGAGCGTTTTGTCGCGCAACATCCGCAGCATAAAGGCCGTCTGGCGTTTCTCATCACCTCTGACGAAGAGGCCAGCGCCACCAACGGCACTGTCAAAGTGGTCGACGCACTGATGGCGCGTAACGAACGGCTGGATTACTGCCTGGTCGGCGAGCCTTCCAGTACGGAAGTGGTGGGCGATGTGGTAAAAAACGGTCGCCGTGGTTCAATGACCTGCAATCTGACGATTCACGGTGTTCAGGGTCACGTTGCCTATCCGCACCTGGCGGATAACCCGGTGCACCGCGCCGCGCCAATGCTCAATGAGCTGGTGGCGATCCAGTGGGATCACGGCAACGAATACTTCCCGCCGACCAGCATGCAGATTGCCAATATCAAAGCCGGAACCGGTAGCAACAACGTTATCCCGGGCGATCTGTTTGTGCAGTTCAACTTCCGCTTTAGTACCGAGCTGACCGACGAAATGATCAAAGCTCATGTGCAGGCGCTGCTGGATAAACATCAGTTGCGTTACAGCGTGGAGTGGTGGGTTTCCGGGCAGCCTTTCCTGACAGGGCGCGGCAAGCTGGTGGATGCGGTGGTCAATGCTATTGAGCACTATAATGAGATCAAACCGCAGTTGTTAACCACCGGCGGCACGTCAGATGGCCGTTTTATCGCGCGTATGGGCGCGCAAGTGGTTGAGCTCGGGCCGGTGAACGCCACCATTCACAAGATCAACGAATGTGTGAACGCGGCGGATTTGCAACTGCTTGCCCGTATGTATCAACGCATTATGGAACAACTCATCGCCTGATGGCCTGGAGGATGACATGGACTGGCTGGCAAAATATTGGTGGATTCTGGTGCTGGTGTTTTTACTTGGCGTACTGATTAATGTGATCAAAGACCTGAGCCGGGTCGATCACAAAAAATTCCTCGCTAACAAACCGGATCTGCCGCCGCATCGTGATTTCAACGACAAGTGGGACGATGACGACGACTGGCCGAAACAGGATCAGCCGAAAAAGTAAGCCTCACATTATTCACCCCCTTTCGGGGGTGAATTTTTTTACTCATAAAAATTCGACAATATTATCGTCATTCGGCTTGCCACCGCTTAATGCTTCATCGAAATAGTGCTTCGGCACGGTGTAGCGCAAATGTTTGAGCGCCAGCTCAATACTGCGATCATCAATGGCATGGCCCAAATCATCGACAATATCCAGCGTGATATCGCCGCCTAACGTTTGCACCGCTTCCTGGGCCTTCACCGCCCAGGCGAGATCGATAACCCGGTCTTCACCGCCGTGAATCAGGTGAATGGTCTGCGCCGTAGAAACCGCCTGCGGCAGCGTGGCATAACGCCCGTTGAACGCGATCACCCGCGAAGCGAGAGCCGGCTGCGCCTTCAGCCCTTCCAGCGCCATAATCGCCCCCTGCGAAAAGCCAATCAGCGCCGTGGCTAATGCGTTTACACCGCTTTGCTGCTGCCAGTAGCGCACAACGTCAATAAATTGCGGCATCACAGCATCAATGCGTTGCTGACGATTTTCTTCCGTCACGCCTGCCACGGAAAACCACTGGCGGGCGGGTGGTGCACCGCAGGCTTCGACGCCGCCAATACTGACGATCAGCGCATCGGGAAAGTGCGGTGCAAACCAGCTGCCGATTTGTCCCATGGAGACCGGGTTATCGCCAACGCCATGAAACAACAGCAGTAATTGTTTTGCCGGAGATGGCGGACTTTGTACAACGAAATGGTCATGTTTCATGGTTGTCTCCTTAAATCATTGAGTGCAGTTTACGCCCGGGAGCCATAATGACCATGCCATTTAACTGAATGAGTTAGTTAAAAAAATTGCAGTTTCTGCACCTGTGTTTTCAGATTGAGCGCACGATCAGCATCCAGGTTAAAGAGCGCCTGTTCACACTCCTGGCGCTGAGATAACAGCAGCGCTTTACGCCCGCTCAGCGATAAACGCTGACATAACGCCTGTTCGCTTTCGCCATCGCTTACCCGCCCTCGTAATGCCGGCAAAGGCAAATGCGTTTGCGCCAGCAGACGACATAACGCGCCAAAAGCCGCCGAAAATGGTCGATGTGCAAAAGCAAAACCGGCCAGCTCCAGCCAGTCCTCTTCACTAAGCGTAGTCGACTGAACAACAGGCAGAGACAACGTTTCCTCGCGCCAGTCGGCAAGCCAGGGCAGATCGCGCGCCAGCCGGGTCTGTTCCCGCACCCGCAAGGCTTCGCCAGCCGCCGTCAGCGGGAGTATCGCCATGGCGGTAAGACAACCGCTGCTCGCTTCGCGATGGCTGCCAAGGCGCACCAGTGAAAAACCGCAGCGCTGCCAGAAGCGCCATAACTCTGGCGTATAGCCAAAACTGACAGAGAGGTAATCACACGCCGTTGTTTGCGCCCGCGCATGGGCGATGAGCGCACTGCCAATCCCTGTCCGCTGGCAAAAAGGATGCACAGCAATGCGGCTGATGCGCCGCCCGTGCAGGGTTGCCGCCAGCGGACTACCGCCGTGCGCGGCCAGCGATTGCGCGACCAGGTTACCACGCGGGCGACGAAAACCCGCCCATACAGCCAGGCTAAGCCCGGCACTTAACCCACCCTCTTCCACCAGCCAGAGCGCGGCAACGGTCGTTTTTGCCCGGCAAGCCTGCCAGAAATGCTGCCCTGGCGCATCCATCATGCGTCGCAGATCGAGCGGTGACGTGCGGTAATGGGCGCTCGCCAGCAGACGATAAATCGCCGCCGGGATCGCCGGTGCCTCTCGCCAGGCCTGCGCCGGTAGCGGTTGCATGGTGATGTCACCTGTCGGCGGTTCCGCGACAGGTTCATCGTCAAATAGCAACAGGGCGCTAATCACCTGCTCCAGCGGGCAGCCCGGCGCCCAGCGCAGCGGCGTGGAGAGCGTGTAATGGCGTAACTGCGGAAACCCGGCGCAGAACTTCAGCAAAAAACCCTGCCCGGTGCCTTCATAACCCTGAACAGTGGTAGTGAGCAATACACGGGGGAAAGCAGAAACCAGCGCATGCAGCAGCGGGCCAGGCATGGCGGCGGCTTCATCCACCACCAGCCAACCGGGCTGCGCTCCCTGCGCCGTTATTTGCTGGAGTAACGCATCCGGGGCGATAAAGTTGAACCGCTCCCCGGCGTAGTGCGCCAGCACATCGGTGGCGGCGCGCGCAGGTGCGGTAACCGTGACAGGCTCGGATATGCGGGCAATATGCATCCCCGCCAGCGCTGATTTTCCTCGCCCGCGCGGTGCCGTCACCACCGCGACACCTGGCGGCATGTGCTGAAGTTGCTCGAGGATCTGCGCCTGCTCGCGCTCGGGTGCACCGGTTGCCGCGTGCCATTCAGCCCGGGGAGAAAAGTCCGGAAGAGAAAAAGGGGATGTTTGCTGCCACACCACGGTTTGTGGATCGCTACGGAGCGTACGGCAAAAGTGATCAACAAAAACCGGGGTTGGAATCGGCTCGGCGGTGTCGCTCCAGCGCAGGCTGTCTGCATCCGGCTGCTGCGGCCACAGCGCGAACGGCGGTGCGAGTAACACCAGCCAGCTACCGGCCGTGAGCGTCCCGCCAAGCGCGGCGAAAGCGGCGACATCAAATCCTTCACGCGCATCAAACACCGCATGACGGAATTCCCGTCCGAGCAGGGTGGTTAATGCACGGGGTTGAATGTGTTGTGGCCAGCCGCTGTTTTCACCCACCCACAGCCAGTCGCCGGGAAGGGAGTCGCGCAGTGTCCTCGCCTGCGCTTCACTCCACACAGGCTGACCGGCAATGACCAGCAAGCGACGGATCCCTTCCTGCGCCATGCGGGCGCTCAGTTCAATCAGTTGTTGCATCACGAGGTGATTACAGCTGCCCGCTGAATGTATTGCACTGCGCCGGATCGCCGCTGTCCATTCCGCGTTTGAACCAGGTGTAACGTTGTGTCGAGGTGCCATGCGTAAAGCTATCCGGGAATGCGACACCCTGGCTGCGCTGCTGTAAGCGGTCATCACCAATGGCTTGCGCGGCGTTTAACGCCTCTTCGACATCGCCCGGTTCCAGCACGCCCTGCTGCTCCATGCTGTGCCCCCAGACGCCTGCATAGCAATCTGCCTGCAACTCCATGCGTACCGACAAGGCATTTGCCTGCTGTTGCGTGGCGTTTTGTTGCAGGCCGCGCACTTTAGCTTCCGTTCCCAGAAGTTTTTGCACGTGATGACCGACTTCATGGGCAATCACGTAGCCCTGAGCGAAATCACCGCCCGCGCCGAGCTTGTTTTTCATCTCATCGTAAAAAGAGAGATCGATATAAATTTTGCTGTCTGCCGGGCAGTAAAACGGCCCCATGATGGATTGCCCGGTACCACAACCGGTATGGGTGCTGCCACGGTACATCACCAGCGTCGGCTGCTGATAATGTCGCCCCATTTTTTCAAACAGCTGGCCCCAGGTCTCTTCGGTAGTGGCGAAAATGACGCGGGTAAAATGCGCAGACTCATCCTCGTGCGGGTTCGCGGCGCGCTGTTGTTGCGTGGGTGGGCTAACCGGTTGCCCGGTCAGTAAACTGGTGAGATCAACACCGTAATAGCTCGCGACAATCACCACAAACAGCAGGATTATCCCACCCTTGCCACCCGGTAAACGAAACCCCGGCCCGCGCATCGACGGCCCACCTGACTCATTACGTCGGTCTTCTACGTTGTCACTCTCTCGACGGCCTTGCCAGCGCATAACTACCTCACTATCCCAATGATGGACTCAGTGTATATATGATCGTAGGCGCTGAGGGAAGGATTAGCACAGGAAAAAAGCGAGGCAATCCGGAGGATGCAGACACCCTCCGGAGGTCAGACGGGGTGAAAATCAGTCCAGTTTCACGCCAAGACGGTGCGCCACGGCTTCATAGGCTTCAATCAGGCCGCCAAGGCTCTGACGGAAACGGTCTTTGTCCATTTTATCCAGCGTCTCTTTGTCCCACAGGCGGCTGCCGTCCGGGGAGAACTCGTCGCCGAGTACCACTTCGCCTTTAAACAGGCCAAATTCCAGTTTGAAATCAACGAGGATCAAACCAGCATCATCAAACAGTTTGCTCAGCACGTCGTTGGCTTTGTAGGTCAGCTCTTTCATGCGCGCCAGATTTTCTTTATTCACCCAGCCGAAGGTTTCGCAGTAGGATTCGTTCACCATCGGATCGTGCATCGCATCGTTTTTGAGGAACATATCAAACAGCGGCGGATTCAGCTCAATGCCCTCTTCAATGCCCAGACGTTTCACCAGCGAGCCTGCCGCACGGTTACGAATCACGCACTCTACCGGCACCATATCCAGTTTTTTCACCAGACATTCGGTATCTGAAAGCAGCGCTTCCATCTGGGTCGGGATACCCGCTTCTTGCAGCTTGGTCATAATGAAATGGTTAAACTTGTTGTTCACCATGCCCTTACGATCGAACTGTTCAATGCGCGCGCCATCCCCTGCTGACGTATCGTTACGGAATTCGAGCACCAACAGGTCCGGGTTTTCCGTACTGTACACGGTCTTCGCTTTGCCGCGATACAACTCAGCTTGCTTTTGCATCTTCATTACTCCAGGTGTGATTACAAGGCTAATTTGGCTATTTTACGCTGACGCACACGTTTGCGTCACCATAATAAAAAAGGCCGGAAGATCCGGCCCTGAGGATTATCGGTTAAACGCCGCCTGGAAGGCTGCGACTAACGCGTCGTTCTGCGATTGTGTCAGCGTGTGACCTTTCGGATCGATGAACTGAAGGCTGCTGCGGTTATCGAGATCGCCGACCTGCAGTTTATAGTCGCCGGAGGCCAGACCCGGATCGCGCGCGCCCAGTTCCTGCCAGCTGCTGTCAGACAGCGGCTTGTAGGTCACGGCAATGCTGCCCGTTGAGCGGGTGCTGTCGGTCACTTTCATGCCCACTTTTTCCAGCACGGACGGCAGACGCTGCCACACCACGTTAAACGGACCACGCACCACCAGCATTGGCAGACCGGTATCATCGGCAGCGCTCTGGACGTTCAGCGTAGAGACGCTGCGGTTTTCCGCCGCGTTTTGCGCGTCAGTTGCAGTTTTATCCAGACCGGAGGAGATAACGTTCAGCATTTCGGTGCTGTAACGCTGCAGCGATGCGGCGTCCGCAACCGGTTTGCCCGCCTGTTCCAGATTCACCAGCTTGACGACAACCGCCTGCTGGTAACCCTGCGGTTTCACCGAGATTTGATAACGACCACGATACTGCTGATCTTCATCCAGACGGTTCCAGTCAACCCAACCGGTGGTCAGGGTTTGCGTAGCATCGTCACGTTTGTCGATGCTGTAGTTTTTCCCCTGAAGAATGCTGACGACCTGCGGCCACAGCGTGCTGTTGCGGCCGTTTTCGACCATCAGCGTCGCGGTGTCACCGGTAAACTGGGTGCGCGCACCGCTCACCAGCGCCAGCGGCTGAGCTGGCGGACGAATGTCCAGCGCTTTACCTACAGCGCCACTGCCGTTAGCAACAGGAATGGTGTAATCACCGTTTTGCACCGGGAGGATCATCCCTGCGGGCGCATGAAGTTCAGCAAGCGGAGCCGCATCCAGATAGGATTCGTCACCGCTAACCTGACGCTTATAACGTGAATCGGAACTACAGGCGGCGAGCAACATCACTAGTGAAACACCCGCTACCTTCGCCAGGCGCGACTTCTGTACTGAGTAAGCCATCAAATCTCCCTAAACTTTACAGCAGACCGGCATGCTTAAGCGCAGTGCGGACAACGTCACGACCGTGGTCGGTGATGGGCGTCATCGGCAGACGCAGCGTGTCGGTTGCTACAAGCCCCAACTCCATACATGCCCATTTGACTGGGATCGGATTGGGTTCGACAAATAATTTGTTGTGTAACGGCATCAAACGCTGGTTGATCACGCGTGCTTCGGCGTAATTCCCCTCGGCCGCCAGTTTGCACATGTCAGCCATATCACGCGCCGCCACGTTGCTGGTCACGGAAATCACACCGTCACCGCCGAGCTGCATAAAGTCCAGCGCGGTGGCATCGTCGCCGCTCAGCAGAATAAAGTCGTCTGAAACCAGCTCTTTGATCTGGTGAACACGACTTAAGTTCCCGGTCGCTTCCTTAATACCGATAATATTTTTAATTTTCGCCAGGCGACCCACGGTTTCCGGCAGCATATCGCAGCCGGTGCGCGACGGCACATTATACAGAATTTGCGGCAGGTCAGTATGTTCGGCGATGGCTTTAAAATGCTGGAATAGCCCTTCCTGAGTCGGGCGGTTGTAGTAAGGCGTAACGGTCAGGCAACCCACCACACCGCTGTCGTTGAAACACTGGGTCAGGCTGATGGCTTCTGCGGTAGCGTTCGCGCCCGTCCCGGCAATCACAGGGATGCGCCCGTCGGCCAGTTCAACCGTCATCTTCACCACGTCAGCATGTTCATCATGGCTCAGCGTGGCGGATTCACCGGTAGTCCCTACCGAAACGATCGCCGTGGTTCCGTTGGCGACATGGTAATCAATCAGTTTTTTCAGGCTTGACCGGCAGACTTTACCTTGCGAATCCATCGGCGTGATAAGCGCGACAATACTTCCCGTGAACATGGGCCATCCTCTGTGCGAACAAGATTCTCAATGGTACGTGCGGTGCCGTCAGAAAAGCAAGAGACCTGAGGCTCTGTGGCGGTTGTATGCCGGTTTTTTTTATGCTTTCCTTATGATTACCTCATGTTTGACAGGAAGCTCAGGTTTGACAACCTCATCACAACACTTTTTGGTTATCACTGCGCTGGGGGCCGACCGGCCTGGCATTGTGAACACGATCACACGCCACGTCAGCAGCTGCGGCTGTAATATCGAAGACAGCCGTCTGGCGATGCTGGGGGAAGAATTCACGTTTATAATGCTGCTTTCGGGTTCGTGGAACGCCATCACCCTTATCGAATCGACGTTGCCGCTGAAAGGCGCAGAGCTGGATTTGCTGATTGTGATGAAACGTACCGATGCCCGTCCGCGTCCTGATATGCCAGCCACCGTGTGGGTGCAGGTTGAAGTCCCCGATTCGCCCCACCTGATTGAGCGTTTCACTGCGCTTTTCGACGCACACGAAATGAATATTGCGGAGTTAGTCTCCCGTACACAGCCCGGTAATCTTACCGTTGCGCCAACGTTATTTATCCAGATAACCGCTCATAGCCCCGCGTCACAGGACGCGTCAAATATTGAGCAGGCGTTCAAAGCCCTATGTACAGAATTGAACGCGCAAGGCAGTATAAACATCGTCAACTATTCCCAGCATGATGAACAGGATGGAGTTAAGTAATGAATCCACTGAAAGCCGGTGATATCGCACCGAAATTTAGCTTGCCCGATCAAGACGGTGAACAAGTAAATTTGGCCGACTTCCAGGGACAGCGTGTTCTGGTCTATTTCTACCCGAAAGCCATGACACCAGGCTGTACTGTCCAGGCCTGTGGCCTGCGCGATAACATGGATGAGTTAAAGAAAGCGGGTGTGGAAGTGCTGGGTATCAGCACCGACAAACCAGAGAAACTTTCCCGCTTTGCCGAAAAAGAGCTGCTCAACTTTACGCTGCTCTCTGATGAAGACCACCAGGTCTGCGAGCAGTTTGGCGTCTGGGGTGAAAAAACCTTTATGGGTAAAACCTACGACGGCATCCACCGTATCAGCTTCCTCGTGGATGCTGACGGTAAAGTTGAACATGTGTTTGATGACTTCAAAACCAGCAATCACCACGACATCGTGGTTAACTGGCTGAAAGAGAACGCCTGACAGCAACGCACCTTTTCTCAGGGCGGCCCTATCGGGTACGCCCTTTCCTTTGCCGCCCCCCTGCAAATAGTTGACCACGATCACACTTCCCACCCTGATGTCGACACTTGTGCCGACAGGTTAATTTTCGCTCTACGCTGACCATCACTTTTGTTCGCCCCTCGATCCCCAAAAATTCACAACCATTTGAAATTTAACGATTTATAACTTTGGCACAGCTTATGCTAAAGCAGGCTCAATGTTTTTACCTCGATTCCAGGGAGCCGAAATGAACCGCTTTGTGATTGCCGATCCCGAGTGGTGTATAGGATGCAATACCTGCCTTGCCGCCTGCTCGGATGTGCATAAAAGCCAGGGACTGCAACACCATCCCCGGCTGACACTCGTGCGCACCCCCACCAAAACCGCGCCGATACTGTGCCGCCACTGTGACGACGCGCCATGCAAACAGGTGTGTCCGGTTAATGCCATTTCGTTTCGGGATGATGCCGTTTATCTCAACGAAACGCTGTGCATTGGCTGCAAACTGTGTGGGCTGGTGTGTCCGTTCGGGGCGATCACGCCCGCCGGCAGCCGCCCGCTTAATATTCCCGCCCGTTACGAGCATCACATTGCCGAAGAACAACTGCGCGATGTACCCGGCAGTGCGCCCAACGATCACCCCTTTTTACGCTGGAACGCGGGGGTGCAAACCATCGCAGTGAAATGCGATCTCTGCGACTTTCTGCCCGAAGGCCCTGCCTGTGTACGGGCTTGCCCCACGCAGGCGCTGCATCTGGAAACGGAAAACACACTGCATAAACAGCTCAAGGCCCGTCGGGAGCTGGCCGCGCTGAGTTCAACCGATGTGACCTTCCCTCCTCTTCCCTCTTCGCCGGAGCAACGCTAATGGATGCCCTGCAATTATTGATGTGGTCAATCGTGGTGTACGTCGCCGGAGGCTTCCTGTCGTTGTTGCTTGCCCGCAGTCAGGAACTGGCGATCAACGTCGCCGGGATCGCCGCCATGATTGGCGGCGTGCTGGGGATCGCCAGCGCCCTGAGCGCATTGCACGGCGGCGTGCCGCTGAGTTTTCAGGCCATCGGCCCGTTTGATTTCGCCCATTTCGTGGTGCGCATGGATAACCTGAGCGCCTTTATGGTGCTCGTTATCTCACTGCTGGTCACGCTGTGCGGGCTCTATTCACTGGCCTATGTGCGGGAATACATTGGCAAAGGTGCCGGGGCGATGGGCTTTTTTATGAACCTGTTTATCGCCTCAATGGTCGGTCTGGTGGTGATGGATAACGCGTTCTGGTTCATCGTGCTGTTTGAAATGATGTCCCTCGCCTCGTGGTTTTTGGTTATCACTGACCAGGATGAAGAGTCGATCCGCGCCGGGATGCTCTACTTCTTTATCGCCCACGCCGGGTCGGTACTGATTATGATCGCCTTCTTCCTGATGTGGCGGCAGAGCGGCAGCCTCGATTTCGCCAGTTTCCGCACGCTCACGCTTGAACCAGGCACCGCGTCAGCGGTCTTCCTGCTGGCCTTTTTCGGTTTTGGCGCCAAAGCCGGGATGTTACCGCTGCACAGTTGGTTGCCGCGCGCCCATCCGGCAGCACCGTCGCACGCGTCGGCGCTGATGTCGGGCGTGATGGTGAAAATTGGTATCTTCGGCATTATCAAAGTCGGTATCGACCTGCTCGGTCACAGCGGTATTCCGTTATGGTGGGGCGTGGTGGTGCTGGCTTTTGGCGCGGTGTCGTCGGTGCTTGGCGTGCTCTACGCGCTGGCAGAGCACGACATCAAACGCCTGCTGGCATGGCACACCGTCGAGAACATCGGCATCATTTTGCTGGGCGTCGGCGTCGGCATGGCGGGCATCGCTTTACATCAACCGATGATTGCCGCTGTCGGCCTGCTCGGCGCGCTGTTCCACCTGCTTAACCACGCGCTGTTTAAAGGCCTGTTGTTTCTGGGCGCAGGCGCGATCATCTTTCGTCTGCATACCCGCGATATGGAAAAAATGGGGGCGCTCGGTAAACGGATGCCGTGGACAGCCGGCGCATTTCTGGTGGGCTGCCTTGCGATTTCCGCGATGCCGCCGCTGAACGGCTTTATCAGCGAGTGGTACACCTATCAGTCGCTGTTCTCCCTGACCCGCATTGACGCCATCATCCCGCGCCTCGCCGGCCCCATTGCCATTGTGATGCTGGCGATCACCGGTGCGCTGGCGGCAATGTGTTTTGTGAAAGTTTACGGCGTCAGTTTTTGCGGCAATGCGCGCAGTGAAAAAGCCGATCAGGCACGCGAAGTGCCGTGGCCGATGGTTGCCGCCATGTCCGTGCTGGCGCTGCTGTGCGTCGTGCTCGGCGTGGGCGCAAGCTGGGTGGCTCCGCAATTAATGCATATCGCGCTGAGCTTAACGCCACCAGCAGCGCTTGCCGCCGCTGAAGGCGCAACGCTTATCCCCGGAGATGCGCAGCAAGCGATGCTGACGCCTTCCACCGTGTTCCTGCTGTTACTGCTTTTGCCCCTGCTGCCCGGCGTGCTGTGGTTTCTCAACCGCCAGACGCGCGGCGCGTTTCGCCGCAGCGGCGATGCCTGGGCCTGCGGTTACGCGTGGGAAAAAGGCATGGCCCCTTCCGCTGGCAGCTTTACCCAGCCGCTGCGCGTGATGTTCGGCCCGCTTTACCAGCTGCGTAAACAGCTCGATCCGGCTCAGCCCTTACAGCGCAGCCTGGGCGGTATTACGCAGGCGGCAACGCGTACGGAGCCGTTCTGGGACGAGAAAATTATTCGCCCGCTGGTCAGCGCAACGCAGCGCGTGGCTCGCGTGGTGCAGTACCTGCAAAGCGGCGATTTCCGGCTCTACTGCCTGTATGTGATTGCCGCGCTGGTGATCCTGCTGCTGACGATCGCGCTGTGAGGAGGAGACAACAATGTTAGAACAGACATCTGCGTGGTCACTCGGGCTATTTGCCCTCTGCCAGGCAGCCCTATTGCTGGCGCTGACGCCGCTGTTTACCGGGGTTTCCCGGCAAATCCGCGCCCGCATGCACTCCCGAAAAGGGCCGGGGATCTGGCAGGATTACCGCGACTTACAAAAGCTGCTGAAACGCCAGGCTGTCGCACCGGCTTCCTCCGGCCTGATGTTTCGCGCCATGCCGTGGGTGTTGCTCAGCAGCATGCTGCTGGTGGCGATGACGCTGCCGCTGTTTATCCGTACCTCGCCGTTTGCCGGAGCGGGCGACTTAATCACCCTGATTTATCTCTTTGCCCTGTTCCGTTTCTTCTTTGCCCTTTCCGGGCTGGATACCGGCAGCCCCTTCTCCGGCCTCGGCGCCAGCCGCGAGCTGACGCTGGGAATCCTGGTGGAGCCGATGCTGATCCTTTCGCTGCTGGTACTGGCGTTACTGGCGGGTTCCACCCAAATCAGCGCCATCAGCAACACGCTGGCGGCGGGCTGGATGTCACCGGTCGCCACCTTTTTAGCGCTGCTGGCTTGCGGGTTCGCCTGCTTTATTGAGATGGGCAAAATCCCGTTCGACGTCGCGGAAGCGGAGCAGGAGTTGCAGGAAGGTCCACTGACCGAATACTCCGGCGCGGGTCTGGCACTGGTGAAATGGGGCGTCGGCCTGAAACAGGTCGTAATGGCCTCGCTGTTGCTGGCGCTGTTTTTCCCCTTCGGCAATGCCGTCACGCTCAGCGTGGGCGCGATGGCGCTGTCGCTGGTGATCACGCTGCTGAAACTGCTGGTGGTGTTTGTGCTGGCCTCGGTGGTGGAAAACTCGCTGGCGCGCGGGCGCTTTTTGCTGACGCACCGCCTGACCTGGCTCGGCTTCAGTCTGGCTGCGCTGTCCTATGTCCTCTGGTTAACCGGTTTGTAAGGAGCGCGGAAAAATAATGGAAACTCTTGCTCTGACGACGCTGCTGCTGCCCTTTATCGGCGCGCTGGTCGTCTCGCTTTGCCCACGGAAAACCGCGCCGCAGCTTGCCACGCTCTTCGCGCTTCTGGCAACGCTTGCCACCGTGCTGCTGGCCTGGCGCTTTTACCAGGCAGGCAGTGAAACCGCGGATATGCCGCTGCTGGCGACGGGTCAGGTGGTGCTGTTTGGTCTGTTAGTCGACCGCATCAGCACTCTGATCCTGTTTGCGGTGGTGTTTCTTGGCCTGCTGGTGGCGCTCTATTCGACCGGTTACCTGACGCGCAGCAACCGCGAGCATCCGCACGACGGCAGCAACCGTTATTACGCGTTCCTGCTGGTGTTTATCGGCGCGATGTCCGGTTTAGTGCTCTCCTCCACGCTGCTCGGGCAACTGCTGTTTTTCGAGATCACCGGCGGCTGTTCCTGGGCGCTGATTAGTTATTACCAGAGCGAAAAATCCCAGCGCGCGGCGATGAAAGCGCTGCTTATCACGCACGTCGGTTCGCTTGGCCTTTATCTGGCGGCGGCCACGCTGTTTTTGCATACCCACACTTTTGCCCTGAGCGCCATCAGTCAGCTACAAGGCCCGGCTGCCTATCTGGTGTATGGCGGCATTCTGTTTGCCGCGTGGGGCAAATCCGCCCAGTTGCCGTTACAAGCCTGGCTGCCGGATGCGATGGAAGCACCAACCCCGGTGAGCGCTTACCTACACGCCGCGTCCATGGTGAAAGTGGGTGTCTACATTTTTGCCCGCGCAATCGCCGAAGGCGGGCACATTCCCTACACCATCAGCTGGATTGGTGTCGGCATGGCGACGCTGACGCTGGTATACGGCTTTTTGATGTACCTGCCGCAAAAAGATATGAAACGGCTGCTGGCCTGGTCGACCATCTCGCAACTGGCATGGATCTTCCTCGCCCTGTCGCTGTCGACCTTCGGTTCACCGCTGGCCTTCAAAGCGGGGATTGTTTACATCTTCAACCACGCCTTTGCCAAAAGCCTGTTTTTCCTCGTGGCGGGCGCACTCAGCTACAGCTGCGGTACGCGTCTGTTGCCGCGCTTGCGCGGGGTAATGAAGACATTGCCGCTGGCGGGCATTGGCTTTTGCGTTGCCGCGCTGGCGATCACCGGCGTGCCGCCGTTTAACGGTTTCTTCAGTAAATTCCCTCTCTTCGCCGCCGGGTTTGCCCTGTCGAATGACGCCCCGATTTTACTGGCGGTGATGATTCTGGCGCTGGTGGAATCCGTCGCCAGCTTCGGCTGGTTTATTTACTGGTTCGGGCGCGTGGTGCCAGGTGAGCCGAGCGAAGAAGTGGCTCAGGCCGCACCGCTGCCGTACACGATGAAACTGGTGCTGGTGATTCTGATTGTGATGTCGCTGTGCTCAAGCGTGATCGCTGCGGCGTGGCTTGGATAAGGGAGTCGATAATGACGGGAACACTGCTTGTTAACAACCTGGCGGGGCTGATGATGTTCACCTCGCTGCTGGTCACCTGCGCCAGACGCTACTCCGTCTCCTGCTGGTTGTATGCCCTGCAATCGCTGGTGCTGGTCTCTATCTTTTTTACCCTGTCGCAGCTGCTGGACGCCGAACAGTTGCTGATGTGGTCGTTCAGCGCGTTCTTCACCAAAGTACTGCTGGTGCCGCTGATCATGGGCTACGCCTTTCGCAAGATGGCGCAATCCGGCGTTGGAGAACGGCTGTTTGGCCCGGCCACACTGGTGCTGATGGCGGCGGCAATTGTGCTGCTGTGCTGGTTTGTGGTGCGCCCGGTGCAATTACCGATGATCGCCCAGCTCAAACCGGCGCTCGCCGTTGCGCTCGGTCACTTCCTGCTTGGGCTGCTGTGCATTATTAGCCAGCGCAATATTTTGCGGCAGATCTTCGGCTACTGCCTGATGGAGAACGGCTCACACTTGGTGCTGGCGCTGCTCGCCTGGCGCGCGCCGGAGCTGGTGGAGATTGGCATCGCCACCGACGCCATTTTCGCGGTGATTGTGATGGTGCTACTGGCACGGAAAATCTGGCGCACCCACGGCACGCTGGATGTCAACACGCTGACGGCGTTGAAGGGGTAACACCATGAGCCATACCTTGATGTTCACGTTGTTACTGCTGACGCCGCTGCTGGTTTCTGCGCTGTGCTTCGCCTGCCGCCTGAGCGGCAATGCCGCGCGCACGCTGGTTACGGTGGTGCATACGCTGGGGATTTCGCTACTGCTGGTTATCGCCCTGTGGACGGTCGCGGAAGCGGTGCGCGAAGGGGAAATTTTCGCCGCCAGCCGCTGGTTGCATATCGACAGCCTGAGCGGGCTGTTCCTGTCGCTGCTGGGCGTTATCGGTTTTATCACCGGCCTCTACTCGATTGGCTATATGCGCCATGAAGTTGATCACGGTGAGATCAGCGTGCCGACGCTCTGTTACTACTACGGTTTTTTTCACCTGTTCCTGTTCACCATGCTGCTGGTGGTCACCAGCAATAACCTGATTGTGATGTGGGCGGCGATCGAAGCCACTACGCTCAGTTCCGCTTTTCTGGTCGGTATTTACGGGCAGCGCTCGTCGCTGGAAGCGGCATGGAAATACATCATCATCTGTACCGTTGGCGTGGCGTTTGGCCTGTTCGGTACGGTGCTGGTGTACGCCAATGCCGCCAGCTTTATGGCGCAGCCTGATCACGCCATTTTCTGGACCGAAGTGCTGAAAGAGAGCGGCCAGCTCGACCCGACGCTGATGGTGCTGGCGTTTGTGTTTGTGCTGATTGGTTTTGGTACTAAAACCGGGCTGTTCCCGATGCACGCGTGGCTGCCGGACGCGCACAGCGAAGCGCCGAGCCCGGTGAGCGCCCTGCTCTCGGCGGTGCTGCTCAACTGCGCCCTGCTGGTGCTGATCCGTTACTACATCATTATTTGTCATGCCATCGGGGACAGTTTCCCCAACCGGCTACTGCTGATTTTTGGCCTGCTGTCGGTGGGCGTCGCCGCGTTCTTCATTCTGGTGCAGCAGGATATGAAACGCCTGCTGGCTTATTCCAGCGTGGAAAACATGGGGCTGGTGGCCGTTGCGCTCGGCATCGGCGGCCCGCTTGGTATTCTGGCGGCGCTGCTGCACACGCTCAATCATAGTCTGGCGAAAACGCTGCTGTTCTGCGGCTCCGGCAATGTGCTGCTGAAGTACGGCACCCGCAATATGGATGTGGTGTGCGGGATGCTGAAAGTAATGCCGTTTACCGCCGTACTGCTGGGCGGCGGCGCGCTGGCGCTGGGCGGTATGCCGCCATTCAATATTTTCCTCAGTGAGTTTATGACCGTCACCGCCGGGCTGGCGGCGGAACATCTCGCCGTCACCATCCTGCTGCTGGTGTTACTGACGCTGGTGCTTGGCGGGCTGGTGCGCATGGTGGCGAAAGTGCTGTTCGCCACGCCGCCGCAGCAGGTGGCAACCGGCGAGCTGGGCTGGCTCACTACCGCGCCGATGGTGATTTTACTGGTGATGATGCTGGTGATGGGTACGCATATTCCTCAGCCGGTCAGCCGGTTACTGGCCAGCGCTGCCACCATCGTGCAGCAAAACAATGATGATCATCCCACCCAGCTTAGCTGGCTGTGGGCCAATTTTGATACCACCGCCGCATCGGCAACGCCGTCGCATCGTCAGGGAGAGTGAAAGTGAGTTATTTAGCAAGCGTGAATCTCCAGCAACCTCGCGGCAACGCCTGTCTTGCTGCATTGAAGGCGCAGTTTCCCGGCGCGGTGCTGGACGAGGAGCGCCAGACCTTCGAACAAGTCACTATAACGGTCAAAATCAATCTGTTGCCGGACATCGTGCACTACCTCTATTACCAGCATGACGGCTGGTTACCGGTGCTGTTCGGCAATGATGAACGTACCCTGAATGGTCATTACGCGGTCTACTACGCGCTGTCGATGGAAGGTGCGGAAAAGTGCTGGATTGTGGTGAAAGCGCTGGTCGATGCCGACACGCGCGAGTTCCCGTCGGTGACGCCGCGCGTACCCGCCGCGGTATGGGGCGAACGTGAGATCCGCGATATGTACGGTCTGATCCCGGTCGGTTTGCCGGATCAGCGCCGCCTGGTACTACCGGATGACTGGCCGGACGATCTGCACCCGCTGCGCAAAGACACCATGGATTACCGTCTGCGCCCGGAACCTACCAGCGACACGGAAAACTACACCTTTATCAACGATGGCGGCAATTCGGCGCGCATTGTGCCGATAGGCCCGCTGCATATCACCTCGGATGAGCCGGGGCATTTCCGTTTGTTTGTCGATGGTGAACGGATTGTCGATGCCGATTACCGCTTGTTTTATGTCCATCGCGGCATGGAGAAGCTGGCAGAAACCCGCATGGGCTACAACGAAGTGACATTCCTGTCGGACAGGGTTTGCGGCATTTGCGGCTTTGCCCACAGCGTGGCTTACACCACCTCGGTGGAAAACGCGCTCGGCATTGTGGTGCCGCAACGGGCGCACACTATCCGTTCGGTGCTGCTGGAAGTGGAACGGCTGCACAGCCATCTGCTCAACATCGGTCTTTCCAGCCACTTTGTCGGTTTTGATACCGGTTTTATGCAGTTTTTCCGCATCCGTGAAAAATCGATGACCATGGCTGAGTTGCTCACCGGTTCGCGCAAAACTTACGGTCTGAATCTGATTGGCGGTATCCGCCGCGACATTCTCAAAGAGCAGCGCGTCAAAACCATTCAACTGGTGAAAGAGATGCGCGCGGAAGTGGCGCAACTGGTCGATATGCTGCTCTCCACGCCCAACATGGCGCAGCGCACCCAGGGGGTGGGCATTCTTGACCGCCAGGTCGCACGCGATTTCAGCCCGGTCGGGCCGTTGATCCGCGGCAGCGGTTTTGCCCGCGATTTACGTTTCGATCATCCGTACGCCGACTACGGCAGCCTGCCGAAAACGCTGTTTACCTGGCCGGATGGCGACGTCTTTTCACGCGTTATGGTGCGGGTGAAAGAGGTGTTCGATTCGCTGGCAATGATTGAGTTTGCCCTTGATAACCTGCCGGATACGCCGCTGCTGACCGAAGGGTTCAGCTATCAGCCGCATAAATTCGCCCTCGGTTATGTGGAAGCGCCACGCGGCGAAGATGTGCACTGGAGCATGCTCGGCGACAACCAGAAACTTTACCGCTGGCGCTGTCGCGCGGCGACCTACGCCAACTGGCCGGTGCTGCGCTATATGCTGCGCGGCAATACCGTTTCCGATGCGCCGCTGATTATCGGCAGCCTCGATCCCTGCTATTCGTGTACCGACCGCGTGACGCTGGTGGATGTGCGCAAGCGTAAATCGACAACCGTGCCCTACAAAGAGATCGAACGTTACGGCCTTGAACGTCGCCACTCGCCGCTGAAGTAAGGAAAGAAACGATGCTGAAATTGTTGAAAACCATTCTCAGAGCGGGCGAGCCGACGGTGAAATACCCGTTCGCACCGCTGGAGGTGTGCCCGGGGTTTCGCGGCAAACCGGAACTGGATCCGCAGCAATGCATCGCTTGCGGCGCCTGTACCACCGCCTGTCCGGCGAACGCGCTCACGCTGGAAACGGATGCCGGGGAGAACAGCCGCGTCTGGCAACTGTTCATCGGCCGCTGCATCTATTGCGGGCGCTGCGAAGAGGTGTGCCCGACGCGGGCGATCCGTCTGTCGGAAGAGTTTGAACTGGCGGTCACTAACAAAGCCGATCTGTATGTGCGCGCCACCTTCCGCCTGCAGCACTGTAGCGAATGCGGCGTGCCGTTCGCGCCAGAAAAATCCGTGGCGCTGGCGGTGGAACTGCTGGCCCTGAACCAAAACGCACCGCACCAGCTTGAGAACCTGCGGGCGCAGGCCTCTCTCTGCCCGGCGTGCCGCCGACGCGCGGCGCTGGAGCATCGCGGCAGCGTTAACGTGCACTATTACCTGAAGGAGCAAGCATGAGTTCCGACCTGAAAGTGCTGAACCAGCATGTCAGCCAGCCGGTGCCGCTCGAGGAATCCGCGCAGAAAATGAAGCAGCTACTGCTGCGCGATATCCAGCGTTCTGCCTACGTTTATCGTGTCGATTGCGGCGGCTGCAACGGGTGTGAAATCGAAATTTTTGCCGCCATTACGCCGCTGTTTGACGCGGAACGCTTTGGCATCAAAGTGGTGGCTTCGCCGCGCCACGCGGATATTTTGCTGTTTACCGGCGCGGTCACGCGCGCCATGCGCATGCCTGCCCTGCGCGCCTGGGAATCGGCACCGGATCATAAAATCGCCATCTCCTACGGCGCGTGCGGCGTCGGCGGCGGGATTTTTCACGATCTCTACTGCGTGTGGGGCGGCAGCGACACCATTGTGCCGATTGATGTGTGGATCCCCGGCTGTCCGCCGACGCCAGCGGCAACCATCCACGGTTTCGCGGTGGCGCTTGGCTTGCTGGAGCAAAAACTGCACGCCGTCGACCATCAACAAGCGGCAGATGAAATTGCCAGCGTACGCTGGCCGACACTGCCACTGGCATTGCGCGTGACGCTTGAACGGCTGGCGCGCCAGCTGGCGGGTTATCGCCAGGGACGCGAGATCACCGACCAGCTCTTCGCTTTATTAACCGCAGGCGATCCCGCGCAGGCTACGCTGCGGGTAAATAACTGGCTGCAACAGGCGGCGGACCCGCGTCTGACCTCCATCGTGCAGCAACTGATGAACGAGCTGGAGCGTGCCCATGTCTGAGCAGCAAGCGAAAGTGATGTTCTGGATGCTGCGGCAGAAGTTTGTCGATAACAGCGTCGAACTGGAAGAAAAAAGTCGCCAGGTGATGTACTACTCGCTGGCGATTGGTCATCACGTTGGGGTGATTGACTGCCTCAACGTGGCGCTCGAATGCCCGCTTGATGAGTATCAGCACTGGCTAACGTTAATCGACGACGCGGATGCCAGGCGCAAAATGCAGGGGTTATTAACCTTTGGCGAAATTGTCATCGATGCCAGCCACGTGAATACGCTGGCACCGACGTGCGTGGAGTTATCAAAAACAGCAGAAGAACCCTGGCGGAGCTGGAGCCGCCAGTTGCTGCAACATTTACAGGATATGGCGCATGAACCGGCGATCTATCTGATGGTGCGGCTGCTGCGCTGAATGATTCATCACATAAATATCACCCCAGTGATTTATACGTGAAGCTTGTAACACTACAAAAATAAGGGGTAATGTACTATTTACGCTCACTATTAAGGGCGACGTATCCATGATCTTACGGCAGTTGCTGGAACAGAATACTCACACTTCGTTACTCCGGGCGTTTATCCCTTTACCGCCGCCTTTCAGCCCCGTCCAGTTTATCGAATTACGCTTAAATAACGCCCACTTCTGGCGCTGCTTTGATGATGGCAGCGTCGAAACCAGCGAGCGTGAATACGGCGGAAAAGTCAGCGACAGTTCGCTGCACCTTATTCTGCTGGCGCAAAGTGAGGCGCTGGAGTTGCGTTTTGCCCGCACCGATAGCGGCCAGTTCTCGGAGCAGGACAACACGATGTTTAGCTGGCTGGCGCGGCTGGCAAGCCAGGCACTGGAAACGCAACTTTCTCAGGTGGCGTTGAGCGAGTCGATCGAAACGCTGCGTGAAGAGCGCGACCATGATCGGGTGCTGGTGGACATTACCAACTCGGTGCTTTCGCATCTGGATCTTGACGATCTGATCGCCGATGTTTCGCAGGAAATTCACCGTTTTTTCGGTATCGATAATGTCCGCGTGGTTCTGCGCGACACGCTGCACTCCCGCCAGCTTATTTGCCATGCCACCCACTTTCCCAGCTGCCCGCCGGAAACCGAGCGCTTTGCGCTGCGCAGTGATAGCCCGGTGGTGCTGGCGGCGCTCAATGAAAATCAGGGCGCGCTGCTGCACCAGGCGCAGGATGCCGGGTTATGGCAGCGCGATCCGGTATTGCAACAGCTATTGATGCAGGGGTTAAACGTGGTGTTTATTTTGCCACTGACCTTCAGCCACCACGCGCCTGGCGTGCTGTTGCTGGCGCACCGGGACGCCTCAATTTTCAGTGAGCAAAACTGTCGATTATTGCAGCAAATTGCCGACAGAATTGGCATTGCCGTCGATAATGCCGACGCCTACCGGCAGGTGATCCATTTAAAAGAGAATCTGAACAGCGAAAACCGCAAACTGAACGAGCAAATCGCCTCCAGCCAGAGTTTTGGCGACATCATTTACCAGAGTGATGCCATGCGCGACGTGCTTCAGCAGGTCAATATTGTGGCACTGAGCGACAGTACGGTGCTGATCCTCGGTGAAACCGGCACCGGCAAGGAGATCATCGCCCGCGCGCTGCACCAGATGAGCCCGCGCAAAGACAAACCGCTGGTGAAAATCAACTGTGCCGCCATTCCCGCCAGCCTGCTGGAAAGCGAGCTGTTTGGTCACGATAAAGGCGCTTTCACCGGGGCTATTAACGCCCATCGCGGGCGCTTTGAGATGGCTGATGAAGGCACACTGTTCCTCGATGAAATTGGCGATATGCCGCTTGAGCTGCAACCGAAGCTGTTGCGGGTGTTGCAGGAGCGCGAGATCGAACGCATCGGCGGTACGAAAACCATTCCGGTTAACGTGCGGGTGATTGCCGCCACCAACCGCGATCTGCGCCAGATGGTGATTGATCGCGAATTCCGTAACGATCTGTTTTACCGCCTGAATGTGTTTCCGCTGGTGCTGCCGCCGCTACGCGAGCGGCCGGACGATATTCCGCTGCTGGCGCGTTATTTCACGCAAAAACTGGCGCGCCGCCTTAATCGCACCATTGATACCATTCCCGCCGACACCATCCAGCAACTGATGCGCTATGAGTGGCCCGGCAACGTGCGCGAGCTGGAAAACGTCATTGAACGCGCGGTGCTGCTGGCGCGCGACAACACCTTAAACCTGCATCTGCACGCCCAGCCGGTCAGCATGGTGCAGCCGGTTAGCCACGATCCCTTCCCCTTCACGCTGCCCAAAGTGGCGGAGATGATGCGCCCGGAGCCGCCGGAAAATGACGAAGCGGAACGCCAGCAAATTATTCAGGTGCTGCGCGAAACCAACGGCATTGTCGCCGGGCCGCGCGGCGCGGCCGCCAAACTCGGCATGAAACGCACCACGCTGTTATCGCGAATGCAGCGTCTCGGTATCGCCGTGCGCGAAGTGCTGTAACCCCCTTCGGGTTCTGTGAACCCGCTAACGCTCTCTGGTTTGTCGCTGGTATGCGCTATGCATAAGACGGCGGGTGTCTACTATGCATTGAATCAGGAGAATCAAATGGATACTGCCAACGCGTTTGACCTGCGACTTCCTGCGGAAATGGCAAAAGTCGCCGAGCAGTCTGGATTGTATAAAGTCAGCAAACGAAAAGAGCTGTCGTTCTTCCTCGCGATTACTGCGGGCGTGTTTATCTCGATTGCGTTTGTGTTTTACATCACCGTTACCGCCGGGCCTGCGCCTGCGACCGCGCTGGCGAAGCTGGCGGGCGGCGTCTGTTTTTCCCTCGGGCTGATTCTGGTGGTGGTCTGCGGGGCGGATCTCTTTACCTCAACCGTGCTGACGGTGATGGCCAAAGCCAGCGGGTTGATTAGCTGGCGGCAACTGTTTACCAACTGGGTGATCGTCTATTTCGGCAACCTCGTTGGGGCACTGTTTTTTGTGGCGTTGATTTGGTTTGGCGGCCAGGCCATGAACAGCAACGGCTTGTGGGGGCTGAATGTGTTGCAAACCGCTGACCATAAAATGCACCACACCTTTATCGAAGCGGTGTGCCTGGGCACGCTGTGCAATTTAATGGTCTGTCTGGCGGTGTGGATGAGTTATTCCGGCCATACGTTGACGGATAAAATCATGGCGATGTTGCTGCCAATCGGCATGTTTGTCGCCAGCGGTTTCGAGCACAGTATCGCCAACATGTTTTTGCTGCCGCTGGCGGTGATCATTCGTGACTTTTCACCACAGAGTTTCTGGACGGCGGTACACAGCTCACCAGATAACTTCCCGGCGCTGACCATCAGTAACGTGATTACCGATAACCTGCTGCCAGTGACGATTGGCAATATTATCGGCGGCGGCGTGCTGGTGGGGGTGACGTACTGGATTATCTATCTGCGTCATCAGAACGACACGCATTGAGGAGAATGCCGGGCGGCAAGCTGTCTGCCGCCCGGCAAGATTACTCTTCTGACACCGGCGGCGAATCCGGCCAGGCGTGGATCACCGCCTGAATCAGCGTCGCCAGCGGAATAGCGAAAAAGACACCCCAGAAGCCCCACAGCCCGCCGAAGATAATCACCGATAAAATGATCACCAGCGGGTGCAGGTTAACCGCTTCGGAGAACAGCACCGGCACCAGCAGGTTGCCATCCAGCCCCTGAATAATCAGATAAACGGCAAAGCAGCTCCAGAACTCAGTGCCAAGACCGAACTGGAACAGCGCCACGCCAACCACCGGAATGGTGACGACAAACGCGCCGATATAGGGGATCAGCACCGAGAAGCCGACCAGCACCGCCAGCAGCAGGGAGTAGTTGAGACCAAACAGGATAAAACCGATCCAGGTGGCGACGCCGACGACAATCATCTCCAGCACTTTGCCACGGATGTAGTTGGTGATTTGCTGGTTCATCTCTTTCCACACCTGGCCTGCCAGCCCACGGTTGCGCGGCAGCACGCGACGCACGGCGTTGAGCATCTGCTCTTTATCTTTTACCAGGAAGAAAACCATCAGCGGCACCAGCACCAGATAGACCGCCAGCGTCAGCAACCCGACCAGCGAGGCGAGCGAATATTTCACCACGGAATCGCCCATTGTCAGCATGCGGGAGCGCATGTTTTCCGCCATCGCATCGATTATCCCCGCATCCATTAACGCCGGGTAACGGCGCGGTAAGGTGGCGGCAAAATCAGAGAGCTTGCTTAACATGCCGGGCATATCACGGATCAGGTAAATCCCCTGCTGCCAGGCAACCGGCATCACCACAAACGCCATCACCAGCAGGATGCCGACAAACAGCACCAGAACGATGGTGGCAGCCCAGGTACGCGAACAGCCGATACGTTGCAGACGTGCGGTAGGCCACTCAAGCAGGTAAGCGATCACCAGCGCTACCAGCAGCGGCGCAAGAAGGCCGCTGAAGAAGAAGAGAATACAGAACCCCGCGAGCAGAATGACCAGCAGCGCAATCGCCTCCGGATCGCTGAAGCGGCGGCGATACCACTGCATTAACATTTCGAGCATAACGTTCCTTTATGAACCTCTTGAGCGGGGGTAAGGAGTGGAATTGTATCGAAATGTCACAAAAAAGACTTCGCTTTTCGTATCCTTTGCGGGAAACATAGCAATCCACTGAATACAATGTTTTTCATCCCTAAAGGCGGCTACACTCGAAGGCCGGTGAGCCGGAACGACGCCGCCGAAAGCAGGTCAACAGTGTGTCACCCCAAATACAGGAAAGAGGTTATGTTCAGGCAGTTGAAACGAACGCTGGTCGCAACCCTGATTGCCGCACTCAGTGCAGGTAGCGTTGCCCCGGCATGGGCTGATTCGATAGACAGCACGTTGCCGGATATGGGCACCTCGGCGGGAAGCACGCTCTCCATTGGTCAGGAGATGCAGATGGGCGACTATTACGTTCGCCAGCTTCGCGGCAGCGCGCCACTGATTAATGATCCGCTGCTGGTGCAGTACATTAATTCCCTCGGTATGCGTCTGGTGGCGCACGCGGATTCGGTCAAAACCCCTTTCCACTTCTATCTCGTCAATAACGATGAGATCAACGCCTTCGCCTTTTTTGGTGGCAATGTGGTGCTGCACTCCGCGCTGTTCCGTTATACGGATAACGAGAGCCAACTGGCCTCGGTGATGGCGCACGAAATCTCCCACGTCACCCAGCGCCACCTGGCGCGCGCGATGGAAGACCAAAAACGCAACGCGCCGCTGACCTGGGCGGGCGTGCTGGGTTCCATTTTGCTGGCGATGGCTAACCCGCAAGCCGGGATGGGCGCGCTCACCGGCACGCTGGCCGGTACACAGCAAGGGCTTATCAGTTTTACCCAGCAGAACGAACAGGAAGCGGACCGCATCGGTATTCAGGTGCTGCAACGCGCCGGGTTTGATCCGCAAGCGATGCCGACCTTCCTCGAAAAACTGCTGGATCAGTCGCGCTACTCCACGCGCCCGCCGGAAATTTTGCTGACGCACCCGTTGCCGGAAAGTCGCTTGTCGGATGCGCGCAACCGCGCCAACCAGATGCGTCCGGTGGTGGTGCAATCATCCGAAGAGTTCTACATGGCGAAAGCCAGAACGCTGGGCATGTACAACTCCGGGCGTAACCAGCTCACCAGTGACCTGCTGGATGGCTGGTCGAAAGGCAACGTGCGTGAACAACGCGCGGCACAATATGGTCGGGCGTTACAGGCAATGGAAGCGAAAAATTACGCCGAGGCGGCAAAAACCTTG
The DNA here is from genome assembly GCF_032104925.1 of Kosakonia sp. NCBI lineage: Bacteria > Pseudomonadati > Pseudomonadota > Gammaproteobacteria > Enterobacterales > Enterobacteriaceae > Kosakonia > Kosakonia sp. Next base: position 64,576 of record NZ_DAMCGF010000009.1, read on the forward strand.
CAGCCGCTGCTGAACGCCAGCCCGAACAATGCCTGGTATATCGACCTGGCGACCGATATCGATTTAGGGCAGAACAAAAGCGCGGACGCCATTAAACGCCTCAATGCCGCCAGCGAACTGAAAACTAACCCGGTGCTGCAACTCAACCTGGCGAACGCTTACCTGGAAGGTGGTCAGCCCGCGGAAGCCGCGCGCATTCTTAACCGTTACACCTTTACGAATAAAGAGGATGTCAACGGCTGGGATTTACTGGCGCAGGCCGAAGCGGCACTGAATAACCGCGATCAGGAACTGGCCGCGCGTGCCGAAGGGTTAGCGCTGGTAGGCAAGCTGGATCAGGCGATCACCTTGCTAAGCAGCGCCAGTTCGCAGGTGAAACTCGGCAGCCTGCAACAGGCGCGTTACGATGCGCGAATTGACCAGCTACGCGAGTTGCAGCAACGGTTCAAGCCGTACCAGAAAATGTAATAAGGAGAAGAGATGTCAGAGACGGTGAAGATTTACCATAACCCACGCTGCTCAAAGAGCCGCGAAACGCTGGCGCTGCTGAAGGAAAACGGCGTTGAGCCAGAAGTGGTGCTCTACCTCGAGACGCCGCCGGACGCAGCGACGGTGCAAAAACTGCTGAAAATGCTCGGTATGTCCAGCGCGCGCGAACTGATGCGCAGCAAAGAAGATCTCTATAAAGAATTACAGCTTAGCGATAGCGCACTGACGGAAGCGCAACTGGTGCAGGCGCTGGTGGATAACCCGAAACTGCTTGAACGCCCGATTGTCGTTAGCCACGGCAAAGCACGAATCGGTCGCCCGCCGGAGCAGGTGCTGGAGATTTTGTAGCATTAAAAAACCCTCGCCGCGTGGCGAGGGTTCAGAGTTTGAGGATCTCTTTGACGAACGGAATGGTCAGCTTGCGCTGGGCGGTGATCGACGCGCGATCCAGCTCATCCAGCGTATCGAACAGCGTGCGCATTTCTCTGTCCAGCCGCTTTAACAAAAACCGCCCCACGTCTTCCGGCAGTTCAAACCCGCGGATCCGCGCCCGCAGCTGTAAGGCTTGTAATTTGTCTTCGTCGGAGAGCGGTTGCAGCTTGTAGATTTGCCCCCAGTCCAGCCTTGAGGCCAGATCCGGCAACCCCAGATTGAGCTGGCGCGGCGGTCTGTCGCCGGTTATCAGCAAGCGGGTTTTGCCCTGTTCCAGAATGCGATTGTAGAGGTTGAAAATCGCCATCTCCCACGGCTCGTCACCGGCGACGCATTCGATATTGTCGATACACACCAGCGAGAGTTGCTCCATCCCATCCAGCACTTCCGGTACAAACCAGGTGCGCTTATCGAGCGGCACATAGCCTACGGCATCGCCGCGCTGGGAGAGTTCGGCACACGCGGCATGCAGCAAATGGCTGCGGCCCGCGCCTTCACGTGACCAGAAATAGATGTATCCGCTGTGCGCCTGGCGCAGAACGTTTTGCAGTGCCGCCAGTAAAGAGGGGTTATCACCCGGCCAGAAACTCGCAAAGGTTTCATCATCGGGTAAGTACAATGGCAGGGAGAGCTGTGCCGGCGTGTTCAGAGGTACCTCAACAAGGCTTACAAAAAACGCAGTGAGTCTATCACAAAATGTTGCAAGGTTTGAACCGGGCGCGAGGCCCGGTTCAATTCTGCACGATGTTTACGACTTCGCGACGTCATCTTCTGGCGCGTCCAGCACCACTTCTTCCGGGCGCAGTACGCTAATCAGTTTAAAGATCAGGCTCAGACCCACACCGACGATCGTCGCCAGCGCCATGCCTTTCAATTCAGCCGCGCCAATGTGCACTTTCGCGCCGCTAACGCCGATGATCAGGATAACGGAGGTGAGGATCAGGTTTTGCGCTTTGCTGTAATCCACTTTCGATTCGATCAGCACGCGGATACCGGAAGCGCCGATTACCCCGTACAGCAGCAGAGAAACACCGCCCATTACTGGCACCGGGATAATCTGGATAGCCGCCGCCAGTTTACCGACGCAGGAGAGCAGAATGGCGATAATCGCCGCGCCGCCAATCACCCAGGTGCTGTAGACGCGGGTAATCGCCATCACGCCGATGTTCTCACCGTAGGTAGTGTTCGGCGTAGAGCCGAAGAAACCGGAGATGATGGTTGAAAGGCCGTTGGCGAACATGGAGCGGTGCAAACCCGGATCGCGGATCAGATCTTTTTTGACGATATTCGCCGTCACCACCAGGTGACCGACGTGCTCGGCAATTACCACCAGCGCCGCAGGCAGAATGGTGAAAATGGCAAACCACTCAAAACGCGGCGTGTAAAACGTTGGCAGCGCGAACCAGTGCGCCTGAGCAATCGGCGTGGTATCGACAACGCCCATCGCGAAGGAGAGCGCATAACCCGCCAGCACGCCAATCAGGATCGGGATAATCGCCAGAAAGCCGCGGAACAGCACCGAGCCAAACACCGTCACGCCCAGCGTCACCAGCGAGATAATCACGGTTTTGGAATCCGCAGACTGCCCTTCCGCAGGCAGCAGACCGGCCATGTTCGCCGCCACACCCGCCAGTTCCAGACCGATGACGGCAACGATTGCGCCCATCGCCGCAGGCGGGAACATCACATCCAGCCAGCCGGTGCCCGCTTTTTTCACAATGAACGAGACGATGCAGAACAGCACGCCGCACATAATGAACCCGCCGAGCGCCACTTCGTAGCCCAGCGGCAGCAACAGCAGTACCGGGGAGATAAACGCAAAGCTGGAGCCTAAATAGGCCGGGATTTTCCCTTTACAGATAAAGATATACAGCAGCGTTCCGACACCATTGAACAGCAGCACGGTGGCCGGGTTAATGTGGAACAGGATTGGCACCAGCACGGTTGCGCCGAACATGGCGAACAGATGCTGTAAACTAAGCGGGATCGTCTGCAAAAGCGGCGGTCTTTCACTTACCCCGATAGCACGGCGCGTCATAGTGTTTTCCTCTGAGTGTTGTTGTTGTCCGCCCGTCCAAAACGGCGGGCAGTGTTATGAATTCCAAAAAAAAGCCGACTATCAAAGTCGGCTTTCGATTTCTTATCAGTTACTTCGTACCAAAGATTTTGTCGCCGGCGTCGCCGAGGCCCGGAATAATGTATCCGTGCTCATTCAGCCCCTGGTCAATCGACGCGGTGTACAGCTCAACATCCGGGTGCGCTTTTTCCAGCGCCGCCAGCCCTTCCGGCGCGGCAACCAGCACCAGCACTTTAATACTGTGGCAACCGGCATTTTTCAGCAGGTCGATGGTAGCGATCATCGAACCACCGGTCGCCAGCATCGGGTCAACAACCAGCGCCATGCGCTCGTCGATGTTGGATACCAGTTTCTGGAAGTACGGTACCGGCTCCAGCGTCTCTTCATTACGGTAGATACCCACCACGCTGATGCGCGCGCTCGGTACGTGCTCCAGCACGCCTTCCATCATGCCCAGACCTGCGCGCAGGATCGGCACTACGGTGATTTTCTTACCTTTAATTTGATCAACCTGTACCGGGCCGTTCCAGCCTTCGATGGTCACTTTTTCCGTTTCCAGATCGGCCGTTGCTTCATAGGTCAGCAGGCTGCCCACTTCTGAGGCGAGTTCACGAAAGCGTTTGGTGCTGATGTCGTTCTCTCGCATCAGGCCCAGCTTGTGTTTGACGAGTGGGTGTTTTACTTCCACGACCTTCATACTCTTCTCCTTTCCCCTGACAGGTGGCAGCCACAAAAAAAATCGCCGGATTATACCGCTTTTTCTCCGTTGCGCTACAGGAAGGCGCTTGATCGCGATCAATCAGACTGGAAAAGAGTATATCGCAAGAATCCGCCGCGCCCTTAAATAATGGACTCGCAAACGTTTGCCTTGGCTGTTAGAATTGCGCCGAATTTTATTTCTACCGCAAGTAAACGCGTGGGGACCCAAGCAGTGACCGATAAAACCTCTCTCAGCTATAAAGATGCCGGTGTTGATATCGACGCGGGCAATGCTCTGGTTGACCGAATCAAAGGCGTGGTGAAGAAAACCCGTCGCCCGGAAGTGATGGGCGGTTTGGGCGGCTTCGGTGCGCTGTGCGCGCTGCCGCAAAAATATCGTGAGCCAGTACTGGTTTCCGGCACTGACGGCGTGGGCACAAAACTGCGTCTGGCAATGGATCTGAAACGTCACGACACCATCGGTATTGATCTGGTGGCAATGTGCGTTAACGATCTGGTGGTACAGGGCGCTGAGCCGCTGTTCTTCCTCGACTATTACGCCACCGGCAAGCTGGATGTTGATACTGCCGCCAGCGTGATCAACGGCATCGCCGAAGGCTGTCTGCAATCTGGCTGTGCGCTGGTTGGCGGCGAAACAGCGGAAATGCCGGGTATGTACCACGGTGAAGATTATGATGTCGCCGGTTTCTGCGTCGGTGTGGTAGAAAAATCAGAAATCATCGACGGCTCGAAAGTGGCTGACGGCGATGTGCTGGTCGCACTGGCTTCCAGCGGCCCGCACTCCAATGGCTATTCGCTGGTGCGTAAAGTGCTCGAAGTGAGCGGTGCCGATCCGCTGGCTACGCAACTGGAAGGCAAACCGCTGGCCGATCACCTGCTGGAACCGACCCGCATTTATGTGAAGTCCGTGCTGGAGCTGATTGAAAATGTCGATGTCCACGCTATCGCCCACCTGACCGGCGGCGGTTTCTGGGAAAACATTCCGCGCGTACTGCCGGATAACACCCAAGCGGTAATCAATGAGTCCTCCTGGCAGTGGCCGGCCGTGTTTAACTGGCTGCAAAACGCCGGTAACGTGAGCCGCCACGAAATGTACCGCACCTTTAACTGCGGCGTTGGTATGGTGATTGCGCTGCCTGCGGCTGAAGCCGATAAAGCCATCACTCTGCTGAATGCGAAAGGTGAAAAGGCGTGGAAAATCGGTATCATCAAAGCATCCGATTCCAGTGAGCGTGTGGTTATTGAATGAAAAACATCGTGGTGCTGATTTCCGGTAACGGAAGCAATTTGCAGGCAATTATCGACGCCTGCAAACAGAAGAAAATCAACGGCACCCTGCGGGCAGTATTCAGTAATAAGGCCGACGCGTTCGGCCTTGAACGTGCGCGGGAAGCCAATATTCCCGCCCATGCGCTGAGCGCAGATCAGTTCGCCAGCCGCGATGCGTTTGACCGCGAGCTGATGCAGGAAATCGACGCCTACGCCCCGGATGTGGTGGTGCTGGCGGGTTATATGCGTATCCTCAGCCCGGCGTTTGTCGCGCATTACGCCGGACGTCTGCTGAATATCCACCCTTCCCTGTTGCCAAAATATCCCGGTCTTCACACGCACCGCCAGGTGCTGGAAAACGGTGATGAAGAACATGGTACCAGCGTGCATTTTGTTACCGATGAGCTGGACGGTGGCCCGGTGATTTTGCAAGCCAAAGTGCCGGTGTTCGAAGGTGATACGGAAGAAGAGATCACCGAACGTGTGCAGTCACAGGAACATGCGATTTACCCGCTGGTGGTCAGCTGGTTTGTTGATGGCCGCCTGAAAATGGACAGCAACAGCGCGTGGCTGGATGGTGTGCGCCTACCGCCTGAAGGCTATGCGGCCGACGAATAATTACTGCAATTTATCGCTTTTCACCCTGCCCGCCGTGGCAGGGTTTCTTTCCTCTTCCCCTGCTAAAAGAAAAAGTTACTTTATTTCCATCACCTTAGATGCGAAAAACGGATTACTGTCATACTTTTTTGGCACAGTTGGACATCTGACGGCAAAGCTCGCCATAATAAGTTGTGTCATACGAAGGGACGCCAGCAACGTTCACCTGTCAGTCAGGGCACCGCGAGAGCGAGAAGGATTTGCCGTGTCCCGAGCAAGAACCGGAGTGTAAACAGGAATGGGTCAGGAAAAGTTATATCTCGAAAAAGAACTAAGCTGGTTGTGCTTCAATGAACGTGTTCTCCAGGAAGCCGCCGACAAAAGTAACCCGCTTATCGAACGCATGCGTTTTTTGGGGATCTATTCCAACAACCTCGACGAATTTTATAAAGTCCGTTTTGCTGAACTGAAACGCCGCTTAATCATTAGCGAAGAGCAAGGCGTTACCACGAATTCCCGCCATCTGCTGGGCAAGATCCAGTCTCGCGTACTGAAAGCCGATCAGGAGTTCGACAGTCTGTACAACGACCTGCTGCTGGAGATGGCGCGTAATCAAATTTTCCTGATTAACGAACGTCAGCTTTCGCAAAACCAGCAGAGCTGGCTGCGCAATTACTTCAAACAATATTTGCGCCAGCACATTACCCCGACGCTGATTAACCGCGAAACCAACCTGGTACGCTTCTTAAAAGATGATTACACCTACCTGGCGGTAGAGATTATTCGCGGCGACGAAATCCGCTACGCGCTGCTGGAGATCCCGTCAGATAAAGTGCCGCGCTTTGTTAACCTGCCGCCGGAAACGCCGCGCCGTCGCAAGCCGATGATCCTGCTGGATAACATTCTGCGTTACTGCCTGGATGATATCTTTAAAGGCTTCTTCGATTATGACGCACTGAACGCCTACTCGATGAAAATGACCCGTGACGCCGAATATGACCTGGTGCACGAAATGGAGTCGAGCCTGATGGAGCTGATGTCCTCCAGCCTGAAACAGCGTCTGACCGCCGAGCCGGTACGATTTGTTTATCAGCGCGATATGCCCGATGCCATGGTCGAGATGCTGCGTGAAAAGCTGACTATCTCCCGTTATGACTCCATTATTCCTGGCGGGCGTTATCACAACTTCAAAGACTTTATTGGTTTTCCGAATGTCGGCAAAGCCAACCTCGTCAACAAACCGATGCCGCGTCTGCGCCACATTGGGTTTGATAAGTTCCGCAACGGTTTTGACGCCATTCGCGAACGCGATGTGCTGCTCTATTATCCGTACCACACCTTTGAACACGTGCTGGAGCTGCTGCGCCAGGCGTCGTTCGACCCGAGCGTGCTGGCGATCAAAATCAACATTTACCGCGTGGCGAAAGATTCGCGCATTATCGATTCGATGATCCACGCCGCGCATAACGGTAAAAAAGTCACCGTGGTGGTGGAGTTGCAGGCGCGTTTCGACGAGGAAGCCAACATCCATTGGGCGAAGCGGCTGACGGAAGCGGGCGTGCAGGTGATCTTCTCGGCGCCGGGCTTAAAAATTCATGCCAAACTGTTCCTCATTTCCCGTATGGAAGGGGAAGAGATTGTGCGCTATGCGCACATCGGTACCGGCAACTTTAACGAAAAAACCGCGCGGCTTTATACGGACTACTCACTGATCACGGCCGATGCGCGCATCACCAATGAGGTGCGCCGGGTATTCAACTTTATTGAAAACCCCTACCGTCCGGTGAGCTTCGATTATTTGCTGGTGTCGCCGCAGAACTCGCGCCGCCTGTTGTACGATATGATCGACACGGAGATTGCTAACGCGCAGGAAGGTAAACCTTCCGGCATTACGCTGAAGCTGAATAACCTTGTCGATAAAGGGCTGGTGGACAGGCTGTATACCGCCTCCAGTTCCGGCGTGCCGGTGAACCTGCTGGTGCGCGGTATGTGTTCACTTATTCCGCAACTGGAAGGCATCAGCGAAAATATTCGTGTCACCAGTATCGTTGATCGTTATCTTGAGCACGATCGCATCTATATTTTTGAGAACGGCGGCGATAAACGCGTTTATCTCTCCTCCGCAGACTGGATGACACGTAACATCGATTACCGTATCGAAGTGGCCGCACCGCTGCTCGATCCGCGCCTTAAACAGCGCGTTCTGGATATCATTGATTTGCTTTTAAGTGATACCGTGAAAGCCAGGTACATCGATAAAGAACTGAGTAATCGCTATGTGCCGCGCGGCAACCGTCGTAAAGTGCGCGCACAACTGGCGATTTACGACTACATCAAATCACTCGAACAGCCCGACTAACCTATGCCGATACAAGAAAAGACGCCACGACCGGAGGAATTTGCCGCGGTCGATCTGGGTTCAAACAGTTTCCATATGGTCATTGCGCGTGTGGTCGACGGCGCAATGCAGATCATCGGCCGCCTGAAACAGCGCGTGCACCTGGCTGATGGTCTGGACAGCAATAACATGCTGAGCGAAGAGGCAATGGAGCGCGGGCTGGCTTGCCTGTCGCTGTTCGCCGAACGCTTGCAGGGCTTTGATCCGGCAAGCGTGTGCATTGTCGGTACGCACACGTTGCGCCAGGCACTGAACGCCACCGAATTTCTTAAACGCGCAGAAAAGGTAATCCCCTACCCGATTGAAATCATTCCGGGCAATGAAGAAGCGCGCCTGATTTTTATGGGCGTGGAACATACACAGCCGGAAAAAGGCCGCAAGCTGGTAATCGATATCGGCGGCGGTTCTACCGAATTGGTGATCGGTGAAGATTTCGAGCCGAAGCTGGTGGAAAGCCGCCGTATGGGCTGCGTAAGCTTTGCGCAGATGTACTTTATGGGCGGCACGATTAACGGCGAAAACTTCCGCCGCGCGCGCATGGCGGCAACACAAAAGCTGGAGTCGCTGGCGTGGCAGTTCCGCATTCAGGGCTGGAATGTTGCGCTTGGCGCATCCGGTAGCATTAAAGCCGCCCACGAAGTGCTGATCGCCTCCGGCGAGAAAGACGGCTTTATCACCCCGGAACGGCTGGAGAAGCTGGTCGCCGAAGTGCTGAAGTACAAAAGTTTCAGCGAACTGAGTCTGCCAGGCCTTTCCGAAGAGCGTAAAGCGGTGTTTGTGCCGGGGCTGGCTATTCTTTGCGGCGTGTTCGATGCGCTGGCGATCCGCGAGCTGCGCCTTTCCGACGGCGCACTGCGTGAAGGCGTGCTGTATGAGATGGAAGGTCGTTTCCGCCACCAGGATATTCGCAGCCGCACCGCGCAGAGCCTCGCCAGCCAGTACAATATCGACCGCGAGCAGGCGCGTCGCGTGCTGGAAACCACCACCCAGATTTACGATCAGTGGCTGGAGCAAAACCCGAAGCTCGCTAACCCGCAACTGGCGGCGTTGCTGAAATGGGCAGCGATGCTGCACGAAGTAGGGCTTAATATTAACCACAGCGGGATGCACCGCCATTCGGCGTACATTCTGCAAAACAGCGATCTGCCCGGTTTTAATCAGGAGCAACAGCTGATGATGGCGACGCTGGTGCGCTGCCACCGTAAGGCTATCAAGCTTGATGATTTGCCGCGCTTTACGCTGTTTAAAAAGAAGCAGTATTTGCCGCTGGTGCAAATCTTACGGCTTGGCGTGCTGCTGAATAACCAGCGCCAGGCGACCACCACGCCGCCGACACTGCGCCTGACTACCGATGCTAATCACTGGACGCTCAGCTTCCCGTACGACTGGTTCAGCCAGAACGCGCTGGTGTTGCTGGATCTGGAAAAAGAGCAGGAATACTGGGAAGCCGTGACCGGCTGGCGACTGAAAATCGAAGAAGAGCACTCTCCGGAAGTGGCGGCCTGAGCCGCCCGTTCGCTACTCGTTAACCAGCGTCTCCAGCGGCGCTGGCTTACCAATCAGATACCCTTGTAAATAGTCGATACCCAGCGCGATTGCCGCGCTGCGTATCTCTTCGCTTTCCACATACTCTGCCACCACCAGCATTTTTTTCATCCGTGCCAGATGGCAAATCGACGCCACAATCTGATAATCCAGGCTGTTCGAGACAATATTGCGGATAAAACTGCCATCGATTTTCAGGATGTCGGCATTAACAGTTTTCAGCCGCGCATAGCTGGCATAACCGGTGCCAAAATCATCGATCGCCACCCGGCATCCCATCTGTTGCAGTTGCCCCAGCGTCTGGTTGGCCTGCTGAAGATTGGTCATTGAGTTGCTTTCGGTGATCTCAAAAATCAACTGCCAGGCTTCGATGCGGTATTTGCGCAATAAACGCCGGACTTCCTGGGCAAACTGCGTGCGGCAAATTGAGGCCGGAGAGAGGTTAATGGAAAAACGCTGGGCGGGGAGTTTTTCACGGTTTTGCGCCATAAACATCAGCACATGTTCGATCACCCATAAATCGATGCGCGACGACAAGCCGAACTCATACGCGACAGGCAAAAACGCATCCGGGCTGATGTTGTCGCCGTTCTCTTCCCGCATGCGCAGCAGGATCTCGTAGTAGTCATCGCCGCGCACGCCATGAATTAACTGAGCCATCAGGATAAAGTGATTTTTTTCCAGCGCCAGTTGCAGGCGATTCATCATATCCACTTTGCTTTTCAGGCTGCGTTGCAGATTCGCCGCGCCCCGGTTTTGCAAATTTTCCGGGTGGTTGGTCGCCAGCGACAAATCGGCGATGGTGCTCATTTCACCGAGCAGTAAATAGAGGTGCTTCACCGGTGAACGCACGTAGCAGTAACTTAACCCCACCTGCGGCTGCAGCGGCATATCATCCCAGATAAAGCGGAACTGCTTGATGCGCGCGTCCAGTTCCTCAATGCGTGTCTGGTGCGACTGGGCATTCAGGCGGATCGCCAGATCGTGCCCGGAAAGTTGATACACGTTCTCTTCCGCCGACAGCAGCGGCCTGAGCCAGTCCGCCATGCGCTGTTTATACTGAATGCGCAGCAGCACGCCATAGTTACGCCCCAGCAGTTCCAGCTCCGGCACGCGCAGAAAACAGAGTACCGACCACGGCGTATCCGCCATAGCCCGGCTCAACGCACGAAGATTGGGCATATTGGCAACCGGATCGATAAACGCCAGACGGCGGGCGCGATCATGCACCAGTCTCTGACGTGTCGCCATCATCGCCATGGCGAGAATGATGAAGGAAAAGACCAGGTAACTTGATGAGGCGATCGCCAGTTGCACGTCGTAAGCGGGAAACCACGGCAAATAACGGTAAAAAAAGTGAATAGAGATGACCAGCAGCGGTGTCCAGACCAGCGACATAAAACGATAGCCGTAGCGCATTGATCCCCACAGCATCACCGGTAACAGAAGTGAAAGCGTGTAGTTGGTGCTGAAAATGGAACTGTTTTTATTCAGCGGCATCAGTAACAGCAGCAAAATGCCAATCACCACGGCGAACCAGACCCCAATCTCAATGCGCGTAACTTTACGATCAAACTCGTGGCGCATTTGCGATAACCACGACATCGCGTAACGCGGATGGCGAATAACGCGGATCAACAAATAGCTAAACGGCACTCCGGTCATCGTCCCGACCAGTAATGCCTGGTAATTGATGAGCATCGGCACATTCCACGCCAGCGCGCCGCCGTCGCTTGTTGCCCGATCGTAAAGATTCAGCCAGACGCCCAGCTCAAGAATAATCAGATAAATCGACGCCGGGCAGAGCACCTGCCAGAAAATACGCTGCGAAACCAGCAATGCCGTGCCATAAGCCACCCGGTGGCGGCGAGTGACAAAAATACGGTAACCCGCCCAGCTAAGTATTACAGGCAGCAGCAAATGCACGCCTTTACTGACCATTTCCAGCGGCGGTGCGGGCCAATAATGGCAAATCAGCGCCAGCACAATGCCCGGCAGCGCCGCCCAGCCATAAAACATCATCAGGGCGATCAGCAACGCCATCGGCAGATAATAGAGAATGACCGTCTGACCAGAAACGGTAGTAAATGTATTAGCGAGGCTAAACAGTGGGTACAAAATAACAGGCGTGATGAGCGGCAAAGCCCACCACTGATCTTTCAGGCGATGATATTTTTGAATAAGTGTCATAGATGCTCGGTTACCCAACCCAGATCCTGGCGGGTGTTTCAGGCAGGTATCCGACCCGACTGTGCTGTGCTACGGTGAAGTGCCAGTTTGTTAACAAACAGAAATTCTAATTCCGGACAATATCTGTTAATTGATTTGCATCAAAAAAAGCGCGCCAGCCAGCTTTAATTACCGGCTTAATGCGCATTATCGTCCATTTTTCATTGCTCACGTAAATATTTAATTTATCTTATATAATTCCTGATGATAATTTAATCATTGTCATTTTGCGCCAGGCTTAATTGACCTGACAAAAAGAGTGTGCATTAATGTCGCTGTCGCCCGTAAATCGGGTATTCCTAAAGGAAACATTGTGAGTCAGGCAACCAGTATGCGAAAACGACATCGATTTGACAGTCGCATGACCCGTATCGTACTTCTTATCAGCTTTATCTTTTTCTTCGGCCGCTTCGTCTATTCATCTATTGGCGCCTGGTACCACCATCAGGACAAAAGCCAGTCACAACAAATCAGTCAGACTATCGACCCCACCGCACGACGCTAAAGTTTACCCGATTTTGCTTACACGCTTTACCGCGTGGGTTTACGCTCGTCTGTGCAACGGTATTCGCTCCATTGCACAAACGCATTGCTTATCTGTCGAGGTTTAACCAGCGCTCTTCCAGCCGCGCCAGCGCCGTGTAGGCTTCGCCAAGCCCAACCGCCAGTTTGAACCCTTCCGGCCAGTGACCAGTTGCGGAAATACCTTCACTTTCAAGCCGCAGAACAAACTGCAAACGCCCATAATCCGACACGCATTCCGCCATGATCTTCGCGATTTGCGCACGTTTAATGACTGAGCCAAAGGTCAATTTCCGCAGCCTCCGCAGATCTTTAATCCCACCGCGCACAGCTTGAATAAAGGTGAACACCACGTATGCCGCCATCAATGCAATCAGCACAGAGAAGGTCGCCTTAAAGACCGGCTCCGCCATCGGATAGCGGGAGATATAATGGATGAGGCTGAAAATAATTCCTACCCCCGCAGCGGATGCCGCAAGAACCGACAGCGCCGCCAGCCATTTTTTGGGGTTCAGCAAATCATGAATTTTACTACGAACAAACCGACAGATTGCCACCCAATCAAGCAACATCAACCCTAACACTACATTCGCGGCGGCCAGCCAGCCGTTATAAATGGCGTATCCGCTATAGGTGTAAAACGGTATCGCCGCCAGCGACAGCGCCGGGGAGAACAGCCCGGCAATACTGATCACCAACAGGATGACAAAACTCATCACGCGAAACAGTACAAAGGTGCCGGATATAAAACCCTTATCAATAAATGACGCAGCAGCGCGAGGAGCCGGACTATCACTGCCCGTTTTTTTCGCTTTCTCTGTTTGCGCCGTGCGCCCCGCTTTGCCGAACAGCAAAATTGGTGCGGTCACCGCCATCGCGTAACTCACGCTGAAAAGGGTAATAAACGGCAGCGCAATGGCCAGTGACAACGTGCTGATAAGTGCTGCTTTCATGCTCCATAAACGCATCTTCGCAACGCGATAAACCCCGCGTAAGGCATCGGATAATGACAAGCTCAGCAGGATATTCTTGCGCCCGCGCCAGAAGTTGGTTTCCGAAATATTCAGCACGTATTTCTTCATCCCCTCTTCCAGCTCATCATTCATTTTCGGCAGATGACGACAGGCGCGAAACGCGGTCTCCTGTAACCAGCCATCCTCACCAGCAATCGCGGTGGTCAGCACCGGCGCGGCACGCGATTCGGAGAGCAGCCCGGTCGCTTCCAGGCAAATTTTCGCCAGCAGAATGTTATCGCCCGTTTTAACGTGCTGTATCACAAAGGCAGAGAGATCCTCTTCGAACGGTTGTAGCACCTCGCGGCGGGAGCCAAATGCGTCAATTAAAAAGCGCAGGCAGTGAATAGCGCGAATGCGCTGACCTGCATCCGCAAAATGGTGCTGGATCTCACCCCAGCAGAGTTCCGCTAACCGTTTTGCTTCGGCTTCGCTACACAACTGGGCATACAGCACCAGCGCATCGCGACCGCGCGAATCCGTAGGAATGTGCGAATCCGGCACTTCCGCGGGCTGCTGCAAAAAGCGGGTGGTGACGAAATACTCCAGAAAGCGTCGATGAACAAACGCAAACGACTTCTCATCGCCAGGGGTGACTCTGGCAATACGGGCAAAACGCAGGAGTTCCAGCACCGTGTCCACGTGTTCTGAATTGAAATAGCTGCGGATCACTTTCACCGGCGCTTCGAGGCCAAACGTCGAGGAGCGAAAAACAAACCACGCGATATCCGTCGCAACCTCGATCACCTCACGAGAGGAGATCCCCGTATCGCGCAGCTCCTGTTTGCAGAGCTGTATCCGGCTGTCGATATAGTTTTTATAAATCTCAGCCTGATTGATCGGCAATGTCTCGTTGACCGCGATCCATTCGCCAAGAAGCGCCATCATAAACGGGTTACGCACCAGCGGGATCAGATCCAGTCGGTGGCTGAATAACGTATTTCGCACCTGATCAGTAAATTGCGGATACCGACTCAGCGCTTCTGAAATACCGGCTTCGGAAAGCGGGCGGACCTCCAGCACTTTATCCGCCAGAAACGCGCGCGTCGGCTGGCGGAATACGCGCGAAGCTAAAACCCCGCGTGAGGCCGTTTGCGTAGTAATAAAGCGCGAGATAACCGTGGACAACGAATCGATGACCGTCGAGTTTTCGCTGGCGTCCAGCAACTCGGAGATCTCATCAAACGAATCGAAGATAAAAAATAAGCGACCGGTACGCCACAGGTCATGAAAGTAATCATTAACAAAATCTCGCGTGTAGGCGTCACCACGCCGGACGAGGTTTTTAATGACAAACGCTTCCAGATCTTCGACAGAAAACTCTTTGCGACCGCCAGTGACAATGCCGTCAGGTACCCACTCGCGCAGGTTGATGTAAATCGGCACGCGGTGCGTCTTTTTAACCTCCGCCAGCATATCTCTGGCAAGTTTGCGCAGCGCCACGCTCTTGCCGGAACCCGGTGCGCCCAGAATCAAAAACGACCGTGAGGTTCTGTCTTTGCGGATCGCGTCTTGCAGCCCAAGGATCTTTTTACGGGAAGCGAGACCTTTCGCTTTACGGATCTCGACCTCGGCTTCCAGTTCGGTGTAGTACTCAGGGCTCCAGTTACTGCTCACGTCAATCGAGGTGAGATCCTGCTGCAACATGTTGCAGAACACCTCCAGCTTTCGTGCAAAACGATCTTCCGGGAAATCCTTTTTCAGCGGCGTCGGATGCCCACCGCCAACGCTTCGATCGCGCAGGCAAAAGAACACAATACCAACGATGATGACAACGCTGGCAAGGATCCACGGCGAAGGCTGGCTGATTAGCTGGATATTCTTCAGCCACGCAGGAGCATTTTGCAGCACCGGCAATGTCCAGATAGTCGGTAACAGCGTATTTAACGCGCTGGAACCGCTGCCAATGATGCCGAACCCGAGCACCAGCACCAGCGCGCGTATCTTGTTCGCACCATACCCGGCGGGCATCAGCAACGGGCGCGTGAAATAGATCATCAGGCAGATAAACACGGCAACTGAAGCCGCATTAAACCACGAGGAATAGAGCCCGGTTCCCACCACGAAGCACAACGCCAACGCAAGGAGGAGTAAAACGAATTTTTGGCTACCCGACATGTGAATCCCTTCTTTGTGCTTGTGACGCCTTTTGCAATAAAACAGCACTATAACGCCTCCGGCACTGCAAGTCGGAAGCAAACTACCTGATTTAGTGGGGGGTTGTATGAGGGGAAAAGCCCGATGCGCATCAGTGAGCAATGGGCACGACGCTTTGACTGCGCATGCGTTGCTTTAATCCGCTACAGCGCGACGGGTGAGGATCTCTTGCACATAATGCTCAATTGCAATGTGATGTTCCCGATTGATGCGCACAATAAAAGTCTGCAGGGAATCGTTCGTTGCGTGGAGCGTATCCGCAAGCAGTTTATCGAAATCGCTTTGCGTGAAACGGGCATTTCCCTTTAGCGTGGAATGCTGAAGCAGGGTGTGCGCAATGATTTCGAGCACGGCGCGTCGGTAATTATCGGCAAGCAGGACATCCAGATCGCTTTGGCGAATAACAAAACGAAAATCGAAGCTGACAAACCCGGAATCGACCGGCAACGAGTATGTCAGTTTATCGCCTTCCTGCCAGACCTGCGGCTCATAGCCATCCCCCATTAGCTTTACTGACTGCATCGCACTCCCCATTCAGCACCGTTGATATGTTCGAATTACCTTAACGTGGTGAAAAACATAGCGTAAAGCCATCACTAATGGCAGTGGCCCACATGGCGAATATAAGCGATCCTGTGAGCCGCCGGAGTAAATCAGCAGGGGAAAAAAATGAATCCAGATAGCAGCGAACTGCCGCCCTTAGCGTGGCCAGAATTTACCGATGAGGCAGCACGGTTGGCCTGGTGGCGCGCCTGCGTACAGGCCTGGCGCGAACAGTGGAATAACCCTGCGCCAGTGGCTCCGGTTAACGCCAAAGAGATTGCAGCGCTTGAACAACGTCTGGGCTGCGCGCTCCCGCCGCTGCTTCGCCGTTATCATGAAACGCTCGGCGCACTCGGACTGGCCGAAAGGTTGTGCAGCGTCACGCCCGCGAAATACGCCAGTATTGAACCGCTGTTAGCGGCTTATCCCGGCATTTTCGGGCTTAAGCTGTGGTTGGGGAGAAGAGGTGAAGATCGTGAAGTTTCATATGTGGGACCGATAGACGATCAGCTTAATGCAAATTATCAAAAAGTTCTTGAAGGATTCCCATTCAAATGACCATTTTAAACAAATCCATAATTTCATTAATCGTGCTTCTAAGCGGGTGCACACTGGGTGACAACCTGGAACATAGATATACTAAAGAAACATTCGTTCCTGCTCACATAAGAAATAAAGATGTATGTCTTTCCTTACCCATTCAAAATAATGAGACTGTGGTTTCAGCAATCACTTATAACGTTGAAAAACCCTTAGAACAGATTATTTTCCCCTCTGACAAACAACCAAAATCTGGTCTTTTTTGTATTTTGCCCACTGAATTTAAGTTTAAAACGGGCCAGGAGTATCTAACCCAGATCGAAGTGAATATAAGAACAAACGGTGAGGATAAAAAATCCACACGTAAAGCATATGTTTCAACCTTCCAGGTCGTACAAAAAGGCGACAGTTTCAATATTATCCAAACGGCTCATAAATAAAAACGACACCCGTGCTCCCTATGTACGGGTTAATTTATTTGCATAGGTTCAAACATTTCTGAGTATAGGCTCATAACTCACAAGCTCAATTGGCCTCAACCGGTTCAGCAGCGTAACGGATTTCAAGCTGATGAGTACGGGGCAAGACAGCATTATAACGAGGTGGCAGCGCGAACACCTGGGTGATGACGTTGTGGAAAAGTGGATGTACTGAGCAGCGCTATATTGGAACAGCAGCAGCGATGTAACAACGTCCGCGCCTTCCATGAGCGCTTCTGTACTGTCGACCAATACGTTGAATAGCGGGTAACCGGGTAACGACGAACCATTAAAGAATCACAAACAAGGCAGGTATAAACCTGCCTTGTTTTTTTTGACAAAACGTTAGCTCAGTTTAAAAACGGCTACCGTCTCTTCCAGCAATTGAGACTGCTCTTTAAGCGAATGCGCTGCTGCTGATGCTTCTTCGACTAACGCGGCGTTCTGCTGCGTTACCGTGTCCATCTGCGCAACAGCCTGGTTTATCTGCTCAATACCGCGACTCTGTTCACCGGTAGAGAGCGCAATTTCCGCCATCAGTTCAGAAACCTGCTTAACGGTGCTGATAATGCGTTGCATGCTTTCGCCCGCCTGCGACACCCTTTCGCTACCCAGCAGCACCTGTCGGCCGGATTCCTCAATAAGCTCTTTGATCTCTTTCGCCGCGAGTGACGAACGCTGCGCCAGATTACGGACTTCGCTTGCCACGACGGCAAACCCGCGCCCCTGCTCGCCGGCTCTTGCCGCTTCAACCGCTGCGTTGAGTGCCAGGATATTGGTCTGGAAAGCAATGTCTTCGATTAAGGAAATGATGGTGTCGATTTTGCCGGCGCTGGATTCGATCTCTTTCATCGACATCACTGCTTTTTCAACAATCGTATTCCCTTCCTGCGCGGAGCTGCGCATCGCCGTCGCAAGGGTATTTGCCTGTTGTGTGTTTTCGGAGGTGTGCTTAACCGTTGAAGTCAGCTGTTCCATGCTGGCAGCGGTCTGCCCAAGAGAAGCCGCCTGCTCTTCGGTACGGGCCGAGAGATCGGTATTACCGGCAGCGATTTCTTCTGCCGCATGGGCCACGCTCTGGCTGGAATTACGCACCTGGGCAATGATTTCCAGAAGAGCAAGACGCATTTGCTCCAGCGAACCGAGCATGTCGCCAATCTCGTCTTTAGAACCGTAAACAACAGGAGTGTGCAGCTCCCCTGCCGCCATCTTCTGGCAGTGCAAACGTGCGGCATCCAGCGGCGAAAGAACACGGCGACGCAGCAGGATAAAGATAGCGACAATGATCAAGGTAAACAGTAAGGCGAAAACACCAATGGTCACCATGCTGTTCACGAAGCGATTCTGCGCGTCGTTGTTAAGGCGCTGGGCGTATTTTTCGCGGAAGGCCAGCAGGTTATCGAGAGTGATTTCAAACTGACGATCAAGCTGCGGGATGGTGGTGCTGACGAGCTGGTTGAAACGCGCCGTGTCGTTGTTGCTCGCGGCGTCCATCAATGGTCGCAACCCTTGATCAACATACGTTTGCCAGGCCTGGCTGTAAGGCGCGGAAAGCGCCTCTTCGCCCTCGACAGGTGGCGCAGCCTTGTAGTTATTGAACGCATCGGTGGCTTTTTGCATCACCGCTTTCGCGCTCTCAAGCGACGCATCCGTTTTCTGTTTGTCGCCCAGGGAGGCGTTAATCATGGCTTCCATCAGACGCACACGCAGTGTGCGGCTATGGTTAATCGGGTCAATAACCGACAGCACGACCCTGATCTCTTTGTTCACGTTATCCAGCGACTGGTTGCTGTGAGTAAGTGACCAAAGGTTAGAAGCCGAGCTGATGAGAAAAATACCAAGTAACAGACTAAAAACGAGAAATGAAAAACGCCTAACTGACATATTTATTACCCAGGGTTGAGGTGATTTCATGAATTTCTGCCCCCTTTGAAAGGAGCATACCGAAGACAACTTATCGGCAATCTGGCGTTAAAATTTAATTTAAATCACATTACACATTTGAATCAAAGAGTTAGAAAGAAGGTACCTGAGAGAAAGAAAATATGCTTAGGATTCACCAATTTATTCAAACTAACGTTTCAAATATGTCGTTTCAGGGAATAACTATTCATCCTGGCGAAGAACCGAGTTTGTTCAAAAAACGCACATTCATGGCATCAAATGGAAGGCAGAAAATGGAATTTATGCGCAGGAGGGGAAATAGAGGTACAGGAGGCTGATAATTTAAAAGCATGGAATTCGAAACAGAAGAGGCTTTTCCACCGCTATAAGGAAGAAAAAGGGAATAAAAACGTTAAATTAAACTTCTAACTGTGTTTTCTGATTAAATCATTTTTATAAATATCAAAGCTTTGTTTAAAGAGCTTTTCATAATCTTAATTTCCATTTGAGTGCTTATATTCTTAATCAATCACACCAAATAAATATGAAGCATCGACAAGAGGTTATAAAAAACATACCTGAAGATTCATACTATTAAGCCGCCTCACATCGGGACAAAAAATATTGAGTTAATTGCCAATAAGTTCCGCAAAAACGCCATAAACAAAAAAGCCCGCTTTCGCGGGCTTAATATTTCTAATATTCAGCAGGAGCTAAATCTTATTCCCACTCAATCGTAGCTGGCGGTTTACCACTGATGTCATACACCACGCGGGAAATACCGTTGACTTCGTTGATGATGCGGTTGGAGACGCGGCCGAGGAAATCGTACGGCAGATGCGCCCAGTGTGCGGTCATAAAGTCGATGGTTTCTACTGCACGCAAAGAGACAACCCAGTCGTATTTACGACCGTCGCCCATCACGCCCACGGAACGAACCGGCAGGAACACGGTGAAAGCCTGGCTCACTTTATTGTAGAGATCGGCTTTATGCAGCTCTTCGATAAAGATTGCATCGGCGCGGCGCAGCAGGTCGCAATACTCTTTCTTCACTTCGCCCAGCACGCGAACACCGAGGCCCGGCCCCGGGAACGGATGGCGGTACAGCATGTCGTACGGCAGGCCCAGTTCCAGACCAATTTTACGCACTTCGTCTTTGAACAGCTCACGCAGCGGTTCAACCAGCCCCATCTTCATCTCTTTCGGCAGGCCGCCCACGTTGTGGTGAGATTTAATAACGTGCGCTTTACCGGTTGCCGAAGCAGCGGATTCGATCACGTCCGGGTAAATGGTGCCCTGCGCCAGCCATTTCACGTCTTCCAGCTTCAGTGCTTCTTCGTCGAACACTTCCACGAACACGCGGCCGATGATCTTACGTTTTGCTTCCGGATCGTTCTCACCGGCCAGTGCGGCCAGGAAACGGGATTCCCCTTCAACGTGAACAATGTTCAGACCGAAGTGGTCGCCAAACATGTCCATTACCTGCTGAGCTTCGTTCAGACGCAGCAGACCGTTATCAACGAATACGCAGGTCAGGTTTTTGCCAATGGCGCGGTGCAGCAGCATCGCGGTCACTGAAGAATCCACGCCGCCGGAGAGGCCGAGGATGACTTTGTCATCGCCAACCTGCTGACGGATGCGCTCAACGGCGTCATCGATAATTTTTGCCGGCGTCCACAGCGCTTCACATTCGCAGATGTCGCGCACAAAGCGCTCCAGCATACGCAGCCCCTGGCGGGTGTGGGTCACTTCCGGGTGGAACTGCACGCCGTAGAAGCGTTTTTCTTCGTTCGCCATGATGGCGAACGGGCAGCTTTCGGTGCTGGCTACGGTGACGAAGTCAGACGGGATCGCCGTCACTTTGTCGCCGTGGCTCATCCACACATCCAGCAGCACTTTGCCTTCTGCGGTCAGCGAATCTTCAATGCCGCGAACCAGCGCGCTGTCGGTCTGCACTTCAACCTGCGCGTAGCCGAATTCACGCTCGTTAGAACCTTCAACGTGGCCGCCGAGCTGCATCGCCATGGTCTGCATGCCGTAGCAGACGCCAAGCACCGGCACGCCAGCTTCGAACACATATTGCGGTGCGCGCGGGCTGTTGTCTTCGGTGGTGCTTTCCGGGCCGCCGGAGAGGATGATGCCGCTTGGATTGAAGTCGCGGATCTGCGCTTCGGTGACATCCCACGCCCACAGTTCGCAGTAAACGCCCAGTTCACGCACGCGGCGCGCAACCAGTTGGGTGTACTGAGAACCAAAATCGAGGATAAGAATACGATGTTTATGAATGTTGTCCGTCATTGACGTTACTTCCGAGGCAAGTTACGAAAGCGCCCGGTGAGAGCACCGGGCGCGAAAATCATTAAGAACCCATGCGGTAGTTCGGGGATTCCTTGGTGATGGTCACGTCGTGAACGTGGCTTTCCTGAATGCCCGCGCCGCTAATGCGCACGAATTCCGCTTTGGTGCGCAGGTCGTCGATAGTACCACAGCCGGTCAGACCCATACAGGAGCGCAGGCCGCCCATCTGCTGGTGAATGATCTCTTTCAGGCGGCCTTTGTAAGCCACGCGGCCTTCGATACCTTCCGGCACCAGTTTGTCGGCGGCGTTATCGCTCTGGAAGTAGCGGTCAGAAGAGCCTTTGGACATCGCGCCCAGCGAGCCCATGCCACGGTAGGATTTGTAAGAGCGGCCCTGGTAGAGTTCGATTTCGCCCGGGGATTCTTCGGTCCCGGCAAGCATCGAGCCAACCATCACCGCGGCAGCGCCTGCGGCGATGGCTTTGGCGATGTCGCCAGAGAAACGGATACCGCCATCGGCAATAACCGGAATACCGGTGCCTTCCAGCGCTTCAACCGCGTCGGAAACGGCTGTGATCTGCGGAACGCCCACGCCAGTCACGATACGCGTCGTACAGATGGAGCCAGGGCCGATACCGACTTTCACCGCGCTGACGCCAGCTTCTGCCAGTGCGCGAGCACCTGCGCCAGTTGCGACGTTACCGCCGATGATTTGCAGATCCGGGTATTTAGCACGGGTTTCGCGAATGCGCTGCAGCACGCCTTCGGAGTGACCGTGAGAGGAGTCAATCAGCAGCACGTCCACGCCAGCGGCAACCAGCGCGTCAACGCGCTCTTCGTTGCCCGCACCTGCGCCAACCGCGGCGCCAACGCGCAGTTGGCCCTGCTCATCTTTACAGGCGTTTGGTTTACGTTCAGCTTTCTGGAAATCTTTAACGGTGATCATGCCGCGCAGGTGGAAGCTTTCGTCGACAACCAACGCTTTCTCAACACGTTTTTCGTGCATTTTAGCGAACACAACTTCGCGGGATTCACCTTCACGTACGGTGACCAGGCGCTCTTTCGGCGTCATGTACACGCTAACAGGCTGGTTCAGGTCGGTGACGAAACGCACGTCACGACCGGTAATGATGCCAACCAGTTCGTTGTCGCCATTCACAACCGGGTAACCGGCAAAGCCGTTACGTTCGGTCAGCTCTTTCACTTCGCGCAGGGTGGTGGTCGGCAGAACGGTTTGCGGGTCTTTAACCACGCCGGATTCATGTTTCTTCACGCGGCGAACTTCTTCTGCCTGGCGCTCAATAGACATGTTTTTGTGAATAAAGCCAATGCCGCCTTCCTGTGCCAGGGCAATTGCCAGGCGCGCTTCCGTCACGGTATCCATCGCCGCAGAGAGCATAGGAATGTTCAGGCGAATGGTTTTAGTGAGCTGCGTGCTCAAGTCGGCAGTATTCGGCAGAACGGTGGAATGAGCGGGAACGAGGAGGACGTCGTCAAACGTCAGTGCTTCTTTAGCGATACGTAGCATGGGCAATATCTCTGACCTGGGGGGTTAAATATTGCCGTGGCATTATACAGAGCGTAACCGATTGCATCCACACTTTTTTAAGAAAAATACTTGCCATCCCCTCGTTTCGGGTTACTATCGAACGAATAACTTGCTGATTTAGAATTTGATCTGGCTCACATGTCGTCGTTCCAATCCCCCTCTATTTTTACGGTTAGCCGCCTTAATCAGTCGGTACGCTTACTGCTGGAACGCGAACTCGGCCAGGTGTGGATCAGCGGGGAAATCTCCAACTTTACCCAGCCCGCTTCCGGTCACTGGTACTTCACCTTAAAAGACGATACCGCCCAGGTGCGCTGCGCGATGTTCCGCAACAGCAACCGCCGCGTCACGTTTCGCCCGCAGCACGGCCAGCAAGTGCTGGTACGCGCCAATATCACGCTGTATGAACCGCGCGGCGAATACCAGATTATTGTTGAGAGCATGCAACCGGCTGGTGAAGGTTTGCTGCAACAGAAGTATGAGCAACTTAAAGCTAAGCTCGCGGCCGAAGGGCTGTTCGACCAGCAATTCAAAAAACCGCTGCCCTCTCCCGCCCATTGCGTTGGTGTTATCACGTCTAAAACCGGCGCCGCATTGCACGATATTCTGCATGTACTGAAACGCCGCGACCCGTCACTGCCGGTGGTGATTTACCCGACTGCGGTACAGGGCGAAGATGCGCCCGCGCAGATTGTGCGCGCCATTGAGCTGGCTAACGCCCGCGAAGAGTGCGACGTACTGATTGTTGGTCGCGGCGGCGGTTCGCTGGAAGATTTGTGGAGCTTTAACGACGAGCGCGTGGCGCGGGCGATTTTTGCCAGCCGCATTCCGGTAGTCAGCGCCGTTGGGCATGAAACCGATGTGACCATTGCTGATTTTGTTGCCGACCTGCGCGCGCCAACGCCCTCTGCGGCGGCGGAAATTGTCAGCCGTAACCAGCTGGAGCTGCTGCGCCAGGTTCAGGCGATGCAACAGCGTTTAGAAATGTCGATGGATTACTATCTGGCAGGCCGTAGTCGCCGTTTTGCCCAGGTACACCATCGTCTGCAACAACAGCATCCGCAACTGCGTCTGGCGCGCCAGCAAACTGTGCTGGAACGCCTGCAACAGCGCATGCATAACGCGCTGGATAATCAGTTAAAACGCGCTTCCGTGCGCCAGCAGCGCACAGTACAGCGTCTGAATCAGCAAAACCCGCAGCCGCGTATTCACCGGGCGCAAAGCCGCATTCAGCAACTGGAATATCGTCTGAGCCAGAATATTCGTGACCGCCTGAGCGGCACACGTGAACGTTTTGGTACGGCAATCACTCACCTTGAAGCGGTCAGCCCGCTGGCAACGCTGGCGCGTGGCTACAGCGTAACCACAGCAATCGACGGCAAAGTGCTGAAACAGACCAAACAGGTAAAAGCGGGCGACAAACTGACCACGCGGCTGAACGACGGCTGGGTAGAGAGTGAAGTCAGTGCCGTTACGCCCGTGAAAAAAACGCGCCAACGTAAATCCTCTTAATTAGCGCGCTCAATAAATCAGACGAACCTATACTTTTTGTTGTTCTTTTTTGTTTTATCAAGGAGATCAACATGAATGCACGTCATCCGTACAGTGTTATCCCGCCTTATATCCTGCGCCGCATTATCGACAATGGCTCTGAACTCCAGCAACGCTGCGCCCGCCAGACCTTAACGCATGTACAAACGTTGATGGCGCACAGCCACGGCAAAGTCGATGCGCCGCTGGTCACTTCGCCCGGCGAACTGGTACGCGATATTTATGACGCTCAGCAAAAAGAGACGTTGCCCGGTGAGCAGGTACGCTATGAGGGCCAGCCACCGACGGGTGATGTCGCCGTCACCGAAGCGTACGACTACCTGGGTGTCACCCATGATTTTTTCTGGCAGGTTTATCAGCGCAACTCGCTGGATAACCAGGGGCTAATTCTCAGCGGCACCGTGCATTACGGCAAGGATTACCAGAACGCTTTCTGGAATGGTCAGCAGATGGTGTTTGGCGATGGTGATGGCGAGATCTTCAACCGTTTTACCATTGCCATTGACGTGGTAGCGCATGAACTGAGCCACGGCGTCACAGAAACGGAAGCCGGGCTGATCTATTTTGAACAAGCTGGCGCATTAAATGAGTCATTATCCGATGTGTTCGGTTCGCTGGTAAAACAGTACCACCAGCAGCAGACGGCGGATCAGGCGGACTGGATCATTGGCGAAGGCTTGCTGGCAAAAGGCATTCATGGCAAGGGGCTGCGTTCGATGTCGAAGCCGGGAACAGCTTATGACGACCCGTTACTGGGTAAAGATCCGCAGCCTGCGCATATGAAAGATTTTATTAAAACGCGTGAAGATAACGGCGGTGTGCACCTGAATTCCGGCATTCCTAACCGGGCATTTTACCTGGCGGCAACCGCTATAGGCGGCTATGCATGGGAAAAAGCCGGATACGCCTGGTATGACACGGTGTGTGATAAGTCACTGGCGCAAAATGCCGACTTCGCCACCTTCGCCAAATTCACCATCAAACATGGCGAAAAACGGTCCGGCAAGAAAGTCGCCGCTGCTATCGAACAGGCGTGGAAAGATGTCGGAGTTTTATGATGAACGAACCCGAATTAACCGACGACGCGGTAGTCGAGTTAGCCCGTGAAGGCGGGCTGGCTTACATTCCTAAACTGAGCGGTGCGCGAAAAATCGTCATCGCCCAGCTCAGTGCGGAGCAGCGCCAGCGGCTGGTGGACATCTTGCACCAGACGCTCCCGCTCGCTGAGCCGCCAGGCCAGCCGGACTCTCCGGGCAGCGGCGATCAGCGCTTCTACCGTTTGCAGATAACCTGGACCGCCCAGCAAACGGATGTGCTGCTGCTTATCCCGGAAAGCAAAGCGCCACCGTCGTTTGTCGAACTGTGGCGCGAAGGGGAAGACTGTATTTGCAAACCTTAGAGCAGCGTAAACTCGACGCGTTTTTTCGAAATCAGCCCGTGGCCGTGCTGGCAGAAAAAGTCAACCGCGCCACAGGCTTTTAACACTTCCAGAGGCTGGTGGCACTCCGGGCAATGTGCTTGTACTTCAATGTCTTTGCCGCAGCCGTCGCAGTGAGCATGTGTTCCCACTACTTGCAGCGGGTTATGGCAAGTCGGGCAGGTAAGTTCCATAAGGCGCTCCTTAATTTTTCACGGGGTTTATCATACACCGCTGGCGACAAAAAACCCGCCTGGAGACGGGTTAAGTGCCGCGTCAGGTTTGGTTTGCTATTCGCCCACCATCACGAAGCGGGAGCTCTCGAATGCCTGATAAACCCGCTGAGAAGGAAATGCCGGGAATGTCGCCCGTTGCGCTGCGGTTTTCAGCGCTGCACAGTAAGCTCTATTCCCTTCCCTCGTCTCGATATTGTTCAGTTTGCCATCATAGGCAAATTCCAGATGTAAGCGGCATTTTTTCCCTTTCCATTCAGAACGATCGGCAAGCCGTGATTCGATAGCGTTTTTTATCGCGCGGGCCTGTTTCCCGTACTCATCCTGATCGGTAAAGCGCCCTGAGTCGCAACTACCAAGCGCAGTGGTTTTATGGCAACCGGAGGGGTGAAGCGGTGTGCAACCTGTCATTACACTGCCCAGCAGTATTAACAGTAAAACCTTCTTCATTTCATATCCCTTTTGAAATTATTTATTGAAGCCAGTTATTAACCCGTTGTTTTTATAGCTATAAAGAGTGTACTGCTATCGACAGGCTGAAACAGCACCTGAATTTTGTAGGTGAGCCAATTCTGGCAAACAAAAAACCCGCCAGGCGGCGGGTTTGAAGCAAGTGATTACTTACTTTTTTTGATGTGCTTAATCAGGCGCTTACGTTTACGCATCTGGTTCGGGGTCAGGGTGTTACGTTTTTCAGCAAACGGGTTTTCCCCTTCTTTGAACTGAATACGGATTGGCGTACCCATCACATCCAGCGATTTGCGGAAATAGTTCATCAAATAGCGTTTGTAAGAATCCGGCAAATCTTTTACCTGATTGCCGTGGATCACCACAATCGGCGGGTTATAACCACCGGCGTGGGCATATTTCAGCTTCACGCGACGACCACGCACCAGCGGCGGCTGATGATCTTCCGCCGCCATGTTCATGATGCGGGTCAGCAATGCGGTACTGACACGGCGGGTGGAGCTGTCATAAGCTTCGCGAACGGATTCAAACAGGTTGCCAACGCCGCTGCCGTGCAGCGCAGAAATAAAGTGAACGCGGGCGAAATCAATAAAGCCCAGGCGGTAATCCAGCGTCTCTTTCACCTGCTCTTTCACTTCCTGGCTCAGACCGTCCCATTTATTGACGACGATAACCAGCGAGCGACCGCTGTTAAGAATAAAGCCGAGCAGCGATAAATCCTGATCGGAGATACCTTCACGGGCATCAATAACCAGCAGCACGACGTTTGCGTCTTCAATAGCCTGCAGCGTTTTGATAACCGAGAACTTTTCTACCACATCGGTGATTTTGCCGCGTTTACGCACACCAGCGGTGTCGATAAGTACGTACTCACGCTCATCGCGCTGCATTGGAATGTAGATGCTGTCGCGCGTGGTGCCCGGCATGTCATACACCACCACACGCTCTTCACCGAGAATTCGGTTAGTCAGTGTGGACTTACCGACGTTCGGACGCCCGACAATAGCCAGTTTGATCGGCAGATCCTGCGGGTTGAAATCGTCTTCCGGCTCTTCTTTCTCGCCGTTTTCGTTAGCTTCGAACTGCGCCCAGTATTCGGCGTCTTCATCCACCTCTTCCGGCGGGTTGAGCTCGTCCATCCACGGCATCAGCACATGTTCAAGCAAGCTGGTCACACCGCGCCCGTGGGAGGCGGCGATAGCATGAATTTCACCCAGACCGAGGGAGTAAAAATCGGCCGTTGCCTGATCCGGATCCAGACCGTCGGTTTTGTTCGCCACCAGGAAGGTCGGTTTTTCGCGTGAACGCAGATGTTTGGCAATGGCCGAATCGGCAGGCATCAGCCCCGCGCGCGCATCGACCATAAACAGCACGACATCAGCTTCTTCAATCGCCAGCAGCGACTGTTCCGCCATGCGCGTTTCCACGCCGTCTTCGGTGCCATCGATACCGCCGGTATCGATACAGATAAATTCGCGGCCTTCAACTTCAGCACGACCGTACTTACGGTCACGAGTCAGACCCGGGAAATCCGCCACCAGCGCATCACGGGTGCGTGTTAAACGGTTAAATAGCGTGGATTTTCCAACGTTAGGGCGCCCGACAAGCGCGACCACAGGTACCATGTTTAAAGCCTCATTACAGAAAATTCATTAGCAAAACGTCGCGGATTGCGCGCCGTTTTAAAAACAGGAAAACGGCTCCTGCAACAGGAGCCGTCTTCAGGAACGACAAACCCGACGCGCTTAGCGCGAAAGGGCGTACACTGTGCCGTCTTTCGCCTGGATCAGCAGTTTGCCACCGGCAACCACCGGCTCGGTCAGGAAACCGGAGCTGTCGACTTTCTGTTGCGCGACAAAACGCCCGTCTTCGACGTTAATCCAGTGCACGTAGCCTTCGCTATCGCCTGTCACAATGTAACCATTATACAACGCCGGAGCGGTAAGGTTACGGTGCAGCAGGTCACTTTGCGTCCACAGGGTTACGCCACCGTCGGTAGTCAGCGCCAGAATACGATCGCTCTGGTCAATCATATAGATGCGGTTACCATCAACCACGAAATCGCTCACTGAGCCCAGCTCGCGTTTCCACATAATCTGGCCGCTACGCAGATCCAGCGCGGTCATGTTGCCGTTATAGGCCAGCGCGTAAACTACGTTGCCAACAACAACCGGCGTGGTATCGACATCGCTCAGACGATCGATCTCTGTCGGGCCATTAGCCTGGGAGATGCGCTGCTGCCAAATCATCTGGCCCTGCTGCATCAATACCGCACTTACGCGACCGTTATCACCGCCGACAATGGCAGCGCCAAAGGCGGTAGTCGGAGCGGATTCACCGCGCAGAGAAAGCGCAGGCATATCGAGGTTGACGGTCCATTTGGTTGCGCCATCGCTTTCGTTCAGCGCCTGCAACTGACCGTTGCTGGTGTGGATCAGCACTAAACCGTCGCTCACTACCGGGCGAGAAAGCGCTTCGCCAGCGACTTTCGTTTTCCACGCCTGCGAACCATCGCTGGTGTTCAGTGCGTAAACCTGCGCTTTTTCGCTGCCCACATAAACATGGCCACCGGAAACGGTCACACCGCCAGAAAGCAGTGCAGCGCGAGTAGAGAACCAGCCATCTTTTTCAGCCAGGTTAACCGACCAAATTTCATGCCCATCTTCAATGCTCACCGCTTTCACCACACCGTGACGATCGGCGGCGTAAACCACGCCATCAGCAAAAGCCGGATGCAGGTTAGAGTAGAAGTCACCAATACCGTTGCCCACGGAGGTGCTCCACGACGTGGTCGGGGTGAACTGGTTTTCAACCACCGGCAACGGGGACATTTTGACAACATCTTCTTCGCTGTTAAACAGGGAACAGCCGCTCAAAAGCGTGACGGAAAGCAGCCCTGGCAGAAGTAATTTACGCAATTGCATCGGGTCCCTCTTAGATGGACAAATTATTGATTTTCATCTGCATCATTTCACTCAGCGCAGGAGAAGCATTGTTTTTAATGCCGTTTTCCCATGCGGTGCGCGCACCTTGTTTATCGCCTTTGCTCAGCAGTGCTTCGCCACGCAGATCGGCAACAATCGCTGACCAGCTTTCCGCTTTGACAGCATCCAGCGTTTTCAGCGCAGCGTCTTGTTGCTTTTGCTGTACCTGAATGCGCGCCAGGCGCACATTGATTATCGACTTGAGATTTTCATCATTCGTCGCAGCCAGCCCTTGCTGCAGCTGAGCGGCGGCTTTATCCAGCTCGTTCTTTTCAACGTATTGCTGCGCCAGCTCCAGCGACGCCAGCGCGCCGTAGGTGTTTTTGTTGTCAGCCGCGAATTTTTCCGCCGCGGTGAACGACTCTGGTTTGTCCGCCGAAAGCGCGGCAACCGCGTTTTCATAAGCCTGTGAAGAGGCTCTCGCCGTGTCCGCCTGATGGCCGTTCCAGTAGCGCCAGCCAACCAGCGCACCAATACCCAAAACGACGCCAACGGCCAGCGCTTTACCATTCTCGGCAAAGAAGCGCTTAATCGCGTCTACCTGGTCGTTTTCGTTTTCGTAAATTTCCACGCAGTCCTTCTCCTTAACGATAATTCACCGGGGAGATTAGCCCAGTAGTGTGCGCAAATGCGCCGCAACGCTCTCCTGCGTTACCGTACTCTGCTCACCAGAGCGTAAATCCTTCACCACAACATTACCGTCGGCAATTTCAGTTTCACCGAGCACCAGTGCGACGCGAGCGCCCCACTTGTCCGCGCGGGCAAATTGCTTTTTAAAATTGCCGCCGCCGTGGTTCATCATCAGCCGTACGCCAGGTAACGCATCGCGCACCTGTTCACCCAACTGCATAGCAGCGGATTGCGTATTGGCGCCAGACGCCACCAGGTATATATCGACAACGGATTCTGCTTTAAATTCCGGATTAACTGCCTGAACTAACAAAACAAGTCGTTCAAGACCCATTGCGAAGCCAACCGCCGGGGTCGCACGACCGCCAAGCTGCTCAACCAGGCCGTCATAACGACCGCCTGCGCAAACGGTGCCCTGCGCGCCAAGACTGGTGGTTACCCACTCGAAAACAGTGCGGTTGTAGTAGTCCAGACCGCGCACCAGACGCTGGTTCACCGTATAAGCGATACCTGCCGCATCAAGGAATGCGCAAAGACCTGCGAAGTGTTCGCGGGACTCGTCATCAAGGTAATCACCCAGTTTCGGTGCATCGTTCAACAACGCCTGAATGTCCTGGTTTTTGGTATCCAGTACGCGCAGCGGGTTGGTATACATACGACGCAGGCAGTCTTCGTCCAGCTTATCTTTATGCTGCTCAAGGAAAGCCACCAGCGCATCGCGATAGGTCGCGCGCGCTTCAAGAGAGCCAATAGAGTTGAGTTCGAGCGCAACGTGCGAAGCAATGCCCAGCTCGCGCCACCAGCGTGCGGTCAGCATAATCAGCTCGGCATCGATATCCGGCCCTTGCAGACCAAACACTTCCACACCCAGCTGAT
The DNA here is from genome assembly GCF_032104925.1 of Kosakonia sp. Lineage (NCBI taxonomy): Bacteria > Pseudomonadati > Pseudomonadota > Gammaproteobacteria > Enterobacterales > Enterobacteriaceae > Kosakonia > Kosakonia sp. Next base: position 95,476 of record NZ_DAMCGF010000009.1, read on the forward strand.
GGAACTGACGGTAGCGTCCTTTCTGCGGACGCTCGTAGCGGAACATCGGCCCAACGTACCACAAGCGCTGCTCCTGATTGTACAGCAGACCATGCTCGATGCCGGCGCGTACGCAGCCCGCGGTACCTTCGGGACGCAATGTCAGGCTGTCGCCGTTGCGATCGTCAAAGGTATACATCTCTTTTTCAACCACGTCGGTCACTTCACCGATCGCGCGTTTGAACAGCGGGGTCTGCTCTACAATCGGCAAACGGATTTCACTGTAACCGTAGCTGCCGAGCACGTTTTTTAAAGTGCCTTCAATGCGCTGCCAGATGGCGGTTTCGCCAGGCAGATAATCGTTCATGCCGCGAATGGCTTGAATATTTTTTGCCACGTTTATTCTCTTTATTAATACAAAAAATGAACCCTCAGGGCCGCGACGAACTGCGGGTCGCGCCGGGCGGGTTCATCATACACGGGAAGCCTGCCGCTTCCCAGCAACCTTATTTTTCTACCTGTTGCACATCGATACGACGCGCTTCATCCAGCATCGACGCTTTCGCGCGAATGCGGGCTTCAAGCTGGCTAATCATATCGCTGTTATCCAGGCGGTCTTTGCGCACGCCATCTTCGTACAGGCCGCTTTTCTTGTTGCCGCCGGTCACACCCAGCGTGGAAACCAACGCTTCGCCTGGGCCATTTACCACGCAACCGATAATGGAGACATCCATCGGCGTGATGATATCTTCCAGCCGCTGTTCAAGGGCGTTGACCGTACCGATAACGTCAAATTCCTGGCGGGAACAGGTCGGACAGGCGATAAAGTTAATGCCGCGCGAGCGAATGCGCAGCGATTTCAGGATATCAAAACCGACTTTGATCTCTTCCACCGGATCGGCAGCCAGCGAAATACGCAGTGTGTCACCAATGCCTTCTGAAAGCAGTAAGCCCAGACCGATTGCAGATTTGACCGCACCTGCACGTGCGCCACCGGCTTCGGTGATGCCAAGATGCAACGGCTGATCAATCTGTTTTGCCAGCAGGCGATAGGATTCAACAGCGAGGAATACGTCCGACGCTTTCACGCTGACTTTGAACTGATCGAAATTCAGGCGATCGAGATGATCGACATGACGCATGGCGGATTCGAGCAGCGCTTGCGGCGTTGGCTCGCCATACTTTTCCTGCAGATCTTTTTCCAGCGAACCGGCGTTAACACCAATGCGAATCGGGATATTTTTATCGCGCGCGCAATCAACAACGGTGCGAATTCGCTCTTCGTTGCCGATATTACCGGGGTTAATGCGCAGGCAGTCAACGCCATATTCGGCGACTTTCAGCGCAATGCGATAGTCAAAATGGATGTCCGCAACCAGCGGGACACTCACTTGCTGTTTGATCAACTTGAATGCTTCCGCCGCGTCCATGGTCGGGACGGAGACGCGGACGATATCCGCGCCGACGCGCTCAAGCGCTTTGATTTGATTGACCGTAGCTTCAACATCCGTGGTACGGGTGTTTGTCATGGACTGTACGGCGATGGGCGCGCCATCGCCAATGGGCACATTACCAACGTAAATCCGTTTCGATTTCCGACGCTGAATCGGGGCCTGGTTATGCATGAAAAATCTCCCGCGTTGCCCGTCTGTTACTGTGCTGCTGATTGTTCGGCATTGAGGGTCAGACGCGCAACCTGGTTAGTTCTGATAAAACGGCTCAGATCGACAGGTTTACCCTGATACTGAATCTGAACGGCTGACGGCGCGCCAATTTTCAGCTTATATGGCGCCTGGCCGGTTAAATTGAGCGTGGCGTCTTTACGTTGCAAGCCACTGAATAATTTCTTCCCGGTGGCATCGCTCACTTCCAGCCAGCAATCGGCAGTAAAGTTCATCACCAGTGCGTTAGTATCTGCTTGCGCACCTGCGACACCGGCCTGGCTGGTCGGGAGCTGTGCAGTATTCGCTGGAGCGGCAGGCTGCTGCATGGCGTCGACATTCGCCTGCGACGGTGCAACAACGGTATTCTGGTTTGCGGTAGCAGCAGGGGTTTGCGGCGCGCTGGCGGCTGGCGTTTGTGCCGTCGCCGACGGGGCTGGCGCTTCAACAGGCGTGCCGGAATTATCAACCGGGTCTGCTGCAGCCGTGTCGTTATTCAGCGGTACGCTTTGCGCGTTACTGTTGCCCGCATTCAATTCCGCAGAAGATTGATCGGCCATGTTGGTGATCTCTTGCTGCTGCGCTTTGTGGTTATCCCACCACCATGCGCCTGTCAGGCCGATTGCGACCAGAAACACCAGCCAGGTGATAAAACTCATCATCCAGCCACCGCGTTTTTTACGCGGTTTGCCTAAAGCAAAAGTCTGCATTGGCGCAACTTTCGCCGCTCTGACCGGCGCTTGTTTTTCAAGAATCGGCAGCAGCTCTTCTTCAGGGATGTGCACAAGGCGGGCATAGGAGCGGATGTAACCGCGTACAAAAGTCGAAGCCAGATCGGCGGGGGACCTGTCCTCTTCGATATCGCGTACCGTGGAGACCTTCAGGCACAAGCGCTCTGCAACCGCTTGCTGGCTGAGTCCAAGTTGTTCACGGGCGTTGCGCAGACGTACGCCAGTGGTTTGTGCTTCATTTTGGTCGTGAGTGGCTTCAGTATTCATTCGCTACAACTACTGGTACGTGAAAATTAAACATTCAGGCGCGCATAACCGCAATGCCTACACGCGCCGCGAAAAAACCGGGTCGGTTAAACCTGGCCCACAGTATAGGACTGTCAGGCTCGTCATAACAGAACAGCTTTCAGCACTTTTTGCTAAACCATTGTTCCATCACTACATACTGCCTTAAAGTCAGGAGAAACGCACCGTAATTATTAATGGCCTGTATATGTACAGGCCAAATAGTCGACATTTTCACAAAATGCAGCATATTCTTCGCGCTGCAACTTATGATTATAGTGCCTTGATCTCAATAGGCTCGCCCTGCATACGCTTACGCATCGTACGTTTGGTACGGTCAATCACATCGCCCGCCAGCTGTCCACACGCGGCATCGATATCATCGCCACGCGTTTTACGCACGATAGTGGTGAAACCATAACTCATCAGCACTTTACAGAAGCGATCGATACGGCTGTTAGAGCTGCGGCCATACGGCGCGCCCGGGAACGGGTTCCATGGGATCAGGTTAATCTTGCACGGTGTATCTTTCAGCAACTCCGCCAACTGGTGCGCATGTTCAGTGCCATCGTTGACGTGATCCAACATCACATATTCGATGGTCACGCGGCCCTGGTTAGCGTTGGATTTTTCCAGATAACGGCGAACGGCGGCGAGGAAAGTTTCGATGTTGTACTTTTTGTTGATCGGTACAATTTCATCGCGAATTTCGTCATTTGGCGCATGCAGAGAGATAGCCAGCGCAACGTCAATCATATCGCCCAGTTTATCCAGCGCCGGAACCACGCCGGAGGTGGAGAGCGTTACGCGACGTTTGGAGAGACCAAAGCCGAAATCATCCAGCATAATCTCCATCGCCGGAACGACGTTGGTCAGGTTGAGCAGCGGCTCGCCCATGCCCATCATCACCACGTTGGTAATGGGGCGGCTGCCGGTGACTTTCGCCGCGCCGATAATTTTCGCCGCGCGCCACACCTGGCCAATAATTTCCGAAACGCGCAGGTTACGGTTAAAGCCCTGCTGAGCCGTGGAGCAGAATTTGCACTCCAGCGCGCAACCTACCTGGGAAGAGACGCACAACGTCGCGCGATCCTCTTCCGGGATGTAGACGGTTTCAACGCGCTGATCGCCCACGGCAATCGCCCACTTGATGGTGCCGTCGGAGGAACGTTGTTCTTCCACCACTTCCGGCGCACGAATTTCGGCGACTTCTTTTAATTTGTTGCGCAGCACTTTGTTGATGTCGGTCATCTCATCAAAGTCGTCGCTGCAATAGTGGTACATCCACTTCATCACCTGATCGGCGCGGAAGGGTTTTTCGCCTAAGTTTTTGAAAAATTCACGCATCTGCTGACGGTTTAAATCCAGCAGGTTAATTTTTGCATCTTTGTTTGGCACCGTGAGAGCGTCGTTCTCAGGCATGACAATTTGTTCAGTCATAATGTATTCCGGCCTCGTTATTACACGTTGTGGCCCGTGGAGGGTTAAAAAGAAGCGCCCCAGGAAAGCATCGGCTCATCCTGGGGCGCAGCATTGTACAAATTCTGACGCACAGATACCACGTTTGCACGCGGCTTTTCACAAATTAAAGTGTAAACCTCGTTACACGTTTAACGAGTGATTAACGAGTGCGCGGGCACACTTCGCCTTCGGCGAAGAAGTAGGCGATTTCACGCGCAGCGGATTCAACGGAGTCAGAACCGTGGGTGCCGTTCTCGGTGAAGCTGTCTGCGTAATCAGCACGCAGCGTGCCTGCCAGCGCGTTAGCCGGGTTGGTTGCGCCCAGCAGGTCACGGTGACGCTGCACCGCGTTTTCACCTTCCAGTACGGAAACCACGATCGGGCCGGAAGTCATGAACTCAACCAGACCGTCAAAGAACGGGCGACCTTCGTGCTCGGCATAGAAACCGCGCGCCTGCTCAACGGTCAGGTGCAGCATTTTGGTGCCGACAATTTTGAACCCTGCCGCTTCAAAGCGAGAGAAGATGCTGCCAATAACGTTTTTTGCCACCGCGTTCGGTTTAATGATGGAAAAAGTACGTTCAATAGCCATGTTTACCTCTGTAAGTTGTTCTGTTGCCCTGAATAGGTGTGGCGCGGATTATAAAGAGCAATACGGGCGTTGCCTATGGATGAAGGTAACATTTTTTTAAAATGAGACTATTTTTAGCAACACACCCCGCCAACAGCGCCATTTCATTGGTTATTGCACCGCAAACTGTACTGTCGCTATCTGCCCTGCGTCATCCATAACCAATAACTGATACTCCCCGCTTTTATCAAGTTTCAGGCTCAATAAGTTGTTATGCGAGGATAACGGTTCGCCATTCAAAAACCACCAGCGACTGCCTTCGCCGCCGCTGCTTTGTAGCGGCAGCAAGGCAAACGCCTGGCCGGGTATGCGTCTGATAACCGCACCCTCACGCACGCCGCTTAATAACAGTGGCGGCGGTGCGTTATCGTCACGAGGCGGGCAGCGTTTATCCGCCGCCGGTAAACGGGCTGCGCGGCGTTCACCGGCAGGTAACCATGGCTCCAGCGGTAGCGGCCAGGCAATCCATGTTTTCTGCTGCGCCTCCGGGCAATCTGCGGCAACCCTGCGCCCCTCTTTATTCAGCCAGAGCGGGAAATTGATCCCGTGCCCGCCTTCCTGCTCCGGCAATAGCAGCGTTGGCGGCTGGCTACCGTCCAACAGCCAGGTGGTAAGTCGACGGCGACAATTGCTGTCGCCAGGCGGCAGGCTTTGCCCGCCCGGCCAACAGATCACGCCACTGCTGACCGTTTGCGGGCGCGGGTCGCGCGGCAGTCTCGCCTGTTCAAGCGCTGAGCGCGGCTGCAACAGATTATTGACCTGGTTAAGTAACGGCACCGCACTGGCAAAACCGAACTGCCCGGCAACGGGCGTGCCGTCAGGTCGACCCGTCCAGATGCCTATCACGTAGCGGGCATTAATTCCTATCGCCCAGGCGTCGCGATAGCCATAACTGGTACCGGTTTTCCACGCCAGCGGCACCACCTGCGGCAACGCTTCGTCGGGCACCGGTTGTGCTTCTCCGGCGAGAATGCGGCGAATAATCCACGCCGCGCCCGGCGACATCAATCGCCGCTCCATCAGCGGGGCGTTGGGGGTCAGGCGCAGGCTTCCCGCTTTCCCCTCACGGGCAAACGCAGTGTAAGCGGCTGCGATATCTTCCAGCCGCGCACCCGCCCCGCCAAGGATGAGTGACAGATTTGGTTCCGCCCCGGTCGGCAAAATCAGCGGCAAACCAACGTTACGCAGATTTCCGGCAAATTTTTTCGGCCCGTAGGCTTCCAGCACCTGCACCGCCGGTAAATTAAGGGAGCGTACCAGCGCTTCATTCATGCTTACCGGGCCATGGAAACCACTGTCAAAATTACCGGGCCGATAATCGCCCACCCGGCGCGGCACATCCTGTAACAGTGAGGCTGGATGAATCAGCCCTTCATCCAGCGCGAGGCCATAAATAAAAGGTTTTAACACCGAGCCCGGCGAACGAACGGCGCTAACCATATCCACATGGCTGAAACGGCTGTCGTCATTGATATCCACGGAGCCAACCCAACCGCGCACTTTCATATCCGTGTGGTCAACGACGATTATCGCCAGCGAGCTGCGCGCCGGCAGGCGGCTTTTCACATTTAACGCCAGATCTTCAAGCTGACGTTGCAGGCTGGCATTCAGCGTGGTGGTGATTTTCAGTGCCTTGCTTTCACCAAGCATTCGCCGGGCGAATAGCGGTGCCAGTTGCGGCATCTGACGCGGCGCCAGCCAGACCGGCTCCTCGCGGGACTCCGCCACCTGCGTTGCCGACCACACCTTTTGCGACACCATGCGCTCCAGCACTTTGTCGCGCGCGGCCTGCGCACGTTGCGGCCAGCGATCCGGGCGTAAACGGCTGGGTGCCTGCGGCAAAACCGCTAACAGCGCCGCTTCGGAATAGCTGAGTTTCGCAGGCGGTTTACCTAAATAAGCCCAACTCGCTGCGCCCACGCCCTGCAGCGTGCCGCCAAACGGCGCGCGGTTCAGATAAAGGGTGAGTATTTCACGTTTTGAGAGGTGCCACTCCAGTTGCAGCGCCCGCCACAGCTGGCGTACCTTGCCGCCGAAGGTGCGCGGATGCGGATCGAGCAGGCGAGCAACCTGCATGGTCAGCGTGCTGCCGCCGGAAACGACATGACCGGAACGCAGATCCTGCCAGGCTGCGCGCGCAATCGACAGAGGATTCACCCCTGGATGCGCCCAGAACCAGCGATCCTCATACTGGATCAGCGCCTGCAGATAGTGGGGCGATACCTCTTCGATAGTGACCGGGTAGCGCCAGATACCATCGGCATCGGCAAAGCGCCACAGCGGCGTACCGTCTTCGGCCACCACCACCCGCGCCGGATCGACCTCGCTCAGCGGCAGCGGCCAGATTTTGTCGGCAGCCATAACGCCCAACACCAACAGCAGCGGAACACCCACCAGCCAGCGCCAGCGGGTGCGTATCAGACGTACGATCCTCACGTTACGGTACGATAATCAGCGGACCACTGGTCGCACCGGTTGCCCGCCACTGCGGAACATACATTGACTCCACCTGCGGAGCGGGAACCTGATAAGTGCCTGGCGTGACCGCGCGCGCCAGGTAAACCAGCGTGACCCACTCTCCTGCGTTTACCGGTACCGCTGCAACAAATCGGTCATCACGAAACTCCATATGCTGGATATCCACTTGTTGCATGCGATTAAGCAGATCCTGCACTTCACTGCCGCTATCTTGCAGACTGGCGCTGCTATCGGCGAGGTTCTGGTTTTCCAGTTCCAGCCCGGCGGGCAGTAAATCAACCACCAGTGCATCCGGTACGTTCTGGCTGGCGTTCACATCGAGACGCACCAGCACCAGTTCACCGCTTTTCAGTGACGAAAGTGATTTACTGCGACCATCGGTTCCGAGGAACGTACGCTCAATTTTTAATACCTTCCCGGACGGCGCGGGTGCCTGCTCCGGATAACCGGTACTGTCGAGACGCAACCATAGCGGTGTGCTGCCGCTATTGGTAACCTGCAATGCCCCCAGTTGATCGGCACTGAGATTACGGCTCTGCGGACGATCGCCACTGAGCCCCGCGGCATCCAGAGAAGTTTGTGCCTGCCACGCGCCAGTGGCGTTTTGCAGGTTACGCCCGGCCATAAATAGCGCATTGCTCTCCTGTGTCGACAACCAGCGCTGACCGTAAGCCTGCTCAGCGAGCGTCGCCAGCAGACGCGGCTGCTCCTGTGCCAGCAGGTTGTTCTCTTCCAGCAGCGCCAGGATCAATGCGTTATCACGCAGTTCGCTGCCGTAATCCGCCAGCCAGAGCCCGGACTGCAGGCGAGACGTTTTCAGCCCCAACGCTAACGCTTGTTCGCTGCGCTGCGCATCGCCCATCAGTTTCAGCGCCACACCCAGCTGCATCAGCGGCAGAGCCGCTTTAGCCTGTTCATGACGTTGCCAGATTTCACGCAGTGCGCCTAACGGTGCTTTCTGCTGGCGCGCCAGCACCAGACCGGCATAGCTTTGTACCGCGAACTTGGTTGCCGGAACGTCATCGCTATAGCGAATGGACATAGCCGCCGGATCCTGCAAATAGCGCAGTAAGCGGTTATTGGCGTTATTCAGCGCATCCATAGGCACGCTGTACCCTTGCGCAGACGCGCTTACCAGGAAGTCGGTGACGTAGGCCGTCAACCAGTACTCTTCCGGCCCGCTCTTGTCCCACAACGCGAAACCGCCATCTTCGCGCTGCATCTGCAGCAGGCGGGAGATACCCAAATCCACCGCCGCGCGGCGCTGCTCATCGCTGTCGCCTTTGATACCCAGCGCTTTCAACTGCGCGGCATTGGTATAAAGCGACGGGAACAACCCGCTGGTGGTCTGTTCAAGACAGCCGTACGGATAAGCACGCAGCTCTTCAATGTAGCGCGCCAGATTCAGCGGCGGCTTGCCGCTAAGCAGTAAGCGACCTTGCAAGGTCACCGGTGAAATATTGGCAAGATGCTGCCCAGGCGTATGCCAGCTCTCACCCGGATTGAGCATCACACCGCTATTGACAGTCTGTGCCGCGAACGGGGGACGCACACCGATTTTCCACTGCTTTTGCTGCGGTGCGAACGTTTCACCCGGTAGGGTCAGGCCACTGATTTGCGCACTAATCTCGCCATCGCCAAATCCCTCCAGCGCACGCACCGGAATAAACAGCGTGGTGCGCTCGCCGGCAGAGAGCTTAACCGGCTCCGGTTGACCGCTTTCCAGTCCCAGCAGGCCGCTCGCCGTCAGCGCGACAGTGAGCGTTTGCGGTTGATCGGTCAGGTTAGTCAGATCCAGCGTCAGGCGCGAGGTATCGCCGCTGCCAAGGAAACGGGGGGTATTGAGATCGGCAATCACTGGCGCGGCCACAATCACTTTGCTTTCGGTGCTACCAAAGTCTTCCGCCGTCCAGGCTTGAGCCATTACGCGCAGCTCGCCGTTGAAATCGCCAATCGGCAAGCTCACCGTCCCTTCACCATTTTCATCAAGCGTTACCGGCTGTGCCTGCTGAGCAATAATGGTGACATGGTTGACCGGCGGTTTGCCGCCACGGTTAAGCTCGTCGCCATCGCCGCCAAAGCGCAGCGCCGCCAGACGTCCCTGCCCTTCAATCACCTGACCATAAATATCGTAAATATCCGCACCGTAGCGTTTCTGGCCGAAAAAGTCCTGCCACGGATCCGGCGTCACATAATCGGTAATGTTCAGCACGCCGCTGTCCACAGCAGAAAGCAGCACGTTAACTTGTTTTGGCGTGGCGCCGTTTTTCACCGCCGCTTTGACTTTCACCGTCAGCGGTTGATTAGGACGCATTTTTTGCGGCGCACTGAGCGTCACGTCAAGGCGACGGTTCTCATCGCCCATTGGGAGATGCAGTAAACCTACCGCGCGTTTTGGCGTGGCGGATTTCGATTTATCGCCAGGGCGCACCACCAGCGTGCTGATATAGAGATCGTGGCGCTGCCACTTCTGATCGACAGGAATACTCAGATCAACGCCCTCTGCCGGCACATCGATCTCTTTCCACCACAGCGGACCTTCACTGGATTCGATCATTGCATAGCCCTTACCAGCGGCAGGCGCGGTGACGTGCAATTTGATGGTATCGCCCGGTTTGTAGGCCGGTTTATCCAGTTTCATCGTCACCCGATCCGGCCTTGCCGCACCGGCGCCATCGGTGTTGTCCTGCCAGCTGTAACCGGCCCAGAAGCGCACGCTACTGATGGTGTCATCCGGCCCTTTCACTTCCAGACGATAGGATCCCCAGTCCACCGGGAAACTGACTTTTCCGGTTTCATCTGCCTTGAGCGTCAGGCTTTGTTCGCCCTCGACCAGATCTTTCTGGTCGAATTGTGATTGCCAGCCTTCGCTTTCCGACCAGTTCCAGAAGTAGTCGCGGCGTTCACGAATCAAGCGCACCTGCAGATCGCTGACCGCTTTTTTCGCGCCACTGGCATCGCTATAAACGATGTCAAAAGCGGCATTGCTGCCCTCATCGACTATCGGCTGGTTCACGGTGGTGTCAGTGCGATAGTCATATACGGCTTTGGAGGCAAATTGCGGACGAATGCCCGGTAGCGTTTGTGCGGGCCAGATAGCCTGTTCTGCGCGGCGTGTCACCGGGCGACCGCCAGACTCCAGCAGGCTGGCTTGTAAAATCACCTGCAATGGTGAGTGCGAATCCTGCCACTGGCTCGGCGTGGTGATTTCGCCCTGCCCTTGTTTATCCAGCGTCAGATGCACTTCGTCCAGGCTACGGCTTAGATTCTCTTCGGCAATATCGCCAAACTGGAAGCCCGGCAGTGCGGGAACGGCTTCGCGCAGCGGGCGCAGGAACAGCTGGCCTTGCAGACTGTTCCCACTGGCCGGCGCGCCATACAGATAGTGACCATCAATGTTAAACACCACATCTGCGGCGGGCTCAACAGGCTCTGGCTGCGGCGTAATGTTCAGCGCCATGCGCTCTGGCATGAAATCTTCAACGTGGAAACCCCACTCACGGGAAAGGTTATCCCCGGTGTTCGCACGGATATGCCACATACCGGTTTGCGCGCTGGCTTCCAGCGGGTAAGTAAACTGGTACAGCCCGTTTTGCGGCTGGCTGACCACCGTGCGGATCACCTGCCCGTCCGGTTTTACCACCTCAAGTTTTACCGGCTGCTCCGCCAGTGGCTTGCCGTCGCTGTCGCGCAGCAGGCCATTAAGGATCACCGTTTCACCCGGGCGGTAGAGATCGCGCGGGCCAAACATAAAGAACTGTTTGCTGTAGCCAGGATCGCCTGCGATGGCGAACTCGGCGAGATCCAGCGCCGGTAATTTCAGATCCAGCAGCGTGGTTTCACCCGCTTTGCGCGCCAGGATCAACGCCGCTTCTTTATCGGTGCTGAGCGTGGCATGACCATCGCTATCGCTGGTGGCCTGCGCCAGGGTTTGCCCTTTCTCGTTCAGCAACATCACTTCAATGCCGGAGAGCGCAGCGCCGTTTTCCAGCCCCTGGGTGAAGATATCCAGCCGGTTGTGGTAACGGTGCGCAGAAAGGCCAATATTACTGAGGGTGAACAGGGTGGCGGCATTGCTGTAGTTGTAATGTCCGGCCTGGTTCATCACCGCGATGTAAACGCCGGTTTGCTGTAACGGCTGAATACCGCCCAGTGGCAACAGCAGTTTTTCACGCGTGTTGCGGGTTGGGTTGAGATCAAAACGGCCGGTATAAACCAGGTCGGCCATTTTCAGTAGCGTTTCCGATTCCCAGTTCGACAACGAACTGCGGTACTCCCACTGGCTGATAAACGCGGCCAGCGATTCCGGTTTCACGCGGTAAAAATTGACGTCAACGTTGTCCACGTTCAGCGCCATCACCGGCAGCCCGTCCACTACTTTGCCTGGCAGCAGCGAACCACGGCTGGCGAAACCGACGCTCGGTTGCACATCGCGGGTGGTGATTGTTTTTTCGTAATCGCTACCGAACGTAGCCTTGTTAAGCGCCAGCAACCCTTTATCGACCGATACCAGCAGCTCGCGGTTCGGTTCGAGATGGCGCAGGCGCAACTCTTTCAGGTTAGGCGCCAGCTCCCAGGCACCATCCACTTTGCCACTTTTTTTATCCACCAGATGCACGGCGGAAGCAAAGTTCTGGTCTGGATCCAACGGCACCGAGAAGGTCAGCACCAACGTTGCTGCGCCGTCAAGCTGCACTTCAGAGGCATCCAGCAGCGTTAACGGTTTGCCTTCGCTGCGTGCGGCAAGCTCAGCAAGCTTTGCTTTATCCTGCGGGATCGCCGCCGGTGTTTTTTGCTCTGGCGCAGGCGCAGCCTTCGATTCGGGAGCAGTGGCGGCCTTAGGCTTATCGTTATCATCGCAGCCCGCGAGCGTAAAGGTGGTGACGAGCGCAAGAGTCAGCGCCGCAAGACGTAGCGGTTTCATTCGTTATCCCTGGTTAAGTAACCTGTTGAAAGAGGCTCACACATTATTATGCGCAACCGTGACAATTACAAAAGCGCCGATGAATTCTGGAAAGCGCCTCGCAAAGCGCACTTAACGTTCTTCACCCTCGCTGTTAAGCCGATCACAGCCCGTAATGTAACATGTTACCTTATGAGTCATTTGTTTTTAAAACAATAAGATAGCTGGATATTTCTTACCACTGGCTGCTAACGTTAAGCGGTCTGTGCACCTTTGTGCGCGGTTCTAATAAGAGAGAACATTATGTCCAGAGCCGTGAATGCCCTACAAAATTTTGGTAAGTCCCTCTTTGGTCCGGTGCTCATTTTGCCCATCGTCGGTTTGTTTATTGCTTTCGGAAATATCTTTGGCAACGGCAACCTGGCCGAATATTTACCCTTTCTTGGTCATCCGTTTATTCAAAACGTCGGCCAGCTCATTGCCAAATCCGCCGTCTCCGTGCTGGCTAACCTGGCACTGGTGTTTGCTGTCGGCATCCCGGTCGGGCTGGCTTCGCGGGATAAAGGCTATGCCGCGTTAATTGGTCTGGTGACGTTTATTGTTTTCATCAACGCCATGAATGTCACTCTGCAGATGCAGGGGGCGCTGGCTCCGGCCGCGCAGATGAAAGCCGCCGGGCAAAGCATGGTGCTGGGCGTGCAGGTGCTGGAGATGGGCGTTTTCGCCGGCATACTCACCGGCGCGCTGTCGGGCTATCTGTACGATAAATATTCCGGCGTACAGTTTTCCGGCGCGATGGCGATTTACTCCGGCCACTGTTTTGTCGCCATTATTATGCTGCCGGTATCCATCGTGCTCGGCGTGGTGATGAGTGAGTTATGGCCCTTTGCCCAGCACGGCATCAGCACGCTGGCGCTGGCGATCAAAGGTGCCGGGCCATTTGGTGTGGCGGTGTACGGTTTTCTGGAGCGCATTCTGGTGCCGACCGGGCTGCATCACCTGGTTTACACACCGTTTCTGTACACGGAGTTAGGTGGTACGGCAGATGTTTGCGGTAGCACCTACCAGGGCGCACGCAATATCTACTTCGCAGAAATGGCCTGCCCGAGCGTTACGCAATTAAGCAGCACGGCAGTGTGGGATGCACGCGGCATCAGTAAAATGTTCGGCCTGCCCGCCGCCGCGCTGGCGATGTATGTCACCGCGAAACCGGAACGCAAAGCCGCAGCAAAAGCCATTTTGATCCCCGCTGCGCTCACCTCGTTGCTGGTGGGTGTGACCGAACCAATTGAGTTTTCGTTCCTGTTTGTCGCGCCGCTGCTGTTTGTGGTTCACGCCGTACTGACCGGCATTGGCATGATGCTGTTTTCCCTGTTTGGCGTTCACGCCATCGGCGCGAATGGCATTATCGATTTCATTCTCTACAACCTGCCACTCGGCACCGTGAAATCCAACTGGCCGATGTACATCCTCGTCGGGCTCATCATGTTCGGCCTCTACTTCGTTATCTTCCGCTTCCTGATTTTGCGCTTCGATATGAAAACACCAGGGCGTGAGGATGACAGCGAAGAGACGCGCCTTTACAGCAAGCAGGATTACCAGGCAAAAGGCAATAACGACGCGGTTGGCGAAGCGATTATCGAAGGGCTGGGCGGGCGGGCCAATATTGAAGTGGTGGATAACTGCTACACCCGCCTGCGCGTCACGGTGAAAGACACCGCGGTAATTAATGAGCCGCAGCTAAAAGCGACAGGCGCGAAAGGCGTGATTAAACAAGGTAATAACGTTCAGGTGGTCTACGGGCTGCATGTCAAAAAAATGCGAGAAGCGGTTGAGATGTTTCTCTAAAGGAGTCCAGAAATGATTAAACCCCCGTTTATTTTATCGATCGCCGGTGGCGGCAGCACCTACACCCCGGGCATTGTCAAAAGCCTGATGGTGAGACTGGAAGATTTTCCGCTGGCGGAAATCCGCCTTTACGATATCGATGAAACCCGGCAAAACACCATCGCGCCGGTGGTGGAAAAAGTGATCCGTGACCACAGCCAGAGCATCAAATTTACCGTCACCAGTGATGCGGAAACGGCGTTTCGCGGCGCACATTTTGTCTTCGCGCAGATGCGCGTCGGGCAGTACAAAATGCGCGAGCAGGATGAAAAGATCCCGCTGCGCCACGGCGTGGTGGGTCAGGAAACCTGCGGGCCTGGCGGGCTGGCTTACGGGCTGCGTACCATTTTGCCAATGGTAGAACTGATAGATCTGGTGGAACGTTACGCCGATAAAAGCGCCTGGATCGTTAACTACTCGAACCCGGCAGCGATTGTCGCCGAAGGGGTGCGCCGTCTGCGTCCCGACGCGCGCGTGCTGAATATTTGTGATATGCCGGTGGCGGCAATGCGCAATATGGGCGCGATCCTCGGCGTTGATCGCCACAAACTGGAGGTGGATTACTTCGGTCTGAATCACTTTGGCTGGTTTACCAAAGTGCGGGTCGATGGTGAAGACCGGCTGCCGGAGCTGCGCGAGCACGTCGCCCGTTTTGGTCTGTTAACTGAAGATGCCGCGCAAACCGATCCGCAACACTCGGATCCGTCGTGGGTGAAAACCTGGCGCAACATCAAGCCGATTATGGATCACTTCCCGGAATTTTTGCCGAACCCCTATTTGCAGTATTACCTGATGCCAAACGACATCGTTGCGCATCAAAACGCTGATTACACCCGAGCCAATGAAGTGATGGACGGGCGCGAGAAAAAACTGTTTGCCGCCGCGGCGGAATATCAGCGCACCGGCATTCTGCCGGATGCGTTCCATGTTGGCGTACACGGCGCGTTTATCGTCGATGTCGCTTGTTCGCTGGCTTTTGACCTGCGCCAGCGTCACCTGGTGATTGTGGAAAACAAAGGGGCGATTGCTAACCTGCCTTACGATGCGATGGTGGAAGTCCCGGCTTATATCACCAGTGAAGGGCCGGAGCCAGTGCGGATGGGCGCGGTGCCGCTGTTT
This sequence comes from Kosakonia sp., assembly GCF_032104925.1. NCBI lineage: Bacteria > Pseudomonadati > Pseudomonadota > Gammaproteobacteria > Enterobacterales > Enterobacteriaceae > Kosakonia > Kosakonia sp. Next base: position 110,611 of record NZ_DAMCGF010000009.1, read on the forward strand.
CATCAGACCTTGTTGATGCAACAACTGGCGTCGGAACAACTGCTGGTAGAAGCCACTATTGAAGGCAGTTACGAGAAAGCGCTACAGGCATTTACCCTCAACCGCACCGTACCGACCATGCAGCACGCGAAAGCGATTCTTGATGAGATGATTGAAGCCAACCGTGACTACTGGCCAGCGCTGCAAAAAGCATGGGAAAACGGCAAACCAGCATAAAAATAACGAGGTCGCTCGCGGCGTTAGCGAAGTCGGCTTGTCGGGTCATGAAAAAACGTTAACAATTCAGGTTACTGTTGATGACACGGAGACAACCATGTCCACCTCGTTTTTTGTCGCGGCCGACTGGCTGATAGAGCACAGCGATGATCCCGAAATCCAGCTGATTGATGCGCGGATGGCGCCAGTGGGTCAGGAGCATCGCGACATGAGAGCGGAATACCGCGCCGGGCACCTTCCCGGTGCGGTCTTTTTTGATATCGAAGCCCTTTCCGATCACACCACACCGCTGCCGCATATGCTGACGCGCCCGGAAGCGTTCGCCGTGGCAATGCGCGAACTGGGCATCAGCCAGGATAAACATCTGGTGGTGTATGACGAAGGCAATCTCTTCTCTGCCCCGCGCGCCTGGTGGATGTTACGTAATCACGGCGTGGAAAATGTCTCGATTCTGGCCGGTGGGCTGGCAGGCTGGCAGCGCGATGCCCTGCCGCTGCAAAAAGGCGACGTGCCGCTGCCGGAGTCCGACTTCAATGCCAATTTCGATCCTCACGTAGTGAAAAAACTGACCGACGTGCTGCTGGCGAGCCACGAAGGCACGGCACAAATTGTCGATGCCCGCCCTGCTCCGCGTTTTAATGGCGAAGTGGATGAACCGCGCGCGGGCCTGAAGCGCGGCCATATCCCCGGCGCGCTGAATGTACCGTGGGTCGATTTAGTCGTTGAAGGTGAACTGAAAACCACCGATGAGCTGGCGGCGATTTTCCGCCGTCAGGGTGTGGATCTGCACAAACCGATTATCGCCAGCTGCGGCTCCGGCGTGACGGCATCGGTGGTGATCCTTGCACTGGAAACGCTTGGTGCAAGTAACGTGACGCTGTATGACGGCTCCTGGAGTGAATGGGGCGCGCGCGACGATTTACCCATCGAAACGGCGTAAATGGACAACCGACTGGCACCACTGCTGACGCGCGGGGAGTCGCTGACCCGCGCGGAATATCGCGTTCTTGCGCATCTGACGGAGCACCCGTTGCTGGTGGGGAACATCACGGTACGCGAACTGGCGCAGGCGACATTTGTCTCCACCGCCACCATTATTCGCCTGTGCCAGAAGCTCGGTTTCAGTGGCTATAGCGAGTTTATCTGGCACTGCAAACAGCGGCTGGCAGACACGCCGCACATTACCGGGCCACACAGTGAACCCGCCGAGCTACCCGCCGCTTTCGCGCAGTTTATGGCGAATTATCAGCGCACGTTTCAGTGGGTGAGCGCGGAAAAACGGCAGCATTTTGCCGCCCTGCTGCATGAGCAGGAGAGCTTTTTTCTGTATGGTGCCGGGTTTTCCTATCTGTTTGCTGAGTATCTGACCAAGAAATTGCAGGTGCTGGGCAAGACGGCGTTTATTTCCGGGCCGGGCGACAGCCGGAATATCTTTCTCAGTAACGCGGCGCGCTACCAGGTGTTTATTGCCGTCTCCCGCAGCGGTGAAACGGAACAAGTGCTGGATAAAGCGCGTATTGCGCGCACGGTCGGTATGACGGTGGTGGCATTTACCCGCGCGTCGGTAAACCCGCTGGCGGAGATGGCGGATATCCATTTCGCGCTGTACGACGAAGCGGTGCATTTTGCCGCTGAAGCCGCCGGGATCACCTCGTTCGAGTCGAATCTGGTGCTGCTGATGGATCTGTTGCTGCTGGAAGCGACGCAATAAGGCTTGCCGCTATGCGGCAAGCATCAACAAATGCGCGCATTACGAATGGCTCAGCTCACGCCGCGCCCAGGCCGCCTGAATGTATTCATGAAGCGCAACATACAGCTCCTCAATCGGCATTTTTTCCCGCTGTGCGCCTTTCAACACCCCGCCGGGCAGACTTATCACCACTTTGCGCTTCTTCGGATCAACAACAAAATTGCGGAACAAACGCCCCACGGTGCAGGTAGGTGGCTGATAACCCTCCCGCCAGTAGAGATCGATAAATACCCACTCATTAACGCTACGAATATCAATGTTTTCAATCTCCGCCAGCAACAGCGGCGCGCTGAGCTGATAGCTTTCGATGCCTTGTGCCGTCAGTGTGAACAGCGGCTGGCGCACGCGCGTATACATCGTCCAGCTTCCCAGTCCAAAGATCAGCCCACCAACGGCCAGCCCAAAAATTATCTTCTCCATTGAGGGATTGGAGGTGGCGTTCCACTGGATGCTCAGCGTGAGGACTAAACCGGCACCGGCTACACAGAGCACCGACAGCACCAGGAACAGCCAGAAATTTTTCTTACGCAGCGAGACAACGACGCTTTCCGTGGAGTGTGCTGCCAGATTCTCTAATTCGGCCTGATAAGCGTCATGATGTGCTTCCACATTGCTCGCCATGCCAGCGGTTAACGCGGCTGATAAAGCCGAAGCATCACGGAATAAACTGCGCATCCACTGGTAATCCGCCTCGTCCGCCGGGCGCGACGCCCTGGCCAGCAGCGTTTCATCCAGCGGCACATTCAGTTGCTCGATACGCACGCGCGTCGGCGGGTGGCTGTCTGTTGGATGCGCCAGTTCCTGCTCAAGCGAGGCGGCAACATCAAAACGCCCGCCCTCACGCAGCGAAGCAAACAAGCTGTGCACCAGATCGTGCGTCTCAAGTTTGCGATTAAAGAACAGCTCCATCGGCGCGTTAAAGCGTTCATTGAGCGCAGAGAAACGCAGGAGCGAGGCTGCCAGCGCCTGCGGCGAACTGGTACGCGCGCCCGCAGCGTCCGCCGCCAGTTCGCGTACGCGGCTCCAGCCATTGACCGTTTCATGGAACTGACGGTAAAACCAGAGGCCGAGATGTATAGTCGGGTTGAGCGCCAGCCGCTCAAGCCAGCCGCTGCTCGCCACATCGCGATAAAAGTAGTCGAGACTGTTTTCCATACCGGCATACAGCCCGGCGAAATGCAGGGTGTAGACGGTGTCATTACCGGAAAAGTGTCCCAACTCATGACCAATCACGGCAGCCACTTCGTCTTTATTCATAAACGCGGCGTAGCTGAGCGGGAAATAGAGCGTGTTGCCGGTTAACCGCGCGCCATTTTCAATTTGCACCGGGCTTGCGGTGACGTAAAAACCCTCAAATAAACCGACAACAATATTATCCGGCACAATAGCCTGCCCGCGCTGGGCTAATTCTCTGACCCAGCGCCACAGTTCCGGCGCGTCGGCTTCAGAAACAGCTGCACCATGAACCTGCATATCTTGTGGCTCAAACAGCGCAAAGCAGCGTTTTAGTAAGAACAGGCTTTTCAGCACCATAAATACCAGCGAACCAATGATCAGCAAAACAAATATCACCAGTTTGATATTAAAGGCGCTCGCCCTGCCGAGCGTGTAGATCCAGCACACTTCATATAACAGTACGCAGACCAGCGCGAAACCAATCGACGCCATTACGCCAACCATAATAAATGGCAGTAACTTGCGACAAAGGGTAAACGCGGCAATGAGCTTTTCCGCAGATATACGGGCTTTCCGTACGCTTAAAATACAGAGAATTACCGCGCTGGTACTGGCAATCAAGCCCAACAGGGAAAACAACATACCGGCTTTGGCGAGGATCTGGCGCGACATATCGGCAAATACGCTGTGACCGACAAAACCATATTGCGTGACCTGGTAAACATCCACTTCGTTAATACGGATATTCTGCCAGCAGGCGTAGAAGAAAAGAATTAACGGTACGCCGAAGCAGTACAGCAGGCTTTTTTTGTCCATAAAAAGTAACCGTAAAGAAACGTAAAAACGAACCGTATCACAGGAATGGGGTTAATACATAATTTATGGAATTTACAGCGAAAGCCGTACGACGTTATTAATGAAAGGCTAATAATTCAATTTTTTAAATAATAGAAGGCGGTACATAACATACCGCCTGATAATTAAAGAATGCGATTTTGCTTAAAGTCGCGCAGGAAACTTCCCCAGCGTCGTTCGTAGAAAGGGGTAATATGCGCCATCATAAAATGGCTAATTCCTTTTTCACCTTCAACGACCTGGCAAATATCCACCGGCTCATCGCCGGGGAGCGTATCGGTCGCCACACTGCCCGCCGCGTGAATAATCTCTTCAATATCGCCTTCGGCTTCGATTCCAATCAGCAGATTGGGCTGCTCATCAGCTTTCTCTTTGATTGAGCAGAGAAACGCGCGCTTCACGGTTTTGATGCTTTTAAACAGCGTGGTCAGCGAATCCACCATTTGTGCGGGCGGTTCAGCCACGTCGGAAAGCAGCAGCGCCGTGCCGCCCTCCAGTACTTCCTGCTGGCTTAGAGGGCTGCCCTCTTCGCCCACCAGGTGGCTGATTTCTCGCGGCGTGAACTCTTTGCCGGTCGGCAACCTGGCATTGAGGAACAGCGTCTCGCCGAGCGTCATTTCAAACAGCGTACGCGCGGGCATCACCACAAACGCCTGCTCCTCTTCCACCGCCTGTTGCAGCGCTTCGAGCGAGGTAAAAAACGGGATCACGGAAGAGCCGTCATCTTTTTCCCAGTGCTGCAAATCGAGCGCGCTGTCTTCAACAATGGCTTCACCTTCCGCCGCCGTGCCTGGCACCCAAACCGTGGATTCCAGCAGCGTGCGGAAAAATGCCGGACGATACGCAGGCTCAGTCGCGGCCTGTTCCAGCAGGGTTTCTAATTCGTTTTTGCTTACTGACATAGTGGTTCCAGAGAGTTTCCTCCCCCTTGCGGGAGAGGAAAAAAGATTACTTAGCGGTTAACAGATTCGCCAGGGTACGCACGCCAAGGCCGGTTGCCCCTGCGGCCCACTGCTCAACCGCCGCTTTACGATAGGTAGCTGAGCAGTCGATGTGCAGCCAGCCCTGCTGGTAGTTTTCAACAAAGTGCGACAGGAAACCGGCCGCCGTGCTCGCCCCTGCCGGAAATGAACCACCCGCGGTGTTGTTCAGTTCCGCGAAATTAGACGGCAGCTGATTGCGATGGAATTCGGCCAGCGGCAAGCGCCAGAACGGCTCGTTTTCCGCGCTGGCACTGCTGAGCAAACGTCCGGCAAGCGCATCGTCAAAGCTGAACAGCGCGTGATAATCATTGCCCAGCGCGGTTTTCGCCGCACCGGTCAGCGTTGCCGCATCAATAATCAGCTCTGGTTTCTGCGCAGAAGCGTCGATCAGGCCATCGGCCAGCACCAGACGCCCTTCCGCATCGGTATTCATGATTTCGACGGTTTTACCGTTACGATAACGGATGATATCGCCCAGTTTGAAGGCGTTGCCGCTAATCAGGTTATCGGCACAGCACAGGTACAGTTTGATGCGTTTATCCAGCCCGCGATGGATGGCAAACGCCAGTGCACCGGTCACCAGCGCCGCGCCGCCCATATCGGATTTCATGGAATCCATTGAGGAAGTCGGCTTAATGCTGTAACCGCCGGAATCGAAGGTTATGCCTTTGCCCACCAGCGCGGCATAAACCGGCGCGTCCGGGTTACCGGTCGGGTTGAAGTCCAGCGCCAGCAGTACCGGCGGGCGCTCGGAACCACGGCCAACCGTATGCAGACCGAGATAATTCTGCTCGCGCAGATCTTCCCCTTTGGTGATGCGATACGAGACGTTATCGCCACCGACTTTGTGCAGCAGATCGACCGCGCGCTGCGCCAGTTGCTCCGGCCCTAACTCTTCCGCCGGGGCGTTGATGGTGTCGCGCACCCAGTCGATCACCAGCAGGCGACTATCCAGCTCTTTTTGCTCTGCGTCGTTAAGCTGCGCCCATTCGACTTTGCGCGTGCCTTTTGGCCCTTTATAACCGGCCCAGAACGCCCAGCTGCGATCCGCATCCCAGCCTTCACCGCTCAGGGCAACATGCTTGATGCCCATGCCGTCGATTTTACGCGCGGCGCGTTGGATCAGGCCTAAGTCATCTTTCCCGGTCAGATGCAGTGCGATGCCGTCGTTATTGATGCTGTAAGCGGCTTTTTCACCCCAGCGCGCGTCGGCGCTTTGCGTTGTCAGCGTAATTTTCATAGCTTCTGTCATTATTTTTATCCTTATGGCTGTTCATGAAAACGGGCCGCCCGAAGGCAGCCCGTTTGATGATTACGATGCTTCGTCTAACCAGACTAGCAGAATCGCTTCGAGAATTTTTTCATTCGATGCATTCGGATCATCGTCAAACTCTTCCAGCTCGCAGATCCACTGGTGCATATCGGTGAAACGCACGGTTTTCGGATCTACGTCCGGGCGGCTGTCGTACAGCGCCTCGCCGATTTCGCGGCTATCGGTCCATTTCAGCCCCATATTAGTGCTCCCGCGCGTGGTTGATGGTGTAACGCGGAATTTCAACCACCAGATCTTCATCGGTAACACGCGCCTGGCAGCCTAAGCGGCTTTCCGGCTCCAGACCCCATGCTTTATCCAGCATGTCGTCTTCCTCTTCGCTGCTTTCCGGCAACGAGTCAAAACCTTCACGTACCACACAGTGGCAAGTGGTGCAGGCGCAGGATTTTTCGCAGGCATGCTCAATCTCAATCCCGCCGCGCAGGGCGACATCAAGAATGGTTTCACCGCTCTTAGCTTCCAGAACTGCGCCATCCGGACAGAGATCCTGATGAGGCAGAAAAACAATTTTAGGCATATTAAACCTCGTCGACGGAATGGCCTTTCAGCGCGGTACGTACGGATTGATCCATACGGCGTGCGGCGAATTCCTGGGTTTGTTTATCTACATTTTTAATGGCTTGTTCTATCGCGTCGGTGTCATCGCCGTCGGCAACCGCGCGTAACTGCGCGACTGCGTCGTCGATCTCCGCACGCTCTGCGGCGCTTAACAGCGCGGCGTCAGCGGCAAGCGCGCTGGCAAGACTTTCCAGCACGCGCGCGGCTTCCACTTTCTGCTCCGCCAGCATGCGCGCTTTCACGTCCTGCTCGGCGAAACTCATGGAGTCTTTGATCATGTCGGCGATTTCGCCATCGGTCAGACCGTAGGATGGTTTCACCTGAATGGAGGCTTCCACGCCGGTGGATTTTTCCATCGCGGTTACGCTGAGCAGACCGTCAGCATCCACCTGGAAGGTGACGCGAATATGCGCCCCGCCCGCCGGCATCGCCGGGATACCGCGCAGTGCAAAACGCGCCAGTGAACGGCAGTCTGCCACCAGCTCACGCTCGCCCTGCATCACATGGATAGACATCGCTGTCTGGCCATCTTTGAAAGTGGTGAACTCCTGAGCGCGCGCCACCGGAATGGTGGTGTTACGCGGGATCACTTTTTCTACCAGGCCGCCCATCGTTTCCAGCCCCAGCGAGAGCGGGATGACATCCAGCAGCAGCATTTCGCTGTCCGGCTTGTTGCCAACCAGAATATCGGCCTGGATTGCCGCGCCAATCGCCACCACTTTATCCGGGTCAATCGACGTCAGCGGCGTGCGGCCAAAGAACTCGCCAACCCGCTCGCGCACCAGCGGCACGCGCGTCGAGCCACCGACCATGACCACTTCCAGCACTTCTTGCGCTTCGACACCCGCATCTTTCAGCGCGCGACGACAAGAGAGTAAAGTGCGTTTGACCAGCGTTGAAATCAACGCTTCAAACTGGGTACGTGCAATGGTGCCCTGCCAGCCCGCCACCTCAACGGTGACGCTGTCGGCCTCGCTGAGGGCGATTTTTGCGGCAATCGCCGCATCCAGCAATTCGCGCTGTTGGCGCACGTCGCTGCGATCGGCAATTCCCGCCTGTTCGCAAATGTAATCCGCCAGCAGATGGTCGAAATCGTCGCCGCCGAGCGCGGAATCACCACCGGTCGCCAGCACTTCGAAAACGCCACGGCTCAGGCGCAAAATCGAGATATCAAAGGTGCCGCCGCCGAGGTCATAAACCGCAATCACGCCCTCTTTGCCGGAGTCCAGACCGTAGGCGATAGCCGCAGCGGTCGGTTCGTTCAGCAGGCGCAATACGTGCAAGCCCGCCAGACGCGCCGCATCTTTGGTGCCCTGACGCTGTGCGTCATCAAAATAGGCAGGAACAGTGATCACCACGCCGTCCAGCTCGCCGGAAAGCGTCTCTTGCGCGCGAGCGGCAAGGGCTTTGAGGATATCCGCAGAGACGCGAATCGGGTTAACCAGGCCACCACGCGTGGCAATCATCGGCAGACCATTTTCGCTCGGCTGGAACTGCCACGGCAGGTGCGGGTAACGCGCCTGAATGTCGGCCAGGCTGCGCCCCATCAGGCGTTTCACCGAGCTGATGGTGTTTACGGAGTCCTGCGCGGCGTTGGCGCGCGCATCGTAACCGACAACATGGCTGTCGGCCTGGTAGTTAACCACCGAAGGGAGCAGGTGACGTCCGGCGCTGTCGGCCAGCGTTTCCGCCTGTCCGCTGCGCACGGTGGCAACCAATGAATTGGTGGTGCCGAGGTCGATACCCGCCGCCAGACGACGCTGGTGCGGCGCGGCGCTCAGACCGGGCTCACTAATTTGTAATAAGGCCATGATGTGCTTCCAAAAAATTAAAAACCGAGCAGTTTTTCTTCGAGTTGTTCTGTTGCGCTGCGCAGTTTATCGAGAAAACGCAGTTTACGCACGGTATCCGCCGCCGCGTCCCACGTCTGGCTATCTAATTGCTCCACCATTTGCCGATGGCGGGTGTCATACATTTCTTTCACACGCTGTTGAAATGCTTCCAGACGGGTCGCGTCTTGCGCTTTTTCAATCTCGTCCAGCTCTTCACGCAGCTCAAGTTGTTCCATTAAGAAGGCGGTATCGCGCACCGTGTGTTGCTCGGAGGCTAAATCAAAACCGTGCAGCGACAGCAAATATTCTGCGCGCGTTAGCGGGTTGCGCAGCGTTTGCCATGCCTGGTTAATGGTAGCGGATTGCTGGACGGCAGCCAGTTGTTCCGCCTGCGGGCGGTTTGCGAAGCGATCCGGGTGGAACTGACGTTGCAGATCCTGGAAACGTGTCGCCAGCGCCTGAACATCGAGCGGATAGTGGGCCGGCAACCCAAAGAGGGTGAAGTAATCCATAACAATTCCGGGTGTGCAATCGAAACAAACCCCACGCGCAGGACGCTGCGGTGGGGTCATCGGATGGTGGCGATTAAACGTTGAAGCTTTCGCCGCAACCGCACTCGTCTTTAACGTTCGGGTTGGTGAATTTAAACCCTTCGTTCAGGCCTTCTTTGACGAAGTCCAGTTGAGTGCCGTCGAGGAATTGCAGGCTTTTGCCGTCAACCACTACCTTCACGCCTTTGTCTTCAAACACCGTGTCTTCTTCGTTCGGCGCATCGACAAACTCAAGGACATAAGCCATACCAGAACAGCCGGAGGTTCTCACCCCCAGGCGCAGACCAAACCCTTTACCACGGTTGGCCAGGAAGGTATTGACTCGCGCGGCAGCACTGTCGCTCAGGCTAATGGACATGACAACAACCTCCCGCCTTATTTCGCTTCTTGTTTACTTTTGTAATCCGCAATTGCGGCTTTAATCGCGTCTTCCGCCAGGATAGAACAGTGAATTTTCACCGGCGGCAGTTCCAGCTCTTCGGCGATATCGGTGTTTTTAATCGCCTGCGCTTCGTCCAGTGACTTGCCTTTCACCCATTCGGTGACCAGCGAGCTGGAAGCGATTGCAGAGCCGCAACCGTAAGTTTTAAAACGCGCGTCTTCGATAATGCCTTTATCGTTAACTTTGATCTGCAGTTTCATCACGTCGCCGCACGCCGGTGCGCCAACCATGCCGCTACCAACCGTGTCGTCGTTGTCGAACGAGCCAACGTTGCGCGGGTTTTCGTAGTGATCGATTACTTTTTCGCTATAAGCCATTTTTTCTTCTCCTGCTTGCGCAACTATTAATGATGAGCCCATTCGATGGTGGTCAAATCCACGCCCTGTTTGAACATTTCCCACAGCGGAGAGAGTTCACGCAGACGGCCGATGGATTTACGTACCAGCGCGATGGTGTAGTCAATTTCTTCTTCGGTGGTGAAACGACCTAAAGAGAAACGGATCGAGCTGTGTGCCAGCTCATCATTCATGCCCAGTGCGCGCAGCACGTAGGACGGTTCCAGGCTTGCAGAGGTACAGGCAGAGCCGGAGGATACAGCCAGATCTTTCAGCGCCATGATCAGCGACTCGCCTTCAACGTAGTTAAAGCTGACGTTGAGGATGTTCGGTGCGCCGTGCTCGAGATCGCCGTTCAGGTAAACTTCTTCAATGTCGTTGATGCCGTTCCACAGACGGTTACGCAGCGCGCGCAGGCGTTCCATTTCGCTCGCCATCTCTTCTTTTGCGATGCGGTACGCTTCGCCCATGCCGACGATCTGGTGGACAGGCAGAGTACCGGAACGCATACCGCGCTCATGACCGCCGCCGTGCATCTGCGCTTCGATACGCACACGCGGTTTACGCTGAACGTAGAGCGCACCGATGCCTTTCGGCCCATAAATTTTATGGCCGGAGAAGGACATCAGATCCACTTTCAACTGGCTCAGGTCGATAGGCAGTTTGCCCACGCTCTGGGTGGCGTCAACGTGGTAGATAATGCCGCGCGCACGGCACATTTCGCCGATGGCTGCGATATCCTGTACCACGCCGATTTCGTTGTTCACGTGCATGATGGAAACAAGGATGGTGTCTTCACGCATCGCCGCTTCCAGCTCTTTCAGGTCGATAATGCCGTTGCTCTGCGGAGCAAGATAGGTCACTTCGAAGCCTTCGCGCTCCAGTTGACGGCAGGTGTCCAGCACGGCTTTGTGTTCGGTTTTGCTGGTGATAATGTGCTTGCCTTTTTTCTGATAAAAGTTGGCTGCACCTTTAATCGCCAGGTTATCGGATTCGGTTGCACCGGAAGTGAAGACGATTTCACGCGGGTCCGCACCGACCAGTTCTGCAATCTGGTTACGGGCGATATCTACCGCTTCTTCAGCTTGCCAGCCAAAACGGTGAGAACGGGAAGCAGGGTTACCAAAGGTCCCGTCCAGGGTCAGGAACTGCATCATTTTCTCGGCAACACGCGGATCCACCGGCGTGGTTGCGGAGTAATCGAGATAAATCGGTAATTTCATTGCTCTTTAAACTCCGTACATCGCTCTAATGCAAGGAATCAGGCAACCGGCTGGATGTACGACCGCGTTAACAGGGCACTGTTTTGTGCCCTGGCCCGATTCTGAATTCTGTTTTTTATTATGCGCGCAGTTTGACGTCGATAGCGTCTTGAGCGCGGGTGGTGCGATGGGATTCGTTACTGTGCTGACGATCGGACACATCGAGGATTTCCTGGTTGTTTACCAGTTCGCCCAGCGTGATGTTGTTTAAGAAACCGGTCAGACGATCGCTCAGATCGCGCCACAGCGCATGGGTCAGGCACTTATCACCACCCTGGCAGCCGCTTTTACCCTGGCAGCGGGTTGCGTCTACGGATTCGTCAACTGCGCTAATCACTTCGCCAACGGCAATGGTATTTGCGTCTTTACCCAGCAGGTAACCGCCACCCGGGCCACGTACGCTGGCGACTAAGCCATTTTTACGCAGACGGGAGAACAGCTGCTCCAGGTAGGAGAGGGAAATTCCCTGACGCTCGGAAATATCAGCCAACGGAACCGGGCCCGCTTCGGAGTTGAGTGCAACGTCCAGCATTGCGGTCACGGCATAACGCCCTTTAGATGTCAGTCTCATGTCTTACAAGCCTCAAACTCGCCCCTGCCCGGGGTGTATTATTAATATGTTAATGTTGCATAGCAGACGCAAGTCTGACATTCCCGACTAAATTGGTCAACTATTTAGTTGACTGTTTTAGTCAGGTATTTGTCGTTTAGTGCTTTCATAGAGTTAGGCCGAAAAAAGGCCATTTCCCGGCCTCGCGCATTACTCTTTATGCTTCTGTTCGATCGACGCCAGGATGCCGCGCAGGATATTAAGCTCCTGACTTTCCGGGCGCGCGCGGGTAAACAGACGGCGCAGTTTGTTCATCACCTGGCCGGGGTGGTTTTCACGAATAAAACCGGTTGCCAGCAGCGTTTGCTCCAGATGCCCGTAAAAACGCTCCAGATCATCGACCAGCGGGTACGGCGTCTCTTCATGTTCAACCGCCGGGGCAGTGCTCTCTTGCGCTGCCAGCCAGGCCATGCGCACTTCATAAGCAATAACCTGCACCGCCATCGCCAGGTTCAGCGAGCTGTATTCCGGGTTGGCGGCAATCGCCACGTGGTAGTGGCACTTTTGCAGCTCATCATTGGTGAGGCCAACGCGTTCGCGACCAAATACCAGCGCGATGGGCGCGTGTTGCGCTTCGGCAACGCTTTTCAGCCCGCATTCACGCGGATTGAGCATCGGCCACGGCAGCGTGCGGGAACGCGCGCTGGTGCCAACAACCAGGCTGCAACCGGCGAGCGCTTCATCCAGCGTGTCGACGATTTGCGCATTGCCAATCACATCGCTGGCACCTGCGGCCAGCGCGATAGCCTGTGAATCCGGTTTTACCAGCGGGTTCACCAGCCAGAGATTCGTTAAACCCATTGTTTTCATTGCACGAGCAACAGAGCCCATGTTGCCGGTGTGGGAGGTTTCCACCAGTACGATTCGAATATTTTGCAGCATAGATTTTCAACGGCTAAAGAATATTCGCGCATATTATCATAAAGCAAAGACATAATCCGAATTCGCTGCTATGATATGCGCCGTTTTCCGTTCTTTAACATCCAGTGAGAGAGACCGATGCATCCGATGCTGAACATCGCCGTGCGTGCTGCGCGCAAGGCGGGTAATTTAATTGCCAAAAACTACGAAACTCCGGACACCGTAGAAACCAGCCAGAAAGGCAGCAATGATTTCGTGACCAACATTGATAAAGCAGCCGAAGCGCTGATTATCGAAACAATCCGCAAATCTTACCCGCAACACACCATCATCACCGAAGAGAGTGGTGAGCACGAAGGCGCTGACCAGGATGTGCAATGGGTTATCGATCCGCTGGATGGCACTACCAACTTTGTTAAACGCCTGCCGCACTTCGCGGTATCCATTGCCGTACGAATCAAAGGCCGCACTGAAGTCGCGGTGGTTTACGATCCCATGCGTAACGAACTGTTCACCGCCACTCGCGGTCAGGGCGCACAGCTGAACGGCTACCGTCTGCGCGGCAGCACGGCTCGCGATCTGGATGGCACCATTCTGGCGACCGGCTTCCCGTTCAAAGCCAAACAACACGCCACCACCTACATCAATATCGTCGGCAAACTGTTCACCGAATGCGCGGACTTCCGCCGCACGGGTTCCGCTGCGCTGGATCTGGCCTACGTTGCCGCTGGCCGCGTGGATGGTTTCTTCGAAATCGCGCTGAAACCGTGGGATTTCGCCGCCGGTGAACTGCTGGTGCGTGAAGCTGGCGGTCTGGTATGCGATTTCACCGGTGGTCACAACTATATGATGACCGGCAACATCGTGGCGGGTAACCCACGCGTAGTTAAAGCGATGCTGGCGAATATGCGTGAAGAGCTGAGCGAGGCGCTGAAACGCTAAGTCTGGCTGTACCCGGCGGTGGTTCGCCACCACCGGGTGCTATCAAAACGGTCGTAATCCGCCGCCCGGCGGTAACGCACTGACCCACATTATTACCGACGCGCTAATTAACAACACGCCACCGGCCAGTGCCAGCGTGGTCCAGCCAACCTGTCGCCACAATACCGGCGCACGATCCCCGCTTAATTTCACTGCCAGTTGGCGAAAACCATGGACCAGCAACGCCAGCGAACTGATGGTCAGCGACGTTCCGACCGCCATGGCTAGCGCGGACGCCACGCCCCAGCTAAACACGCCAATCACTTTACTGAACAGCAGCACCATGATCGCACCGGAACAGGGGCGCATCCCCATCGACAAAATAATCATTAACCGTGCGCGCCAGTCATCACCGCTCTGCAACTGCGAGGCCGTGGGTAAATGCTGATGACCGCAACCGCATCCTTCGTGATGCACATGGTGCGGCGTAAAGGCGCGGAATTTCGGCGTTTGTACAAGCGCACGCAGCTTTTTCAACGCTCGCCAGCACAAAAGCACTCCCAGCACACCTACCAGTAAATAACTGCCCTTCTCCAGCCAGTAACTGCTCAAATGCAGCTGCCGCGCGGGCAGCGCCAGAATACTCAGCACAACCACTACCAGCGCAATGGCCACCAGCCCCTGCAACAAAGAAGAGGCCAGCGTTAAGCCAATCGCCGGTTTCAGTTTTGACGGATGCGTGGCGAGCCAGGTGGTGATCACCACTTTGCCATGTCCCGGCCCAAGCGCATGCAGCACGCCATAGACAAAACTGAACAGCAGCAGCGCCCCACCGGCCTGGCGCGGGTTTTCTGCCACCGCTTTCAGTAAGCTGCTCATTTTCATATTCACATCGCGCTGCCAGATAACGCTTTTCACCATCACCTGCGGCCAGATCTGCCACAGCCACAACGCGGCGGCCAGCGCACACAGCATAAAAAGCACCAGCGGCCACCAGTGCAATAAGCGTCGTTTTCGCGCCGTAGCGCTCACCATCACGGACATGTCAGCGTCACCGTCTGGGCAAATTGTTTACCGAGTTCCATATCTTCTGCCGGCGCATCGGCTTTATCCAGCGACTGGGCATAATTCAGCACTTCCTCGCCGGGTTTGGGCGTTTGTACCGCCAGTTTGCAGCCCTGCGGTGCGGCGGCAGGCAATGTCGCGTCGCTCGCTTTTGCGTAACTCATATCGACAAAATAGGTGGGATCGAAAGTGGAAAAAGTATACCGCTGGCCGCTGAGCACCTGTGGTTCGGCGAGCGGCAAAACAAACGTCAGCACCGCCTGGTGCGCGACCTGTTCCATGCCATATTCCGTCGGTCGGTTAAGAAACTTCACTTTCTGCCCGTTGTGCCAGACTTCGGTGAAATAGTGTTGCCCCAGCACGTTTGCCATCACTTCCGCCGCTAGTTTTTTCCAGATCTCATCGCCAGGTTTTGCATTGCCCGCGTCATACAGCAGATCCGCCGAAGTGATCTCATCCATCGTCCAGCGCATTTTCAGCCCGGTGAACTGCCCGTTGTCGATCAACACTTGCGTTTTCATGCGGATAAAACTGTGCGGATGTGCCGTCGCTGAAAACGATAAAAGCGCGAGAAACAGGCCACTGGCGCATTGTTTAACTGCTTGCATGTATTCCTCACGAGAAAAATTCTGTGATGCTCCCCGGCAATCCTGAATGAAAGAGCTGCCGCTGCGCTATCGCTGAGCATACCTTTAACTACGCTTATCAAAAACCCCAACTGGAACCTGACAGATGACAACTGTAATGACACCGCCATCTGCGCTCTCCAGTCCGCAGCGCCGCTGCCAGGTGCTTTTGATGCTCGCCTTGCCGGGGCAACACGTCACCATGGAACATATCAGCGCTATGAATGGAGTGGACGACGCCATGGCTCGCCGGGATATCGCTGAAACGGAAAGTGAAATTCAGCGCTACCACCGGCTCTCTATCGTTCCCCATCCTAACGGCGGCTTTCGGATTGAGGGCGCTCCACTCGATCAACGTTTATGCCTGTTGCACTGGCTTCGCCGTGCGCTGCGGCTGTGCCCGCAATTTATCACGCAACAGTT
This sequence comes from Kosakonia sp., assembly GCF_032104925.1. NCBI lineage: Bacteria > Pseudomonadati > Pseudomonadota > Gammaproteobacteria > Enterobacterales > Enterobacteriaceae > Kosakonia > Kosakonia sp. The sequence goes on from NZ_DAMCGF010000009.1 coordinate 126,410, forward strand.
TACCCCGGCGTTAAAAACCGCGCTTAAACAGCAGGGCATTGCCCGAACGTTATACGACGATACAAACCTGCTGGCGTTGATTAACCTCTGTTCGCGCCGCCTGCAGCGCGTCTTTGAATGCCGGGATATGCAGTTTCTGCGTCTCTATTTGCAATATTGTTTACTGCAGCATCACCACGGACATACCCCGGAATTTAACCCGGTTCAGCAAGAGTGGGCGCAAATGCGCGCCGAGTATCAGGTGGCGCAGGAGATTGTGCGCCACTGGCAGCGTCGCGTTGTCGACTATCCGCAGCAGAATGAGCACCTGTTTTTGTCGCTGCTGTTTATGCTGGTGCGCACGCCCGATCCGCTGCGTGACCAGCAACACCAGGATCGCCGTCTGCAAAAAGCCATCCGCCGGATGATTGCCCGCTTTCACGCTATGGCGGGGCTGCGTTTCAGCGATGAACAAGGCTTAAGTGCTCAGCTCTATATTCACATTGCCCAGGCGCTGGATCGCAGCTTGTTTGGTATTGGCATTGATAACAGCCTGCCCGAAGAGATCAATCAGCTTTACCCGCGTCTGATGCGAACCACCCGCGATGCCTTGCAGGAGCTGGAAGACGAGTATGATTTGCGCTTCAGCGATGAAGAGGCGGGGCTGGTGGCGGTGATTTTCGGCGCCTGGCTGATGCAGGACAGCGATATGCATGAGAAACAGGTGGTGTTGATTACTGGCGAAGACAGTACCCGCGAACAGCAGATTGAGCAGCAACTGCGCGAATTAACGCTGCTGCCGCTCAGTATTAAATATCTGCCACTGGCGGAATTTCGTAAGGCCGGCGCACCGAAAGACGTGACATTAATTATCACGCCTTATACAACGCCGCTGCCGCTGTTCTCTCCGCCGCTGATCCACACCGACGGTCCGCTGAGCGGGCAACAGCAGCGGCATATCCGCGACATGCTGGAAAGCTAGCGGGCCTGCACGGCGACGTTCGGGCGCAGGAACAGGGCCGGAATGGCCAGCACGGCCATGACAAAAAACAGCCCCTGATGCAGATGTTCAAACAGAAAACCGGCGATCATTGTCATCAGTGCAATACTGCCGCCCATCGCGACCGCTGAATAGACCGCTTGTAAGCGGATGACTTCGCTGCCCTGCCGCGCCGAGATATAGCGCATGGCGGCAAGATGGCAAACGGTAAACGTGCCGCAGTGCAGGATCTGGGCAATAATCAGCCACGGAAGCTCGGTCGTCCAGCCCATCAGGCTCCAGCGCACCAGCCCGCAAACGGCGGAAAGCAGCAGCAGATCGCGTGCACTGAAGCGGCGAAACAGACGGTTACTGAGCGCGAAAATCACCACTTCCGCCACCACCCCCAACGACCACAGATACCCGACCGTTGAAGCAGAGTACCCCGCCGACTGCCAGTAAATGGCGCTGAAGCCGTAGTAAGCCGCATGTGCGCCCTGCAGCAGCGACACGCAGGCGAGAAAACGCCAGTTCTGCGCAATCAATACCCGCCACGCCTGCCAGCCTGCGCCCTCCTGCTGGCGATTTTCACCCTGCGGCAAAATGGAAGGACGCAGCAACATACCGAGCAACATGGATGCCGCGCCCAGCGTCAGCAACGCCAGAATCGCCTGGTAATCAAACAGGCTCACCAGCTTGCCGGTGAGCGCCGAACCAATCACAAAAGCAATCGATCCCCACAGCCGTACGCGGCCATAATCCATCGGGAACTGTTTTTGCCAGGTGCCCGCCAGCGCATCGGTGAGCGGCACCAGCGGCGAAAAGAAGAGGTTAAAACCGATGATAATGACCGCCAGCCACGCCACATGCGTTCCTGCATAAAACGCCAGCGCAAACAGCAACGTTGCCAGCGCCAGCACTCGCAGGGCCGTAATCAAGCGGGAAGGATCGCTCACGCGCGGGGCGATGAAAAGGCTGCCAAGAAAGCGGGCGACAAGACCTGCGCCGAGCAACATACCGATGATTTCGGGGGTCAGCCCCACGCCTTTGAGCCAGACGCTCCAGAAAGGTAAAAAGATGCCGTAGCTAAAAAAGTAGGTGAAATAAGCGAGCGCCAGCCAGCGCGTGGACTGCAAGACCATGATTTCCTCCTGAATGGAGGCGATAGTCTGGCGATAAATAACAGGACTGGCAAGTAACAATCAGGCAACACATGCGCTTACCCAACGTTTGCAGGCGAATATCTGCCCTCAGGTTGCTCATCGTTGCTTAGCGAATATAGGAATCCAGCACGCTCAACACCACATCCAGATCCGCTTCACGCTTAATTTCGTCGTTCTCATGCACGATATGATCGGTCAGATGGCCTTTGATCACTTCGCGCATTAACCCGTTTACTGCGCCACGGATCGCCGCGATTTGCTGCAAAACCTGAGCGCATTCATGTGGTTCATCGAGCATTTTTTTCAGCGCGGCAACCTGCCCTTCTATTTTGCTCGCCCGCGCTTTTAGCTTTTTCTTGTCCCGGATGGTGTGCGACATACAGACCTCAAATCGACCGTGCTTAAACGAACCTTAGCATACCATGCATCAACTGGGGGGGAGTTTATTTCTACTGGGGGGTAGTATTTACTACTGGGGGGGAGTAGATTTGAGCGCACAAATTTTTACCGAGAATTATTCTCATGAATGACTTCACCACGCTTTTTCAGCAAGGGAACGCCTGGTTTTTTATTCCGAGCGCCATCCTGCTCGGCGCGCTGCATGGCCTCGAACCGGGGCACTCTAAAACCATGATGGCGGCATTTATCATCGCCATCAAAGGCACAGTCAAACAAGCCGTAATGCTGGGGCTTGCCGCCACGCTATCGCACACGGTGGTAGTGTGGCTGATTGCGCTCGGGGGTATGTATCTCAGCAGTCAGTTCACCGCACAAGCCGTTGAACCCTGGCTGCAAATGGTATCTGCGGCGATCATTTTTGGTACGGCGGTGTGGATGTTTCTGCGCACCTGGCAAGGTGAACGTTCGTGGCACGCCGGGCATCATCATCACCATGAACATGACCACGGCCACACGCACCGTGCACCAAGCCTTGTGCTTCAGCCGGTACAACCAGCTCGTGTCACCGCGCAGCCAACGATCTTGTCGCTGCGAAAAGTGACTAAAGAAGAGGAGTATCAGGATGCGCACGAGCGGGCACATGCACGGGATATTGAGCGACGTTTTACCGGCGGCGAGGTGACTAACGGTCAGATCCTGCTATTCGGTTTAACCGGCGGGCTTATCCCCTGCCCTGCAGCGATCACCATTTTGCTGATCTGTATTCAGCTAAAAGCCATCACGCTGGGCGCAACATTAGTGGTCTCTTTCAGTATCGGGCTTGCACTCACACTGGTTGCGGTTGGCGTTGGCGCGGCAATCAGCGTCCAGCAAGCGGCAAAACGCTGGTCCGGCTTTAACACGCTGGCGCGTAAGGCCCCCTATTTTTCCAGCGCACTTATTGCGCTCGTCGGCGTTTATATGGGCATTCACGGCTATAGCGCGCTGCAATAAGACATAAAAAAACCCGCCGCAGCGGGTTTTTCGAAGCGGAATATACTTAGGCGTAAACCGGGAAACGCGCGCAGATATCCAGAACTTTACCTTTGACGCGCTCGATAACTGCTTCGTCATTGATGTTGTCCAGCACGTCGCACATCCAGCCAGCCAGCTCTTTTACTTCCGCTTCTTTGAAGCCGCGGCGAGTCACAGCCGGAGAACCGATACGGATACCGGAAGTGACAAACGGGCTCTTCGGATCGTTCGGCACGCTGTTTTTGTTCACGGTGATGTTCGCACGGCTCAGCGCGGCATCCGCTTCTTTACCGGTCAGGTTTTTATCCACCAGATCCAGCAGGAACAGGTGGTTTTCAGTCCCGCCGGATACCACTTTGTAGCCACGGTTCAGGAACACTTCCACCATCGCTTTGGCGTTTTTGGCAACCTGCTGCTGGTAAACTTTAAACTCTGGCTCCATCGCTTCTTTCAGTGCCACCGCTTTTGCCGCGATAACGTGCATCAGCGGGCCGCCCTGCGCGCTTGGGAAAACAGCGGAGTTCAGTTTTTTGTACAGCTCTTCGTCACCGCCTTTCGCCAGGATCAGGCCGCCGCGCGGACCCGCCAGGGTTTTGTGGGTGGTGGTGGTCACAACGTGCGCATGCGGAACCGGGTTCGGGTAAACGCCTGCGGCAATCAGACCCGCAACGTGTGCCATATCAACGAACAGGTAAGCACCGATGCTGTCGGCGATTTCACGCATTTTCGCCCAGTCAACGATACCGGAGTAAGCAGAGAAACCACCGATAATCATCTTCGGTTTGTGCTCTTTCGCCTGCTTCGCCATGTCTTCGTAGTCAATTTTACCGGACTCATCAATACCGTAAGGGATGATGTTGTACAGTTTGCCAGAGAAGTTAACCGGGGAGCCGTGAGTCAGGTGGCCGCCCTGCGCCAGGTTCATACCCAAAACGGTATCGCCCGGTTGCAGCAGCGCGGTGTAGACCGCGAAATTCGCCTGCGAGCCGGAGTGCGGCTGCACGTTAGCGTAATCCGCGCCAAACAGTTCTTTCGCGCGATCAATCGCCAGTTGCTCAACGATATCCACATATTCGCAACCGCCGTAGTAGCGTTTGCCCGGATAACCTTCGGCGTATTTGTTCGTCAGCTGAGAGCCCTGAGCCTGCATTACACGCGGGCTGGTGTAGTTTTCGGAGGCGATCAGTTCAATGTGTTCTTCCTGACGTACTTTTTCCTGCTCCATAGCCTGCCACAGTTCGGCATCATAATCGGCAATGTTCATTTCACGCTTTAACATCCGCATCTCCTGACTCAGCTAACAAAACAACTCTAAATGAGGGCCCAAATTTGGGGAACGGCCCACAGTATAACTGATTAATATTCTGATAACAGGTCTTGACAAAGGTTTTTACGCAAACGATTGGCTCCGCGTCAGACAAGGGTTTGAGCGATAAGACACTTCCCTGTTAAAGCGGATTTCTTTTCAGGTTTGTGATGCAACTTATTCACGATGTAAATCCCTTTACATTGTCCGCTCTTTACAAGCCAGGTCGCTGCGCTATAAGATGTATTTAAAATACAACTTTAAATAATCTGTAAAAAAGGAAGCAATCATGCTCGACGCCCAAACCATCGCTACGGTCAAATCCACTCTTCCCTTGCTGGCGGCTACCGGCCCAAAACTCACCGCTCATTTTTACGACCGGATGTTCACTCACAATCCGGAACTGAAAGAGATTTTCAATATGAGCAACCAGCGCAATGGCGATCAGCGTGAAGCACTGTTCAACGCCATTGCCGCTTACGCCAGCAATATTGATAATCTTGCCGCGCTGCTGCCGGCGGTTGAAAAAATCGCCCAGAAGCACACCAGCTTCCAGATCCAGCCGGAACAGTACAACATTGTTGGCACACACCTGCTGGCGACGCTGGATGAGATGTTCAGCCCGGGGCAAGAAGTGTTAGACGCCTGGGGAAAAGCCTACGGCGTACTGGCGGGTGTCTTTATCAACCGTGAAGCGCAAATCTACAGCGAACACGCTGAAAAAGTTGGCGGCTGGCAAGGCACGCGCCCGTTCCGCCTGGTAGAGAAAAAACCGCAGAGCGCACTTATCACCAGCTTTGAATTCGAACCCGTCGACGGTCAGCCGGTCGCCGCTTATCAGCCGGGGCAATATCTGGGTGTCTGGCTGAAGCCTGAAGGTTTCGCTAATCAGGAGATCCGCCAGTATTCACTGACCCGCAAGCCCAACGGCAAAAGCTACCGTATCGCGGTAAAACGCGAAGCGGGTGGGCAGGTTTCTAACTGGCTGCATAACAGTGCGAAAGTGGGCGATATCGTGCATCTTGCAGCGCCTGCCGGGGATTTCTTTATTGATGTGCAGAGCAACACGCCGGTCACGCTGATCTCCGCGGGTGTCGGTCAAACACCGATGCTGGCGATGCTCGACAGCCTTTCAAAATCACAACATGCCGCGCAGGTAAACTGGTTCCACGCCGCGATGAATGGCGAGGTGCATGCCTTTGCCGATGAAGTAAGCAAACTGGGTGCGTCGCTGAACCATTTTTACCAGCATGTCTGGTATCAACAGCCTGCGGCGGCTGAGGTGAACAGCGGTCACTATCACAGTGAAGGGTTGATGGATTTGCACGCGCTGGAAGGGAAGTTCAGCGATCCGGCGATGCAGTTTTATCTCTGCGGCCCGGTCGGTTTTATGCAGTTTGTCGCGCAACAGTTGGTCACACTTGGCGTGAACAAAGAGAGCATTCATTACGAATGCTTTGGCCCGCATAAGGTGTTGTAAAACAGGCACCCTCACCCTGAGGGGTGAGGGAAAATATCAGATTGCGGCGTCGTCTTCTTCGCCGGTACGGATACGCACCACGCGTGCGACATCAAAGACGAAGATCTTACCATCGCCGATTTTACCGGTCTGGGCAGTACGGATAATGGTGTCCACGCAGGTATCAACGATGTCGTCAGTCACGACAATTTCAATCTTCACCTTCGGCAGAAAATCCACCATATACTCCGCGCCACGGTAAAGTTCAGTGTGGCCTTTCTGACGACCAAAACCTTTCACTTCCGTTACCGTCATCCCGGTGATGCCGACTTCAGCCAGCGCTTCACGTACATCATCCAGTTTGAAAGGTTTAATAATCGCATCAATCTTTTTCATGGTCGTTCCTTACACGCTCTTGCCAGTCTGCTGCATCGTAATCGGTTGCTCACAGTACCATAATCATTTCGCCATTACTCTTTAAAGTCGTTGGCGTCGAGCTCATGGCGGGAGAGTAATTTGTAAAACTCGGTGCGGTTGCGCCCCGCCATGCGCGCGGCATGCGTGACATTGCCCTTAGTGATTTGCAGCAGCTTGCGCAGGTAGTTCAGTTCAAACTGGTTACGCGCCTCAACAAAGGTCGGCAATGCCGTATTTTCCCCTTCCAGCGCCTGCTCCACCAGCGCATCGCTGATAACCGGCGATGAAGTGAGCGCCACACACTGTTCAATGACGTTAACCAACTGGCGCACATTGCCAGGCCAGCCGGCGGTCATCAGCCGCTTCATGGCATCGGTGGAAAACGCGCGAACAAACGGTTTATGTCTCTCTGCCGACTGTTTCAGCAAATGATTGGCCAGTAGCGGAATATCTTCCGCACGCTCAGCTAACGCCGGGATCTTCAGGCTCACCACATTCAGCCGATAGTAGAGATCTTCGCGAAACTCGCCGCGCGCCATCGCTTTCGGTAAATCACGGTGCGTGGCTGAAATGATGCGCACATTAATATCGATATCGCGGTTACTGCCAAGCGGGCGCACTTTGCGCTCCTGCAACACGCGCAGCAGTTTGACCTGCAACGGAATTGGCATATCGCCAATCTCATCAAGGAACAGCGTGCCGCCCTCCGCCGCCTGGAACAGCCCCTCCCGGCTACTGACTGCGCCGGTAAACGCACCGCGCGCATGACCGAACAGTTCAGATTCCAGTAACTGTTCCGGCAACGCGCCGCAGTTAATGGCGATAAACGCACTTTTGCTGCGCGGACTGGCGTTATGAATCGCCTGCGCGAGCACCTCTTTCCCGGTACCGCTCTGGCCGTTAATCAGCACGCTCACGTCAGATTGCGCCACCATCCGCGCCTGCTCCAGCAGACGCAGCATTACCGGGCTACGAGTGACTATGGTTTCACGCCACTGGTCATCCATCGCCGAACCGCTGTGCTCCAGCGCATCGTCAATCGCTTTATACAGCGCGTCTTTGTCCACCGGTTTGGTCAGAAAGCTGAACACGCCCTGCTGGGTCGCGGCCACCGCATCGGGAATCGAGCCGTGGGCCGTCAGGATAATCACCGGCATGCCCGGCTGTACGCGCTGGATTTCGGCAAACAGCTGCATACCGTCCATCTCATCCATGCGCAGATCGCTTATTACCAAATCGACCTTTTCCCGCGCAAGAATGCGTAACCCTTCCTGCCCGCTTTCCGCCGTGACGATGCTATAGCCTTCGCTGGTGAGGCGCAGCCCCAGCAGTTTTAACAGCCCCGGATCGTCATCCACCAGCAACAGATGGGCAGGTTTACGGCTGGTCATGGTTTCACATCCTCCTGAGTGCCGTCGCTTTTAGACGGGTGAGAACTGTCCGGCAGGTCAGTAGCGGCGGGTTTATTGCGCGTGGAGAGACGCCGTTCGATATCGGTGAGGTTTTCCAGTTTACGGGTAGTTGTTTCCAGTTGTTCGCGCAGGAATTGTTGCTGCTGGCGCAGACTATCCAGCTCGCTGTCCGCGGATTGCTGTAACTTCGCGTAACGGGCGCGCTCTTCCGCCAGTTGTAATTGGGCTTTTTCACCATCGCGCCACAGCTCAAACAGTGGACGAACCTGCGCAGGGATCGTGGGGCTTAATGCGCCCAGCCGCTCGGTGTATTCACGACGCTCAAGCGGCGAAATTTTGGCGTTAGAGAGCAAAATGCCGCGCCTGAACGTGGCCTGCCAGTTATCGTCAGACCAGGTACGTGCTTCAGCACGCGCGGCGGCAGGCGATAAACGTTGCGCACAGTCCATACCGCGCAGCCAGTAAAGCGGGTTGGTGTCGACGTTTTGCCCGGACAGCGACCAGATATCGTCGCAATCTGTGGACAAGAAATCGGCCAGTTGATGTTCAGGGAGCCGTTCTTCCTGGAGGTCATGAATCGCGCTTTGCGGTTTTTGTGCAACACACCCCGCCAGCAGCAGACAAGGAAACACGCGAAGCCAGGCGTTTTGCTGTGTAACCGCGTTAATCACGCGGGAAAAAACATGCGACATACTCACCAGATTTAGATTCATTGAGTGGATTTTTCCGGCGCATTGAGAGGTAACTCAATACGGAAACAGACATCAGCTTTGCTGCTCGCCACCAGATGCAGCTCGCCTTGCATACGGCGAATGCAGTCCCTGGCAATGCTTAGCCCCAACCCGCTGCCTTTCACCGCGCCTTTTCGCTGGTGGCTGCCCTGGAAGAACGGTTCGAAGATCATTTCACGCTCCGTTTCAGGGATCGGCGTACCGGTATTTGCCACTTCGATACAGAGCCGCGCGTTGGCAGTATAGCTGTGCAGAGAAATGTTACCGGATTCAGCACCATAGTGCACCGCGTTGGAGTAAAGATTATCCAGCACGCTCATCAGCAACATCGGTTCGGCCTGGCAGGTCGCCACATCAAGGGCGACATCGGTATGCATCATTTTAGCTCGCGCCGGCAAACTGTGGGCAGAGATCACCATTTCTACCAGTGGTGCAAGTTCCACGGTTTCCAGCTCTACCGAACCCTCCGCCAGCTTGCGGTTGTAATCCAGCAATTGCTCAATCAGTTTTTGCAGATTGCGGCTGCTGGCATCGAGGATCTCCACCACCTCTTTCTGTTCCATCGTCAGCGGTCCGACAACCTGATCGGCCAGCAACTCGGTACCTTCGCGCATGCTGGCAAGCGGCGTTTTAAGCTCGTGGGAAAGGTGGCGTAAGAATTGATGACGCTGTGATTCAAGCCAGGCGAGTCTTTCGCTCAGCCAGAGGATCCGTTCCCCAACATAACGCAGTTCGCGCGGGCCTTTAAAGACAACGCTACGGCCCAGGGTTCTCCCCTCGCCCAAGCGATTAATCATCCGCTCGATGCCCTTCACCGGACCGATGATCATGCGGGTAAACAGCAGGACCAGCGCCAGGCTCACCAGGAACAGCACCAGCGCCTGCCAGCCGAAAAACTGGCCGCGTTCGGCAATTTCCAGCTGAAGCTGTTGCCCGCGGGAAAAAACCACCGCCCGTGTCGATTGCACCATCTCGGTATTGGCGGCGGCAAACGCTTCAAGCTGCGCAGAAGCCTCGGCAGACGGGCCGCTATTTTTACATTGCAACTGGGCGAGCGCGTTTAAATCCTGGCGCAACGCCTGGTAAAGTTTATCGTCAGGGAGCACGCCCGCGTGGGCGTCAAGCATTTCGCTATAACGCTTACGCTGATTCTGATACACGCGCGCCAGGGTGGCATCATCCAGCACACAGTACTGCCGGTAGCTACGCTCCATTTCCAGTGCGGCATTGGTCATTGCTTCACTGCGACGCGCGTCAATCAGCGTTGTGCGGTTAGTCTGCAACGCCTGCGCACTGAGTGCGTTCAGGCTTTGCCACGCCTGCCAGGCTAACACCAGCAGCGGCAACAGGATTAACAAAAACGCCATCATGACCAGTTGGCGAAGCGAGCGGGGGAAAACAGGCCAGCGTTTCAATGCACTTCTCTCGCAAAAAAAGGTATGGAGATGCTAACTGATTTACCAAAAGCCAGAAACAACAAAGCCGGGTATTAACCCGGCTTTGTTATGAAATTAGGCGGTGCCTAACTCGACGTTTCGCCCGATGCCTGATAAAGCAACGCAATTATCAGCAGGTGGACGGCAGGCACCTTTAAGTGCGTCATTCGAAGTTTATGTAGCGCGTCCCGAAGGGGCTGACATAAGGAGGTGAATGAGCCACTGCGTAATATTATGCAGGTATTGTGCCAACACGCCAACAATTAATTAAAGCTATTGATTTTTAATCATTTAATATTTTAAAAATGAAAGTGTGATGTGCTTATCATTTCAACAACCTGTCGCTATTTAGCAACACACTGATAGCATCAAAAATAAATCATTTATAATCAATAAATTAAATGTCTCTTTTTGGAGACACCACTTAATACCCTATGTCGGGAAATGCAGACACTTTTGCTCAGACGAAAAAAAGCCCTCTTACAAAGAAGAGGGCTTACTGATGATGACGAAATTAACCCAACTGTTTACGGGCGTTGCGGAAGATACGCATCCACGGACTGTCTTCGCCCCAGTTTTCTGGATGCCAGGAGTTGGAAACGGTGCGGAACACGCGCTCCGGGTGCGGCATCATAATGGTTACGCGCCCGCTTTCACTGGTCACAGCCGTAATGCCGTTCGGTGAGCCGTTCGGGTTCGCCGGATAAGTTTCCGTCACGACCCCGGTGTTATCCACGTAGCGCAACGCCACCAGCCCTTTGCTTTCCAGCTGCGCCAGATGCGCGCCATCACGCACTTCCACGCGACCTTCACCATGAGAAACAGCGATTGGCATCTGCGAGCCAACCATACCGCTCAGCAGCAGCGACGGGCTTTGCGTCACTTCTACCAGGCTGAAGCGTGCTTCAAAGCGGTCGGAGTGGTTACGCACAAAGCGCGGCCACAGCTCGCTGCCCGGGATCAGTTCACGCAGGTTAGACATCATCTGGCAACCGTTACATACGCCCAGCGCCAGTGTCTGCGGACGGTGGAAGAAGGTTTCGAACTCGTCACGCACACGCTCGTTGAACAGAATCGATTTCGCCCAACCCTCACCTGCACCCAGCACATCGCCATACGAGAAGCCGCCGCAGGCAACCAGCGCCTGGAAGTGCTCAAGGCCAGTGCGCCCTGCCAGCAGATCGCTCATATGCACGTCAATGGCATCAAAACCGGCGCGATGGAATGCAGCCGCCATTTCAACGTGCGAGTTGACGCCCTGCTCACGCAGCACAGCCACTTTTGGCCGTGCACCGGTAGCAATGAACGGTGCAGCGATATCGTCGTTGATATCAAAAGAGAGTTTCACGTTGAGGCCCGGATCGTTGTCATTGGCTTTCGCCTGATGCTCCTGATCCGCACACTCCGGGTTATCACGCAGGCGCTGCATCTGCCAGGTGGTTTCCGCCCACCACATGCGCAGCTGAGTACGACTTTCGCTGAACACCGCCTGGCCATCAGCTTCAATCACAAAGCGATCGCCAGCAACGGCAGTACCGAGATAGTGAACGCTATCACCCAGACCATAAGCCGCGAGCACGCTTTCTACCGCTTCGCGATCGGCCGCGCGCACCTGAATCACCGCGCCCAGCTCTTCATTAAACAACGCCGCCAGACGATCCTGGCCCAGAGACGCGATATCAACGTTGATGCCGCAGTGACCGGTAAAGGCCATCTCTGCCAGCGTGACCAGCAGGCCGCCATCGGAGCGATCGTGATAAGCCAGCAGTTTGCGGTCCGCCACCAGCGCCTGGATAGCATCAAAGAAACCTTTCAGTTGCTCAACGTTACGCACATCAGCCGGTTTGTCACCCAGCTGGCGGTAAACCTGTGCCAGCGCGGTGGCGCCCAGTGCGTTATTGCCATTACCCAGGTCAATCAGCAGCAGGGCGTTATCTTCCGTGGAAAGCTGCGGAGTAACCGTGCGGCGAACATCTTCAACACGGGCAAACGCGGTGATCACCAGTGACAGCGGCGAGGTCATTTCGCGCTGCTCGCTGCCTTCCTGCCAGCGGGTTTTCATCGACATGGAGTCTTTACCCACAGGAATGGTTAAACCGAGCGCCGGACAAAGCTCTTCGCCCACTGCTTTCACTGCGGCATACAGCCCGGCGTCTTCACCCGGGTGCCCGGCGGCGGCCATCCAGTTCGCCGACAGCTTAATACGTTTGATATCGCCAATCTGCGTTGCAGCGATGTTAGTGAGCGCTTCCCCCACCGCCAGGCGGGCGGAAGCGGCGAAGTCCAGCAGCGCCACCGGCGCGCGTTCGCCCAGCGCCATCGCCTCACCGTAGTAGCTATCAAGGCTGGCGGTGGTGACTGCACAGTTCGCCACCGGAATCTGCCACGGGCCAACCATCTGATCGCGCGCGACCATACCGGTCACCGTACGGTCGCCGATGGTCACAAGGAAGGTTTTTTCCGCCACGGTCGGCAGGTGCAGCACGCGGTTAACCGCATCGGCAATGGAAATGCCCTGCACGTTCAGCGCTTCGCCAGCCGCCTGACGAGACGCGACATCGCGGGTCATCTTCGGCGTTTTACCCAGCAGCACATCCAGCGGCATATCGATCGGCTGGTTGTTAAAGTGGCTGTCGTTAAGCGTCAGATGTTGGGCTTCCGTCGCTTCACCAATCACCGCGTACGGCGCGCGCTCGCGGCGGCACAGCTCGTCAAACAGCGCCAGTTGATCGGCGGCAACCGCCAGCACGTAGCGCTCCTGCGATTCGTTACACCAGATCTCAAGCGGGCTCATTCCCGGCTCATCGCTCAGAATATCGCGCAGCTCAAAACGACCGCCGCGACCGCCGTCGCTCACCAGCTCCGGCATGGCGTTAGAAAGGCCGCCCGCGCCAACATCGTGAATAAAGAGGATCGGGTTGGCATCACCCAGCTGCCAGCAGCGGTCGATAACTTCCTGGCAACGACGTTCCATCTCCGGGTTGTCACGCTGTACGGAGGCAAAATCAAGATCCGCGTCGGACTGACCGGATGCCATTGAAGAGGCCGCGCCGCCGCCCAGACCGATATTCATCGCCGGACCGCCCAGCACGATCAGTTTCGCGCCAACGGTAATTTCACCTTTCTGCACGTGATCGGCACGGATGTTGCCGATGCCGCCCGCCAGCATGATCGGTTTGTGGTAGCCGCGCAGCTCTTCGCCATTGTGGCTGTTCACTTTCTCTTCATAAGTACGGAAGTAACCATTCAGCGCCGGACGACCAAATTCATTGTTGAACGCCGCGCCGCCCAGTGGGCCGTCGGTCATAATGTCCAGCGCGGTGACGATACGATCCGGTTTACCGAAATCCTCTTCCCACGGCTGTTCAAAGCCAGGGATACGCAGGTTAGAAACGGAAAAGCCCACCAGCCCCGCTTTTGGCTTCGCGCCACGGCCGGTTGCGCCTTCATCGCGGATCTCGCCGCCGGAACCTGTCGCCGCCCCTGGCCACGGCGAAATCGCCGTCGGGTGGTTGTGAGTTTCCACCTTCATCAGAATATGCGCCGGTTCCTGATGGTAGTCGTAACGCCCTTCCCCGCGATCGGCGAAGAAGCGCCCCACTTCGGAACCTTCCATCACTGCGGCGTTATCTTTATAGGCCGACAGCACGAAATCCGGCGTTTGCTCGAAGGTGTTTTTGATCATTTTGAACAGCGACTTCGGCTGCTGCTTGCCATCAATCACCCAGTCGGCGTTGAAAATTTTGTGGCGGCAGTGCTCAGAGTTCGCCTGCGCGAACATATAAAGCTCAATGTCGTTCGGATTGCGCCCCAGGCGAGTAAACGCCTCTTGCAGGTAGTCGATTTCGTCTTCCGCCAGCGCCAGCCCCAGACGCAGGTTGGCATCAATCAGCGCCTGACGGCCTTCGCCGAGCAGATCCACGCTCTGTACCGGCGCAGGCTGATGGTGCTCAAACAGGCGTTCGGCGTCGGCTTGTGACGTGAATACGCTCTCCATCATGCGGTCATGCAGCTCTGCGGCAACGTCGTTCCACTGGGCGTCAGTCAGCCCGGCTGCGTCAACGTAATAGGCGACGCCGCGCTCAAGGCGATTGATTTTGTTGAGGCCGCAGTTGTGAGCAATATCGGTAGCTTTAGAAGACCAGGGAGAGATGGTGCCGGGACGAGGAGTGACGAGCAGTAATTTTCCGGTCGGGGTATGGCTGCTAAGGCTCGGGCCGTATTTCAGCAAGCGCTGGAGCCGCGCGTATTCATCTTCTGTCAGCCCATCATTGAGATCGGCGAAGTGAGCGTATTCGGCGTAAATGTTGCTTACCGGGAGGTTGGCGGCCTGAAAACGTGCCAGCAGTTTGTTGATACGGAAAGCGGACAATGCAGGCGAACCACGCAGAATTTCCATCATAAGTCTCTCGTCTTCGATTACGAAGCGTCGGGGACGCTTTAAGTGTGCACCAGGGGAAAACGGGCGTCATTATAGAGAATCCTGCGCGCCGACGAAACCGTTTGCGTCGAAATAAAATCGCCGTCAATTTTTAACAATAGCTGTCGCCGAATGCTCTAATTAGTTGCCAACTGGCGTTTTGTTGCGCAGAATGCCGCTCAATCACCGACAAACCTTACTGTTATCATCACGAGAATCTTCTGAGGCAAAGCACGGCGCAGAGAATTAACTCCTTGAAAAAATTTAAGATTAATTATCTGCTCATCGGCATTGTCACCCTGCTGCTGGCAGCGGCCCTGTGGCCTTCTATCCCCTGGTTCGGCAAAGCCGACAATCGCATCGCGGCGATCAAAGCTCGTGGGGAGCTGCGCGTCAGTACGGTTGCCACACCGCTCACTTACAACACCGTTGATGGCAAAACGTATGGGCTGGATTACGATCTCGCGCAGCATTTCGCCGATTACCTTGGCGTCAAACTGAAAGTCACGGTGCGCCAGAATATCAGTCAACTGTTTGACGACCTTGATAATGACGACGCCGATATGCTCGCCGCCGGGTTGGTCTACAACAGCGAACGGGTGAAGAACTATCAAACCGGGCCGGTCTACTATTCGGTTTCTCAGCAACTGGTGTACCGGGTGGGCAGCTACCGCCCCCGTACGCTGGAATCCGTAAATGCCAGCCAGTTAACCATCGCTCCCGGTCATGTCGCCCTGGACGATCTGCGTGAATTAAAAGAGAAGAAGTACCCGGAGTTAAGCTGGACGGTGGATGAAAAGCTCGGCACGACCGCGCTGCTGCAACAAGTGGTCGACGGGAAACTGAGCTACACCGTCGCTGATTCGGTCGCCATTAGCCTGTTCCAGCGCGTGCATCCCGAGCTGGCGGTGGCGCTGGATATCACCGATGAGCAACCCGTCACCTGGTTTAGCAAGCGCGATGACGACAATACGCTGTCGGCCGCGATGCTCGATTTTTTCAATTATATGAATGAAGACGGCACGCTTGCGCGGCTGGAGGAGAAATATCTCGGCCATGGCGAGGATTTTGACTATGTCGACACGCGTACCTTTTTACGCGCCGTCGATAGCGTGCTGCCGGATCTGCAACCGCTGTTTGAAAAGTACGCCCAGGCGATCGACTGGCGACTGTTAGCGGCCATCTCTTATCAGGAGTCACACTGGGACTCCCAGGCCACTTCACCCACCGGCGTTCGCGGCTTGATGATGCTGACGCGTAATACGGCGCAGAGCTTAGGTTTAAGCGATCGCACTGACGCCGAGCAAAGCATCAGCGGCGGCGCGCGTTACCTGGTGGACATGATGAGCAAAGTGCCGGACACCGTACCGCAGGATGAAAAAATCTGGTTCGCGCTGGCGGCTTACAATATGGGCTACGCGCACATGCTGGATGCCCGTGCGTTAACGGCGAAAACCAAAGGCAACCCGGACAGTTGGGCAGACGTGAAACAGCGCCTGCCGTTATTAAGCCAGAAACAGTACTACAGCAAGCTGACGTACGGCTACGCTCGCGGACACGAAGCCTATGCCTATGTGGAAAATATTCGTAAGTATGAAATTAGCCTGGTCGGTTATTTACTGGAAAAAGAGAAAGAGGCCGCAAAAGCAGTGAAGCTGGCCAGGAGTTACCCGGCGGTATCAACAGAAGAATTAAATCGCCCGGCTTACGGCGTGCTGCCCTTTAGCGCGTTAACCGCTAATGAAGCCTTCCCGCGTAACCCGCTGCTGGTGTCCGACGCGCTGGTGCAAAACCCGCTAAAAGTTAACCGCTAGCGCTTAACGCCACTACGCGCTAAAAAGCAGTAGGATCGCCAGCCGGTTTTTTCAGGGCTTTCTTCTCCAGCCGACGCTGGCGGAAGAAATCGCTCAGCATCGCGGCGCATTCGTCGCGTAACACGCCTTCGGTTATCTCCACCCGATGGTTCATGCCCGGATGGTGCAACACATCAATCAACGATCCCGCCGCGCCGGTTTTTGCATCCCGCGCACCAAAAACCAGTTGACCGATACGGCTGTGCACCATGGCACCCGCGCACATAACGCATGGCTCCAGCGTGACATATAAAGTGGTATCAATAAGACGGTAGTTTTGCAGCACCAGCCCACCCTGGCGCAACGCCATAATTTCCGCATGCGCGGTAGGATCGTGGCGGCCAATCGGCCGGTTCCAGCCTTCGCCGATCACCTGACCGTTATGCACCAGCACCGCGCCTACCGGCACTTCGCCCTCTTCCCAGGCGCGTTTCGCCAGCGTGAGCGCATGACGCATCCAGACGTCGTGATTCAGTTCAGGAATGGACAAAGCGAGATACTCCAGTAATTCAGGCGGAGCGCATTATACACAGCCGTTATCGGTTCGACACTACTCGAGCTGTTGCAAGTCGCCACGCGGCGTCACGCGCCAGCGGTGCTGGCAAAAATAGAGCAACGGGTTGTCTTGCTTGCTGTCGCTGTAACCGCTGTAGAGGCGCAACGGGGTACCGATTTTGCGTTCAAGCTGGGCGACTTTTTCATGACCGAGACAGCGCATAGTCAGCACCCAGCCACCGTAGCGGCGGCTGATTTGGCTGGCTATCAGATTAACGCGCGGGAGCCACGGAGTATCATAATAGACCTGCTCCACCAGCGGCTGCGGCGAACCGGTAATCAGCCAGATATCCGCATCGGACGCCGCCAGATAGTTGGTTAACCGCGTTTGCACGACCGGGAAGGCGGTAACATGCTCACGAAACCAGCTGACAAATTTCTGCTGCAACGCATTCAGGTGCCGTTCGCTATGGCCAAACGTGCAGCCCCACAGCAGCAAGCTCATTGGCCAGCGCGCGGCGCGTCCTTTGAGTAATAATCCGCCCGCAATCACCGGCAACAAAGGCAGCACCAGCAACGCATTTAACGGCTGATGACGCAAAACGTAACGCAGAAACGTACCAAACATATCCTGCTGATGCAGGGTACCATCCAGATCAAAAAAGACGACGCGGCGCTCGCTGTTAGCCAAATGGGAGTCCTCTGTTGGTTAACCTTCGACCGCCGGGCCTCTCCTTCTGGCGATCGCTCTTTCAATAGCCTAACAGATAGCCCCTCACTTTTCCGGTAACAATCGGTCACCGATACCTGTAATAATCAGCGGCTATGTTGGCAAAGCCAGGATGCTTTACACTGGCCCGAACCTTTACTTCACCGCGATCCTGATGACAACACAACATACGCGCGCCTTTCATTTTGCCCCGTTTCGCCATCTGTTTTTTGCCCGTCTGCTGACAGTGCTCGGTAACGGCATTGCCCCCATTGCGCTGGCTTTTGCGGTGCTGGACATTGGCGGTTCCGCCACCGAACTCGGTATTGTGGTGGCCGCTCGCTCACTGTTTAACGTGGCGTTTTTGCTGGTCGGCGGTGTGCTGGCCGATCGCTATTCACGCAGCCAGGTGCTGGTGCTGTCGTCGCTGGTCGCCGCCTGTTCGCAAGGCGTTGTCGCCTGGCTGGTGCTGGACGGTTCAGCGACGGTGCTGCTCCTCGCGATACTCGGCACGATTAACGGCGCGGCGGCGGGGATCGCGCTGCCGGCTTCGTCCGCGCTGGTGCCGCAAACAGTGCCAGCGCATAACCTGCGCGAAGCCAATGCCTTTATCCAGCTTGGTATTTATAGCGGAACGGTCGTCGGCGCGTCGCTCGGTGGCATCCTCACCAGCGCCGTCGGGCCTGGCTGGGGGCTGGCGATTGACGCACTGGGCTTTGCCGCCTCGGCTCCGCTTTATCTCGCCATTCGCATGGGCGCTATTCAGGAGACAGCGGCGCAAAGCAATATCCTGCAAGATCTGCGCGATGGCTGGAAAGAGTTCATCAGCCGCGCCTGGGTGTGGGCCATTGTCGTGCAGTTCACCATTATTAATGCCACGTTCAGCGGCGTGGTGATGGTACTCGGCCCGATCATTGCCGATGCCTCGTTTGGCCGCACGCGCTGGGGAATGATTGTCGCCGCGCAGAGCGTGGGCTTGATTGTCGGTTCATTCCTCGCGCTGCGCTGGCGTCCGCGACGCGATCTGTTTATCGGCGTGATGCTGGTTGCCGTATGCGCGGTGCCGATCTATCTCCTCAGCCAAAATGTTTCTACAACGTGGTTGCTGGCGGCGTTTTTCCTCGCAGGCGTCAGTTTCGGCCTGTTCGGTGTGGCGTGGGCGCAGTCATTACAAACACATATTCCGCCAGAGAAGCTGGCGCGTGTTTATGCCTACGATGCAATGGGATCATTTATCGCTATTCCGGTTGGTGAGCTGGCCGCCGGGCCACTGGCGACGCACTTTGGTAGCAGCAACGTGCTGATCGCCTCGGCAATCGCGGTGGTCATTGCCTGCGCAGGTGCCAGTTTTATTCCGGCAATTCGTCTGCTCGATAATTCACCGAAGGTTAAACAACGCAGCCTCAGCGGATCCTCTTGATCGCTGTCAAAACCCATTCAGGGATATTTTGTGCTAAAAGAATTTTTAATTCATAATCGCAATCTATTACTGGAATATAAAATTCATTCATCGGCAAAATATCGCGGATGGGTTTGCTCCCGGAGATCTTATGAATTGTCTAATCCGCATTCGCCAGCGCTACCCAGGCCTTGCGCAGAGCGATAAAAAGCTGGCGGAATTTCTGCTGGAAAACCCCGATCGCGCACGCCATTTGAGCTCGCAACAACTGGCCGCCGAAGCAGGCGTCAGCCAGTCAAGCGTCGTGAAATTTGCCCAGAAGATGGATTTCAAAGGCTTTCCGGCGATGAAGCTGGCGATCAGCGAAGCGTTAGCCAGCAATAGCAATCCGTGGTCTATGCCGGTGCATAACCAGATCCGTGGCGATGATCCGCTGCGGGTGGTGGGCGAAAAGCTGATTAAAGAGTACCAGAGCGCCATGCATGCCTCGCTCGATGTTAACAGCGAGGAGAAACTGCTGGAGAGCGTGCGGCTGCTGCGCGAAGCGCGGCGTATTATCCTGACGGGTATCGGCGCTTCCGGGCTGGTCGCACGTAATTTTGGCTGGAAACTGATGAAAATCGGCGTTAACGCGGTGGTCGAGCAGGATATGCACGCGCTGCTGGCAACCGTGCAGGCGATGGAGCCGGGCGATCTGTTGCTGCCGGTCTCTTATAGCGGCGAACGCCGAGAAATCAACATGGCGGCCGATGAGACACTGCGCGTTGGCGGCAAGATCCTCGCCATCACCGGCTTCACGCCGAACGCATTACAGCAGCGGGCCACGCACTGCCTGTACACCATCGCGGAAGAGCAAGCGACACGCAGCGCGGCGATTTCTTCCACCAGCGCGCAAATGATGCTCACGGATTTACTGTTTATGGCGCTGGTACAGCAGGATCTTGAGCATGCGCCGGAGCGTATTCGCCATAGCGAAGAACTGGTGAAAAAACTGGTGTAGCCTCCCGTCCTGACGGACGAGGTGCCTTAGCGCGGTTACTCGCCGTCGCTGGTCAGATGTTGCACTATCTCCTCGCGTATCATTTCTGCGAGCAGAGCATGGTTTTTGGTGGTCGGGTGCATATTGTCCCAGAAAACAAACGCCCCGTTCGCCGTTTTACATGCCTGCTTCACCGCGACACCTGTGGCGTAAGAGATGCCGGAAGCGGAGATATTCAGGCAAGTTTCGCTGGTATTAACAAAGCCATATTTACCGCTTTCACTGAGCAGATCATTAAATGCGCTATCCAGTTTGACGGTGAAAAAATTCGCTTTCGGATACGCGGTGCGTAATTCGCCGAGCAGGTGGTCCAGCTGCTGGTTAAACTTCTCTGATTTGTTTTTTAGCGCCTCTTTTTCCGCCGGTGTCCAGGTAGCGACACCAGGAATGACAGAGAAATCAGGCAGCCTGAATATCGCGATATGCTGCGCTCCCAGTGCCGCCAGACGCGCCAGCTGTATGCGGTACGTAGCGATGATATCGTCCGGCGTTTTTGCGCCAGTGATAAAATCATTACCGCCAAACAGCACCGTAAACAGGGTCTGCGCGATGTCATAATTCTCTGTTTTACTCAGATAAGCGCTGAAAGAATCCAGCTGCTTATCAAAACCGTTAAATAACGGTTTCTCACCGCTTTCCGCATTGGCTGTCGCCCATACATAGCCCGGTAAATTAAGTGAACCGGCCAGATATTCGTGCCAGACTTTGCCATTAGAAAAATGACCAAGAAACCACGATGCGTGATTTGGAACCGTGCCGTATGAGCCGTTATAAACATTAATCGTATCGCTAAGGCTGTCGCCAAATATGACCATGCGATCAATTTTATTATTGCCAAACAGTATCGCTGGCTGCGCCTGCCCCTGATGCCAAATCATATAATACCAGGAGAGCGCGTAATCGGAAGCATAAGGAATAACGGTCTGCGCATTAATATTGCTGGCCTTCAACGTGCTCCGGCAGATATTTACCAGGTTTGCGTAGGATGATTCGCTATAAAACATATTTGCCAGCGGCGTGGTGCTATACCAATACCCGCGCAGCTTAAGGTAGTTACTCCCGTCACGCGCCCATGTCCAGGATGAGGCAGGATTACTTTGATCCTGATTATCGATGTTATACACACATTTGATATAGGTTGACGTCTCGTCGTTTGTCCGCAACGCACGCTGGTTTGCGGAGGATTCATACGCAGGCGGTACCGGCGTTGTATAGGTATACTCATTCGCCGCATTCGCCAGCCCGCTTGTGATACTGGCAATAAATGCGATATATAATTTCGCTCTTTTCATCATAATCCCTTATTAATTATCCCTGCCAGGCCGCGCTAAAATAGAACAACATTCATATATCAGAGACAGGGTGATCATTCTTAATCAATAAAAAGACACCGCACTCTATTCTGCCCGTGTGTTATTTATATTTTCAGCGCAGAAATATTATCCGGTCAATGACGCTTTTCTTATGTTTGATTAAGAACATTCGCCAAAACGTCTCAGGAGGGAGTAGAAAGGTTGTCCCGCGCCACTTTTGTGCGCAAAAACATCATCGTGATTGGGGCTACCCGGTTTCTGTGGTAAAGTGCGCCGGTTAACATTCAGTAGTTTCCAGATAGCATCCAGATTTGACGGTAATTCTTTGAAATGGCTTTACTCATTACAAAACGCTGCATCAATTGCGACATGTGCGAACCGGAATGTCCGAACGAAGCCATTTCGATGGGCGACAGCATTTATGAAATCAACAGCGATCGGTGTACCGAGTGCGTCGGCCATTACGAAACCCCGACTTGCCAGAAAGTGTGCCCGATACCCAATACCATCCTCAAAGATCCAGCGCATGTGGAAACTGAAGAACAGCTGTGGGACAAGTTTGTCCTGATGCACCACGCAGATAAGATTTAGCTCTCGATAATCACCGTCGCGCAGGCGTAATGGCGTTCATCCGCCAGCGTCACGTGCATGGCGCGCACGCCCATCTGCTCCGCCATCCGCAGTGCTTCATCCCAAAGGCGCAGGCTCGGTTTGCCCAGCGCATCGTTAAACACTTCGAACTGATTAAACGCCAGCCCGTTACGGATCCCCGTGCCTAAGGCTTTTGCCGCCGCTTCTTTGACCGCAAAGCGTTTCGCCAGAAACCGCACCGGCTGCTGATGCGCCTGATACAGCACCCACTCGTTGTCGCTCAGCACCCGTTTAGCCAGGCGATCGCCACTGCGGGCGACCACCGCTTCGATGCGGGCTATCTCGACGATATCCGTACCTAATCCCAGAATCGCCATTACGCGCGCGCTTCCAGCATCAACCGTTTCATCTCTGCTACCGCCTCTTTCAGGCCGCTCATTACCGCGCGGCCAATAATGGCGTGACCGATGTTCAGCTCGTGCATTTCCGGCAGCGCGGCAATGGCTTTGACGTTGTGATAGGTCAGGCCGTGTCCGGCGTTAACTTTCAGGCCAAGGCTTGCTGCGTAGGTCGCTGCTTTAGCAATGCGTTCAAGCTCTTTTGCCTGATCGGCATCGCTTTTAGCATCCGCGTAGCAACCAGTGTGAATTTCGATGTACGGTGCGCCAACCTCTGCCGCCGCTTTGATCTGCTCAGCATCAGCATCGATAAACAACGACACCAGGATGCCCGCCTGCGCCAGTCGCTGGCAGGCGTCGCGCATTTTCTCGCGTTGCCCGGCCACATCCAGCCCACCTTCGGTGGTGACTTCCTGGCGTTTTTCCGGCACCAGGCAGCAAAAATGCGGTTTGGTTTCACAGGCAATCGCCAGCATCTCTTCGGTCACCGCCATTTCCAGATTCATTCGGGTGTGCAAAGTCTGGCGCAGAATGCGCACGTCGCGGTCAGTAATATGACGACGATCTTCACGCAAATGCACCGTGATGCCATCAGCGCCTGCTTGCTCGGCGATAAAAGCGGCCTGCACCGGGTCCGGATAGGCCGTCCCGCGCGCGTTACGCAGTGTGGCGATGTGATCGATGTTGACGCCCAACAATAATTCAGCCATGACAATCCTCAATGTTCTCAAAGGCACTGACGCGCGCTTCGCCGCGTCAGTCCGGTTGTTATTCTGCTATCTTTTTGGCACGAACTGCCGGAACAGCTCCCGGCTTTTCAGCGGTTTGCCTCCAAGATACGGCTTTAACGCGATACGGGTAAAGCGCTTTGCGGCGCGGAGTGTATCGGCATCCGGGAACTCCCTCTCCGCCAGTGCGCGTAAATGCCGCCCGGTAAAGGTGCTGTTATCTATCACGACACTGGCAATAAAGCCCTTTTCTTCCCGGTAACGATAAGTCATTACATCATCGACCGGCTCGCCGCTGCCGGCGCAGTGGAGAAAATCAACGCCATAACCCAGATGCCCGAGCAGCGCCAGCTCAAAACGGCGCAGCACCGGTTCCGGCGTGCTGGTGACACCTGCCAGGGCCTGGATACAGTGCAGGTAATCAAAAAACAGTTCAGAAAAGCGCGTCTCGTGTTCAAGCACGCGGGAGATAAGTTCGTTAACGTAGAGACCGCTGTAGAGCGTGATGCCGCTGAGCGGCAGTGCCAGCGATACCGCTTCCGCGCTGCGCAGCGTTTTAACTTCGCCACGCCCGCCAAAGCGCACCAGCAGAGGAGTGAAAGGCTGTAATGCGCCCTTCAGATTAGAACGTTTGGAACGTGCGCCTTTGGCGACAAGGCGCACACGACCAGACTCTTCCGTGAAGACGTCCAGCATCAGGCTGGTTTCGCTCCACGGGCGACTATGCAGAACAAAAGCGCGCTGCCAGCCTTCCATATTATTCTCGTCGTCTTTCAGGCCGCAGCAGCGCTGGCTTCATCCGCGCATCCAGAGCGCTTATTCGAGCAAGCACCTGAACACTCAAAGCCTGGCAGTTTGCCTGCAACCCGGGAGCCATACAGAGCAGGCTCTTAGAGATCGTCTACGTAACCGAGACTACGCAACGCGCGTTCGTCGTCGGCCCAGCCGGATTTCACTTTCACCCACAGTTCCAGGTGAACTTTGGCTTCGAACATCTCTTCCATATCTTTACGGGCTTCAATACCGATGGTTTTGATTTTGGCACCTTTGTTGCCAATCACCATCTTCTTCTGCCCTTCGCGCTCAACAAGGATCAACCCGTTGATGTCGTAACCACCTCGTTCGTTGGTCACGAACTGTTCGATCTCCACGGTGACCGAGTACGGCAGTTCCGCACCGAGGAAACGCATCAGTTTTTCGCGGATGATTTCCGAGGCCATAAAGCGCTGTGAGCGGTCGGTCACGTAATCTTCCGGGAAGTGATGCACCGCTTCCGGCAGATGCTTACGCACGATGCCCGCGATGGTATCAACGTTCAGACCGGTCTCGGCAGACAGCGGCACGATATCGAGGAAATTCATCTGGCTGCCCAGCCACTGCAGGTGCGGCAGCAGATCGGCTTTCTCCTGCACGTTGTCCACTTTGTTGACCGCGAGGATCACCGGCGTTTTGCCGTCACGCAGCTTGTTCAGCACCATTTCGTCATCCGGCGTCCAGCGGGTGCCTTCCACAACGAAAATGACCAGTTCAACGTCACCGATGGAGCTGCTGGCAGCTTTGTTCATCAGACGGTTGATGGCACGTTTCTCTTCCATGTGCAGGCCCGGGGTATCGACGTAAATCGCCTGATACGCGCCCTCAGTATGGATACCGACGATGCGGTGGCGCGTGGTCTGCGCCTTACGAGAGGT
Organism: Kosakonia sp.; assembly: GCF_032104925.1. NCBI lineage: Bacteria > Pseudomonadati > Pseudomonadota > Gammaproteobacteria > Enterobacterales > Enterobacteriaceae > Kosakonia > Kosakonia sp. The sequence continues at coordinate 151,341 of NZ_DAMCGF010000009.1, forward strand.
GATGGAAATCTTCTGCCCAAGCAGATTATTCAACAAGGTGGATTTGCCAACGTTGGGACGTCCGACGATGGCAATAAATCCGCAATAGGTTTTTTCTTCGCTCATTCCAGCTCCAGTTTTTTCAGCGCCTGTTCGGCGGCAGCCTGCTCCGCCTTGCGACGGCTGGAACCTGTGCCAACCACCGGTTCACTCAGGCCGCTGACCTGGCAGTGGATAGTAAATTCCTGATCGTGCGCTTCGCCGCGCACCTGCACCACCAGATAAGACGGCAGCGGCAGATGGCGACCCTGCAGAAACTCCTGCAGGCGCGTTTTCGGATCTTTTTGTTTATCGCCAGGACTGATTTCATCAAGGCGCGTTTGATACCAGCTCAGAATTAATTGTTCGACGGTCTGAATATCGCTATCAAGAAACACCCCGCCAATTAACGCCTCAACGGTGTCTGCCAGAATCGATTCACGGCGAAAACCGCCGCTTTTCAGTTCGCCCGGCCCTAAGCGCAGACATTCACCCAGTTCGAATTCGCGGGCAATCTCCGCCAGCGTATTTCCACGCACCAGCGTCGCGCGCATGCGGCTCATATCACCTTCGTCCACACGCGGGAAACGATGATAGAGCGCGTTAGCAATCACATAACTTAAAATAGAGTCACCGAGAAATTCGAGACGCTCGTTATGTTTGCTACTGGCGCTGCGGTGGGTTAATGCCTGCTGCAACAGATCCTGATGTTGAAAAGTGTAGCCCAGCTTCCGTTGAAGCCGATTAATTACGATGGGGTTCATGCGATACCAATAAATAAATGCGTCAACAATGCAGCACACGAAACCGACCTGAGAAAACCAACGCGGTTTCGTGTGCTGTGGCGCCCGGGGGAACCAGCCTTAAACTTCGGGGGAATATTCTATACGCAACGACCGGGGTTGTCGTTAGTCTGGTGGGAATAATATTGGAAATAATTAAGGGCGCAATCGCGTTGATTGCGCCCTGGTTAATTAATGAATTCCGCCGATACGATTCAGGCGCACGCCTGTCGGCCATTCACCTTCTTGTTTTTCGAAACTCATCCAGATTGCCGTGGCACGGCCAACCAGGTTCGCTTCCGGCACAAAGCCCCAGTAGCGGCTGTCTGCGCTGTTATCGCGGTTGTCGCCCATCATAAAGTAATGACCCGGCGGCACAATCCAGGTAGCCAGCGGCTGGCTCTGCTGACGATAGTAGATCCCCAGTTGATCCTGCGCGATAGGCACGGTCAGAATGCGGTGCGTCACATCCCCCAGCGTCTCTTTACGCTCGGTTAAACGTACGCCATCCGGCAGGGACTGGCCTTTCGGTAACTGGAAGAAACCGCTGCTTGCCTCACCACCGGAGCGACGTCCGAAGGTCTGCACAAAATCGCTCTCTTCAACGTTGCTGTAAGTGATAGGCAAAGCGCTACCGCAAGCCTGACCAGAGCTGCAGTTCGGCTGCACGGTCACTTGTTTGGTCACGGGATCGTAGGTCACTTTATCGCCCGGTACGCCAACCACACGTTTGATGTAATCCAGACGCGGATCGTCCGGGTATTTAAATACCGCAATGTCACCACGTTTCGGATGACCGGTTTCAATCAGCGTTTTCTGGTAGATCGGATCTTTAATTCCATAGGCGAACTTCTCCACCAGAATGAAATCACCGATAAGCAGCGTTGGCATCATTGAACCAGATGGGATCTGGAACGGTTCGTAAATAAACGAACGCACCACCAGCACAATAGCCAGCACCGGGAATACGGACGCACCGGTTTCCAGCCAGCCAGGCTTCGGACCGATCTTCTTCAGCGTTTTTGCATCAAGCGCATCGCTTGTCGCAACTTGCGCAGCGGCCTGACGTTCCCGACGTTTTGGTGCAAAAATAAATTTATCCAGGCACCATAAAAAACCCGTCACCAGTGTCGCGATCACCAGGATCAGGGCAAACATGTTCGCCATGCCAACTCCTTAGGATTATTTGCTATCTTTGCCCACATGCAGAATGGCAAGGAACGCTTCCTGCGGCAGTTCGACGTTGCCGACCTGCTTCATGCGTTTCTTACCTTCTTTCTGTTTCTGCAGCAGCTTTTTCTTACGGCTCACGTCACCGCCGTAGCATTTCGCCAGCACGTTTTTACGCAGCTGTTTGACTGTCGAACGGGCAATAATGTGGTTACCGATCGCCGCCTGAATCGCGATATCAAACTGCTGACGCGGGATCAGTTCTTTCATTTTCTCGACCAGCTCACGGCCACGGTACGGGGCGTTATCGTTATGGGTGATCAGCGCCAGCGCATCCACACGCTCACCGTTGATCAGCACGTCCACACGCACCATGTTAGAGGCCTGGAAACGCTTGAAGTTGTAATCGAGTGACGCATAACCGCGCGACGTTGACTTCAGACGATCGAAGAAGTCCAGCACCACTTCCGCCATCGGAATTTCGTAAGTCAGCGCAACCTGGTTGCCGTGGTAAACCATGTTAGTCTGCACACCACGTTTCTCTACGCACAGCGTGATAACGTTGCCAAGGTACTCCTGCGGCAGCAGCATGTGACACTCGGCGATAGGCTCGCGCAGTTCGTCAATGTTGTTCAGCGGCGGCAGCTTAGACGGGCTATCGACGTAAACCACTTCTTTATTGGTGGTCTGCACTTCGTAGACTACGGTCGGTGCGGTTGTGATCAGATCCAGATCGTATTCACGCTCAAGACGCTCCTGGATGATCTCCATATGCAGCAGACCGAGGAAGCCGCAGCGGAAACCAAAGCCCAGCGCGGTGGAGCTTTCCGGTTCATAGAACAACGAGGCGTCGTTGAGGCTCAGTTTGCCGAGCGCATCGCGGAAGTTTTCGTAATCGTCAGAGCTGACCGGGAACAGACCGGCATAAACCTGCGGTTTGACCTTCTTAAAGCCTGGCAGCGCTTTATCTGCCGGGTTGCGGGAGGAAGTCAGGGTATCGCCCACTGGCGCGCCGAGAATGTCTTTAATCGCACAAACCAGCCAGCCTACTTCGCCACACTTCAGTTCGGTGCGATCAACCTGTTTCGGCGTGAAAATCCCCAGGCGGTCGGCGTTATAAACCTGCCCGGTACTCATCACCTTAATTTTGTCGCCTTTGCGCATGGTGCCATTTTTGATACGCACCAGAGAAACCACGCCAAGGTAGTTATCGAACCAGGAGTCGATGATCAGTGCCTGCAACGGCGCCTCCGGATCGCCTTCCGGCGGCGGGATGTCACGTACCAGGCGTTCCAGCACATCGGGCACGCCCACGCCGGTTTTCGCCGAGCAGCGCACCGCATCGGTGGCGTCGATGCCAACAATGTCTTCAATTTCTTCTGCAACACGCTCAGGATCGGCGGCTGGCAGATCGATCTTATTCAGTACCGGTACGACTTCCAGATCCATCTCGATGGCGGTATAGCAGTTTGCCAGCGTCTGCGCTTCCACGCCCTGGCCCGCATCCACCACCAGCAGTGCGCCTTCGCAGGCGGCGAGCGAACGGGAAACCTCGTAGGAGAAGTCAACGTGACCGGGGGTATCGATAAAGTTCAGCTGGTAGGTTTCGCCATTGTTGGCTTTGTAATCCAGCGTGACACTTTGCGCTTTAATGGTAATGCCGCGCTCACGTTCAAGATCCATGGAATCAAGAACCTGGGCTTCCATTTCGCGATCGGAAAGACCACCGCAAATCTGGATGATACGGTCAGACAGCGTCGACTTACCGTGGTCGATGTGAGCGATGATCGAAAAGTTACGAATATTCTTCATATAGTGAGTTTTTATGCCTTACGAGTAACTAAGAGGCCTGTACGCGCCTGACGTCAATGTACTGAAACGCCGCATTCTACACTACAACAACAATGCGGGGAAATGCTGATACCAGGCAGAAAAGTATCGCTATTATCGTAAGACTTAAAGAGGATATTACGGCTGGCGTTCAGCGGATGCGTTGTCGACGCGGATAAGATCCGGAGGCAGGCCGACGCTGAGAATAACCGGCTGCCATTCGCTGCGAGTGGCAAGCTTTGGCGACAAACCACGGGCCAGTAAAAAACCGCCGACGCCGCCAAGCACTGCGCCGCAAAGCGCGGCGAGATCCTGGCCGAAGAGCGCCTGGAAAATGGCGCCCATGACAAACAGGCCTACCAGCGGCGACATATAGACCAGTACCGCGGAGCCCAGCAGGCTGCTCTCGGCGATGCCTAATTCAACTTTCTGCCCGGCAACTAACGGCTCGGCACTGGGCACGGCAATGGTATGCGTGGTTTGCGGACCGAGTTTATTCAGCACGCGGCTGCCGCAACCGGCACGCGAAGCGCAACTGCTACAGGAAGCTTTGACATCACATTCGACCAGCGCGTTACCATTTTGCCAGGAAACGACGGTCGCCCACTCTTTTATCATTGTGCGGCCTTAAATTTGAGACTGTCCGCAATACGTTTTGCGGTTTGCGGCGGCAATTCACCGACAACCGTGATTTCAGCGTTATCACGAACCGTCGTGCTCACGGTACGTCGACCGGTGCGCAGCATCTGATCGGCGCTGTTCTGATTAGCACGGTTAACGTTAACGGAGAAGCTGAACAAGCCGTCGGAATAGAGGCGGGATTCAACGGGCATATCCATGGTTGGCAGTTGGCGGCGGCTGCTGGAGACTTCGCTAAACCCTTGGGGCAACCAGGCCGGTTCCCAGTTAAACACGACGTTATCGCCAGCCGGAAGTGAAAGCAGCGGCGGCAAACTGGCTTTCGCCAGTGTTTGCATGCTGTTGGTCACCTGGCCGTTGACGGTAACAGCAATAACGCGGAACTGTTCAAGGGTTTCACCATCACGATCAAGCAAATCAACGCGCATCGGCAGGCGGGTTTCTTCATCCATCCACACAATATAGCTATAACGGGTGCCATCACGCGCCACAACACGGATCACTTCGCACAACCGGTCGGCAATGCGCGTGCGTCCCACTGAGATGAAATCGTAATAGGGAGAAAGACGTTTGAAGTCGGTATAAACCAGCGACGGCAATGAATCGACGATGAAGTTGCCGTTGAGCGTGAAAGGCTCAAGACCCGGCTCGAAGTAGCTGATCTCATTGCCACGCTGTACCACTTCGCGGCGGGGGCCGTCCATTTGCAACAACTGCGCAAGCGGCTGATCGTTAAGACGCACATGGCGGTAGCGTAACGATTCAACACCCTGCTTATTGATGCTGACAAAAGAGAGTTCATAGTTGAGCGACTGGCTCGCCACGTTCATTTGCTGCAGCAACGCCCCGGACGAAACATCAGCCGAGGCGTTGACAGAGAAGAACAAGCCAGTAGCCACAAAAGACATGGCACACCAAAGTTGCTTCATTACTGCGATTGCGTTCCTAAAGTTTGATTTCCTGGCACTTGAACAGCTGCTTGCTGTGTTTGCGCCTGCTCAAACTGAAGCTGTTCGGAGTGCAGACGGCGTTGCAGTTCATAATCCTGCAGCATCGCATTAATGCGACGACGTTGTTCCTGCACCTGCTGTTGCTGACCGGCATTTGCCGTCGCATCAGACGGAACACCCAAACTCACCGGACTGGCTTTGCCCATCATCGGCAGCGTATTAAACACTGGCGCTTCGGGCTGCTGGGTTGATTCAGCCGAGCCATTATAGTGCTGGACGCCAACAATTACAGCAAGCGATACGCATGCCGCAACGCCCATCTGGGTAAGCTGGCTGGCCCACGGACGAACTTTGTGCCAGAACGGCATTTTCTGCCATTGGTGAGGAGCGGGCTGAGCTTCAGGAATCAATGGCGCCGGCGCCTGAACAGCGTCATTCTCAATCGCGGCCATTACTCGGGCTGAGATATCGAAATGGAGGAGATCGGCGGTGTCACCACGCATGGAATCGCGGATGAGATGGTAGCTCTCCCAGGTTTTCTGCATTTCCGGATCCTGAGACAACTCAACGAGCAGCTCACTATCCAGCGTTTCACCATCCATTAAAGCGGAAAGTTGTTCTTTCTGCATGCCTAATACCTTTTTCAGTATCCCGCTATCGTCAACGCCTGATAAGCGGTTGAACTTTATTATCAATAGCTTCCCGCGCACGGAAGATACGCGAACGAACGGTACCTACCGGACAATCCATTATGGCCGCAATCTCTTCATAACTCAGGCCATCCAGCTCCCGCAACGTAATTGCCATACGTAAATCTTCCGGGAGTGACTCAATGGTACGAAAAACTATTTGTCGCAGTTCTTCTGACAACATTAAGTTCTCAGGGTTCGAAATTTCTTTCAGTGCACCGCCACTTTCGAAGTTTTCTGCTTCAATTGCGTCCACATCACTGGATGGCGGCCTGCGCCCTTGGGCAACCAGGTAATTTTTCGCTGTATTAACCGCAATTCGGTACAGCCAGGTATAAAAAGCGCTATCCCCCCTGAATGAATCAAGCGCGCGATAGGCTTTTATAAATGACTCTTGTACGACATCAGGCACATCGCCCGAAGGGACATAACGGGAAACCAGACTCGCCACTTTATGCTGGTAGCGCACCACCAGTAAGTTAAACGCTTTCTGATCTCCTTTCTGGACCCTTTCGACCAGGACCTGATCCGTTAACTGCTCGCTCATCCGAGGTAAAGTCTCCCCAAAACCAATTTCCACGCGTATCCAGAACGCCACTCCAATACTGCACTATATGAGCAAGCAGCCAGTTAGAGGGGCAGTATGTGATAAAGTTCCGTTACGCCTTTGTTTTTGTGCATCGTTCCACAGACTTTTCATTCTCACTCATTATAAGTCCGCAAACTTTGAACAATGTGTTTTCTCAAAGAAAAGACCTTAAGACCGCCAGAGAGTAACGCAATACCGCTTTTTTTTCATCTCTAATACGCCCTCGCTAACAAACTGCTTATTAATAGCTTTTTTCCGGTTATCTCTTTTCCCCCTTACCTACATGTTTAGCCGTTAATACAAGAGCAACAAAAAACAGTGATCAATTGCCGCTTACGGTGCTATGCTGCGCAAACACTGTTTAGTAAATTAAACAAACCATGAAAACGACTCCTGAACTCTCCTGTGATGTACTGGTCATCGGCAGCGGCGCGGCCGGTCTTTCGGTGGCTTTACGGCTTGCAGACAAACATAAGGTCATTGTTTTAAGCAAGGGTCCCATTAGCGAAGGTTCGACATTTTATGCGCAGGGCGGTATCGCTGCGGTATTTGATGAAACCGATAGCATCGAATCGCATGTGGAAGACACGCTGATTGCCGGTGCCGGGATTGTGGAGCGCCATGCCGCCGAGTTTGTCGCCAGCAACGCGCGCCAGTGTGTCCAGTGGCTTATTGATCAAGGCGTGTTGTTTGATACCGAAGTCGCTGCCAACGGCGAAGCCAGTTACCATCTCACGCGCGAAGGCGGGCATAGCCACCGCCGCATTCTGCATAGCGCCGACGCGACCGGCAAAGAGGTCGAAAACACGCTGGTCACCCAGGCGATTAACCATCCGAACATTCGCGTGCTTGAGCGCTGCAATGCGGTGGATCTGATTATCTCCGACAAAATTGGCCTGGCCGGAACGCGCCGTGTGGTGGGCGCGTGGGTGTGGAACCGTAATAAAGAACAGGTGGAAACTTGCCAGGCAAAAGCTGTGGTACTGGCAACCGGTGGCGCCTCAAAGGTCTATCAGTACACCACCAATCCGGATATCGCCTCCGGGGACGGTATCGCCATGGCCTGGCGTGCGGGCTGTCGGGTGGCGAACCTGGAGTTTAATCAATTTCACCCTACCGCCCTGTTCCACCCGCAGGCGCGCAACTTCCTGCTCACGGAAGCGTTACGCGGTGAAGGCGCACATTTGAAACGCCCGGACGGCACCCGTTTCATGCCAGATTTTGACGCGCGGGGCGAGTTAGCGCCACGCGATGTGGTCGCCCGTGCGATCGATCATGAAATGAAACGCCTCGGCGTCGATTGCATGTATCTCGATATCAGCCATAAACCGGCTGAATTTATCCGTCACCATTTCCCGATGATTTATGAAAAGTTGCTCGGGCTTGGCATTGATTTAACCAAAGAGCCTGTTCCGATTGTACCCGCGGCACATTACACCTGCGGCGGCGTCATGATTGACGATCGCGGGCGTACCGACGTCGACGGGCTGTATGCCATTGGGGAAGTGAGCTATAGCGGTTTGCACGGAGCAAACCGCATGGCGTCGAACTCGCTACTGGAGTGTCTGGTCTACGGCTGGTCTGCAGCGGAAGATATCGCCCACCGTTTACCGCATGCCCAGGCGGTCACGACGTTGCCAGCATGGGATGAAAGTCGCGTGGACGATGCCGATGAACGGGTTATTCTGCAACACAACTGGCACGAATTACGGCTGTTTATGTGGGATTACGTCGGTATTGTGCGCACCACTAAACGCCTTGAACGGGCGCAGCGCCGTATTACGTTGTTGCAGCAGGAAATCGATGAATACTACGCGAACTTCCGTGTTTCGAATAACCTGCTGGAATTGCGCAACCTGGTGCAAGTCGCGGAGTTAATTGTCCGCTGTGCGATGGCGCGCAAAGAGAGCCGCGGGTTGCATTTCACGCTGGATTACCCCGATTTACTGCCGGAATCCGGCCCGACAGTGCTCTCGCCACAAAACTACATAAACAGATAAAACGCCTGGGTCAGCGCAGTGTAGCTCTCTGAGTAACGCTGATCTGGCCCACGGATCACCAGACGATCGGCAAACATTTCGCCATCTCGCGGTGAGAAAGCCAGCAGGACCCGATGCGGCAAGCGGCTTTCTGTTTCAGTCACATCCGTACGCAAACGCAGATGCCAGCCCAGCGTTTGCGCTTTGCTGACAAAGGCTTCGCTGATTTCAATCGGCAGAACGACGCAGAAAAATCCCTCTTCCGTAATCAGCGTTGCGCCAATTTCCAGCAAGGACTGATGATCAAGCGTTGTGGTATAGCGCGCTTTATCGCGCTCTGGCGTGGCGCATTGCACCCCTTCGTCAAAATAGGGTGGATTGCTGACAATCAGATCGAAGCGGGCGGTGTTTTCCGTGCTCCACTGGCAGATATCCGCCTGATGCACGGTAATGCGCTCCGCCCACGGCGAGGCCTGGACATTTTCCTGTGCCTGCCCCGCAGCTTGCTCATCCAGCTCGACGGCATCAATTGTTACTTCTGGCGATGTGCGTTGCGCCAGCATCAGCGCCAGCAGCCCACTGCCGGTACCAATGTCCAGCACATGCCGCGCTTTGGAAACTGGTGCCCACGCGCCTAACATCACCCCATCGGTGCCCACTTTCATGGCACAGCGATCGTGCGCAACAAAAAAATCTTTAAACGTGAAGCCGTCACGGCGCAACTGAGCCTTTGACTGGGACATCTTTACAACCTCGATTCGGAAACCGGTGTAGCATAGGGGAAAGCAAAGCGCCGGAAAAGCAATAAGCAGACAACAGATGAAGATTGCAGCCGTAACGTCTATAATCGGCGCCCCACACAGAGGTAGATCATGACTGTAACGACTTTTTCCGAACTCGAACTTGACGACAGCCTACTGGACGCGCTCCAGAGTAAAGGCTTTACACGCCCGACCGCCATCCAGGCCGCCGCCATTCCGCCTGCGCTTGAAGGGCGTGATGTCCTCGGTTCCGCCCCTACCGGCACCGGTAAAACGGCGGCATATCTGCTGCCTGCGTTGCAGCACCTTCTGGACTTCCCGCGTAAAAAATCCGGCCCGCCGCGTATCCTGATCCTGACGCCGACCCGCGAACTGGCGATGCAGGTTGCCGATCACGCGCGTGAACTTGCCGCGAACACGCATCTGGATATCGCCACCATTACCGGCGGTGTCGCGTATATGAACCACGCGGAAGTGTTCAGCGAAAACCAGGATATCGTGGTCGCGACCACTGGCCGCCTGCTGCAATATATTAAAGAAGAGAACTTCGACTGCCGCGCGGTAGAAACGCTGATCCTTGACGAAGCAGACCGCATGCTGGACATGGGCTTCGCACAAGATATCGAGCATATTGCCGGTGAAACCCGCTGGCGTAAGCAGACCATGCTGTTCTCCGCAACGCTGGAAGGCGAGGCCATTAAAAATTTTGCTGAGCGCCTGCTGGAAGATCCTGTCGAAGTTTCCGCCACGCCATCAACGCGTGAGCGCAAGAAAATTCACCAGTGGTACTACCGTGCCGATGACGTCGCCCATAAAACCGCGCTGCTGGTACATCTGCTCAAGCAACCTGAAGTTAGCCGCTCTATCGTGTTTGTGCGCAAACGCGAACGTGTGCATGAGCTGGCGAACTGGCTGCGTGAAGCGGGTATCAACAACTGCTATCTCGAAGGTGAGATGGTACAGGCGAAGCGTAACGAAGCGATCAAACGCCTGACTGAAGGTCGTGTGAATGTGCTGGTCGCCACCGATGTCGCCGCTCGCGGCATTGATATCGATGATGTCAGCCACGTCTTTAACTTCGATCTGCCGCGCAGCGGCGATACCTACCTGCACCGCATCGGTCGTACAGGCCGCGCGGGTCGTAAAGGCACCGCGATTTCGCTGGTCGAAGCGCACGATCATCTGCTGCTGGGTAAAATTGGCCGTTATGTTGAAGAGCCGCTGAAGCCGCGCGTAATAGATGAATTGCGTGCGAAAACGCGCGCTCCCAGTGAAAAGCTGACAGGCAAACCGTCGAAGAAAGTGCTGGCGAAGCGCGCAGAGAAGAAAAAAGAGAAAGAAAAAGAGAAACCGCGCGTGAAGCAACGCCATCGTGACACCAAAAACATTGGCAAGCGACGTAAGCCGAGCGCTGCAAGTACTGCGCCGCAAAATACAGAAGAGTAAAAAAACGCCGGGATATCCCGGCGTTTTTATGTGTGCCTGAAATTACAGGCTTTCAGTAAATGTACGAGCAATAACGTCGCGCTGCTGTTCTGGCGTCAGAGAGTTAAAACGCACAGCATAACCGGAGACACGAATCGTCAGCTGTGGGTATTTTTCCGGGTGTTCAACGGCATCAAGCAGTGTTTCACGACGCAGCACGTTAACGTTCAGATGCTGGCCGCCTTCAACGCGCACTTCCGGTTTCACTTCCATCGGAATTTCACGGTATTCGATATCGCCGAGTTTGCTAACCGCAACCACTTCATCTTCTGCATAACCCGCTTTGGCACATACGCAACGAGCTTCGCCTTTGTCGTTATCGAGCAGCCAGAACGAATTCAGCAGGTTGTCATTGGCAGCTTTAGTAATCTGGATACCAGTAATCATGAATAGCCTCCCTTAGGCACATTATTTGATTAGCCGGAATCTTTCCGGCCAATTGGTAAAACCATTGTTGTCTGATTGTTTATATACCAGTCCGACATGCGGCATTCTTTGATTTAAATCAATAAAAACCACACAGTGAAAATGGCTATTGAGGAATATACTTGTTTTATATCAAGTTACACCAGTCACACCGACTTAAAATTTTTGTAAATTTTAAAAATATTTTTAGGATTTTCGTTCACGGACGACAGTGAATTTTGTTCCGGGGAAATAAGCAGTTAAGCTACGGGGAACGAACTTCGCAGGAGAGCGGGATGACCACTTCATTAACATGGCATGATGTGCTGGCAGAAGAAAAACAGCAGCCGTACTTTATTAATACCCTTAGCACGGTGGCGGCTGAACGCCAGTCCGGAATAACCATCTATCCGCCGCAGAAAGATGTGTTCAACGCCTTTCGTTTCACTGAGCTTGGCGATGTCAAAGTTGTGATCCTCGGCCAGGATCCCTACCACGGCCCGGGACAAGCTCACGGTTTGGCGTTTTCTGTTCTTCCGGGCATTGCACCTCCCCCTTCTCTGCTGAATATGTATAAAGAGCTGGAAGCCAGCATCCCGGGTTTTGTGCGCCCGCAACATGGTTATCTCGAAAGCTGGGCGCGTCAGGGCGTGCTGCTACTTAATACCGTACTCACCGTACGCGCCGGTCAGGCGCACTCGCACGCAAGCCTCGGCTGGGAAACCTTCACCGATAAAGTGATTAGCCTGATTAATGAACACCGCGAAGGCGTGGTCTTTCTGCTTTGGGGTTCGCACGCACAGAAAAAAGGGGCGATTATCGACACAAAACGCCATCATGTTCTGAAAGCACCGCATCCGTCACCGCTCTCCGCGCACCGTGGATTTTTCGGCTGTAACCATTTTGTCCTGGCGAATCAATGGCTGGAAAAACAGGGCGAAACGCCAATCGACTGGATGCCGACACTCCCGGCAGAGAGTAAGTAAAAATCAGCCTCCAGAAAAGACGGCGTTAATTGCCCCCTGTAAGGACTTTAAAAAGCCTCTGCCAGGCTTGTGAGATTGAAATCCAACAGCAATAAAGCAGAGCCCAAAAGGTGTTGATGACCATACCCACAGGGTGTGATTTTCAGCGAGTAGAATAAAAAAATGCCAGCATTACGCTGGCATTTTTTATTGCATATGGCGTTGCGCTATCAGGCTTTATTTTGACGCCACCACTCTGCCAGCAACACGCCGGTTGCGACAGACACGTTGAGGCTTTCAACGTTGCCGGTGCCTTCAATTGAGACGCTTAAATCTGAACGAGACAGCGTCACATCAGACAAACCATCACGCTCCTGACCCAGCACCAGCACCATCTTTTTCGGCAACTCAGCTTTAAACAGCGGCGTTCCGTTGTGGCTGGAAGTGGTCACCAGCGCGTAACCCGCCTGGCGGAACTCTTCCAGCGCATCGACAAAGCTATCGCCGGTGATCGGCTGAACGTGTTCCGCGCCGCCTTCAGCCGTACGGACAGCCGCGCCAGATTCAACCACTGCCGCATCCTGCAATACCACGCCTTTCACACCGAAATGTGCGCAGCTACGCATAATTGCGCCGAGGTTGTGCGGGTTGCCCACATCTTCCAGCGCCAGCACGCAATCTTCTTCTGCGGCATTCGCCACCCATTTCTGGACGCTAAGACCATTACGCTTTTTGATCAGGAAGCATACGCCGCCGTGATGTTCTGTACCGGAGGCTTTCGCCAGTTCGTCTTCATCAACCACATGATACGCTTTACGGTTCGCGGCCATCCAGCGCAGAGCTTCTTTAAAACGCGGGGTCACGCTCTGCACAAACCAGGCGCGGACAATCGATTCAGGACGGCTGCTGAACAGTGCCTGGCAGGCATTTTCGCCATAGACGCGCGTCTCTTCCGCGCGCTGACGGCGCAGCACTTCCGGATCGATAAAACTTTTACCGCTAATACCACCGTGATCCGGTTTTTCCGGCGTTTCGTCGCCCGGCGCACGGGAAACGGTACGCCACGGCGAATCACTCTGGTTACTGAAATTGTCTCGCTGCGGGCGGCTTCTGTCATCACGAGCAGGGCGGCCCCGGTCATCGCGAGCAGAACGACTTCTGTCGTCACGGCCAGCACGACCTTTATCATCGCGGGAGGTGCGACGGTCATCGCCACCGCGCGAAGACGTTCCGCTACGCGCTGGCCCTTTCCCGGTGCGCGGGTTATAGCCACGTTTATCGGAATCATCATCACTGCGGACATACATCACTTTGACCTTGCCGCTTTTATTCTTTAATTCATCGTTCATGCTTTTCTCCACCAGCGCTGCGCGAAGCGCGCAGATTACCTGATGTGCTGGCGCTTAGCCATTAATTCGTTCAAAAGTTATCGGCTATTGTACTCATTGAATAAAACGCGTTGTCGTTTAAAACCTTCTTATCAATAATATGTAACATTGAAGAAACATACCGGCGAAACGCCGCTTTGTACCATCGCTTCCCTGAGGTTAGTTATGAATACCGTATGTGCAAGCTGTCAGGCGCTGAACCGCATTCCTGAAGAAAGAATGAACGACGGCGCGAAATGTGGGCGCTGTGGACATGAGCTGTTCGATGGAGATGTAATCAATGCGACTGGCGAAACCCTGGATAAGCTGCTGAAAGATGACCTGCCTGTGGTTGTCGATTTCTGGGCGCCATGGTGCGGCCCGTGCCGCAACTTCGCGCCGATTTTCGAAGATGTCGCAGAAGAACGCAGCGGTAAAGTACGCTTTGTAAAAGTTAACACCGAAGCCGAGCGCGAGCTCAGTGCGCGTTTCCGCATTCGCAGTATTCCAACCATTATGCTGTTCAAAAATGGCGAAGTGGTGGACATGCTAAGTGGCGCGATGCCAAAAGCGCCGTTCGACAGCTGGCTTAACGAATCACTGTAATCCTTTCGGGGCGCATCTTGTGCCCCGTTTTCAGCTCTGCGACAATGGCGTTTTTCTTGCGCGACCTTCATGACCAATAACGCTGTTCTCCAACTCCGTGCTGAGCGCCTTGCCCGCTCGACGCGCCCGTTTCTGGCGCGTGGCAACCGTATTCGCCGCTGCCAGCGCTGCTTGCTGCCGCTGAAAAACTGTCTGTGTGATACCTTAAAACCGGCTTGCGCCAATAGCCGTTTTTGCCTGGTCATGTTCGACACCGAGCCAATGAAACCCAGTAACACCGGGCGTTTGATTGCCGATATCCTGCCCGATACGCAGGCTTTTCAATGGTCGCGTACCGAACCACCGCAAGCGCTTATTGATTTATGTACCAGTGACGAGTACCAACCGATGGTTGTCTTCCCGGCGTCTTACGCGGGCAGCGAACGTCAGGTGTTGAGCGCTCCCGCCGCCGGCAAACCGCCACTGTTTATTATGCTGGATGGCACCTGGACCGAAGCGCGTAAAATGTTTCGCAAAAGTCCCTATCTGGATGCATTACCGGTTATCTCCGTCGATCTGTCACGCGTGTCTGCCTATCGTTTAAGAGAAGCGCATGCAGACGATCAATACTGCACAGCGGAAGTGGCCATTGCCCTGTTGGATCTCGCTGGCGACAACACCGCAGCGCAAGCGCTCAGCGATCACTTCACCCTGTTCCGCGAGCGTTACCTGGCGGGGAAACCGCATCATCCATCCGCCATCACAGCAAACGCCGTAGAAAACGTTTAATATCATCGGGTCACTCTTTTGCGGAGGCCGGTATGAGCCAACGAGGGCTGGAAGCGTTATTACGTCCCCGATCGATTGCGGTGGTGGGTGCATCCATGAAGCCGGATCGCGCGGGTTTTTTAATGATGCGCAATTTACTGGCAGGCGGTTTCGCCGGTCCTGTCTTACCGGTAACGCCCGCCTATAAAGCAGTTCAGGGTGTTCTGGCGTGGCCGGATGTCGCCAGCCTGCCTTTCACGCCCGATCTTGCGGTGTTGTGTACCCACGCTAAACGTAATTTGACGCTGCTTGAGGCGCTCGGCCAAAAGGGGTGTAAAACCTGCATTATTCTTTCCGCTCCGCCCGAGCAGCATGCCGATTTGCTGGCCTGCGCTGGCCGCTATCAGATGCGGTTGCTTGGCCCAAACAGCCTGGGCTTGCTCGCCCCCTGGCAAGGCCTTAACGCCAGTTTTTCGCCGGTGCCGATTACACGCGGCAAACTGGCGTTTATTTCCCAGTCTGCCGCCGTCTCCAATACCATCCTCGACTGGGCGCAGCAGCGGGAAATGGGGTTTTCTTATTTCATCGCACTCGGCGATAGCCTCGATATTGATGTTGATGAACTGCTCGATTTCCTGGCGCGCGACAGTAAAACCAGCGCTATCCTGCTCTATCTGGAACAGCTAAGTGACGCCCGTCGCTTTGTTTCCGCCGCACGTAGCGCATCACGTAATAAACCGATTCTGGTCATAAAAAGCGGTCGCAGCCCGGAAGCGCAGCGTCTGCTGCATTCCCATGCGGGGCTCGATCCGGCCTGGGATGCGGCAATTCAGCGCGCCGGTTTATTGCGGGTACAGGATACCCATGAACTTTTTTCCGCCGTCGAAACGCTCAGCCATATGCGCCCGTTGCGCGGCGAACGGTTGATGATCATCAGTAATGGCGCAGCCCCCGCCGCACTGGCACTGGATGAACTGTGGTCACGCAACGGTAAGCTGGCCACGCTGAGTGAAGAGACAATAACGCAGTTGCGCGCCGTGCTGCCGGAGTATGTGGAACCCGCTAACCCGCTGGACTTGCGCGATGACGCCAGCAGCGAGCGTTACATCGCCGCGTTGAATATTCTGCTCGACAGCCAGGATTACGATGCGCTGATGGTGATCCACGCGCCCAGCGCCGCAGCGCCCGGCAGCGAAAGCGCGGTGGCGTTAATTGACGCGCTGAAAAAACACCCACGCGGGAAATACGTTACCGTATTGACCAACTGGTGCGGTGAGTTTTCCTCGCAGGAAGCGCGGCGTCTGTTCAGCGAAGCCGGGTTGCCAACTTACCGAACGCCTGAAGGCACCATCACGGCCTTTATGCATATGGTGGAATATCGGCGAAACCAGAAACAGCTACGTGAAACGCCAGCGATCTCAGTGAGCCTGACAGCAGATACCGCCGCAGCACACAACCTTCTGCAACAGGCACTGGCCGATGGTGCATCAACGCTGGATACCCATGAAGTGCAGCCAATTTTACGCGCCTGGGGGCTGCAAACGCTGCCGACCTGGATTGCCAGCGACAGTGCGGAAGCCGTGCATATTGCCGAACAGATTGGCTACCCGGTCGCGCTGAAATTACGCTCTCCCGATATCCCACATAAGTCGGAAGTCCAGGGGGTAATGCTTTATCTGCGTACCGCGAAAGAGGTGCAGCAGGCTGCTGATGCGATTATCGATCGCGTCAAAATGAACTGGCCGCAGGCGCGCATCCATGGTTTGCAAGTGCAGAGCATGGCGAACCGTGCTGGCGCACAGGAACTGCGTGTCGTGGTAGAACACGATCCAGTTTTTGGCCCGCTGATCATGTTAGGTGAAGGCGGCGTTGAGTGGCGGGCAGAGGATCAAGCCGCTGTGGCGCTTCCACCACTGAACATGAATCTGGCGCGCTACCTGGTCATTCAGGCGATCAAAAGTAAAAAGATCCGCGGGCGCAGCGCATTACGCACGCTGGATATCGCTGGCCTGAGCCAGTTTTTAGTTCAGGTCTCAAATTTGATTGTCGATTGCCCGGAAATCGAACGGCTCGACATTCATCCTTTGCTGGCTTCCGGCAGCGAATTCACGGCGCTGGATGTCACAATGTCTATTGCGCCCAGCGCCGGGAACGGTGAGACGCGTCTTGCGATTCGCCCCTATCCGCAGCATCTGGAAGAACATGTTGAGATGAGAAATGGCGAACAGTGCTTGTTCCGCCCGATTCTTCCCGAGGACGAACCTCAGTTGCAGGCATTTATTGCCAGGGTGACAAAAGAAGATCTCTATTATCGCTACTTTAGCGAGATCAACGAATTTACCCACGATGATTTAGCGAATATGACGCAGATCGACTACGATCGGGAAATGGCCTTCGTGGCCGTGCGCAGCACCGATCAGGGCGAAGAGATTTTGGGCGTAACCCGCGCTATTTCCGATCCGGATAATATCGACGCTGAATTTGCCGTGCTGGTGCGATCCGATTTGAAAGGGCTCGGGCTCGGACGACGTTTACTTGAAAAGCTCATCAGTTATACCCGGGATCACGGACTTAAGCGCTTGAATGGTATTACTATGCCCAACAATCGCGGCATGGTGACACTGGCGCGTAAACTGGGATTCGATGTCGATATCCAACTGGAAGATGGCATAGTCGGTTTGTCGCTCCATCTGACACAGACAGAGTAATCCCGAGTAAGGTACTGGAAATGTTGACCACTTTAGCAGGCTCGGTGTTATTATTGCCCGCTTATGTCGTCTGCATGCAACAGAAGACCCTTCAATAAACAGAGAAGAAACGCACTGTGATGTTGTCAAAATTTAAGCGTAATAAACATCAACAACACCTTGCCCAATTACCCAAGATTTCTCAGTCAGCTGATGATATAGAGTTCTTCTATGCTCCTGCTGATTTCAGGGAGACGCTGCTTGCGAAGATAGCCACCGCAACGCGCCGGATCTATATCATTGCCCTGTATCTTGAGCAGGATGATGGCGGGAAAGGAATTCTGAACGCGCTGTATGAAGCAAAACGCCAGCGCCCGGAGCTGGATGTTCGCGTCCTCGTTGACTGGCATCGCGCTCAGCGCGGCCGTATTGGCGCAGCAGCGTCGAATACCAATGCGGACTGGTACTGCCGTCTGGCGCAGGAAAACCCTGGCGTTGTCGTTCCCGTTTACGGCGTGCCGGTTAATACCCGCGAAGCGCTTGGCGTGCTCCACTTCAAAGGCTTTATTATTGATGACTGCGTGCTGTATAGCGGCGCGAGCCTTAACGATGTTTACCTGCATCAGCACGATAAATACCGCTATGACCGTTATCAGTTGATCCGCAATCCGCAGATGGCAGACGTCATGCAAGGCTGGGTTGAGCAGAATCTGATTCAGGGTCGTGGCGTGAACCGCCTTGACGATCCGCTGCGTCCTAAAAGCCCGGAAATCAAAAATGATATCCGCCTGTTCCGCCAGGAATTGCGCGATGCATCGTACCATTTCCAGGGCGATGCAGATAACGAACAGCTGGCAGTGACTCCGCTGGTTGGTCTGGGTAAATCCAGCCTGCTGAATAAGACGATTTTCCATCTGATGCCGTGCGCAGAGCACAAGCTGACGATTTGTACGCCCTATTTCAACCTGCCTGCGGTACTGGTACGCAATATTATTCAATTGCTGCGCGAGGGGAAAAAAGTCGAAATCATCGTTGGCGATAAGACGGCCAATGACTTTTTCATTCCTGAAGATGAGCCGTTTAAGATTATTGGCGCGTTGCCTTATCTGTATGAGATAAACCTGCGTCGTTTCTTAAGCCGCCTGCAATATTATGTGAATACCGACCAACTTGTCGTTCGCCTGTGGAAAGATGACGATAACAGTTACCACCTGAAAGGAATGTGGGTCGACGATGAGTGGATCCTGCTCACCGGGAACAACCTGAACCCGCGCGCCTGGCGTCTGGATCTGGAAAACGCGGTGCTCATCCACGATCCAAAACATGAGCTGGCCGCACAGCGTGATAAAGAGCTGGAGCTTATTCGCACGCACACCACAGTGGTAAATCATTACCGCGATTTGCAGAGCATTGCGGATTACCCGGTGAAAGTACGTAAGCTGATACGCCGCCTGCGCCGTATCCGCATTGATAAACTGATTAGCCGCATTCTTTAACCTTAAGCCCCGTCCCTGCGATGGGGCTTTTTTTCAGGTCTTCCAATGAAATACACCTTGCTGGCAACAACACTGCTGCTGACAGGCTGTAGCCATATGGCGAACGATAGCTGGAGCGGGCAGGATAAAGCACAACATTTTCTTGGTTCGGCCATGCTTTCCGCAGCCGGGAATGAATACGCACAACATCAGGGCATCAGCCGTGACCGAAGTGCGGTATACGGCCTGATGTTTTCTGTCAGCCTTGGCGCATCGAAAGAGTTATGGGATAGCCGCCCGGCAGGGAGCGGCTGGAGCTGGAAAGATTTCGCATGGGATGTTGCCGGTGCCACAACCGGTTTTGCCGTGTGGCAACTGGCAAGATAGACACTAAAGCCGGATGCCTTTCCCTTTACGATGCAGCATCAGGGAAACCAGAAATGCCAATGCGCCCATCACCGTAACGTACCAGAAAAAGCTGCTTTCAAAACCAGCCGATTTGAGCGACAGCGCAACATACTCTGCCGAACCACCAAACAGCGCATTCGCCACGGCATAAGATAACCCGACACCTAGCGCACGAACCTGCGCCGGGAACATCTCGGCTTTCAGGATCCCACTGATTGAGGTGTAGAAACTGACAATCACTAATGCCAGCATGACCAGCGCGAACGCGGCATAAGGCGAAGTGACGCTGTGCAGTGCGCTGAGAATCGGGACAGTACAGAGCGTGGCAAGGCCGCCGAACAGCAACATTGAGGAACGGCGGCCTATCTTGTCCGACAGCGCGCCGATAACGGGTTGAATGAGCATAAAGACAAATAACGCAACTGTCATAATGACGCTGGCAACGTTGGCATGCATTCCGGCGGTATTTACCAGATATTTTTGCATATAGGTGGTAAAGGTGTAGAACGCCAGTGAGCCGCCAGCCGTAAAGCCAAGCACCATAATGAAAGCCTTGCGGTTACGCCACAGCCCTGTTAGCGAGCCCGCTTCTTTCAGGGCTCGTACCTCCTGCCGTGAGGTTTCATCAAGTTGTCGGCGTAACCACAGCGCAACAATAGCCAGTGCGGCACCGAGCGCAAACGGAATACGCCATCCCCAGGCACGTAAATCTTCGTCGCTCAGAACCTGCTGCAATACAACCACAACCAACAGAGCCAGCAATTGCCCGCCGATCAACGTGACATACTGAAATGATGCGTAAAATCCTTTACGCCCTTCCACTGCAACTTCGCTCATATAAGTCGCGCTTGTGCCATATTCCCCCCCCACTGATAGTCCCTGGAACAGGCGCGCCAGCAGTAATAATGCTGGTGCCCAGGCACCGATGGAGTCATAACCGGGCAGGCAGGCGATGACCAGCGATCCCAGGCACATCATACACACCGAGATGAGCATCGATGCCTTACGTCCGCGCCTGTCAGCGATACGGCCAAATAACCAGCCTCCGATCGGTCGCATCAGGAAGCCTGCGGCAAAAACACCGGCGGTTTGTAATAACTGAGTTGTCGTATTGCCTGCGGGGAAAAAGATGTGCGCGAAATAGAGGGAGCAAAAGGAGTAGACATAGAAATCAAACCACTCCACCAGGTTACCTGATGAAGCGCCAATGATCGCCCATACCCTGCGTCGGGTATCGCTACTGGTGAGCGAGTCTCGTGTTGTCACACTGCTTTCTGCCATTCTATTGATACTCCTGCTAAAGATTTTGGAGATATGAACCTTGTGAATATCCATATCCACTCAGCGCAAAGATCAAAATGTTACACATTTGTTATATCACAGGAGTGATTTGCATCACATTTCAACTTAGCAAGGTAAGCAATTCAGAATAGGGCATGTGCGAACTTGAAAAAGCCCCGCGCTTACGCATGAGGCTTTGTTTGATCAGGCAGTCACGCCTGTTGTACGCTGGCGCCGGAGGCATGCTGCTTTTTCCGCCACGCACAGAGGGACTGCTGAAAACCAGCAACCAGCAACCAGCATCGCAGATGCTTAAGTTCGCAGCGCAGAAACGCAAAAAGGCCATCCGTCAGGATGGCCTCTTCACTTGTTTGATGCC